>CABMCB010000077.1 GCA_902384455.1 uncultured archaeon
CAACCACCACCACATCCCCGACCCCCCCCACAACCACCATACCCACTCCAACACCCACCACAACATCAACCCCAACTAAAACCACCACAACAACCACAATCAAACCAACAACCACCACAATAACACCAACAACTACCACCACGACAGTAATAACCCGAGCATCATAACCTACAGCCACACACAATCCGCATCCACCACCTTTTTATACCCATCTGCCGTAGTGTATTGTACGCATTGTTTCTTTGGGCGGGCCGGATTCGTCTAACCCGCGCCGAACAAGAGCGCACAGTAAAAAAACTGCGATGGCTCGTATTCACGCACGCAAAAAAGGAAAATCAAAAAGCAAGCCCCCAGCTCGCTTAGAAGTACCAGAGTGGGTAGCCTACAGCCCAGAAGAAGTACAGCAACTAGTAGTAAAACTAGCCAAAGAAGGAGTATCCCCAAGCATAATCGGCCTGGTGCTCCGCGACCAATACGGAATACCAAGCGTCCAACAAGTCACAGGAAAACGCGTCACAGAAATACTAAAAACAGAAAACCTCGCGTCAGAACTCCCAGAAGACCTCATAAACATGATACGCAAGGCAGTAGCCCTAAGAAAACACCTCGCAACACACAAAAAAGACCTACACAACACGCGCGGCCTGCAACTTCTCGAATCCAGAATCAGACGTTTAACAAAATACTACCGGTCGTCAGGACGCCTGCCAGCAGACTGGAGGTACGAGCCTGAGACGGCGGAGCTCATAGTAAAATGAAGTTCACCGCCACGTTACTCACGGAATCGCACGACGCAACATCGGTTGCGAAGGCATTGTCCGCCGACAACCACGGCGTGGAAGGCCTCACAGTCGAGACTTCCGCGAAAAACGGCATGGTGCGCTCAATTGTGGCCTCTGACCGTTTGGGGACTTTGGTTTCGTCAGTCGATGATTTAATCCGCTGCCAGATGGTGGCGGAGGAGGCGTTTAGTGGCTAAGACCAGCAGCAAGAAGCAGATTACTTCGTGGAAGAGGAAGAAGAATTACGACGTTGTCACTCCCGATAATTTCGAGCGCCAAGTCATAGGGACGACGATGGCTTCTGAGCCGCAGCAGCTTGCCGGAAGGACAGTTCAGGTCAACATGTCTGACGTGACCGGAGACCGGTCAAAGCAGTATGTGACACTAGCATTCGAGCTTGACGAAGTCGACGGAAACCAAGTTAAGACCAAGTTCAAGCGGTACACAATCCCCTCAAGCTACTTGCGCGGGAAAGTCCGCAAAGGAATGAGCAAAGTCGACTACATCGGAGACCCAGTCATAGGCGGACAGAAGTTCAGAGTAAAAATCATAGTGCTATCCCACTGCCACCTAAGCGAAAGCCAAAGGAAAGACGTCTTGGCGGCAATAGTCAACATCATCCGCCAGCACAACAAGGACGAAGTGGAGCAGTTCGTGCAGTTTGCTTTGTTCGGCAAACTGGGAACTGAGATTTACCGCGTCGTCAAAAAAATTGTGCCAGTCACATGGGCTGAAGTATCCCACGTAGAACTGAAATAAGGCCGACTCAGTTGCAGCATCTTCTGTATTCTCTGGGCGCTACCTCCTTACATAAGGTTCTGCCGCTGACGCCGCATACATCACAACCCAGGGGATAACTGAGAAGTGATACCTTAAGTCTCCGAAGAACACAAGACTCCAAAGCGTAAAATAAGCTACCACGATCAACCCCAAAATCGGAAAACTACGTTTCTCACTCTCTCCCGCAAACATCCGCAAACACCAAAGAAACATCAAAACGACCGCATAGTACGCCAAACTGGAAACAACTCCGAAAAACAAAAGAAACCCTCGAACAAAACCAGTCGGCTTCGAAACTGAAGCAAGATTCCACGTGGCACCGTCAACCTCAGACCAATACGAATAAAACAATTTCTTAGGCCACAACGCCAGAGTTCCAACCGGGTTATCGCGCATATAGTTGATGGCGTAATCGCGGGCTTTCACGTCCCTTTCGTATTCTCCTGCAGTGTCCTGGACGGCTTCTTCGCAGGCGCTCTCTAATGAAGAAGCGGTGCCGTTGTCTTGTTGAATGTCTCCTGAAATCCCAATCAGCGCTTTGACTTTGTCGTCCCAAAGGTATGTTCCAGTAGCATAAGGGTTATTGCCGATCAGAAGGTTTGTGCCTCCGTCGCTTAACAAAACTACTTCATGGTTTACAACGTAGTTTCTCGCAATCCACGGAAGAAGAACGAGGATTAAAGCTGCTGTGCCAGCGGAAAACAAAACCAAAGACCTGCGGCGGGAAACACCTGCGTCGCCCCTAATCCAAACATCAAGGAGAAACAACGCCAAAAAACCTATCGCATACGGCTTGACAAGCGTGGCAAAACCGAAGATAGCGCCGGATAGCAACCACGCCGAAACTTGCCTCTTACGGTAAAGAAGAGGAATCATTCCCGCAAGCGACAGGAAAAGAAAAAGAATCTCGGTCGCAGTCAAAGAAACATAGGCAACGTGGTTAGGGTAAAAAGAAAGAACCAAGAAAGTAAGGCGGCCGATTGTTTCCGACTTGAACAGTTTTTTTGCGATGAAGTATGACGCAGCTATCACTCCCAGATAGAGCAGCAGGTTCATGAGTTTGGCGGCAAGAAGCGACGGACCGAATACGGCGAATGTGAGCCCTAGTAAAATGGGGTATCCTATCGGCAGGAAGGCTGTTGGCTGGCCGGCCGTAGAGTAGCCTAGTCTGCTTGCTGCGGCGTTCAGTCCGCTTTCGTAGTAAAGTTTAAAGCAGCCGGTTGGTTGCGCGTCAACAAGCAGAATCCAAAATAGCCGGATGGTTATTGCTGCCGCCGCGCAGAAGTGGAAGAAATACTTTGAATAAATTATCTTTCCCGCAAGAGAAGATTCCTTCTTTCCGCTTCTTTTTGGCGTTTTAATTGGCATACACTTTAAAATCGAGGCCTCGGGTTAAATTACCAGTAGCGTCTGCATTCAGCAAGCGCTTTAGGCAGGTACGCGGCTACGTCTGAGGCCGTAAGCATCACGTTGAGGTCTTTGTATGCGATGTCGCCTGCGAGTCCGTTTAGGAATGCGGCTGCGCAGGCGGTTTGAAACGGGTTTTTGTTTTGGGCGAGCAGTCCTCCCGCTAGTCCCGCGAGCGTGTCGCCTGTGCCGCCTTTGGTCATCGCCGGATTTCCTGTGCGATTTAGCCGGGTTGTTTTTCCGTCGCTTATCACGTCTGTTGGCCCTTTCAAAAGTATCGTGCACCCCAGTTTCTTCGCGTATTTTTCAGTCAGCTGCTCGCGTTTTTTAGGGTCGTATTCCCCGGTGAGCATCTTGAATTCGCCTGCGTGAGGCGTCACTATTGTCTGAGGGTTTAGGCGTTTTTTATCTGCGAGCTTTATCGCGTCGGCGTCAAGAAGACGAGGCTTATTAGACTTCCTAAGAAACAAATTAAGCGCATCCCTTGTTTCGTCGGCCATTCCAAGTCCAGGGCCTATCGCTGCTGCGTCGTAGTTTAGTGCCAGTAGTTCGTCGACTGATTCAGACGTGAAAATCTCTCCTTTTATTGGGTGCACTATTGCGTCTGCGGGAAAAACTTGGTGGTCGGCGACGTACTGGGGTACGGCTGAAGTTACAAGGTCTACTCCGCTTTTGATTGCGGCGTGGGTCATCAGCACCGGGGCTCCGCAGTATTGCCGGCTTCCGGCTATAATCAGCAGGCGTCCGAAGTCTCCTTTGTGGGAGTCGCTTTTACGGTTGGGTAATGCGGCCCATACGTCTCCTGGTCCGCAGTATTTTTGTGCGTCTTTGGGTATTCCTATGTCTGCGGCAATCGTGTTTTTTGTTTTGGCTGTATGCAGGGCGATTGTTTTTGTCGCCTTGATTTTTCCTGCGCTTGGGACGTCGATGCTTATTATTGGTATTTTGGACGCGTTGATTTCTGTGACCAGCGTCTTTATGGGCTCTCTGAGTTCTCCTGCCGCTCCAACACCTATTAGCGCGTCAACTGCGGCATCTGATTTATTTAAGGCGGCTTTGGCCGCTTTTGATGCGTCGCGCTTATCTTTTACTTCGACAATTGGCACTCCTTTTTCAACGGCGCGCTTGAAGTTGAGTTCCGTGTCTGGTGTGCGGGTTCCGACGACTGCGACAACATGGACTTCTTTGCCTTCTTCATTTAGCAGCCGGGCAGCTGCGAATCCATCTCCGCCGTTTCCCCCTCTACCGCAGAAAACAGCAATCCTCCCGTACGGCTTTAAGTACCGGGCAACAGCTTTTCCCGCATTCTCCATAAGGGTTTCCGTTGAAACACCCAGGCAGCGGCTGTTTATGTCCAATACTCTGGAGTCCACACTAAACCTTAAGATTAACCCGCTATAATATCCCCCGCGCGGCCTTAGATGTATGAGGGCTGCCGCTCCGACTTGTCGAACGCCTTCTTGTAGTAATTCAAGACGTCTCCGGTTATCGAAGGTTTGATTTCCTGCAGCGCCTTCTCAAAGTGCGCTCTGGTGACCTTCTCAGCCTTCATGTTCTCCCTCAATGCGAGTATGCCCGCTTTCTTGCATACGCCCTCAAGGTCTGCTCCGCTGTAGCTCTCTGTTTTCTGAGCCAGCTCATCCAAACTGACTCCTTCAAGAGGCATCTCTTTAGTGTGAATCTTAAGTATCTCAAGCCGCGCCTCCCTGTCGGGAGCAGGAACAACAATCAAACTGTCCAGGCGGCCAGGCCTAAGTATTCCCGGGTCAAGCATGTCGTGGCGGTTGGTGCTGCCTATGACGACGACGTTCTCCATGCTTTCTATGCCGTCAAGCTCAGTCAGCACCTGATTGACTATAGTCTCCGTGACGTGGCTTCCGCTGTACATTCCGCGGCGAGGCACAAGACTATCTATCTCATCAAACAAAATTATCGTGGGCGCAGTCTGCCGAGCCTTCTTGAACACCTCACGCACACCCTTCTCGCTTTCACCAACCCACTTCGAAAGAAGTTCAGGACCCTTAATCGCAATGAAATTCGCCTCAGACTCAGTAGCTACGGCCTTCGCAAGAAGCGTCTTCCCGCATCCGGGCGGCCCGTAAAGAAGCACTCCTTTAGGCGGGGTGATGCCGATCTTCTTGAACGCCTTAGGGTTCTTAAGAGGCCACTCCACCGCCTCCTTAAGTTGCTGTTTGACTTCTTTGAGGCCGCCTATGTCTGTCCATTTTACGTTTGGGACTTCGACGAGTACTTCGCGTAGTGCTGATGGTTGTATTGTTCTTAGTGCGTCTGTGAAGTCGTCTTTTGTGACTTGGAGTGTTTCGAGTACTTCGGCGGGTATGACTTCTTTTTCTAGGTCTATTTTTGGAAGTATTTTTCTGAGTGCGCTCATTGCGGATTCTCTGGCTACTGCGTATAGGTCTGCTCCTACGAATCCGTGTGTTGTGTCTCCTATTTTCCTTAGGTCTACGTCTTGTGCGAGCGGCATGCCGCGGGTGTGTATTTGCAGTATCTCGTATCTTCCGTCTTTGTCTGGCACTCCTATCTCTATTTCGCGGTCGAATCTTCCTGGGCGTCTTAGTGCGGGGTCGATGGCGTCTTCGCGGTTTGTGGCGGCTATCACTATTACGTCTCCTCTGGATACGAGTCCGTCCATTAGCGCCAGCAGTTGCGCCACTACCCTTCGTTCGACTTCGCCTCGCGTTTCTTCCCGTTTGGGTGCGATGCTGTCTACTTCGTCTATGAATATGATTGCTGGGGCGTTTTGCTGCGCTTCCTCGAATACTTCCCTTAGGCGGCGTTCTGATTCGCCGTAGAATTTGTCTATTATTTCGGGGCCATTCAGGTGTATGAAGTACGCGTTTGTTTCGTTGGCGACGGCTTTGGCGAGAAGCGTTTTTCCTGTGCCGGGCGGGCCGTACAGCAGGACTCCTTTTGGAGGTTGTATGCCGACTTTCTCGAATAGTTCCGGGTGCTTGAGCGGGAGCTCAACCATCTCGCGGACACGCGCAACAGCGTCCTTGAGGCCTCCTACGTCTTCGTATCTGACGCCTGGCACGCCTTCGGATTGGACTGATGTTGGTTTGTCTCTTATTTCTATGTGGGTGGTTTCTGCGACTTGGATTATGCCTTTGGGTTTGCTTGAGATGAGGGTGAAGCTTATGGCTTGGCCGAGTACGCTTATGTAGAATTGGTCTCCTGCGGTGAATGCTCGTCCCATGAGTACGCGGTGTTTTACGTAGTCTGAGAAGTCGCTGCCGAAGTTTATTTCGTGGCTTGTGGGTGCGATGATTATTCTTTCGGCTGGTTTGACTTCGGCTTTGGTGACTTTGACTCTGTCGCCTAGGCTTGAGCCGCTGTTTTGGCGTATCATGCCGTCCATGCGGATTATTTCCTGGTCTTCGTCTTGGGGGTGGGCTTGCCATACTTTGGCGGTCGTCGTTTTGGAGCCTGTGATTTCTATGATGTCTCCTGTGGTGACCTGGAGCTTTCTGCATGATGCGGTGTCAAGTCTTGCGATGCCTCGGCCGACGTCGTTTTGGAGGGCTTCGGCTACTTTAACCTCTATTTCTTTTTTTGGCGGTGTTGCCGCAGGTTTTTTCTCTTCCATTTGTGGTCGTCTCCTTTTTGAGATAGTGTATTGATGCGCTTAAGTTAATAAACTTGTTTTTTACAATTGGTTTGCCTGTTTACTGGGGCTTTTTGCCGCTCATGACCTCGCGCAAAAACACGGTCGCATAGCAGCCCTTAGGCAGCATGAAGCGCACTGATACGCTCAAAGGATTACTACCCGTAACCTTTAAAACATCAAAATCCCTCACCTCCGCAAAACACCTCCTCCACGCGCCTCTAGAGCCCAACTGAGGGCAATCCTTAACATAAAAGTCCTGCGTCCTAATACCGTCTTCAGCAATCACCGCCGCACTAACCTCATCCGGAGCAGTACGCCGCCCAACAAGAGGGAGCTTCTCCACTTTCTCGCCGCGCAAAACAACCTCGCTCAACGCCCTGTTGAACACATACGACTGGTAAGCGTGAACGAACATCTCCGAAAGAGTCCTGGGGAACCTCAAGAGCGCCCCGCTAAAGTCCCCCGGCTTCTCAACAAGATGATTCAACAAAATCGCCTCGTAACCAAGCCGCTTAGGCCAATACTTCAAAGCCTCCCGGTAGTCGCCTTCAGCGGCAAGCCGCCTGCGCGCAGTCACAGCATCCTCATTCTCCTGCGGAAAAACAGCAGTCAAATAAGTCAAAACCGCACCCTCAAAATCACCCTTCAAAATATGCCTCCCAACAACATGAGTAATAGGCCTTACGTCCCCGAACCTCTGGACGCCGTAAAAATTGGGGAAAACCCCGTTCAACTCCTCCCGCACCCGCGCAATCCTACTTAGCGCCTCAGACTCCTCCAAAGGCACATCCATCACAGTAATAGTAAAACGGTTGCCCCACAAGTCGCCCAAGCCCACACGCCGTGGCGCATAACCCACACTCCTAACCGCAATGTCCTTAATTGAAACCGACTTCAATTCATCAGGAGAAACATTCCACCCGCTCATCCTCTGAGTAGTCACAGCCCGCCTGTCTTTGGTGCCTGCGAAAGAAAACCTCCCCTGACTAATCCTCAAAGAGCGGGCCAACTCTTTAATAGCCCTATGAGTATCCCAATTAACCTTCTCCAAAGTGAAATGAACAAACTTATCCGGCTCAACAGAACCCGGCTCATCCAACCCAACCTCAAGCACCCGCCCATCAGGCAAAACCTCCTCAACAACAAAATCCTCACACTCCTGCTTCAAAAACCCGCCGATGCCAGCGCTTCCAGAAGCAAATGACGTCACCCCTATTTCACGCCACAAAGAATCAGATTCCATGTTTATCTCAGGCCTGTTCGCCGGCAGAAAGCATCTGCTCCATAACAAGAAGCCTCTGAGCAAGAGTAATCGGAGCGCTCATCCTCTGAATGTGCTCTATTCTGGCAGCGCCGGAATCCTGACCACCCGCTACCTCAATTTTCCCGTAAACAGACTCGGCAAGACGCCCGACGACTCTCTTCGCCTCCTTTCCCACATCAGCAACACCCTGCGAACTCATAGTCTCAGTCAAAAAACCAAGAGCAACCTCGGGAGGAGTCGCGGAATCAGCAAGAAAATGAACCACCTGATAAGGAATCCTATACTGCTCCCTTTCAGTCAAACGGACGCATTCTTCGGCCATGAATTTCTCCATTTCGCCAGCGTTCATCCTCGTCGCAACCGCCTCTATAAAGCTGTTGTTGCGTTGTATCCCCGGTATGGTGGCGTGAGCGAAAGCCCACCTCTGCTCGCTTGTGGCATACTCCGGCGAACCCTGAACCTCCGCAGTCCATCCCTGCAGTATCTCATTAGCCTTGATTGCAATGGGATGCAATACTGTGGCAGTGTTCAACGGGACGGTCGGATTCCACTCCTTAATGGCGGCGAAATCCCTCCGTAAAGAAGCATCCATGTCGTCGAAAACAAAATCATGCCTCTCCCGGAGATTAGTGTACTGGGCGGGAGTTGCGATGCCAGCGCACAAAAGGTCGTCTGGAATGTTTATGACTCCTGACTTAAGGCACCTTACAAGCTTCCCTTCATATTCCCCCTCGACAGCAGCCGCATCAAATTCCTTAATCGCCTTCCTCCAAGCCGCATCCAACACCATGCTGGTGTATACCGCCTGGAATGCATGGCTTGTCGGTGTGCCGAAGATAACTGTTTCATAGGAAGTTGCTCCCGTCTGCTGCATCACACTGTCTCTGAGCGCAACAAGACTTACAGCGTCAACTTCGTCTGAACCGCGAATACGCCGATAATCAGAATTAGTGCGCCACAATGCGTCGTCAATGAAACCCTCCATGGGCAGCAAAAAAATGACTTCCGTCTTAACCCCTGCCTCCCACTTCGCAGGCCTCTCGCATTCAGTCACTGTTCCTTTAGAAAGCATGTACGTTTTTCCGTCGTCCGGATTGACGCTAACGACCCTAAGGTCTCCGCCGTGCTGGCCTGCAACCACTGCGGCGTGCGCAAGCCCCAGACCAGTTCCCTCTGTTTTTGTGGTGAAGAAAGGTTCAAGGCATCTCTCAAGGGTTTCACTCGTCATTCCGCGTCCCGTGTCAGAAACAGACAAGGCAGCATACTGCTTTTCTCCTTCGGCTTCTACGCGGGTTTCAACTCGAATAAATCCACTGCCCATGGCCTCAGAGGCGTTTTTAATCAAATTGAGTGCCACGTCCTGAATGTGCCCTGCCCTACCTTTCACGGCAGGAACGTCGGATTCAGTCCTGACAACAAGAATCTTACCTCCAGCCCTAAGGCGCTCCACCATAAGGTCACGGGTCTCAAGTACGACGTCGTTCAACCGCACATCCTGAATCTCATCGCTGAAGGCACGCTTAACAAAATTATTCGCAGCATCAAGACCTCCGCTGACAACCAGCATGGCCTGCTTAAGCTTCTGTCCCCGTTCTCCCGCGGCGGCTTCCCCTTCAGCCGCACTCCGGGATGCGGCAGCCAACTGCTCCCTAATGTGCTTAAAATCCCGTTGGGTGGCTGCAGTAAGTCCTCCGGCGAACCATAAGGCGGCGGTGTTGGCGTTTCTTATGTTATGAAAATATTCTCCCGTAACCTGTAGCGCCGCCTCTAAGTCCTTCCGTCCGCCGCCCACGTCCTCACTTACTTCCATTGGGCCGATGGTCTTTATGACTTCGCCGTCGGGGCCTAGAATCTGGACTGGTTTCTTCGGGGACTGAGGGCCCGGCAGAATAATTCCACTCATCCTTATCTATCCCGTAGAGTACCCTTAAATCCCCTCCAACAACCCCTATTTAACAATCTCACTCCCAATATCTTCCCGTGAATACGCAGGAGCGGATTGACCCGTGGGGCAGCGAAGGATTCGGCGACTACGAAAAATTGATTGCCGAATTCGGGATGGAAAGTCTCTCGCCATTCAAAAAAGACCTTTCAGACAATCTGCTCTTCCGCAGAAACATAATATTCGGCCACCGCGACTTCGGAAAAATCCTCGACGCAATCAAACACAAAAAGCCGTACGCCATGATGACGGGCCTGATGCCGTCGGGGAAATTCCATTTGGGCCACAAAATGGTGGCGGACGAAATCATCTGGCATCAGAAGAAGGGCGCAGACGTCTTCGTGTGCGCCGCAGACTTGGAAGCCTACTTGATGCGCGACATAACCCTATCGGAAGCCAAGAAAATCGCAGTCGAAGAGTACGTCGCAAACTACATAGCTCTAGGACTGGACATGCGCAAGGTGCACTTCTGGTTCCAAACTGACTACGAAACACCCTACTACCGCTTCCGCGACACACTCTCCCACCGCACAACATTCAACGAAATGAAGGCGATATACGGCACACTAAGCCCCGAAAAAATATTTTCCGTAATAACCCAAGCCGCAGACATACTCCACCCGCAACTCCCCGAATACGGAGGACCGCGGCCGACGGTAGTTCCCGTTGGCGCAGACCAGGACCCGCACATACGGCTGACCCGCGACATAGCAGGCCGCCATAAGGAGCATAGTTTGATTCCTCCGTCGGCGACTTACCATAAGTTTATGCCCGGTTTGTTGGGTGGGAAGATGAGCAGCAGCAACCCCAAAAGCCACATCGCATTGACGGATTCGCCTAAGGAGGCGAAGAAGAAGGTGTTGGCGGCCTTTAGCGGGGGCGGAGTGACCGTGGAGGAGCATAAAAAGAACGGCGGGAATCCCGAAGTGGATGTCGCCTGCCAGTATTTGTTTTACGGGTTTGAGGAGGATGACCGTAAAGTCATAAAGATTTTTGAGGACTACCGCGCTGGAACATTGATGACCGGCGAAGTCAAGAAGTTGCTTGCAGACAAAGTAGCCGCATTCCTTGAAGCCCACCAGGCCAAGTATCCTGAAGCGCTAAGAGAAGCGAAAGAAATAGTGAAGAAATGATAGACCTATTTTCAATAGTAAAAGATACGTTTGGTGACTATGGATATGCTATTCTAATCTACTTTACCTTTCTTGGCTACATCCCCTTTATAATCAAAGTTTATTTCCGTTCACTACCGCAGTCCAAAACAAGAAAAGAATGGATAAGCACGCCTACTGAAGATAGGGTCTTATTATCCGCATTTTTTGGTTTATTCTACCTTATCCTCGCCATAGCATTCTTATTAATCCCAAGCAGCTTCAAAACGTTTGGGTTCAACGTTCGAGAATTAGAACCTAACACAAGAAGTTTACTTATAACTCTCGTGGGCATATCCCTCGGTGTTTTCCTTCCCATGAGAAAAAATGCTGCTTTGTTCAATCTAGGAAACTTAGTGCGAGCGTGTTACCTATTCCTTGCCCTACTCTTTATCAATGCATTATCCTACCCGCAACCCCCCTCAAAATTCATTATGTCTTTTATCGGATTGTTTATTTCTCCCCTTATTTTGCTAGTTCTTGTCTATTATGGTTATTCACCTCCTCAAGTAATCAAAAAGTATGTCGAGCTACTCTGTGCTATACCTACATTTAAACTAAAGGTTTACAGAAAATTCATAAAATGAAAGTTGGTTTTGTTCAGTTG
The DNA here is from genome assembly GCA_902384455.1 of uncultured archaeon. Classification (GTDB taxonomy): domain Archaea; phylum Altiarchaeota; class Altiarchaeia; order IMC4; family SCGC-AAA252-I15; genus CABMCB01. Next base: position 11,565 of record CABMCB010000077.1, read on the forward strand.
GATAGCAGGTTGTTGGACGTCAACTTTAATGTGAAGCATGCGTTGGAGTTGATGGAAGAAAGCAAAGTCAAGGCCGACTTGTGGGTTCTGCCTGAGTTGTTTAACACAGGATACAACTTCCAAAATAAGGCGGAAGTTGAGGCAGTCGCAGAGCTTGTGCCAAACGGCGCGACTACTATAGCTTTAATCGCTTTCAGCCGGAAACACAAGTGCGCCATTGTTGCGGGAGTTGCTGAGTCGGACGGCGGCAAAATCTACAATAGCGCCGTCGTCGTTGAAGACGGCGTCTACCGCGGCGTCTATCGCAAAGTCCACCTTTTCAACAGGGAAAAACTGTTTTTTTCTGCGGGCAAAGAATTCAAAGTATTCCGGTTGAAGGGAGTTCAAGTCGGCGTGATGGTCTGCTTCGACTGGTACTTCCCGGAGTCCGCGCGCACTCTCGCCTTGAAAGGCGCTGAAGTGATAGCGCACCCAAGCAACCTTGTGCTCCCAAACTGCCCGGATTCCATGCCTGTTCGCGCCAGAGAAAACAGGGTCTATACTGTCACAGCCGACAGGGTGGGTGAAGAGCACGGGCTCAAGTACATCGGTTTAAGCGAAATTGTTGCTCCCGACGGGAAAATATTAGTTCGCGCTTCCGCAGACAAGGAGGAAGTCGGAGTCGCCGAAATAGACCCCTCTAAAGCCCGCGACAAACGCCTGAACGAATACAACGACCTGATTGCCGACAGAAAGCCGGAATCCTACAAATTGAATTAAAATGCGTTGGACAATAGAACCCTCCAAATCCCTTGCCGGGGAAATACCAATTCCCGCAAGCAAAAGCTACACAATCCGCGCATACGTAGCTGCACTGCTGTCTAACGGCGAAGTCACCCTCAAGAATCCTCTACGAAGTTTGGACACAGACGCATGCTTAAGCGCAATCCAACGCTTAGGCGCTGAAATCGCCGAAGACAAAACTCCCAGATACATCCGGATACGGGGAACAGGCGGACTACTTTCCATTCCAGACGAAATCATTGACACCCAAAACAGCGGAACAACAATCCGACTATTAACAGCAGTCGCCTCTCTCGCGGAAGAACCAATCACACTAACAGGCGACGCAAGCATACAAAAAAGGCCTATAGGCCCGCTGCTTTCTGCGTTAGACCAGTTGGGCGTTGTGACAGAATCCAAAAACGGTTTTCCGCCTGTAACAGTCGCAGGGCCTCTAGTCGGGGGGCTTGCTGAGATGCCAGGCGACGTAAGCAGCCAGTTTCTTTCCGCGCTTTTGATGGCGACTCCTCTTGCGCAAAAGGAAACAGCAATCCGTCTCACTTCGCCATTAAAGAGCCGCCCATACGCCGAAATGACGCTTCAGCTGATGTCGGACTTCGGAATAGCATACGCGGTCGGAGCAGACTTCGCCTCATTTGCGATAAAACCCGGGCAGACATACGAACCCCGCGAATACGTCGTCGAAGGAGACTGGAGCAGCGCAGCATTCCCCCTTTCCGCAGCGGCAGTGACCGGGGGAGAAGTGACGGTTTCAAATCTCAATCCCCGAAGCCTCCAAGCAGACAAGAAAATACTGGAAATACTTAATGACGCAGGATGCGAAGTCAAAACAAACGAAACAAAGTACACTGTGACGGTCAAAGGCTCAAAACACCTCAAAGCATTCACCACAGACTTAAGCAACAGCCCAGACCTCGTCCCCATAGCAAGCGTTTTAGGGGCGGTCGCACAAGGAGAAACCCACCTAACAAACGTAGCCCACGCCCGACTTAAGGAATGCGACAGACTCGCCGCAATGCACAACGAACTAACCAAAATGGGCGCCAAAGTAAAGGAACTGCCAGACGGCCTCATACTCAAAGGCGGAAAACTCAAAGGCGCCAAAATAACAAGCTACCACGACCACCGCATAGTAATGGCAGCAGCGGTCGCCGCGTTGGTTGCTGAAGGGGAAACTGTCGTTGAGGACGCCGAGGTTTCTGCGGTGACTTACCCGACATTCAAGGAGCAGATGGTGAAGTTAGGCGCCAAAATAAAGCAGACAAAATAAGTTTGAGCTTAAGCAGATTTTTCTTTTTACAAAACCCAAGATTTACCATGGGCGGAACACGCAGCAAAGGCGGGGCATCAAAGGGCGGTAAGGCGTCGCAGTCTCAGCCGGAGTTGCCGGAGCCGGTAGAGCCTCCGAAACCAGGCGACGAAGTGCATTTGACTGGTTATGTTCTTGATGTGACGCCCACCGGCCACTTGGATTACACTACTGCGGAAAAAACGGCGACTGTCGTGGAGCACCCTGAAACAGGCGGGCCTGCAATCAGAAGAGACGATGCGGTTGAAGTGTTAAGGGCTGCGGAAACGGCTTACGCAAGAAAGCAGGAAGCATTCGGTTTCTACGCCGATGACAAACACGCCGTGGGCCGTCCCATGCCGGAAGGTGAGCAGGAAGCCCCTTCTAAAGGCGGCGACCAAGAAAGAAGTCCGTCAAAGGGCCGTTCAGTCAGTTTTGCGACATTACCGCCTGAGAAGTGGCCTTTTCCTCCTAAAGATAAGGGCGGCGAGAAGAACGAGAAAGGCGGCAAGAAAAAATAGTTAAATCGGCTTGTTTTTGGCGTCTACGCGGATTACTTTCGGCTTAATTGTTTTTGCTTCATCCAAAGAAGCCAAAGCGAAAGACATGATTATGACGCGGTCCTTATCCTTGACGAGGTGCGCTGCGGCCCCATTAACTACGACGACTCCAGACCCCTTTTTCCCGGGAATAACGTAAGTTTCAAAGCGGCTGCCGCTCGTCAAATCGGAAACCAAAACCTTCTCGTGCGTGAAGAAACCCGCAGCATCCATCAAGCCCTCATCCACAGTGATGCTGCCTTCATAATCAAGGTTCCTCCCAGTCACAGTCGCACCATGAACCTTAGACTTCAAAACCGAAACAAACATCAAACCCGCTCTCCCCAATACTTTGAAACACCCTGAATAAAAGCACTCTCATTTAACTGCTTCAACCTAATACATTTCAATGTTCAACACGTTCGGCCGATTCCTCAAAGTCACAACGTGGGGTGAAAGCCACGGACCAGCGATAGGATGCGTATTAGACGGCCTCCCAAGCAACATGCCGGTTGATTTGGCTGCCGTCCAGAAGGAGTTGGATAGGCGGAAACCCGGTCAGAGCGCAGTCACCACAACCCGCAACGAATCCGACACCGTAGAATTATTGTCCGGCGTATTCAACGGGAAAACAACCGGCCACCCCATAAGCATGCTGATAAAAAACAAAGACGCCGACAGCAGCAAATACGAGGCGCTAAAAGACGTCCCTCGGCCGGGGCACGCCGACTACACTTACAAGATGAAGTACGGGGTCGTGGATTACCGCGGGGGAGGCCGCTCAAGCGCCCGCGAGACCGCAGCCAAAGTCGCGGCGGGAGCAATAGCAAAACAGCTGCTTTCGCGCTATCAAATCAAAGTCACAGCGTTCTCGCGCGAAATAGGCGGAGTAAGGACTGAAGGCCAGTTTGACCCCGCAATTCACGGCGTCGAAGAACTCATAGAATCCAACCCGGTCCGCTCTTTCGACGCGGACGCGGCAAGGAAAATGGAAGACGCCATAAATGAAGCCCGGAAAAACGGAGACAGCGTCGGAGGAATAGTCGAAGTCTGGGCGACAGGCGTACCCGCAGGACTCGGCGAACCAGTTTACGCTAAAATAAGCGCGGACTTGGCGTGGGCGCTGATGAGCATACCAGCAGCTAAAGGCGTCGAAATAGGGGCCGGATTCGCGTCCGCATTCATGAAAGGAGGCGAAATGAACGACGCAATCATCAAAGACAAATCAGGAAAAATAACCACAAAACCAAACAACGCAGGAGGAATACTCGGCGGAATAACAGACGGAATGCCAATCATCCTAAGAGCCGCATTCAAGCCCACAGCAAGCATACACAAAAAACAAAAAACAATAAACCTCAAAACAGGAAAAGAAACGGAACTAACAGTCGAAGGCCGCCACGACCCGTGCGTCGTGCCGAGGGCGGTGCCTGTCGTTGAGGCTGCGGTGGCTCTTGTGTTGGCGGACCACGCGTTGATTTCAGGTTTTATTCCTCGGAAGCTGCCTGAGTAATTTCGTTTTGCTCTGTAAGAAGTTTGGTCAAATAAGTTCTCTGCCCGCCTTTGTGCCGGACTTCATACGTCTTCTTGAAGGCTTCCATCGCCTCCTTATACTTCCTTCGTTTCCTCCGTTCTCCTCTCTCCAATCCGCCCTCTATAACAAGCCGCTTAACCTCCATGTCCGCTTGAGGCAGTAGCTCATCCTGTTCGCCGCGAACCTCAAAGCCGTCCCGGACAGTACAAGCCACAACGGCGGGCGAACCGGGAACCACGCGGACGCTTTTTTTACCGACCTTCCTTGCGGACTCGACAATCATCCTAGTCATCAAACCGTTCAAACCCTCCCCTTGTCTGTCCGGTCTGACGTTGATTCGATCCATGTAAGCGAAATCGTCCGTCGCGTTGAGAGTGAACCTGCATCTGGCGGCTGAACCCTTAGCGTCAGAAAGGTCGTACACCACGTATCCTCCTTCCCCGTAAACACTCAGAATATGCCCTCCGAAAGTCGAGGTTAGGACCGCGTCGCTCCTACTTGATACCCTCTCAATGTTCCTGAGGAACGCAGGAAGCTCAGTTTGCTCGGATGGAATAAGCGCCACCGTACTCTCGACTGCTTCGGCTGCTTCCAGAGTATGCGGAGGATTACGCACAAGTCCGCCGTAAAGTCCCCCGCTAAGCCGGATGGTCTTGCCTGCTTCCCCCGCCTCCTTGAGGGCTGAAATAAAATGCTCTCTAATCCTCCTATCCTCCCTCAACTGTTGTTCAGTTACGGCCTTAGGCTTCTCAGGCTCTAATATCATCCTAGTTATTCTCCTATCCTACGGCCTAAAATAAAAGTGGCTATTGGTTCTGGAAGATTTTCTTCAGGAGTTCGTAGCTTGCTTCCTCATCTTGAGCGCAGAACACCTCCGCGCCAGGAAACCCCTTTTTAGCTTCATCGATTCCGCCCGCACTTTTGTCGTTTATGGCCACAGTAACAGGAACGGAAAACAAAGTCCTAATCTCCTCAAGAAGACTTATCTGCGGCGCAAGCGACTGAGTCGGGTCAACAAGAAACAGTATCCTGTGAGCAAGATGCTTCAAAGCAAGAACAGCCTCCCTCTCCACCGGATTACGCCTGGAAAGCGGCCTGTCCAGAAGCCCCGGCGAATCCACAACCTGATAAGTGGCATGCCTAATCTTCCTCCTCCCAATCAGAATCTGCTGCGTAGTAAAAGGATAAGCCGCTATCTTCACCTTAGCCCCAGTCAAGGCCCGCACGAAAGTGCTTTTGCCGGCGTTAGGGTAGCCGGCGACGACCACGGTCGGCTGGTCTTTGACGCTTGGGAAATCCAACAGCGCCATCTTGATTACAATCAGCTTATCAAGGTCCTTGGAAACCCTGTTGACTATGCTTGCGCACCTGCCCTGAAAATGAACGCTTGCAGTGTCGTCTCCGTTTCTCACGTCCCTTAAGGACTCCTGCTTCACCCGTTCAATCGCGTTTGCCGCCCAGTGTATTGCGCCCAAATGTTTTTTGTAAGCGTCTTTACCGACCTTAAGCGACAGAAGCTCCTGCTCGAAAGGCGGAAGCTGCTCAAACGAAGGGAATTTGTCTACGACCTCCTCAAGCCGCGTCTGAATCAAAACAGCAGACGCCTTAATGCGCTCCTCGTCCGCGCCCCTCATCCTCTTTTCGCGCGGCTTATGCTTAGACTCGCTGCGCTTAAGGCGCGCCTTCTTAGCGCCGGATCTGAAGGCGATGCCAATCAAATCCTCGGCGGAATGAACGTAAGGAAGAGTCTCAAACATGTCGCTTACTAATCAACCTGCAAGATAATAACCCCAAAACGAAGTACTCTTCATCAAAACCCTCATAGGTGCGTAAAAATGCCCAACGAAACATGCTGCAAGCCGTTTGACTCGGCCAAATGGGACCAAAAGGAAATTCTGTGGGAAAACAAACCGTTCATAAAAGACCACGTGCGAAGCCTCTTCCACATACCCCTAAACTTCGGGCAGGTCGTCACAAGAAACATGAAGAAGATTGAGGACTCAGGCCAGAAATCTGACGACTCCATAATGCTCACTGACGAAAATTCCCTCTGGGGCGCAGACGTCTACGTATCAATCGACAAAGAAATTCCCGGCGCAAAAATCGAAAAAATATCGGGAACATTCCTAACCAAAGTCTTCGAAGGCCCATTCGGCAGCATGCGCAAATGGATTAAGGAAATGCAGGACTACGCAAAATCAAAAGGGAAGACGCCTAAACGACTACTCTTCTACTACACGACATGCCCCAAATGCGCTAAAAAATACGGGAAAAACTACGTCGTAATACTCGCCGAAACATAACGGCGCCGCAAACCAATAACCCAAACCTGATTTAATCCAGCACCGCGAAAAGATAACGCCAATGCCAAACCTAATCTGCATAAGCGACAGCCACCTCGGATTCCGCCACCGTCTCAAAACCCAACGCCTCAAAGACTACGCACGCTGCTTCACGGAAGCAGTGGAAAAAGGCCGCCTGCTTGACCCGGGGGTGTTTCTTTTTGGCGGAGACTTGTTCCACCACGTAAGCCCCGACCCCAAAAGCGTCGCGGTGGTATTCAAGACTCTGATGACACTCGCCGACGAATACCCCGTCGTAGTGCTCGTCGGAAACCACGAGATAGCCGGACACCTTGGCACGTCGCTGTCGCCTGTGGCGGGACTGCTTCACGAGAACATCCACGTTCTAACGACGGAAAACCCCCATGCAGTGATTGCAGTCGGCGGGGAAAAAGTCGGATTCCACGGATTCCAATTCATCCGCGGCAGAAAAACCGCCGAAGAGGCGCTTCTCAAAATAACCCAGGAACTGCCGAAAGCCGACAAACACATACTCGCCATACACCAGGCAGTAGAAGGATACCTCTCCCCATTCGAACTAAGCGCAAGAGCCTTACAAGAAGCCGCGTCAAACTACGACCTCATAGTGATAGGTCACGTCCACAAGCACCAGCCGATAAAAGAAGTCGACTCAACCCCATCATACTACATCGGAAGCACTGAACGCACAAGCTTCTCTGAACACCTGAATCCGGCAGGATTCCTCGCATTCGACCTATCTGACCTAAAGAAAAAACCGAAGCACACCCCAGTTTCGGCGGCATCAATGCGCTCAATAAAAATGAAGCTCGGCCGACTAAAGCCAGATGAAATAAACAAAAAAATAGATGAAGCCATAGAAGAAAACAATAATTGCTCTCTCCTATCAATAGACGCCGAAGCCGACGTGGACGGAGACTACATGAGCGTCCGACGCAACTGGGAAGAAACATACCCCAACTTCACAATACTGGACGTCCGCATAACACCCCCAACAAAAGAAACAACGGAATTCACATTCGAACAATCAGAAATAAACGAAGACACCGTCCGCCAATACCTCAAAAAAACCAAACTAGACGCAGACAAAGAACTCGCAGAACTCACAATAGAACTCTACAACAAACACGCCCGCCCATGACACAAGTACACCCCGTATTCGACCCACTACTTGGCGGCCAACTACAACCCGAAGTCGTAACGCTCGTCTACGGACCCCCTGCGTCCGGCAAAACAAACTTCTCCCTAATGGCCGCAGCAAAAGCCGCGGAAAAAGGGACGGTGATATACGTTGATCCTGAAGGCGGATTCAGTCCCGAACGATTCCGGCAAATCGCGGGGAAAAAATCCGACACGCTGTCAAAAAACATACTTCTGCGCCGCCCCCACACCTTCGAGGAGCAGACCAAAGACATAGAGAACCTCGCCGCAGAAGTCGAGAAAAGAAACATTTCGCTCGTCATAGTCGACGGCATAGCAATGCTATACCGCGTGGAAGAAGGACGCGACATAAAGGCATTGGGAAGAAACCTCGCGCACCTGCTAAGGATAGCCAGGAAATACCAGCTGCCGGTGCTCGCCACAAACCAAGTATACCAAGACCCCGAAACCAAACGCAACGTACCAGTCGGAGGCCAACTGCTTTCTTACTGGTGCAAAGTAATCGTTGAGCTCGACTTCATCGACGACATACGCGTGGCGACATTGCGCAAACACCTGCATCAGCCGGAAGGACTGTCAGTCGCCTACAGGATAACACAAGAAGGTGTTGAAGCCCTCGGAGAAATGCAGCTAAGAAGCAGCCTAAAACCGCCGTTCCTTTCAACAGCGATCCGAATGCTCAAAAGAAGGAAATAATCAGACCTTAAATCCGCTGAATTTCTCTTGCGCACCATCCGACTTCCCGCCGCCCAGACCCCCCCTAGCGTCGCCGCGCCCCCCGCCCCCAAGCTCCTTAGATAAACGAGCCACGACCTCACCCGCATCCCTCTTAACGTCGCTTGAAGCAGCCACAACATTCACCTTAGGCCCGTCCACATTCAGGATAAGCAGGAAACGGCCGGGCTTTTCAGTCAGCTGCTTGGCCGTCTCAGTAAGCTGCTTGACGTTGACTGCGTGCGTCACATGCTTGACTGCTAAGGAGGAAGAAAACTTCTTTTCTATTTCCGCGGCGATATCGCCGGCAGACTTCTCCCCCTCCTTAGAAAGAATCTTCTCCGACTCCTTCCAAGCATCAAACAAAGCTACACAACTTTCAGGCAAAGTTCCGGCACTCTTAACCGCGGCAGGCTTCAACCCAAGAGCCGCCAACTTCCCATTCCTCTCCCGCAATTCCTTAATGAAACGCTCAATTGTCGGCGGAATCTTATCCGGCTGAACCTTAAGCAGACGGCTGATAGAGGCGACATCCTCCACAGGATTAACCGGCGCAACAAACGCAAAACCCGCCTCATCAAGCAACTTCACAACCTGCTGCGCCAAACCAGACTCAACGTCAGACAACATCTTAGCGGCCTCTCCCGCCTTGAATTCTATCCGTACGACGCCGTCTTGTATGCGTTTGGCGCGAACGATCTTTATGACTTCCGCCTCGCTCGTGTTGTTAAGGTGAGTTCCTCCGCAGGCTTCAGCGTCAACGCCTGGAATGTCTATGACTCGGAGAGTAAGGCCTGGTACTGCTCCTCCCTGGTAGAGCGTGAAACCGTATTTCCTCTCTGCTTCGTCTCGCGGCAAAATAAGCTTGTTTACGGGATGAGCTTCTTTGACTATCTTGTTCGCTTCATCCTCTATGCGCTTAAGTTCATCCGAAGAAACCGCTTTGTAATGAGTCACGTCCAATCGCGCCATGTCGACGCTCTTGTTGGCTCCCGCCTGCCATATGTGCGGCCCCAAAACCCTCTTTGCGGCGGCGTTGACTATGTGTGTTGAGGTGTGGTGCTGCATCAGCTGGCGTCTTCTGCCGCCGTCTATTTCTCCGATGACTTCGGCGCCCATCATGTACGCCATTCGCAGCGTAGTGGGGGTTTCAACGCGGTGAAGAACAACACCCTTGCCGGCTTTTTGAACGTCGAGCACTCGTACTCCGTTGAGCGTTCCAACGTCCTTCTCCTGGCCGCCTCCTTCAGGGTAAAAAAGCGTCTGGTCTAGGATTACCCAGTCGCCTAGTACGGCGAGCGCGTTGGCCGTAAACGACGTTTTTCCGTAGTATTCGGGGTCGTAGTACAACGGGTTTGTTTCCTGTATGCCTTCTGTCGGAGGAAGCTCTATCTTTACTTCCTCCTTGCGGGCGTCTTGGTGGCGCTGCTCCACAAGCTGATAGAAATTGTCTGGCACGAGGATATCCTGCTTGATTGACTTAATCAGATCCGGGGGAATCCCCTGGCTGTCGTAGAGCTCCACAAGTCGGTCTGCGGTGAATTCAATCTTGGATTCAACCAACTTCCTGACGATGGCGTCGCCCTTCTTTCTGCCTTCTCGGTAACGCTCGTGCTCAACCGAGATGATGTCCATCAAGCTCCCAGTGTCCTTAAGATCAGTGAACCAGCTTCCGAACTCCTTAACGTGCTCCTCAAGGACATCCTCAAGCTCAACGTCAAAGCCATACTCGTCTATGAAACCCCAGCACCTGCGCAAAAGATTCCTCAAGTTATATCCGCCGCCCACGTTGCTGGGAAGCGCCCCGTCGTGAACGGCGACAAGAACATTCCTCGTATGCTCGCCGATTGCGTAAATGGCGCGCATCTTAAACACCTCCTTCTTGAGTTCCGCGATAGGCACATCAAGGTCACCAGCAACCTGCGCCCAAACGCCACCAACGTCATCAACCTCATCAACATTAAGAAGCCCCGCATAACGCGCAAAAGGCGCCCACAACCTCTTGTCCGGCGAAACGCCCGTTTTCCCGTACAAAAACTTCATAACCTTAGGGAAAACAGTGTCGTAACTCATAGGCACACCCTGACTAAACCAACTCCACCGCTCAAGACCCGCGCCCATATCAATGACCCGCGTCTTCAACTCACGGTGACTCCCATCAGGCAACAACTCATACTGCATATAAACCTGATTCCCCAACTCCAAGCCCCTGCTGAAAAACTCCATACTCGGCCCGAAATTCCCGCCGCCAGCCCACACGTCCTCATGATAAACAATCTCATGCGCAGGAATACCCAGTCCCTTAGTCAAAAACTCATGCATCTGCAAGATGCCCTCATCCTTGAAATACACATACTTCTTCTCAGTGTTGAACGTATGCTGACCCACCATGATAAAACCCGTATAATGACGGCCGGTAATGCCCACCGAATCGATGTCCTGAAACCTAAGGCAAAACTGCGGCTCCAAAACAGCAGGGGCCGGAGGAGCCATCTCACCCGCAACGACATACGGCTGGAAATCGTTGATTCCCGCGCTCACAAAATACAAATCCTCATACCACCTGCACACCACAGGATACCTCTGTATGGGAACATAATCCCACTTCCTGAACGTGTCAACGTAAACGTCCCACGCCTCCTTATACCCAAACGGCTTCCTCGTCAGACGCTCCCCAATAAACCTGTAACCCCCACTGCAAGAAGGCTCATCGCAGACCGTGCGGTCAGGCTGAGCAGTCCAAAAACCCCTCCCGCAACAAGAGCAAACCCTACGTTCAAAACCCACACTCCTCAAACTCTTCACGGGATAATACTTCTCAAACTCCCTGTGGAAAACCGGCTTCATCTGCGCCTTAACAGCGCGAAAATCCATCGCCATAGTACAACCAAACGCAGAATACTATTCCACACCGCCCCATAAGAATAATCCGACAACACCAAACCACAGCCACGCGTTTCTTAAATCCCACCACGTAATAACTCACCCATAATGACCCTTCGAAAAAAACTCGCAGCCCAACAATTCGTAGTCACAGCAGAACTAACACCCCCAAAAGGAACAGACATAAAACCAACACTCGAAAAACTAGAACACCTCAAAGACGCCGACGCCATAAACATCACAGACAACAACCGCAGCATAGTAAACATGAGCGGCCTCGCATTCTCCGCGCTGCTGGTATCCCGCGGAAAAGAACCAGTGTACCAAATAACCGCCCGCGACAGAAACCGCATGGCAATACAATCCGACCTAATGGGCGCACACGCACTCGGCATACACAACATACTCGCACTACACGGAGACGACCCCTCCAAAGGAGACAACCCGCAATCAAAAGCAGTATTCGACCTAGACACACTAGCCATACTCTCCGCGGTCTCAGCCCTAAACGAAGGATCGGACCTGGCCGGAAACAAACTAAACGCCCCAACAGACCTGTTTCCAGGCGCAGCATGCGACCCAAACAAAAAAATCGAGGAAGAGCTCGCGCGAATGCAGGCGAAACGCAACGCAGGCGCCAGATTCTTCCAAACCCAAATATTCTACGAAGCAGACAAATTCAGTAAATTCGCAGCCGAAACATCATCGCTGGAAGTCCCCATACTCGCAGGCATAACGCCCCTCAAATCAGAGAAGATGGCAAACTTCCTAAACGAAAAAGTCAAAGGAGTCCACGTGCCAAAAGAACTAATACAAGAAATAAAAGAAAGCGCAAACCCCGAAGAAACAGGAATAGAACAGGCGGCCCGGCTAATCAAAGACATAAAAGACGACTGCGCAGGAATACACGTTATGACAATAGGCGGAGAGAAAAACCTGCCGAAACTCCTGAAGCTCGCAAAAATCTAATGAACGCGCCTAAGGTAAATCCTGAAGGCGATGAAAAACAACAACTCAAAAATAGTGCCAATCGCCGCCGGAAAAGCAGCCGCCGCCCCAAACAAACCCAGCGAAATAACGGTCGCAGCACCCAGATTCTTGTAGGCCGACAACATAGAGTATGCGATTCTGTCGTCGGACTTCAATTTAAGGAACCCGGTCATGTGCCACACGAAGAAGCCTGAAACGAAAGTCCTCGCAAAAAGAGCCAGCGTAAGAAGAAGCATCTGAGGATTCACGGAATGCAACGCAGCGCTGTTTAAGGCGATGACAGAGTAGCTGATGACCGCAAAACAAATATTAATTACTGCCTTATTCAACGAAAACAAACCGTCGGGAAAACGCCTCAAAACCCGCGAAACAACAAAAGGCACGATAATCATAAGGAAAAGAAGCCACAGCAGATAACCCACGTCAACGGAATTGCCCAACAAAATAACCATCAACGCCGGAGCATACAAAAGAGCCCCCGCGTAAGACAAAGCAGACGCCGAAAGAGCAGCACCCCCATTGCCGCCCAAAAGAAAAGTAAAAGGAACAACAGCCACAGCAGGAGGAACAGCGGCCATCACTGCCATACCCCTGAAATAATCTACGTTATCCCTAAGGAAAAACCCGCACGCAAGTATGAGTCCCGAAAGAAAAACATAATTCAAAGCAAACCCTAAAAAAGCCGGTTTAATGTTAGACTGAACCTCCTTCCAACTGAAAGCAAGCTGCCTCATAGACAAACTCATAGCCAAAACCAACGCCGGAACAATAAGGCCGCTCGTGAAAGACGCCCCTGCCGGGACTACCAACGCCAAAATGATGGCCGCAGAAAAGACTAGGCTGCTGTCTTCAACGTAGCGCCGCATTTTTTTACCTGAAAAAGAACATACTCCTTTCAACGGAAAAATGAAGACTGTGTTGTTTGCCACGGGAAACGCCCATAAAATAGAGGAAGCAAACGAGGCCGCGCAAAAGTACGGCGTAAGATTCAGGCAGGTGAAATGCGGTCACCCTGAAATAAGGGCTGACTTCGTGGACGAAGTGGCTAAGGACAGTGTTCTCGGCTGCTATGCTCAAATCAAAAAACCTTTGATAGTAGAAGACACTGGGTTGTTCATAGACTCATTAAACGGGTTTCCTGGAGTTTACAGCGCCCACATATACAGGCTGCTTGGAAACAAGGGGATACTCCGGTTGCTGTCGGACTCTAAAGACCGCCGCGCAACATTCCACTGCGCGATATCTTACGCCGACGAAAAAGGAGTCAAAACGTTCCTGGGTAGCGTACCTGGAACCATAACGACCGAAGAACGCGGCGAAGGAGGATTCGGATACGACCCCATATTCCTCCCCGCCGGATACGCTAAGACGTGGGGCGAAGACCGCTTGGCAAAAAAGAACCTAAGCCACCGAGTCAAAGCCGTAGAATCATTGTGTAAATGGCTTAACCAGCAGGCTCCTCCTGGCCGTAAACCGCAATAAGCTGATTGCCCAAATCAAACAAAGTCAAGCTGACGTTAATCTTATCGCCTGCCTTCCTGTTCAGACCCATGATAACCGGGAAAGCATCGGGACTCTGAACAACCGCACTCTTATTGTCGACAATCAACTCAGGAGCGACATCCGCCACCCCATAACGCATGAAAGACAAATTCCCAGCCCCGGCAGAAGCAAAAACCCGCTCGGCATCGGAAATCGACACGTTCAAAGGCAAACTAGCGACAACAACACCCCTCTCCAAGGAATAATTCAAGCCCAAACTGGAAACCCACAACTCAACAGCAGAAACATCCCCCTTATACACCGAAAGCACCGAAGAATTGCCGAACTTAGACAAAGACACATTCCCTTCGCCAAAATAAGGCGGAACACTACCATCCACAACAACACGAGGAGGCTGAGAATCAACGCTAGAACCCGGGAAAACACCCCCCACAACAGAAGCATTAAAAGAACCCTCAAAATCACCCTGAACCCTAAAGCCAGAAACATTCAATATAACCGCCGGAATAACACGGCCCTCGGCCACAGCACTCCGCTCCAAAGCTATAAACCCAAGAGAATCAGACCCCGACATCTTCTGCAAAACAAGGGCCTTAACGAGGCTTCCTGAAGAAAGGTCCACTTCGCCAAGAAGCGTCAAAGCAGTCTGAGGGCCCCTGAAATAAGACGCCTTATACTCCTCAAGTAAAGTGTAATCGCGGATAAAACCCCGGACGCTCCTGTCCAAAGCATCCCTCACATCCCTGCCAGTTCCATTAACAGCATACCTGAAAAGAACAAAAGAATCGGAAACCTCCATCGTCGCACCCAAAACGCCGGCAGGCCTCACCTGAAGCAAAGAAACTGCGTCCTGCTGCTGCAAAGTGGAACCAAACTTGGGGAAAACAACGTAAGCGTTAGATTTACCCTCCACCCTAAGGACGGTTTCATTGCCCAAAGGAACAGCGTCATACTGGACAAAAGAGGGGACGCCAGAAGAATTATCCGACTGAGGCACGTCCGTAGGATTCAAACCAACATACAAACCAGAAACGAGCATGGTAAAGCCGACCAAAAAAATAATGAACTTCTGCCGAGGCTTGATGCCCTTCTTCTCCTTAACATCATCCTGAACCCTCCTGCGCGAACCCTTCTTAGCCATAACAAACCTTAGACCTATGTATTTTAATTCGCAAATTAAAATCAATTCCTCACGATGGCCACAAGATTCCTAAAAATAGACTACACAGCCCGCGTAAAAGACGGGAAAATATTCGACACCACACACAAAGAAGAAGCCCAAAAAGCAGGCATATACGACGAACACCACGTCTACCGCCCACTACCAGTAATAGTAGGGCAAAAACAAGTCCCAGACGGAGTAGACGAAGCCCTAGCCGAAATACCCTCCGGCGAAACACGAACAATAAACGTGCCACCAGAAAAAGCATTCGGCGAAAGAAACCCCGCCCTAATACGCCTAATACCACTCAAACTATTCAAAGAAAGAAAAATAAACCCCGTACCAGGCCTACCCATAGAAGTAGACCGCATGCAAGGCCGCGTCCAAACCGTAAGCGGAGGCCGCGTCCGAGTCGACTTCAACCACGAGCTTGCCGGGAAAGAACTGGTTTACGACGTCACAGTCAAGGCGGAAGCGAAATCCGACCACGAGAAAGCCGACTTCCTAGTTGAAAGAAGCTTCAACGAAGCGAAAGACCTGTCGTTTACCTACGAGAAAGGAAAGCTGACGGTAACTTTGACGCCGGCCATAGCCCGCGACAGAAACATTTTGGCTAGGAAGGCGAATTTGGCGGCGGAGTCGTTCCTTTACCTTACGGCAAAAACCGTGACTTTCACCGAGAACTGGGAGAACCCAGAGGAAAAGAAGGCGGACGAAAAAGCGGAAACCAAAGAATAAGGGTTCATATGAGGGTTGTACACGTACCCTGCTACGCAAAAGAAAAGCTCACGCCATTCAACCACGCGCACATACTTGTCCTAAGGCTATACGGGAAAATAGGCGTCTTGACCACGGCTCAATATGCCAACCAGCTGAGTCAAGTAGTCGAGTACCTAAACCACTATCAGATACCTGCCGTGGAGGGCGGCGTAATACTAGGCTGCAACCAAAACTCGGCGGAAAAAATAGAACACCAAGTTGACGCCTACCTATACATAGGAACAGGCCGTTTCCATCCGCTTGGGGTAGCATTTAAAACCCGCAAGAAAGTTCTCCTACTTAATCCTACGGCAAAAACCCTTGAGGAACTGTCTGAGGACGAAAAAAGCCTATGGGAAACTCAACGACGCCTCCGACTACAAAAAGCCGCAGCAGCACAAACATTCGGCATAGCAGTATCAACACGCGACGGCCAGTTCAGCCTTGAAAACGCTTTGGAACTCAAAAAGAAGCTGGAAGCTAAAGGCAAAAAAGCATTCATCTTCGCAGGCGACTCATTCAACCCCGACTCAACGCTTGGAACAGAAGTGGACGCGTGGATAAACACTGCTTGCCCTAGAATCACCAATGACCACTTCGAAAAGGCAGTACTAAACCCGGAAGAAATCGACGAAATAATGGGTTAATGCTCTCTTACCTTCGCTGTGAACTCGCAGCAACCGTCGCCGTTGGCAATGCATAATTTCTCGTCCACTTGCCATCGTTCGCCTGTCGATTGAACCAGTAAACCCTCAATTATTCCTGCTATAAACAAATCAAGCTTCATGCCGATGTCGCTAACACCTGCGCTATACGCGGACTCTGTCAACTCAATGTTCACCCGTCCCTCAGAAACCTTCGTCGGCTTCTGAAGCAACCCCACCTTCTGCTGCTTAAAAACATTGCGTGCAAAATCCCATACCTCCTCTTCTTTGTGTAGTCCTGCCTTCTGCGCTAACGTCTTACCACACTTTACGCCGCTGTACTTCTCAAGAATCCGATGACCCTCAGTAGCACGCATCATATAAAAAACCTCCACCTGTTCACCGGATATGTGGACGATGTCCTTCAGTTTCACTCTACCGCTTGGTTTGTTTTCAACTATGTCGCCCACCAATTTTTCGAATATCCTCTCATATTCGTCCTCGTCAGCTGAAGGTAAAGGATAATCTATCTCCCCCGTCTTTGGGTGCAACTGATACTCAAAATACTTTTCATCTCCCCTCCGAACTTCAGTGCCTATGCACTTCATGTTGCATAACGCTTCCAAGTTTCCGCCAAGAATATTCAATGTCATAAAATCAGTAGCATCAGACCCAAGGTAAGCCAACTGTCCTTCGTCGACTCTGAACTTGATTTGTAGACCTCTTCTGTCTATAGAAACGAGAGAAACAACCCCTTGATGAACTTCGCCCCATCCCCGTGTGAGCATCTTATGAACTTCACTATTATCTACAACCTTCCAGAACAGTCCAGTCCTACCGACTAAATCGACGACTTTGCTCAACTTCATAGTCCTCAAAGCGTGATCTACGCTATGGTACCCTATCATCCTGTACATCTCACATAGTTCCCCTGTGCATCTCGGCTGAATAGAAGAAAGTGAAAACGTTTTTATGTTAGAAAAATGAACCCCAATAAAATCACCGAGAATAGGTCGAATTGGTTTGATTTTAGCATACGGGGCAGTACCTACGTTCTCCACTGCCTTAAACTTCTTGTAGAATACTTCTCCCCCCTTCTCAACCCACGGCTGCCGCAAACGTTCAATGCTGTATCCCCCATAAGGTCGCTTGAACTCCTTGGCGTTGATGCCGCATTCTGGACAGAATTTCCACTTACTCTGAACCACACTCTCGCAGACAGGACACTTCATGGCACCAAACCAAGACCGGTCGAATCCAGTCAAACTCTATTCAACTTAAGAACCAAGAAATAAAATCGAAAATTCCAAAAATCAGTATTAAACCCGCGGGAACTCGAAGAAATACTGGGTTAAGTCGGCAGAACCCGGATACGCAGGCGATTATTGCGGCATATTTCTACCGTCTACCCACCAACTGGGCGGATTTTTAGCCTGATAAAGAAGTGTGCGCACTCCTCCGCCGGGAGCGAGCACCACATAAGGCTCCTTCCCCTCATAGAACGCTCTTGAAGCATCAGAATCCGAGTCATCGTATCTGTGGATTCTGTCTCGGCCGCTTTGAATAATGCGGACAAGTTCTACTGCGTCGCTGATGGGGAGCCTATTCTGGTGTGCCGTGTCGAAAGTTACTGCCACCAAAGTTGTGTCGCCTTTCCGCGTAACCTGAGTTTCGCCGATAGCCAGAAATCCTCCAGTGACAAGCCGGTCGACTAATGACTCGACCCTCTGCTCTATGGGTCGTCCGCCTTCTGTGCTGTCCCTAACTCTGGGCATCTGGTACACCATAGAGTAAAAAAGGGGAAAGAGCCTGTAAATACCTTTGCAGCGATATTAATCCGCAGACTTCCCGGAGTAATGTATGCCTGCTAATCCATCAGTCGCCCGCCGAGTGCAAGAGCACCTGCGCGATGTGGCCCTTCCTCAGCCGCAGGATTTGGCGGGCGTCGGATATGAGGCGGCTGTTCGCCCTCTTTTTGAGTTGCGTGATTGCCTGGAGGGGGAGACCGGATTAAAAGGTTATGCTGTCGTTTCCCGGCTCATTACTGCGGACGATGAAGCCGCTACGAGGTATCAGGAGCGGCTCAAGAGGATGCGACGTAGGATGTGGTTTAACGCGGGCTTCAAGCGGGAAGAAGCTTACGACCTTGCCGACGTGGAGGAAGAAGTCGGAGCACTTGCATTAATCAAGATTTTGGCGCAGGAAGACGGAGTTGAGCCAAAGAAATTCTTGGGCTCATACCTCAAGGAACACAGGATACAAGGACCACTCAAGTTGATAAGTCCCGGCTTCTTCACGCAATACCAGCAGAAACTCATCCATGAAGAAGCCAGAAACATATCGGCTCGGCTGCTTCCAGACGAACCCATTAATGCCCAGCTGGATTTCGCAGACGAAACGCTAGAAGGATCAACTGCTGCCATGGCAAGAAACGCGTGGCTTGATTTACCCGGAGAATCCCAAACAGGAGTTATTGCAATAATCTCAGGATTCGCCTCGGCAGCAGCAGGAATAATCGCCGCAAAAAACGGGCTGGAAAAGGCCCCCCTCTCAGGTCTTACGTTTGCGGCTTGCTTCCCCGGCCTAACGGCAGCCTACATGAACTACCGTCGCTCGTTTCCCTTCTGCTACTACATAGGAAGAGACGTGACAAGATTAGGCCGCCAAAGCCCTCATGAAATATTCCGCTTCAACGCCACCCACGAAGCTGCTCACAGACTAATAGAAGCACACCCGGAAACATACCCACACAACCAAACGCTATGGCTGCCTCAAGCCGCAGCGGCTTTACGCATGTACGAAATAAATCACGGCGCAGAAAACACGCAGCAAGCAGACGACTTACACCTTGGCATGCTACTAACGGAAGACATACAAGACCCTCAAGAAAGAGAACAAAAAATAACAGAAGCATCCAAACAAAAAACATTCCACTGGAAAACAAAAAGCTTAAGAGAAATCCTAACCCACACAACAGCCACAACACGCGACGCAATAGGCCGCAACATAGACGCTGCAGCAGACTACTTGTCTTCTGAAACACTTCACCGCGAAGCTACTTCAACCTACCGATACGGGGCTATTATTGCCGGAGTCGCTTTGGAGGTCGGATGGCAGATTGCTGAACAAAGAGGCGGCGGGAAAAAAGAGGCCGTCGACTTGGCCTGGGAGTATGTCAGAAGGAGAGCTCAAGGAGAAGACCCAATTAACCTCGAATCAACACTTAGAAGCAGAGGGCAAATCTAACCGTATACTCCCGCTGTCGCCTTCAAGTCGTTTCTTGCTTGAAGTATAATGTGTTTTAAGCCTGTTGCTTTGAATTCCTCCAATAAGTCTCCGAAGAATCTTGAGGCTGGTTCGTCTCCTATGAAATGCCAGGGGTGCGGCTTGAAACCCAGGATGCAGCGTTGCACAAGCTCCAAGTCGTGGCGAGACTCCCAAGGGTGCGCGGGAGTCAAACACACAGGCAAATAAAGATTCACCGGTTTCCCAGCGGCCTCTGAAAGAGTTTTTCGAACGTGTGTTGTGCCGCCGCTTTTTGCGCCTGAACCGAACAGGGGGTCGTCTGAAACCAAATCGGACTTCTCCACCCTAAGGTTCACAGGCCTGTTAACGCAAGGAATCATGTCTATGTCGCTAACTAAGCTAACGTCAATCACCTTCTGGGGTTGGACGACGCCATACGATTTCCCAGTGAAGCTCCCAAATAAAATAAATCCGGAAAGAGCGCCTGAAACGTCAGAACCCTCGCCCTTAAGAGCCGTATAGCCCCTATGAAGCGCCTCCGCGATGCGAGCACGCTCAGAAAGCATGCCCTTAACGTCCCATTCATCCCCGTCAGAAAGCGCAACACGACCCTTCCCGGAGACAACGCCAGATTTCCTCTCGCTCTCTTTCGCCCGCCTATATAATGCAGGCCACAAATTAGGAGGAGTATCAGCTGCCGTTTCGATGATTTTTTCAACAGGTTCGGGTATACGCCTGCCGTTTCTCTCCTGGTGAGTGGTCATCCGCTTGAGTGCGTTTCGCCGGCTATAATTCTATCCCGTGCGCGTCTTTGACTACGTTTAGGACGAGCATCGTGTATGTTCTTTTGACGTGGCGCATGCAGAGGCTTCGTTTGACGAAGTCGTTTAGGCTTTCTCTGTCCTTGAATTTGCCGACAATAAGTGCGTCGTATTCGCCTGTGACGTCGTAGACTGTGGTGATAAGCGGTTCTTGGGCGAGCTTCTGCTCGACTTCCGGCAGATGGCCTCCCTCAACCACTACGCCTATTACCGCTACGAGGTCGTATCCTAGTTTGCTGTAGTCTATGTTGACTATGAATCCTTTGATTACGCCTTCTTCCTTCAGCTTGTTTACGCGGTTGTATACGGTGCCTTCTGCGACGTGTAGTTTGTCAGCTATTTCGCGGTAGCTTTGGCGTGAGTTCGCTTTAAGCTCCTGTAGTATGCTGATGTCGAGTTCGTCGATTTTTGAACTCATGAGTACATCTTCAAAATGAAAACATAAAAATGCGTAGTAAAATCCGCATAAACTGCGGATTTATTTAAGCAACGACCATAACCCTTAGTTCCATGAACGGTGCGTCGTTGTTTCCCCAGAAGAACATGGCTGCAGTGTCTCAAGAGTTGGCGACACAGCTTAAGGACTTCATGAAGAAGACTGGGTCTGATGGCGCCGTCTTAAATCTCTCCGGCGGATTGGACTCTGCGGTTGTAGCGTATCTCGCAAAGAAAGCCAAGATTGACGTCCGGCTTCTTTTGCTGCCTGAAAACGGCGTGAACGACCCGAAAGACGTTGAAGACGCAGTAGCAGTCGCCAAGGCACTCAACTTCAAATACTCCATAATACCCATCAACGAAGCAGTAGAGGCGGTAAAACGCGCTTTCCCGGAAAGCGAATTCAACAGTAAAAACCCCACTATAGCATGGGCAAACGTGAAGCCGCGCATAAGGATGCTTTATGCCTACCTTACAGCCAACCTTGAGCGGCGCATAGTCCTGGGAACTGGCAACAGGACGGAGATACTATTGGGGTACGCCACAAAGTACGGGGACGCAGGCGTAGACGTGCTTCCAATAGGCTCCCTATACAAAACTGAAGTAAAGATCCTAGCCCGCCACCTTAAGGTGCCTGATTCCATAATCAAAAAAATCCCTTCAGCGGGGCTTTGGAAAGGCCAGACTGACGAAGGGGAAATCGGGGTCTCATACGACGTTATGGACTGCGTGCTGCACGCCATAGTGGACGACGGAATGAGCATCGAAGAGGCGGCGGCTAACATCAATGTCGAACTGCCTGTCGTGGAGTCCTTATGGCGCAGGATGGTGCAAAACGCCCACAAATCGACTGCCGCTCAAGTGCTCGGCTCCCGCGGGCAGATAGGCGATAACCTCAAGAGTTCATTCAATAATTGATGAAAAAATCAAAATACAAAGAAAACATTAACGAAAACAAAAATAAAACAATAAGTATTTAAGCAATCATTCATTATAATAACATACTCACACTCTAACTGGTGGAACCATGACAGAAACGGAAATAACTGCGGCAAAAAAGAAACTGAAAGACAGCCAGACTAAAAACGTCATGTGCGTCTTCACGGACATAAGGGGGATACTCCAGAGCTTCACAAAGCCCGTAAGCGTCTTCACAGAAGGCGACGCATTCTCCGACGGAATAGGATTCGACGGAAGCAGCATCAGAGGATTCAAAACAATAGAAAACAGCGACATGATATGGATGCCCGACGCAAACACTCTCCAAGTAATACCCTGGACAACAGACCCAATACAAAAATCAGCGCTACTATTCGGAAACGTACTTGAAGCATTCGCAGCAAAAGACGGAGGAGCACAAGCAACATGCGACCCCAGAGGATACGTCGCAACCCGCGCAATGGACGAAGCCAAAAAAATGGGATACACAGCAGTATTCGGCCCAGAAATAGAATTCTTCGTATTCGAATCAGCAGACCCAAGCAAACTAAACTACGACCTATGGGTCAGCCCAAACGGCGGAGCAGGAGACAGCTGGGGACCACCACGAGTAGTCCCACAATCACCAGAAATACGCCCCGGAGGATACGTACTACGCCCCAAAGAAGCATACTTCCGCGCACCACCAGAAGACCCCACAAACGAATTCAGAAACGAACTAGCACACAACCTAAACGAAATGGGCGTACCCGTAGAATGCCACCACCACGAAGTAGCAACATGCGGCCAAGTAGAATTCCCCTACAAAGCAGCCGAACTAACAGCCTCGGCAGACCGCTTCTACAAATACAAATTCACGGCACGAAACATAGCAAAGAAATACGGCTGGATGGCGGTATTCATGCCAAAACCCATATACCTAGACAACGCAAGCGGAATGCACACGCACCAAAGCCTATGGGAAGGAGAGCCCTTCAAAGGCAAAGCAGCATTCTCAGACCCAAACGACGAATGGGGACTATCACAGACCGCCAGATACTACATCGGCGGACTACTCGAGCACGCACGCGCATTAACCGCAGTCACATGCCCCACAGTCAACAGCTACAAGAGACTCGTCCCAGGATTCGAGGCGCCAGTAAACATATGCTGGAGCCCACGCAACAGAAGCGCACTAATCCGCGTACCAGCATACCACAAAAACCCGAAGGCAACAAGAGCCGAATACAGAGGATGCGACCCAAGCTGCAACCCCTACCTCGCATTCAGCGTAATGCTCGCGGCAGGACTCGACGGAATCAAAAAGAAAATCGACCCCGGCGACCCGCTGTTGCACGACGTCTACGAGATGAGCGCCCGCGAAAAGCACGAGCACGGCGTAGGAGAACTACCGACGACACTGCGCGACGCACTCGAAGCCCTCGCAAGCGACGAAGTCCTACAGGACGCACTTGGCAGCCACGTATTCGACAAATTCATAGAATACAAAATGGACGACTGGAACCAATTCTGCCTATACGTAACTCCATGGGAGTACATGAAATACCTCGACTACTAAAAAAGAGGAAAACGATAATCAAACAGAGGAAACAAAAATGGGAGTACACCTAGTAACAAGCGACGCGGCAAAAGCGTTCGCAGCACGAGAAAAAGTCATGGGACGAGGCATAAGCCTCCTTGGAATCGCATCATCAAAAGTCAAAACCCTAGACAAAGCAACGCTAGAACAACTAGGCGACGTATCAGCAGAACTCGTCCCCCACGCACTCGGCACAACAGGAAAACTATTCCACGTCACAGCCCGACTACTATGGGCCACAGCAGGAGTAAAAGAAAAAGAAGCCAAGTTCGTGGACATACTTGAGCTCGACAAAAAAATTGAAAAGCTCGAAAAGAAGGTCGTAGGATAAAATCGGCCTTCAACCCCTTATTTTTCTTTTATTTTTCCCTTATCTTCTATTGGTCTTTGTATGATCCGCCCGGTATTAAATTATCTCACGCCTTATGATGCGGGGCTTTTCGCAGAGGACTTGCTTGATTACGGCGTAAAAGAAGAAGATGTTGTTAACCTGCAAAGCAACGAAAACCCCTATCCTCTCCCAAAGACGGTTCGCGACGCCATAACAAAAGCGTCCGCTTCAATAAACCGTTACCCCAAGCCGAATTACCAGAGGCTTAAGACGGCGCTCTCCAAGTACACCAGCGCCCCCGAAGAAACTATTGCAGTAGGAAACGGCGCAAGCGACCTACTCGACGGATGCTGCAAGATATTCCTAAACCCCTACGACGCCGTCGTACTACCTGTACCTGGATTCAGCATGTACTTCATGCTCGCCATGCTAAGAGACGCAAGCCTAAGGCAAATACTATGCGGCCCACCGGACTTTAAAGTGACTGCAGAAAAACTCCTGTCGGAAGCAGACGACGCAACCAAAATGTTCATCATACCCTCCCCAAACAACCCCACCGGCAAAGCAATGCCAAAAAACGAAGTCGTCAAACTACTTAAGGCGACCGAGGCGGCCGTAGTCGTGGACGAAGCATACGCGGAATTCCACAAAGAAACATTGATTCCCCTCGTTCCGAAATACAACAATCTGATTGTGGTGCGCAGCATGAGCAAATTCTTCGGTCTCGCCGGGTTGCGCATAGGATACGCGGTGGCGCAGAAGGATGTTGCCCGGTCTCTTGAAAGCGCAAGGTTACCCTTCACGTTGAATAATATCGCGCAGGAGGCGGCTATTGCCACGGTCGGGGAACGCAAATATTTCGAAGGAGTCCGCGACAAAATCATTAAGGAGCGCGAACGCCTGATGAAGAACGTGGGGCAGCTGCCAGGCTGGACTGCTTACCAGTCTGACGCCAATTTTTTCCTTGCGCGCCCGCCTAAAGGAAAGACGTCTGAATGGCTTCTTGACAAACTGAACCACAAAGGAATACTCATACGCGACGTAACCGGCATACCCGGCCTTGAGACGCCTCACGTAAGAATCACAGCGGGACTCCCCAAGGAAGGAGACAAACTCGTTGAGGCGCTCAAGGAACTATCGTAAACAATTATTTTCTTCCGTAGTCGTCTTCTACCCGAACCACGTCGTCTAGTTCCGGCGTGCTTGCTTCAAGCACCTTAAGGTCGGTGAGCGCTTTAATCCGGTGTTTTACTCCCGGCAAAATAGTCACCGATTCTCCTTCAGCAACCTCATAGTCTTTCCCGTCCGCCGAAAGAAGCATACTCCCGGAAAGCACGTACATAGTCTCCTTCTTCTTCCTATGGTACTGGAGACTCAATCTAAACCCCTTCTTCACCTCAAGAACCTTCGCCGCGTACTCACCCTCAAAAGCCCACCAAACCTCGCGCCCCCAAGGCTTATCCACAACGCGCACGTCATTCACACGCATTTTTAATTTCCCTATACCACACTTTACTCGTTACCCGTTTTAATACTTGCACGATGCGCATATCCATAGTCGGAACCGGATACGTAGGACTAATATCCGCAGCAGGATTCTCCGAGAAAGGCCACACAGTCATATGCGTCGACGTAGACCAAAAGAAGGTTGCCGCCATAAACAACAAGACTCCGCCCATATACGAGGAGGGGCTTGAAGAAGTACTGCGCGAAAAAGTGCCTTCACACCTTACAGCAACAACCGATTTGAATAAGGCAATACTGGAAACGGAAATCACATTCATCTGCGTTGGCACACCCAGCAGCGACGACGGAGAAATAGACCTGACTTACGTAAAAAACGTCGCTGAATCCATCGGAAAAATACTTAAGACAAAGAAAGAATATCACACAGTAGTCGTCAAAAGCACGGTAACCCCCGGCACCACAAACGACGTGGTCAAACCCCTGCTGGAGAAGCACAGCGGAAAAAAAGCAGGCGCAGGATTCGGATTAGCCATAAACCCCGAATTCCTTAGGGAAGGAGTGGCACTACACGACTTCATGAACCCCGACCGCATAGTAGTGGGCGCAGACGACGGAAAAGCAGGAGACACAGTCGAACACCTATACCACGACTTCACGGCGCCAATACTACGCGTCAACACAGCAACCGCAGAAATGATAAAATACACAAGCAACGC
>CABMCB010000078.1 GCA_902384455.1 uncultured archaeon
CCCCCCTGCCGCCCGCCCCGGTGACGACGCCCGCTCCCGACGGCAAGCCGTGGTACTGGGAAGGCCACGTGCAGGCAACCCTGGTGCGCTGGCTGGCCGCGCGGCACTACTCCGTGGTATCCGCCGCCGACACCGCCAGCCGGGAAGCCGGAATAGACGTGATGGCGGTGGCCCCGGACGGGCAGGAACTGTGGGTGAGCGCGAAAGGCTTCCCGGAGAAGTCCCGCTGCCCGCAGGCCCGTCACTGGTTCGCCGGGGCGCTCTTTGACCTGGTGTTCTACCGGAGCCAGCGCGCCGACGTGCGGCTGGCGCTGGCGCTCCCCGCTGGCTTCCCCACCTACCACGGCTTGCTGGCACGGGTGGGGTGGCTGAAGGCTTCGTTGCCGTTCACGGTGTTTTGGGTAGCCGACGACGGTAGCGTGTCGGAAGAATAGCTCCTCTGCCGTCTACTGTGGTGCTGCGCGCTCCTGTGCCCCCGGTATGGTGGCGAGAATGCGGTACTTCAACTGCTCGCGGAAGCCCTCTTCCTTGCCTTCTTCCCAGACCACACAGTTATATTGCCTCACGTCGAAATGCAGGCTGTCCACGAAGTCTTTCCGGCAGGTATAAATAACCGGCAGGCCCAGCCCAGCCGCAAGTCCGGCCTCATAGTAGACCCCGCCTCGGTGCCCGGAGAAGTCGGCAATGAGGAAGTGGCTGCGGCGTATCTCCGCGACAATTTGGTCGCATATTTTGTCGTTGTGGGGCTTCTCGTCAATACGCAGGCAGGCAAACCCGGCGCTTTCGACGGCAGGACGAATGCACGCCGTATATACGGGGGCTATGGTGGGGTCGAACCACATGGCGACGAAGCACTGGCTGCTTTGCGTCGTTGTCTGCTGTTGCTCCCCGAAAGCAATACCCCGAACAGTAAGTGTTGCTATTCCACCTCCACTCATATAGTGGCCTGTCACGTACCCCAGTCCTTCAACTGCCCGGAGCATGTTTTCTAGCTCCTCGCCGGTCTTCGCATAAGCAATAGCGGGTTCGTTGTTATAGGTAATAGCGATATGTTCGCCTAGTATCGTCGTGCGCCGGTACAGGTAGAGGAGCAGCTTTTCTAACTTGCCTTCGACGGTTTTCGGTAGCCAAGCGGACTGAAGCATTTCAGGAAGTGACGCAACCGTGACCTGCATGGGCGTTAAGCCGCGTTCGGTGTGCTCACGCAGGAGTCCAGAGAGTAAATGGCGTTGCGTCTCATACCGCGTTTCAAGCTCTGGTGGCAGTGCCGAGTAGTCATTCAGCGCCACAACATACTGCCCGCAATTCGCACAAGTGAAGTGGCGTTTGTCCGGTGTCGGCTCCCATTGCACGTTAGCTTGCCGGGTACAAAATAGACAGCGTTCAGTATGCTTTTCCATAACGGTTGCTCCTTCACGGCGAAATTATACAGGTGCTGTGTTCATATCTCCATTCTTCGCTCTGCGTGTCCCTGCCCTCTGCCGTGACGCCAACCTGTTGCCATATATAGTATTTTAGGTGTCCGACGACAGCAGTGTGTCGGAGGAGTAAGCGTTATACGGTGCGACCTTTACTGAACCGTTCCAGCATTTTCGTGCTCTTCTCGTCAAGCTCATACACAATGTCCAAAATGCCTTCTATAACGCGTATTGCCAGCGCCAAGTCGCGTTTGTTGCCGGGCGCTTCCAGGTCATGTGCCGCGTCATTGCCAAGGAAGCGGAGTCCATGCAGGTTCCGGCGTATGTGCTCAAGGAATGAAGTCCGCCTTGTCAATGCGGGCCTTCAAATTCTGACCGGCTACCCCTTTGACATTAAGAATGCCCTCCAGCAACATGCGCAAACCCACGGAGCAGAGAAGGTAATGCGACCGGTTGAAGCAGCTTATCACCTCCGTGTAAACCTGCTTGAGTATGCCGGGTATGGCGAAGTATTTCTTTACAATAAGGTGCTCCTGCTGGCGCTCCGGGTAATACTCGCCAATGTCCTCAGGCTTGGTATCCTCGTCTATTTCAATGTCGCGGTAGGCATAGCGCTCACCCACGAGTGTCTTACACCCCTCGGCATTCCCAAATAGTCCACCCTGAATACCAGGCTCCCCAAAAATGGCCGCTGTTGTCTTCGTATTCCCCAGTGCGTTCATATCCCCCGACTTGTAGGTGCTCTGTCTTACGGTTGCAGCTATTGCAGTGAATTTCCCGTGTCACCGCTGGCTTTTTATTGACGGCCATAACATGCCTCCTGAATGCAAAGCGTCGCACATGGAGTCACCTATTCGCCGCACTCACTATTGCCCCTGCCATGTGCTCTCCGAGGGCCGGTATTTCACTTCGCGAGAGGTTTGGTTGCCCGCTCAGCGGGAATACTCATGGTAGGCGTCACACCGGAAGCGGAAACCGGCTCGACGTTACGGGGCTGGCGCGTCACGCAGACCAGCCCTGTTGCTTTTCTAAGGAAGGTGGTAGCAATATGCCGCGAGAGTCATTCAGGTAAGCACCGCTTACATGGACGTTTTCCGTCTTTCCGCGCCAATTCCGCAAGCCAATGAATAACCAGCCTGTCGGCCCGTCGCGTCCGACGCTCCCGCTGAAAGACCGGACAGGTTGGCAGGTGATAACACCGCCCACCCGCATAGCTTGCGACCCCGAACCGGTCTTGCACAAGGTCAAATAGCAACAGCGCCTTCAAAGAATACGCGAGCGTGCCATACTCGGTGTCGGCCCCGTGCAATACCGCATGTCGGCTCAAAGCCCGTGGCAGGGGGGTGCCATGCGTGAACTTGCCCAACACCGTCGTGGCGTAAAAGGCGCGAACGGCGTCGTCAAAGGCCAACTCCTCGGTTCCGTCAAACAGCCGCTCCAAATAGCCCAGCAAGTCTTTTTCATGTAGGCGTCCTTGGTGACCAAAGGCGTCCGCGAGGAGTCCTTCAAGCTGCGGGAGTATGGCGGGCACGGTGAGGTAGTATAGCCCCCCCGTGTGCGCTTCGACCACCTGACGGAGTATGGGCAGGCGGGCTTGCAGCCACGGGTTGCGCTCCCAGCACGCGAATAGCCGCAGGACGCCTTCGGTGTCGAAGCGTGAGAAGAACAGGGTCTCAACCCGCTGGTAAGCCTGCTCGAAGTCCTGCGCGTCAGAGGCCGCAACGACCGGGAGTATTTCTTTTGGGGTCACGTCACCACGCGGGGGCCAACCCAGTAGTGCGCAGACTAAGCGGTATTTCTGGACACGCTCAACCGTCCGTTGAAGGCGCGACGCGACTTCCGGCGAGTTGAAGTCGGGGAAACGGGCCTGCCATGCCGCCTCTTGTTCCGCAAGCGCGTCTAATACCCGTGCCATTCGTTCGTTGAAGGCAGCCTGCTGCTGCGCCAGAACTGCGCTTACCGCGCGAAAGCGCTCTTCATGGGGCTGGGCCGAGTTCGGCAAACCGGCGTGCCGTCCGGTGAGCCATTTCCTCCGCGTGGGCCAACGCCGCATGGAATGGTGGGTGGTTCCCGGCGGTGGCACGAGGCGCGCTGGTGTCTGCCGTTCCGTCACTGGCGGGGGGACGGAGCGGGTCTGCGTCTGGTGTCTGCGCTGTGTCGTCCATACGGAGTACCCTTTTCCCACCGGGGGTGTTTCCGTTTCTATTCGCCGTGGGCGCAGGCGCTCCTCCCCCTGACAAGTACGGCGTTGCGGTGGAAACAAAGCGACGTGGCGCGGGCAGGCTGGCAGGCACGAGTGGAGCACAGAGGCGTGCCACGGGCCGGTGAAGGCGTGAAGGCACTTTCCTATTCTTCTCCCCCTGTGAAAACAATATAGGTATATATTTGCTGTGAGGGAGGAAAAAGGGAACGGCACCTTCACGCCTTCACCCGGTGGAGTCGGGAGCGGAGGGTGGGCGCATGTCGTCTCTCCGCCGTGTTTACGCGGACTTCTTCTTCCGCCCCCCGCGTCCCGCCAACTGCCACTTTTCCAGCGGCGAGGCGGTCTTGTGAGCCACCGACGTGTCCGTATCCGTCAGGTGAATATAGCGTTGCGTGACCACCGGGGTCGTATGGCGCAGAATGCGCTGGAGCATTTGTGGGTTGCCCCCGTTGCGGAGAAACTCCGTCGCGAAGGTATGCCGGAAGAGGTGGGCGTGCAGGTGCGGAATACTGGCGTCATTGCCATACTTGCAGAGCATGTGGGTCACGTAGTCCGTGGTCACCGCCTCGCCTTGCCGGGACACCCATAGCGCCTCCGTCAGCGCATACTTGTCCCGCTGGGGTAAATACTTCGACAGCACCCGTGTTAACGCCAGCGAGAACGGCACCAGCGCCTCGCGACGGCCTTTGCCTTGCACGCGCAGTTGCAAGTGGGCGAAGTCCACGTCCGGCACGGTGAGGCAGAGCAATTCATTCAGCCGTAGGCCGGTATCCAGCAGCGTCAGTATCATGGTGCGGTTGCGCAAGCCAGTGAAGTTTGACGGAATGACCTCCAATATGCGCTGCACGTCCGCTTGTGTTAGAATGGTGGGGAGCCGCTCTTCCATTTTTATCTTTTTGAGCTTGGCGCTGGGGTTCACCTCGGCCAAGTCTTCGGCCAGCAGGTAGTTGAAGAACTGTTTCACGACGGTAATAAAGTGGTTCGTTTGTTGTGCCGACCACTCGCGTGTCTGGCGCAGGGTCACGGCGAGCGCCCGCAAGTTGTGCACGGTCAAGTCTTCCGGGGTGCTGTCACCAAACGCGTCGAGCAAGTAGACAAGCTTTTGGTGGTAGAATAAAATAGTTTTGGGTTGCAGGTTCCGGGCCTCACAGTCGGTGTAGTACCAGGTGGCAAGGGTCACAAGTGGTTGACGCATAGACGGGGTGTGGGCGAAGCACTACAACGGTGTTAGGGTCATACAATTCGGGGTACTTGTGGGTCAGGGGAGTGCTGCACGCTCAAGGTGCTGGCGGAGGGGGAGGGATTCGAACCCCCGGTGACGGGTTACGCCACAAGGGTTTTCAAGACCTCCGCCTTCAACCACTCGGCCACGCCTCCGTCACGCGGCACGCGAGGACGCGAGCCCTATACAGAGTACGTGAGGAGACCGGGTTTGTCAATGCGCCGACATGGACGACCTGACGGCCATGCGTCAAACGATGATTCATGGTATGATATAGAGGAGTTGCCGCCGCAAAACCGAATACAGTGGATGGATGTGGCAACAGGCAGCGGAATTTTTCGCG
>CABMCB010000079.1 GCA_902384455.1 uncultured archaeon
AAAAACGCTTAAGGACTTGGAGAAATTCAGGATACCCGTATCAATTGAAAAAATAAGGGAACCCCTCCTCGAAGAGACGTTCAAGACTATCGCCAAAATAAACCAGAACGAAAAAGGCCAGTTACTCGTCAACCTCGGAAGCGGAAAGGACCCAAGCGGAGGATGCTCCACCCTATCCTGCGCACTGCTAGCGGTAAGCTACGTCAACGGCATAAAGCTGTTCACCATATGCAACAACGAAATCCACCTGCTGCCCGTCCTGCCATTCACATACTACAAGACACTCGGCAAACGGAAAATGAGCATACTAACTTCACTTGCCAAAGACGAATGCTGCAAAAGCCTAGACGAACTCTCCAAAAAAACAAAGATGAGCATACCACTACTGTCCTACCACATACACGGAAACAGCAAAACAGAAGGCCTCAAAAGCCTGCAACTTGTACTCCTGCGCGACGTCAAAGGCCGCCTTGAAATCCGCCTGTCCGATTTGGGGCGCCTTCTGATTAAAGGGTTCGTTGACACTTCAGAATGAACCTTAAGGCGGTGGTGTTCACTGCGGGCGCAGTTTCCATGGCAGTCGAAATAACCGGATTGAGGCTTCTTGCCCCCTACTTCGGCACAAGCCTGCCCATAATAAGCAGCGTCATAGGCGTAATACTAGTTTCTCTCTCAATAGGATACTACGTAGGCGGATACCTGGCAGACAAACGGCCGATAGAAGAAACCCTTTATGCGGTCTGCCTTTTCGCTTCAGTGCTGGTGTCTGCCATCCCATATGTAGCATATCCTGCGTTCACAATTGCGGCTAATGCGTTAAGGAACTATTCGGTCGGCTACTTCGGTTTGGCGTTGGTGTTGACTCTCATTTTGCTGTCCGTTCCGACGGTTCTTTTGGGGATGGTTACGCCGCTTGCGGTAAGGATTGAAAGCAAGAAGATTCCTCAGTTGGGGCGGTCTGCAGGACGCCTTTATGCCCTATCCACATTAGGCAGCCTGCTTGGAACATTCCTCCCGTCGTTTGTGCTAATACCATTCATCGGCTCCACAAAAACATTCGTCCTGTCAGGATTCATGTTGGCGCTGATGTCCTCTCTAGCATGGAGGCGAAAACTAATCCTGACGCTGCCCGCCTTAATCCTCATAATAATGCTTGTATTGCCCGCGCCAGTCAAAGGGCTGGAAAACGTCATCTACCAAAAAGAAAGCCCCTACTACCTAATCCAAGTGATAGAACGCAAAGACGGCCTCCGCCTGCTCACTTTGGACGAAGGACTGGGCATACAAAGCGTCTACACGCCCGGAAGCGTGCTGACCGGAGAATACTTCGACGTAGCCCTTATCGGCGGCCTCATGACGTCGCCTGGGAAAGTCCTTCTTTTGGGCACGGGCGGGGGGACGGTGGCGTCGCAATACAATTTCTTCCATCCTGAAAGCCAGGTGACGACTGTAGACATAGACCCTGAAGTACTCAAGACGGGAGTCAATTATTTCGGGCTCAATGAAAGTCGCGTTCGTCTTGTTGCGCAGGATGCCCGCGCGTTTCTGGCTCTTGACAACGGCACTTACGACGTCATACTTGTTGACGCCTACCGTCCGCCATACATACCTTTCCATCTTGCTACCAGAGAATTCTTCCGTGAAGTGCGAGGCCATCTGGCGCCAAACGGAGTGCTTCTAATCAACGTCAACATAGCAACGCCTCAGGATGCCCACTACCAAAGCCTGATTGCGACGGTGCAGGCGGAATTCGGGCGGGCCTACGCAATAGAAATGCAAAAAAAATCCGATTGGGTGATGAACCGCGTAATACTCGCATCAAACTCGGACATACCGCTTGATATTAAAGGCCTTACCGCTAATGCGTCTGAAGCGCAGGAGCCTCTAAGGGGGCTTTACGTCCGTTACCTCAACGGCACCCGTCTTCTTCCGCAGTCTTCCCGAAGCCCTTACACCGACGACAAAGCCCCTATCGAGTGGGACACAGACTACCTTATCATCACCCGCATAGACTCGTCGTTCTAACCTAGACTGTAAGCAAGAACAAACGCAGGAAATAAAATCCGGAAACAAAAAGGAACGCGGCCGAAGCAAATTCTATCGTCCTCCGGTTTTTCTTAAGCGCATTGAATGAGGCGATGGCAGCTCCGCTTAGCCACCCCAAAAGTAGGAGCGGCGCTCCGAAAGTCAATGAGAATACTGAAAGTAGAACCACTCCTTCCGCGATGCTTCTGCTGTCTGCAAGAGCCGGCAGTATGCCTGTAACCAGAAAGGGGGCTGAGCACGGAGTGACCGTCGCCCCAAAAGCAAAACCTGATAAAAGCGCCCCAAAATACCCGCCTGCTTTAACATCCTTGATAAAGCCAAACGTCGGCAAGTCAATTCCTCCTCTAACCGTCCTGTACGCAAGAAACCAAACCATAAGGGCGCCAAAAAGAAGGAAATTACCCCTCCACTCCTCAACGGCCTCAACCAGTCCCAGCCCGAAAAAAGCCGCAGTAGCGCCCAAAATTAGGTACAAGACGAAATAGACGCTCATAAGTCCTAAAGTGAAAAATAAGCTAACCCACCGTGGGTCCTCTTTGCTTCGCGTAAGATGGTTCAAAAGTACGGGGTACAAAGGAAGAGTGCACCCGGAAACACCCGCAAAAAGGCCTGACGCAGCGGCGACAACGACGTCCTCAATCATACAACCAAGCACCTCCCGCCGGAAACAGACGAAACCCTATTTTCCATAGCCGACTGAGGCATAAACCCGTCGGAGACGTACCGGCCTTGGGGCCCCTCAAACACCAAAACGGGCGTGTCGACTGTGGATTGGTCCGGGTAAAGCTGCTTTACTTCATCCCGAGGCGCATCGTTGATTATGGAAAGAAGCTCGTATGCGACGCAATCGCGGTTTCTTGCCGCAATCGCGGCCGCCCACGGCTTCATCCTCATGCAGTTGGGGCAGTTGGGTCTGTCGTAGAAGATGAATACGACTTTGCCTTCCTTGATGAGTTCCTGCCTTTCCGCCTCGGTCCGGTGCACTTTTACGGCGGGGGATAAGCCGTATTGGATGGGGTAGACGCTTATTGTGGTTGAGGCGGACGCGTGCCCTGTTTTTTCCGCTGTGATTGTGTGGTTTCCTCCGGCTGCGTCGCTGAGGATTGTTTCTCCCTGGTCGTCTGTGGCTTCAATGGGCGTTCCGTCGACTGTTACTTGCGCGCCGGAAACGAATTTGTTTCCTGCAACAACTGTGATGCGCACGTCGTCTCCCCTGTATAGTGGGTCGCCTGAAATTTCTATCCTGAGGGGTTGGCCTAATGTTTCGTCGTTTGTTGTTGATGTGGAGGGTGGGGGTTGGTTTGTGGTCGTCGTTGATGTTTGTGTGGTTAGGTTAAATGAGGATGTTGTTTGGTTTTGTGGGGTTCCGGTGTTGTTGGTTGGGGCGGCAATGGTGGTCGTTGTGTAATACGATTCGTTTATTGGCGAAGCGGGATGTGAGGCGCTTGTGTTTGAGGGTGCATTTGCGGGTGCAAGAAGGTAGACCATCGAGCCCAGAACGATGGCGACGCCTGCGAGGAAGGCGAACAAAAGCAGGAGGATGACGTACTGGATACGCATAATATAACGTCGGGTTCACTAGCACCCTAAGGCTTTAGCCTTCGAAAGAAGCATATTGATGTTGCAGTTCACAAGGTAATCAGCGCCGACAACGCAAAGCGGGTAGCCGCGCGCTGCCGTCCCATACTGCGATTCAACCGCCTCCATGGCGTCAGTGCACTCGTTAGTCGGGTTCTGGCAGTCCACGACGTTGATGTACCTAATCGCCGTCTTAAAGTAATCCTTCAATCCCTTACAATGCGGGCAAACGTTGTCATTCCTCAAGTAAAGCGTAGTCGAAAGCTTGGAAAGGCACAGAGCATAACGCTCATTATCCGGCCTGCACGGCGGACAAGGACCTCCGCAGTCAACGCCCTCCTCGCCCTGATTCTGGAAACTGTCGCTGCAGCTTGGGCACTTTTTGGCGCATGGCCCTCCGCAGTCAGTTTGAGTTTCGCCTTGGTTTAATAATCCGTCGAAGCACGTCGGGCATTTGGCGCAAGGTCCTCCGCAGTCCACGCCAGTCTCAGCCTGATTCTGGATTCCGTCACTGCAGGTTGCGCAGGCCGTAGGGCATGGTCCTCCGCAGTCCACGCCTGCTTCTCCCTGATTCTTTATGCTGTCCCAGCAGGTCGGGCAAGGCGGGCAGACGCCGCCGCAGTCCACCCTGTCTTCATTCTGGTTTTTGATTCCGTCGGTGCAGCTTGCCGCAGGAGCGGTAGTCGTCGTAAACCCCGCCTGCACCATACTTGACGTAGTAGTCGTCTTAAGGACAAGAGGCGGAGCCTCGTTGCGGCCGGAAAAAGCCACAAGATAAACTGCGACGCCTGTGAGAGCGAAAAAAACCAAAAGCAAAACTGCGCCAACGACAACACTCAGAATCAGTCTGGGGGTTATGTAGGAACTAAGAGGCTTCGAAGGCTCATCAGGTTCAACCTCATCAACGCCAGAATCAGAAGAATCTGAACTCCCCGCAGCCATCAGAAAAACATAGTACAGGCCACTTAAATAGGTTCGGTCAAACAGCAAAAGCCCAAAGACAGCAGCGAAAGATAGACGCCTATTAACCCTCAGCAGGAGCGGGTGAAACGCTTCAGAACCCCGTCAACCTTCCCCTTAAGGTCATCAAGAGAACCATCGTTAACAATCACAGCATCAGCAACAGACTCCAAACCCGCAATACCCAACTCAGTCTCCCTCCTCTCAGACGCCTTAAAATCGTCAAAAGAAATAGACGCCTCACCCCGGCTGCCGCGGGAAGAAGCCCTCTTCCACCTCAAATTCTGCGGCGCCGTGACGAAAATAAGGAACCCGCCGACTTCCTTCACCATATCCGCCTCAGACTTATACCTGACTCCATCCACAATCACCACCGGCGCATCGTCTTTAGCCACATCCTCCTTTAGCGCCTTAACAAGGACGTCGTCGCCGAAAGCCCCCCTGAGTGCCGCACCCAAACCTTGAAGGTCCTTCCTGACGATGGGCCGATGAAGCCTTACCAAAACGTCGGACAATACGTCTGAGAACCGGTGGGTTGAGGCGCTGTAGCGCTCAGACAAGTAAGAGCAGATTTCTCCTTTGCCTGCTGCTATGGGACCCGTGATTCCTACGACTACCATCACAAGAGAATAAAGCGCCTTTTCTTATAAGATGAAGTTGAGCGGGGGCCGGGAGCGCGAATCATACCAGAGTTCCCGTGTGAATCAGCTCTGCGGAATAGGAGGTGCACTCAGTGGAAGGAGGACCACACCGGACCCCGCATATGTTATTTTGCCGGCGGCCTATAAAAAACAGTACCTTATTATATCAAGATATTGTAATTACTACGCAGAATCTGCATTTCAGGTGAAAATATGGCAGGCAAGAAAGTTGACGAAGTAAAGAACGTGAAGCTTGGGCGCTACATACTAATAGACGAAGTGCCCTGCAAAGTTGTAGGACTCACACACTCCAAACCCGGCAAGCACGGGGGAGCAAAATTCAGGATTGATGCGGTCGGAATATTTGACGGCGGGAAAAGAAGCATAATCAAGCCGGCAGGCGACAAAATCGAGGTGCCCATGATTGACAAGCGGGGCGCCCAAGTGCTTGCGATAGTCGGAAGCAACGTCCAATTGATGGACTCGGAAACTTACGACACATTCGAGCTGCCTATGCCGCCGGACGACGTAGAATTGACTTCCCCCATAGCTCAAGGCAAGGAAGTCATCTACATGGAAGTCATGGGCAAACGCATGATAATACAGGTTAAAGGCGAAGCAGGCTGATTACGGGGGATAGGCGCAGGCAGGCAATTCGCCCCAGCGGCATCCTCAACATACCTTTAAAACTAATTCAACAGAATTTTCAAAACATCAAAGAGTGACCAACATGGCATCCACAAAAACAAAATACGTGTACTTTTTCGGGAACGGCAAAGCCGAAGGCAAAGCAGACATGAAATCAACCCTCGGAGGAAAAGGAGCCAACCTCGCCGAGATGACCAACATTGGGCTGCCAGTGCCACCGGGGTTCACAATCACCACCGACTGCTGCAACCTCTACTACGCAAACAACAAAAAATGGGCCCCCGGCCTTGAGCAAGAAGTTGAGGCGAACATAAAGCTTCTGGAAAAAACTACCGGCAAACAGTTCGGAAGCAAAACAAACCCGCTGCTTGTTTCAGTCAGAAGCGGAGCCAAATTCAGCATGCCCGGGATGATGGACACAGTCCTAAACCTCGGCCTAAACGACAACACGGTGGAAGCTCTTGCGTCTGCCACAAAGAATCCGAGGATGGCTTACGACAGTTACCGCCGTTTCATCAACATGTTCGGCGACGTAGTGATGGGCGTTGCTCACGAGAAGTTTGAGGAGCAGCTTTCTGAGGTAAAGCGTAAGCTTAAGGTGAAGGTTGACACTGAGCTTACAGTCGACGCGCTGAAGAACGTTGTGGAACGCTACAAGGCGCTGATTCATGAGGAGAAAGGAAGAAGCTTCCCAACCGACCCGCGCGAACAGCTGACTATGTCCATTAACGCCGTATTTGAGAGCTGGAATACTCCGCGCGCCAAGACTTACCGCAAACTCCACGACATACCCGACAACTTGGGTACTGCGGTGAACGTTCAGTCGATGGTTTTCGGAAACATGGGCGACGACTCCGGAACAGGAGTCGCCTTCACAAGAAACCCGGCCACCGGAGTCAAAGAGTACTACGGGGAATGCCTGATTAACGCTCAAGGAGAAGACGTCGTCGCAGGAATACGCACGCCGCTCCCAATCAAGAGCCTTGAGAAAACCATGCCGAAAGCATACAAGCAGCTGCTTCAGGTTTACTCAACACTAGAAAAACACTACAAAGACATGCAGGACTTCGAGTTCACAATAGAACACGGCGTCCTATACATGCTCCAGACAAGAAACGGCAAAAGAACAGCGCAAGCCGCAGTGAAAATCGCCGTAGACATGGAGAAAGAAGGCCTCATAAAAAAGGATGAGGCGGTGCTCAGAGTCGACCCCAACCAGTTGGACAAGCTTTTGCACAAGGGAATCGACGTGAACGCCAAACTAGACGTCATAGCCAAAGGACTTCCTGCTTCGCCGGGCGCGGCAGTAGGCAAAGTCGTATTCTCAGCTGACGACGCTTTCGAGTGGGCTGACAAAGGCGAGAAAGTAATTCTCGTCCGAAACGAAACAAGCCCCGAAGACATCCACGGCATGGCCGCCGCCCAAGGAATACTGACCGCCCGCGGAGGAATGACAAGCCACGCAGCAGTAGTCGCAAGAGGAATGGGCAAATGCTGTGTTGCCGGCGCCGAAAAAGTCGTAGTTGACGCCAAAGCAAAAAAGTTCACGGTCGGCCAGTACACCGTCGTCGAAGGCGAAGTCATCGCTCT
Source organism: uncultured archaeon (assembly GCA_902384455.1). Lineage (GTDB taxonomy): Archaea > Altiarchaeota > Altiarchaeia > IMC4 > SCGC-AAA252-I15 > CABMCB01. Next base: position 7,464 of record CABMCB010000079.1, read on the forward strand.
CAACGGGAACACCGGCGAAGTCATACTAGGAGAAGTGTCGCTTGTAGAACCAAAGCTCACCGGAGAATTCAAGATACTTATGGGCTGGGCAGACGAAGTCCGGGCACTCAAGGTCCGCACAAACGCAGACACCCCATTCGACTCCAAAGTCGCACGCGACTTCGGCGCAGAAGGAGTGGGACTATGCCGCACAGAACACATGTTCTTCGAAGGAGACCGAATCAAAGCAGTCAGAGAAATGATTCTCGCGGACGACGAGCCAGGCCGACGCAGAGCCCTATTCAAGCTCCTGCCGATGCAGAGAGGCGACTTCGAAGGCATATTCGAAGTCATGAAAGGCCTGCCAGTCACAATCCGCTTGCTTGACCCGCCGCTCCACGAGTTCCTACCTCAAGAAGACAAGGACGTGGAAGATTTAGCCAAAGAAATGAGCGTCTCAGTGCAGAAACTCAAGGCGAAAGTCAAAAGCCTACACGAACTCAACCCCATGCTCGGACACCGCGGATGCCGCCTCGGCATAACATACCCTGAAATCACGGAAATGCAGGCGCGCGCAATATTCGAGGCCGCAGCAAACCTGAGGAAGAAAGGCATCACGGTGACGCCTGAAGTCATGGTTCCTTTGGTCGGAGACGTGAAGGAATTTACTCATCAGAAGGCAATCATCGTCCGCGTTGCTGAGGCCGTCATGAAGGAGCAGAACATTAAAATCGACTACTCTGTGGGAACTATGATTGAGGTTCCTCGCGCCGCAGTGCTTGCCGATGAAATCGCGAAGGAAGCCGAGTTCTTCAGCTTCGGGACAAACGACCTGACGCAGATGACTTTCGGATTCAGCCGCGACGACGTAGGCAAATTCATCCCGGAATACATAGAAAAAGGCGTCTACGAGAAAGATCCGTTCCAGGTGTTAGACCGAAAAGGGGTCGGCAAACTCGTAGAGTGGGCAGTACAAAAAGGCCGAGAGACCCGCCCGACAATCAAGGTCGGAATATGCGGGGAGCACGGCGGAGAACCCAGCAGCGTAGAATTCTGCCACATGGTCGGATTAAACTACGTAAGCTGCAGCCCCTACCGCGTCCCAATAGCACGGTTGGCGGCAGCCCACGCCCAACTAAAGTATCCGAGGGCTAAGGCGGCCTCTAAGGCAGAAAAGAAAAAGTAGGGTGCGGTTAATCCCCTTACGCGGCAGTTGGAATCCTCGTTAGTTTAGGGTTTCATCTGCCCGTTTAACGCTTTAAGGAAAAACTTCTTTATTGTATAACGCGCAGAGGCGGAGCATCCAGACGTACGGTTTGGAGGCTGCTGCGCGATTTTATGCAGTTCCATCCCTTAACTCCCGATGAGGCCGGCGTCAAAGCTGCTGTGGAACCTCCGCTTGTCGTTCCAGCGGCAGCCGAGGCGCAAGCGAATTTGCCCCCCGTAATGCGCCGACTTAGTGAAACAGACGCCAAGAGGGGGACTCAACTTTTGCCTGCTTGGAGAAAGTTCCTTGACGACCAGGAGGCAGGTCGTCTTCCGGGCGTATCAGACAAGGAAGTGGCTGCGTTGATGCGTCTTGGCCAGGTTGCTGAGCCGGAGTTTGAAAGGGCCGTTAAAATTCTGTCTCAGAGTGGGGAAGCGGAGTATGAAGTCAAAGGCAGGTACGTCCGCACTTTAGCTACGTTGGTGGATGCGTTGCCTGAGGAGGAGATGGCTGGGGGCGTACGCTCTTTCAGCACTTCTTTCGAGCAGGAGACTGCAAGGCGCATTGGGGTGTGTGATGTGGTCGACAGCATCGCAAAAAGGCCTAGAAACTACATGGGGCAGGATCTTATGCATTTCTCTTTTATGCGGGAGGTTGGCGCATACGACGTATTTTGGGATTTTAGGGACTCTCTGCCGCCTAATATGCGGGGGTTTTATGACCGTGTGGCGTTCGACGTTTACGATAATTCCTATGATGCGCGCGAGGGTTTGATTGAGTTCAACAGGCATTTATCCGAGACTGAGGAGGGGCTTCGGGAGCCGTATCTCGAAATGCTGGCGGCTGGAGTAAACGCGCCGTTATTCTCCGACCAAAACGCAGAACCCCGCAAGAATCTGATGGCCCGCAGGGATGAGGAACCAGTTAAAAACGCTCTTCGTGCCGCGAAATCAATGGAAGGAGAAACAAGGCGCCAATTCATAGAATGCGCAGAACACGTAGCCTCAATGAACGGCGATTACGCCGCGCATTTAACTCGTTTGACCGAGGCCGTGTTAGGCGTTGATGAAGGCAGAAGGCCGTCTTTGGTTGGGTTAATTCATGAGGGTAGCAGGGATGCCTTTTCTTACTTTGACCGGAATGTTGCTGTTCGTAGGTATTTGGGGCAGTTGGACTGGTTCACAAATCCTGATAATAGGGAATTGCGCGACCGGTCATTGAGGCTCATTGAGGGTTTGCAGGAGGGTGAAGGCGAGGACTTGAAGAAGGCGATGTTTTTCTATCTAAGGCGTCTTAAAGAAGACGTTCCTGTAGAACAGTACAATGCTCCCATCGCGTCCCTCATAGGCAAGGCGGAGGCATTAGGTCCTGAAAGAGCTAGTTACCTTCGGCTTATTTCGCCATCTAAGCAAGGCATTGATAATTCCTCCGGCGAAAGTGACTTATTTACGAAGATATTGGATCGTGCGAACTCTTTGAGCGCTGAGGAAATACGTTGCATCCACTCTAACGCAACCTCGCTGGGAGACGCATCAGAAGACTACTTCAAGATCCTGAGAAAAGTACTTGTAAACTCATCAACCGACGAGCAGCTTCATACAAACCTGTCGACCGTCAACGCGCTAATAACTGAGCCTCTAAGCCAAGGAAACACCGCCCAAGCAGCAGGCAGAGCATACTTGTTGGGCTGCTTCTCAGACCAATTTTTGTACGACACCCACAGCAACGACTACATGGACAAGTCGCTCGCCAGAATGAACCAGCTGCTCACAAACCCCGCCGGAATAAGAGCCACAGAAATACTCCCGCAGCTGCCTCCAGAACAAAAGGAAGCATACGGTCAAATCATAGCGTTCACACCCCACGTATGGAATCTAAAAGAAGAACACGTTGTGCCCGCAGTAGAAGCATTAAACGCCGCAGTAATAGGCCCTGACGGCTTAGTGCAACGTCATACGCCCCTGACGCTTCACCTATTAAACGAGTACTGCAATGAAAACAGGTATAATAGTTCGGCATCAGACAAAACAGTAAACGGATTCGTCAACATCCTTAACCTACATCAAAAACCAGAGTTCCAGGCCATCTCCTCCATTTACGAGCAGCTAGGAAACCCAGAAGTAGTCCGTGAAATGGCTGCCAGAGAGCAATCAACCAAAAGAGATACCATAACGTCAGCAAGAGACTTTGAGGACGTGTCAGGTTTATCAGGCCACTACAGGGGTGCTTTGCTTAAGGCCGTGGGTGTCATTGTCTCCTCGTCAGCCCCAGAGGACCTAAGCCAAAACTTGGCGGATTTCGTGTCAGTTTACGGGCAACACCTAAACGGAACCTCCTCCGCCTACCTAGACATTATCCCAAAAGTCTCCCCAACTTCCAAAGCCGACTTCACAGAAAGATTCAGGCAACTAAACTCCCGCATAATAGCGCTCGAAAGGCCGCAGCCTGTGCTTACTGTTCCAGCAAAAAGTTATGGTTGCGAAAAAGCGTGCGTAGGGCTTGCCGACGCATACCTTGAATGCGCTGGTAATGTCCTTGCTAAATGCAGGGATAACATGCCGTTGGTTGACGCGCTGGTGGACGCTCAACCCACAGACCGGCTTAAGGCTAGGTGGCTTGTCGCGGTAAACGCGATGGTCTCAAAAGGCTCTGGGGATATAGGGGAAAGGCTTCAGCAGATTTCAGAGTTTTCCCGGTCTCTACCGCCCGATGAACGCCAAAGGTACTTCGAAACAGTTGAGCGGCTGACTGTGGGTAACTTTTATGGGCCTATGGAAAGCGTCCACGGTTTGGTGCGTCCTCTTGAGTCTTCGCAGAGTCGGCAGGATGTTTTGTTTGCGGCTTCTAGCGTTCTTTCAGGTGACGGCGAGAATCTTCCTGTTCTTCAGGATTTGTCGAATCGACTCCGATTGGCGGAGTTACGCTCTAAAGCGGTGTCTTCGGAAGGTGCAGTCTCTGAGCAGGAATTAGAGAGGTGTCAGCTTCTTACTGATGTCTGCGGGTGTGCGGCGAGAGTTTCGACGGGGTTTCCCATATTGTCTGACCGGCTTAGGTACCAGAATGATGAAGAGGAGGTTAACCGCACAATCAGGTTGGTTGTTGGGTCTATGGTGGAGGACGCAGACAGGGTAAGTAGCAGTCTTTCGGGTGTTCAAGAAAATGATGCGTTGGCCGGCACCAGAAAGCTTTACGGAGAGTTCGGCGCGAAAGCTAGGGCGTGCAGGGATGCGTTCGACCAAGGGGATATGCCTTTGTTTCAGCAGAGGTTTGGTGAGTTGGCGCAGTCCTTTGAAGGAGCATTAAAGGAGAATTACGGATTAGTCGATGGGATGCGCGGCGAAGCGTACTCGGCCTTGGACTCATCCATTGCTCAATGCCAAGTTGACGCACAATTTTTGGCGCAAGAGCGTAAGAAGGTTTTCCATGATTGGTCTATGGGCAATGGATACTTCTATGTGACAAAAAAACCGCGGTATTCCACGCGGCATGAAGACATGTTGGGCAGGGATGAACACATCAATAGAGAGCTTGTTTTCGGCAGAGAATGCCAGGCAGACGGCTGTGTAGAAGCCGCGTTAAGCGCATACTCCCACATAGCTCAGACTCCCTACAGAGGATACGACGTTTACGCCGACATGGGAGAATGCCGCCTGCTAACCGGAGACAGAGAAGGCGCGATAAGAGACTTCGAGCAAGGCATCCAGGAAACAGGCGACATAGTCGCATTCCACCACCGCGCACGCCTAGCTGCCGGGCAGCCAATAGAACAAGACCTACTTAACCTGCCGGGACCAGCGCGCGTCATCGCCCTGAACCTAAGCCAGAAAGCAGGCAACCCCACAGAAGAAGACTTGGCGGCGTTCGAAAATTTCGTAAGAACATTAAGGGCGCAGCCCCTCCAATTAACCAAAACCGAATCAAGAGACACAAGCTCAATATTAGACACCAAAACAAAACGCGAAACAGTAGACGTCGACACAGCAATGGGCGAACTACTGGCCTCCCAGACGTTCATACTCTGCGACGTAGTCGAAAGAGGAAACATGAGCCTAGCAAGTGCTTTTACTCTACTAACAAGGACAATAGAACAAAACGGGCAGAAAAGCGAAGACGAAATACGCACAGGCTGGAGCGCAACAAGAAGCAGGTTCATCCAAGACGTCGTCGCATCAAGCACCCAAACACAGAAACTAGCGGGAGCAGACCCCCTTACCGCAGAATTCTACCTCCGCGGCGGCCCATACTGCCTAACCCACCTACCCGACTACCACGCCCTCACAGAAGCAGCCCAATTCCAAGACGTACCAGACCACCTAAGAGAAGACTTCCTCAAAGCATACTGGGTACGAAGACCAAACGCCAAACTACAATTCCAAGACACAGGCACACCCCAAAAATTCATCCGCAGAACAGGCGCCTACTACGCCCAAATACAAAACAAAGAAGACGCATTCGAATACCGACAACAAGACACAATAGCCGCCGACATATCCCTCATCGCAGAATTCGGCCCACTACCCGGAGGAAGCGTAACCTCGCTGTTCGACGCCGAAATAGGCCACCACGCAGACCCCTTCGTATACGGCAGAGAATACACTGCGCTAACAGAACTGCAGGATCGGGCAAACATGGCGCCAAGAGCAAGCAGAGAAGAAATAAATGAAGCGGCCGTACGATACAGGGCGCTTGACGCAGGATTCATAGGGCTAGCTGACGAAGCCCAGCGAGTATTCACAAGAGAAGAGCTTGCTGGAATACTTGCGCAAGCTCAGGGCAGAGGAACAGTTAGGGACGACTACTACATCCGAGAAGCTACAGCATGCTTAGACGGAGGACTACAAGACAACCTATCCAAAAAGCTCGCAGGAGAAGGGATATTCCGCGCACTGGAACTCACACGCGATACCCTCCCGCAAGGGCACGAAAGAATGAGCGCGCAACTTACTCCGGTACGAGCAGACGCTGAGCAGGCTGCTCAACTCCCCTTCAAAGTCAGAGCCATGTTTGAAGGAGCACTATACCTGTCCACGTCGCAAAACACATTCCTGACCGCAGCTCCTCCAAAAATGGGGATTCGCGGAGAACACAATTTCGAAGTAGAACAACACGTAGGCGCTGAATGGTTCACCTACCTAATCCAAGAAAAAACAAGGACGTTGCTTGCTGAAGGAAGCATAGCGCCAACCGCCTACGACAGATTTTCACGCAACATGCCGCTAATACTGCAGGCAAGAGGCCTACCTAAGACTCCGGGCGTTGAAGCCAGGGAGCATTCCGACGAGGAAATATGGCGAAACATGTCTGACGTCGCCGACTATGCTATGGGTTTCACGCGAACGGAAGGATACGCGGCAATAAGGCAGATGGAGGAAGCGAGGCCTAGGAGGGCTTTGATGACTGCGTACTTAAACCATCTTGATCGGCGGTTTAGGTCTGGGAGTGTTTCTTTCCCTGAACTATGTCAGCTTTCAGACGATTTAAGAGTCCAATTCGACGAATGAAAAGTTCAAACGCCAAACATCCATCTTGAAATCGTCGGGAGAATGAGGTAGATGAGGATTAGGGTCATTGCCACGTAAGTGATTATGCTTACGGCTACAAGCGTCTTCCTCCTTCCTATGTCTGCTAGGGTGCATTTGCCTCCTGATTCCCTTTTAATTGTGAAATACAGGGAGGCTGCTAGAAACAGTGTTCCCAGCGCTTCGAACGCTATTTTGTATCTGGCTATTCTGAGCGCGGCAGCTAGGCTTCCAACGCCCAGCGTGCTGAAAGTCATCGCTAATGCGAGAGGCAGGCTGCAGCAGCTTGACGCTATTATGCTTGCTTTTATCCCGGTCCAGACGCCCTTGAGGTCCATTAGCAGATGCTGTTTGTACTCCTTTATCGGTTTTCTATTTAAGGTGAACAGTATCAAAACGTTACCGTATGTCTGTTCCCGCCAAAAGGAAGGTTTTGTCGCCGCAGGAATATTGCCCCATACGTCAGACCCTAAGCCTTCTGGGGAAACGCTGGACCATCCTCATAATCAAGGAAATATATTTTAGCTCGCACAAGAAACTGGCGTTCAACGAGCTTAGGAAGAAGCTGGGAAGCGCAAGCGCCAAAGTTCTTTCTGAACGCCTCAAGGAGATGATTGATGCGGGCATAATCAAGAGGAAAGCCGTTAATTCGGAGCAAAAAAGGGTTTATTATTCGCTCACGCCAAAAGGAGACGACGCATGCCACATAATCGACGAGATGAAGAAGTACGGTTTGAAATGGGGCGGAAAAGAGACGTTTGACTGCGATAAAGTCGACTGCGAATTCTGCATCAATTACTCCCCCAAAGAGGTAAAGTAAGGGGCATCGGTTGCCGCAGCATTACGGTTATAAGCTTTTACCTGTAAGTCATTAGCGTGGACGGGTTGGCGAAGAAGGTGTTGATTTTAATCGTATTAATATCGTTTGCCTCCTGCGTTTCTGCCGCATACTTGGCCGATTGGCCGATGGCCCGCAAGGACTCTCAGCATTCGGGCGCAACGGCTGCCTTATTCAACAGGTCTTCGTCTCAGATGAGGTTGCTGTGGTTTTATCAGGCAAGCGCCGCATTTCTTTCTGAGCCGGTTGTTTCTGACGTGGACGGCTCTCCGGGGCTTGAAGTTTTGATTGGCGACATCGAAGGCAACATTTACTGCTTCTCCAAAGGCGGGCAGCTTCTTTGGGTGAAGAAAATGCCCGACCGAATCACTTCCCCTCTTGCTGTTGTCAAAACTCAGTCGAGAGCGATGATTTTTGCGGCGGTATCCGACGGTAAAATTAGGGCATTTTCAGGTTCAGGCACGCTCGTATGGGAAGTGGACGCCGGCAAGAAGATCGATAAGTCTCCAGTCACAGTGGCTGACATAACTGGCGAATTAAACCCTGTTGTGATAGTCCAAGACCTTGTTTTAACGACCGAAGGCAGGCCTTCAAGCCTGACGTTAACCAATGTACTGGAGAATGGAATAACTCCCCTATACGGCGACTACCAGTATGTCTTGATTCAAAAACCGCAAAACAGGACGTACGTTAAAATCGACTCAGTGGACGGAATCCTCCCCGCATACGCCGACCTGAACAAAGACGGAAAAATAGAGGCGATTACCGCTTACTCCGACGGAAAAACCCCTGCCGGCTACTACATTAAGGCAACTGACCTGCAGGGGAACGAAATATGGAAATACGAAGGAGCCCACATCGCAGCATCCCCCTCCATAGGCGACATAGACGGAGACGGGTCACTGGAAATAATATTCCCCGCAGAAGACAGCAGCCTACACATACTACGACCGTCCGGCGCTGAAGCATACTCAATACCAACGCAAGGACTAAGCGGATACGCCCCAGCAATAGCCGACATAAACGGCGACGGATACGCAGAAATCGCAGTAGCATCACACCTAGGCGGCCTATACGTATTCGGCTACCCGCTAGAAACGCCGTCAACAGACGAAAACAACGGCGACAAAACCAAAACAGAAAACGACTCCTACATTACACCCCTGCTTCTGCTCGGAGGCGGAGCCTTGGCCATAATACTCGTATTCATACTCGGCCACTTCTCCATGGGCACAGAACTGTTCATGAAACGAAGCGACAAAAGAACACCCGGCAAAGCAACAATCAAAAACGTCGCGGGAGAAATACGCAAACAAAAAGAGGCGGCACGAGAAGTAGACGTAAACTGGGGAAACACAGTAGCCCAAGAAGTCGGCTCATCAGACCCAGTATTCACCCACGAACTACTCAACCTCATACTAAAACAGAAGGCCGTAAAATCCAGCGAAGCAGCACGTTACTTCAGCATAAGCCACCTTAAGGTCGCAAACGCCGCAACAGAACTGGAAAAAAGAGGGTTCATAGAAATAGACGCACACCTAGACAAAAGCGACCCAATACTTAGGCCTAAACCCGGCAAATTCTGACCAAGTATAGTCTCGTACACCACACTGCACTGCCTTTATTTAGGGGGTGTTTGCGTCTAATAAACTGAAGTTATTAAGCCGCCTTAACCCAAAATTAACCCTAATGGAATCGTCAGCTGTCAGCTACGGGGCGGCCACAGTGGTTGCGGCGTTTGCTAGCGGTAAAGGAGGGGCAGTATCGACCCAACTGAAGACATTCGCCAACGTAAATCTCACTAAAGGAAAAAAAATCGAGGCCGAAATCATAGGCGGCCCTAAGGAGGATACTACTCTGCTTAAGGCCTGTGTTAAGAGGACTTTGGATTTTTATGGTTTCAATTTTGGTTGTAGGATTGAGACTGAAAGTGACATTCCTATTGCGCGCGGGCTGAAGAGTTCTTCTGCTGCGGCGAATGCGGCGTGTCTTGCTGTTGCGGGCGCTTTGTGCAAGGAGCACGGGCATGTAGAGCAGACGCGCTTAGGGAAGAGTCCGCCTGAAAACGTCTATTTCATAGGCAAAAAGCGAGTTGACGCTCTTGACGTGGTCAAATTGGGTGTGGCTGCGGCTTTTGACGCTAAGGTGACTGTTACGGGCGCTTTCGACGACGCCGCTGCGAGCATGCTGGGGGGGTTCGTTCTTACCGACAACGCGAAGAACGTCATAGTCCGCAGAGGCGAGATGGAGGAGCTGCCCGTAATAATCCACGTGCCTAAGATGCGTTCATACAGCGGCAAAGTGGACTTAAGCCGGCTGATGCTGCTAAAGAGGGAGGTAGATTTCGCCTGGGAGGAGGCGCGCAAAGGAGGCGTCTACACCGCATTGACTCTCAACGGAATACTGACTGCAAACGCACTAAACCTTTCCACAGAACCCATCTTCCAAGCTTTGGACGCAGGCGCAATAGCCGCCGGAATAAGCGGGAAAGGCCCGTCTACTGTCGCCATATCGCGCAAGCCGGAAGATGTTGTTGCCGCATGGAGCAAGCTGCCCGGCAAAATCATAGTCACCAAACTAAACAACAAGAAAGCAGAAATCTTATGACAGCAAAGACGCAGTACATAAGCCTAAAGACTCTTGGAGAAGGCTCCATAATAGACTTGACTTCTAAGGTCGCGGAGATAGTAGAGAAATCCAAAATAAAGGAAGGCACAGCAACAGTTTTCTGCGTCGGAAGCACAGGCGCAATAAGCACAATAGAATACGAGCCCGGCCTGCAGAAGGATTTGCCCAAGATTCTAGACAAAATCGCGCCATCCGACTTCCCCTACAGCCACCACACCACATGGAACGACAACAACGGAAGAAGCCACGTCCGAGCGACATTAATCGGCCCAAGCCTCACCGTCCCAATAACATCAGGCAAGCTCGTTTTGGGTCAGTGGCAGCAAATAGTGTTCATTGAGTTGGACACGCGAGGAAGAGACAGGCAGATTGCGGTGCAGATAACCGGCGAATAAAGTCTACCTGATAATCCCGCCAATCTTCCTGAAGAATTCCAGCGTCTTTCTGTCGCCTTCCTTAACGTCGTCCCTAATCAAGTTCACGGTGAAAAAAACGCTTTTTTTGCCGTCAGGAACCTGCGGCCCAGTGTAAACGTCTTTCGCCTTGACGCTCACCGCCAAATCGACGCTCTGAATCAAAAGCTCGGTAATGTAATGCTCATCGCAGGATGCCGGAAGAAGCACACTGTAGTTCCTTTCGGCGACACCAGACTTCTCAGCCCGCAACCTCTTGAGCTCGCCGTCAGGCAACAACCTAAGGTTACTAAGCTTCAAAGTCTTAGTCTTATCTCCGTCCCTCAAAGTAAGGTCATGCGCAGTCACAGACTCAACAGTCCCCAAATGCACAGCACCCGAGTAAATATGCGCAACCGCAACCTGACGGCCAATCCTCTCCTTCAAAGCAACAATCTCAGCAACAAGCCCCGCAATAGCCTTATCTGAACGCCCCATCGCCTCATCAACATCGCCGAAATGACGCGCAGCCTTCACCATCGCCGAAACGAATCCATCTTCGTCGCGGGATTCAAGGCCGTTCGAAAGGGATTCCGCTGCCGACATGAACGTTTCGTGGACTAACCCGGTGTAAGGATTGTACAGCTGGATTTCAGCGTAAAGATGCGGGTCCTGGCCAATTATCCGCCCTATCATGTCAAGCATCAGGTCGTATACCGGGGAGGCGTATTCGCGGCTTTCCTTTACGTTGAACTGCAGGTCGCATAGTGTTTTCCCCACGCTAATGTAGGCGAAATGCGTCAACCCCTGGACTACGGCCATCACGCGGTCGTGTTCGTCGGGTGTGGTTGTGATGACGCGGGCGCGTTTTTTGTGAAGGATGGTTGTTATGCGGTGAGCCCCCTTTTTACCCCGAATAGGCGTAAGTACCACGGGCTGGCCTTCGAATCCTCGCACTCGCGGCCCGAACACGGGGTGGCTTCCGAGAATCTCAACTCCATTTGCGGCGAACTCGTCCATTATGCGGCAGGGCTCTGTTTTGACGCTCGTTAAGTCCATTATTAGGCCGCCGTGTTTGATGTGGGGTGCGACTTCTTTTATGCCGTCGTATGTTGTTGCGATTGGCACTGTGATTATTACGGCTTCGGCTTCTTTGGCTGCTTTGACGTTGTCGTGGGTGTATTCTACGCCTAGTTCTTTGGCTGTGGCTTTGCCTTTTTCTTTTGTGGGGCCGGTGATTGTGACTTCCCATCCTTCTTCCTTTAGGAGTTGGGCGAACAATCGTCCCATCCCGCCGTATCCGCCTATTATGGCGACTTTGTGCGTCGACATCTTTCTTTAACTCTTATCTGAATCCCCTTAATTACCGCGCTTCAAGTTTCTCGTACGCATCAAGCAGTTTCTTCGCGGACGCATTCCACGTGTACGTCTTGATTTTGTTTTTAGCATTCTTACCTAGTTTAACCACGACTTTTTCGTCAGCCATACTCCTTATTGCTGCGGCGATGCCTTCAGGACTGTTGCCTACAATAAACCCTGTTTTTCCGTCCTCAATCCAATCGGCTGCAGCGTTCAACTTTGAATCAACGGTAACCGTAGGCACGCCGCATGCGGCGGCATCTGCGGCAAAGAAACTGAATCCCTCCCGTCTGGACGGCAAAACCGCGATGCGCGCAGAGGCGATGCGACGGAAGTATTCCCTCCGAGACGGGGCATAAGGGAGGAAAGAAACGGAAGAAAGATGACTTCGCCTGGCAGCCTCAATCAACCCGTTTTTTTGAGGGCCCTCACCGCACAAATGCGCAGTCAAAGATAGTCCCTCCCTCTTTAGGATGGCGAGCGCTTCAACAAGCGCCATAAGATTCTTCTCGGGAAGCATGCGGCCGCAGTATATGACGTCGACTGTTTTCGGGGTTTCTTTTGAGGGTATGTTTTCGAAGTCTACGCCGTTTGGGATAAGTGTGGCGTCAGTTTTTTTGACGTCGAGTATGCTCATGAGCCTGTTTAGGGTGAATTCGCTGACGGCAATGTGCTTGTTTGGGAGGCGGCTTGCGTATTTCTCTACTGCTTCTCCGATAGCTCCCGGATTTCCGCTAAGATACTCCCTCCAGTATTCCCCACCCCAGACTTCATGCCAAGTCAATGTGAAGGGGTTGCGCTTCAGTTTGCTTACTGCCCACACGCCGTAAGCAGGAAAATAAGGGAAAGCAGTGCAGTCCAAAACGTCATATTCTACGCCTGAAGCCAAAGCTAATGAAACGGAGGATGCGTAGGACGCCGCCTGAAGAAGACTCCTTTTTCCGTTTCTATAAAGAGGAAGAGCAGGCCTTACCCCCCTAAGCGTTATGCCCTCCCTCTTAATCGTGGAAGGTCCTTCCCATAGTTTTGCGCACAAAAGATCGACTTCACACCCTTCACTTACGAGCTCTCTGGCGAGCATCCAGTTGCGCCACTCACCCCCCCCATAAACCTCCGGATAAACCGCGTCATAGACGAACCCAATGCGCACGTTAAAACCAAAGGTAAACTCAGGATTAAACCGCACGCAGGACGTTAATTAATATTCCCACCCATAAGTCAATTAGCTGATGGACGACTACGGAGAGCTTTCTCTGGAACACGAGTACCACAACCTCGGCAACGACTACTATAAGCTCGGCGAATTCGACAAAGCAATAGACCAATTCAACAAAGCACTAGAACTACGGCCAGACCTGCTGGAAACATACTTCAACAGAGGACTCGCCTACACCCGAAAACAAGAATACGACAAAGCCCTCTCAGACCTCACCAAAGTAATACAACTCAACCCAAACCTCGCAGAAGCATACTACACACGAGGCCTCGTATACGAATACAAGCAGGACTACGACAAAGCCATAGAAAACTACGGGAAAGCGCTGGAAGTAGACCCAAACTATTCCAAAGCGGCAACCCAAAGGGAAGTCGCCCAAAGCAAAAAAGCAAGCATCTCCTCAGGAGGCGGCGGAGGCGGAGGAAAAGCAGCCTCAACACCAGGCGCAGGAGGCGGCGGAGAAGGAGACAACCTCACCAAATTCGAGGTCATGAAGAAGCCGAAGATGAACTTCGACGACGTCGCAGGCCTCAAGAAGGTGAAGGAGCAGCTTAAGGAGGCGATTGTTTATCCTTTGTCTAATCCGGCGCTTGCAAAAAGGTACGGCAAGACTGCCGGGGGCGGCATAATATTTTACGGGCCTCCTGGGACGGGTAAGACTTTCATTGCTAAGGCGGCTGCGGGGGAGTGCGCGGCAAGTTTCATTAGCGTTAAGGCAAGCGACATCGTGGACATGTATGCCGGAAACACGGAGAAAAACATCCACAACGCATTTGAGACGGCGCGCAAAAACGCTCCTTGCATCATATTCTTCGACGAGATGGACGGCATAGCAGGAAAGCGTGAGGGCATGGACCAGAGCTTCGAGAAGCGTGCCATCAACCAGTTCCTAATGGAATTGGACGGCGCAGAATACAGCAACGACGGAGTGCTGGCTGCCGCGGGCACAAACGCCCCCTGGGACATAGATGCTGCGTTAAGAAGAGCCGGTCGTTTCGCCAAACTAATTTATTTCCCTGAGCCCGACAAGGACACTCGGGCGGGAATCGTTAAATTAAATATCCGAAACAGGCCTGTTGACCCTAAGTTGCCCATAGGCAGGATAGCTCGTTTGACTGAAGGGTACAGCAGCGCAGACATCGCTGAATTGTGCGACGCGGCAGCCGCCGTCCCCTGGAGGGAGGCGCTTAAGACTGGTAAGGAGCGTTTGATCACTTTCAAGGATTTCGTTAAGGCGCAGGAAGGCGAGGAGGGTGTTCATTCGTCTCTTCCGCCTTGGTATGGGAGCGTAAAGAAGAAGCTTTTTGAGGACGAGGAGGAGGACAAGGATAAGGATGCTGGGTCTGGGACTTTTAAGGGCATATTCAACGACCTTCTTACTTTGCCGTCTGAGTCCGACTCTGGTGGTGGTGCCGCAAGCAAGCCTCACGTAGTCAAGCATAAGAGCGAGCAGAAGGGGCTGATTAGCGAGGAAGAGCGCAGGCAGTTCTCTCAACTTATCCGCGATATTGAAAGCCGCAACAGCGAAGGATACAAGACCATGAAAAAGCTAAAGCAGATGTTCGCCCGCTACGTAATGTGAAGATGCCTGAATGCGAAGTTTCTCTTATTCTCCCGTGCAGGAACGAGGAAGCAACAGTCGGGGAATGCGTCAAAGAAGCGAAAGGAGTTTTCAAAAGCAACGGGATTAAAGGCGAAATAATAGTCTCAGACAGCGGCACAGACAAATCCGCTTACATAGCAGCTCAACTTGGCGCAAGAGTAATTGCCCACAACAAAATGGGTTACGGGGCGGCATGCGAGGAAGGCGCAAGAGCCGCCTCCGGCAGGATTCTTGTTTTTGCGGACGCAGACGGAACATACGACCTGACTGAAATTCCCAACTTAATCAAGGCCGTGAAATCTGGCGCGGACTTGGCGGTAGGATACCGAGTTGCCGGCAGAATAGAGAACAAAGCAATGCCGCTTCTAAACAGGTACGTAGGCAATCCATTGCTCACATCCACATTAAACGTCTTGTTCCATTCTCAAGTCAAAGACGCCCATTGCGGCTTCCGCGCGCTGCCCACTGACGTACACAAAAAACTTAAGCTCAGAACACAAGGAATGGAGTACGCAAGCGAGATGCTTGTGAAAGCATCCCGTCTGGGCCTCACGATAGTAAACGTTCCAGTTGGCTACCGCAGAAGAAAAGGAAAAAGCAAGCTAAGGCCTTTTCCTGACGGCTACAGGCATCTGCGTTTGATGCTTCTTTTTTCTCCAAGTCAGCTTCTTCTTTTGCCGGGATTGCTTATGTTTGCGGTAGGATTCGCGCTGCTTTCGGCGATGCTGTCTGGCCCCCACTGGCTTAGGGTAGTTACGTTCGACATCCACCCCATAGAACTGGGTAGTCTGCTCACGCTTCTGGGGTACAACATCTTTTTGATGGGCATTTACGCCAGAAAATACGCATCAGCCGTAGGCATAGACAAGCCAGACCCGCTGGTGGAAGAAGCGGCGGTGTATCTCACTCTGGAGCGGGGCGGGCTGATTGGGCTGATACTTTTTGCGTGCGGATTCGCAATGAACCTTAATGTTCTTGTTGAATGGTTTTCATCCGGGTTCGGCGAACTCTCTGAGATGCGGACTGTGATTTTCGCCTCCACAATAATGCTTTTGGGGGTTCAGACGTTTTTTTCGGCAATATTCGTTTCTGCGATGGACGAGTTCAGGTCAGACAAGGATTAATGAGAAAGAAGCCCCGCAATCCTCTCTCTTCTTTCCCTAAACCTCACAAAAACCTCCTCCTTAGCTTCATAAGGCCGCTCAATAAGGAGGTCGGCGATGTGTTGTGGGAAGTTTAAATGCGCCTTACCGGCCGACTCAACAATCTCTTTGGGGCAAGACGCTGGAGTACTTTTGTTGGCGTATGATTCGACCGCAAGAAGCCTGAAACTGACGTTTTGAATGTAGTCCGAGGTGAGGTGGCTTCTGGGGAAAAGCTTCAGTTCCACAGAAGAATAAGAAACCCACGTCTCCAACGCCTTCCTCCTAACCCACTCGTCCTTCTGTTTGAGAAGAAGGCTGCGGGGGTCTTTACCCAATGCAGCGCAACCATGCCTGCAAATATGCAAGGAAATGAAAGGGTCGTTGTCAGCCAAAAAAGTCCTTTCGCCAACCCACTGGTTCTCTGTGTACAACCTCATCTGCGCCCCACTCGCCTTCATAACCTCAAGGATAGATTCAAGTTCATCCTCAGCAGCGTCTTTTGGCGCCAAAACATCCGCGGATTCACCCGCCTCAAGATAAGGCTTAGGATAAGCCACAGCCGACTTGACGCCCACATCAGAAACGGATTCTAGGGCCTGATTAAGTTCAGGCGACATTTCAAATCCGGATTTTTTAGAAGCAACGGCCTTCCTAAGTTTGGCCGCAGAAAGCCTTTTTTTGTACTGCCTATCCAGCATCTGCCTAACCAGCTTAAACCCCGTGAGCCGATACTTCCTCCCGTCCTCCACCCTGAAACCAGACTTCTCAGCCTCAACAAGATGCTCCTCAAGAGCAGAATCAGACGCATCCAAAGCCAAGCATATGACCCGCGCAACCTTCACGAAAGGCCGCACATAATCGCTTTTAGGGTCTGCCAGGATGTCTCTTATTAGGCGGCGGTGGAACCAGAATCCTGCTTGGCGGCGCAGGGGATACTGCGGCGTATCCAATACGTTTCCTATCAAAATGTTTTCCCCTGAAATCAGCTGCCAGTTGGCAGGCGGCTTGCGGACTTGGTCTCTGCCGTAAGTTGAAACAAGGGGGCTCTTCATTTCGCTTACTGCGTAAGGCTCTGCGTACAGCGGCGGCATAAGTGTCCTTACGGGGAGATAACGCCGGAAAAAAGACGACAGAATCCTGTATTCGTCCGCAGGGGAAACGTCCCCGTAGACTACATAGTAATCAAGGTCTGAGTCCCCGTACACAAGCCTATCCGACCTGTTCTGCCGGTAAATTGCGACCGGACTAAGAGGCGAAGCGCATAAGACGAAGGCCTTCTCCATCAGCTGGTATGCTGCTGGTCCAACAAAAGAAAGTTCTGGCACGTTCCCGCAAGCAAGAAGTCCCCGTCGGACTGCGTTTTGCGCAAGACGCAGGGGCGTCAGTTCTTTCGCGGGCATTTTTTGCGGACTTCGCCAATCAACATGTCGACAGATTGGTCAATATCACTTCCGAACGAGGCGGAATAAATAGACGAATAATTTAGAAGACGCAGCGCAGCGACACCCCTGCCCCAAAAGGAAGGAAGTCTGCTCAAATTCTCTCTGAACGAAAGCCCCATGAAGTAAGCCAAAGCCTGAGGCAACTCCAAACCCAAAATCATGTTCTTCAGAAGCCGAGGCAACGCGGCAAACTTGCCTGAAGGCGAAAAAACAAGGCCTCCTTTAGAGCGCCTTGAGCCGAGAATCAGGACGTAAGGCGGGCCTGCTTCCTTCTGGATTTTGTCGCTAAATGCTTCGGCGGAAACAAGCGTCTTTTCGCCGTGACCAGCACGCTGGAAAGTTCTAACGTTTCCTTCAAACGACTTTGCTTCATCGCGGTTTCTGACACCCAGCCGCGAAGGAAAAGCAAAAATCCTCCCGTCGCGGGAAACAAGAGGCGTATCCTCGGAGATAAGCCGGACACCCTCTCTTTTGAGCAAAGCCAAAGCCAAAGTAGTCTTGCCGCCGCCAACAGGAAGCAAAACAACAACAGGAAAAGAATCAACTGTGAAGGCCAACGCGTGAACGCGGTGAAGCCCTTTCCCATCCAGCAGGTCTCCAAGCTTGCTTTCCAGCGCCGTATGAAGGACGTCATAAAGCACCGACAAGTCAGACGCTGTAACAGTCATCAAACTATTGCCCGGTTCATAAACGCAAAATGCGCCGTTGAAATAGACGACGTACCTTATGCCCCCGCTGTCGTAAGCCACATAATCCTCATGATACAAAGAAGCAGAAACATCCGGCTCCTTAGACAAATCAGGCACAGCAACATCAGCCTTCACAGTCAACTTAACACCAGAAGCGACCCCCTCAAAATACCCGTAGTCATGACGCAGCCACTCAACTATTTTAGCCGGCCCCTCAACCCTCACTCCAACACCGTGAACATTAAGCATAAACTCAGACTTCACCCCGCCACCTCCAAAGCAAACGACTCAAACGCTTTAACCGCAGCAGAAAGAGGAAACTTCCCAGCCGCCTTCCGCGCCTCAACCCTCATACCACCCAACCGCTTAGAATCAGAAAGAAGACCAACCACCTCCTTGTTAAGACAATCCAAATCCCCCGGCGAAACCAAAACACCCGAAACACCGTCCTTAACAAAAAACTGCAACCCCCCAGTACGCGACGCCACAGCCGGCACACCACACGCAGCCGCCTCCAACACTGAAATCCCGAAGCCCTCATGAGCGCTCAAAGAAGGCGCAACAACCAAAGTATGACCTCTGTACACCTCAGCCATCTCATCGTGCAACACGCGGCCTATGAAGCGCACCCCATTTCGCCTTGAAAGCGACGGCTCAATATGTCCGCCTCCGGCCACCGTAAGTTCGGCTTCGGGAAACTTCGCCTTGATCATGTGAAAAGAGGAGAGAAGGACGTCCAGGCCCTTCCAAGAGTGTCCGCTGGAGAGTTGGCCGACGAAGAGAAGGCGGTATGGCGGATAATTTTTCGCAGGAGAGAATAACTCGAGGTCGACTCCCGGCGGGAGACTTCTGACGTTTGAAACCCTCTTTCTCATGAAATCAGCGACGTAATCCCCAACACCAGCAACACTCTTCGCATTCGACAGAAGACTAGATTCGGCTGTCGCCCCATAAACCCGAGCCAAAGAATCCAAAAATCGCCTACCCTTAATCAACCCCCTGTTGTGGTAAACTACTCCATACGGAACTCCCGCACGCCTTGCCGCAAAAGCCACAGCATCAGCAACACCCGGCACAGGAGTATGAACAACAACCGCCTCAATACGCTTCTCGCGGATAATCCTCATAGCAATGCGGTAAACCGAAGCTGAGACGGGAGTATTCGACACAAAAACAGAAGGATGAACCCTGACGACATCCACCATACCATCCAACACACGACCGCCTTCAGAAGCAGTGCCACAAAGAACAGATACGTCATGCCCCAACTCCGAAACACCCTGCGCCATAGACTCAGCATACACCTCAAGACCACCGCCCTCAGGCGGATAATAAGGAGCAGCAACAAGAACCCTCATATCAATAAAGAATGAGCAAACCAACCTCTTAAACTGACACCTGACTAAGCGAAGAAAGCACGGCCTCAGTAATCTCGACAACCTCCTTGTTGCCATCAATTTCATCCAAAATGCCCTTCTCCCTGAAGAAGTTCACAAGAGGCTCAGTAGACTCATGATACAAAGAAATCCGCTTCCTCACAACATCCGGCATATCATCCTTACGGCGAATAAGGCGGCCGCCGCAGTCGTCGCATATTCCTTCCTTTTTCGGCGGCTTGTGGGTGCTGTAGGGTTCCCCGCATTTCTCGCATATCATTCGTTCTGAAAGCCGTTTTACAAGCACGTCGTCTGGGACGCGCAGGTATATGACGAGGTCGAGGGGGTAAGCGTCCATGAGGAATTTGGCCTGTGATATGTCGCGGGGAAATCCGTCAAGAAGAAAACCGTTTGCGCAGTCTTCCCCGGAAAGCCTCTTTAAGACCACCTTCTCCACTATCTCGTCCGGGGCCAATGTTCCTTGGGCGACATAAGCGGCAATGGACTGCCCAAGCTCAGACTTATTGGCGACCTCCTCCCTCAAAAGCTCGCCCACAGAAATCCAGGGGATATTAAGTTTGCGGGAAATAAACTCCGCTTGAGTCCCCTTTCCGGAACCCGGCGGGCCAAGAAGAACCAAACGCATAGATTGGATTTAAGGAACGCAGACTAAAATACAAGAGTGGAAGAGGTGCGCGCCCACTTGCTCATTTCAGGGCGAGTACAAGGAGTCTGGTACAGAGCAAGCGCACGCAACGAAGCGTTCCGACTTAAAATCAAAGGGTGGGTAAGAAACCTCCCTGACGGCAAAGTTGAAGCGGCATTCGAAGGACCCACGAAAGCAGTCGAAGAAGTAGTAGCGTGGTGCTACAAAGGCCCGCCTGCGGCAAGGGTGGACAATGTTGAATTAACTTGGGAGAAACCCCAAGGCGAAACGGAATTTTCAATGAGATGAACAAAAGCAGTCCCATAAAAAAAAGCCATAAAGGAAAAACAAAACTACCGTTTATCATACCTAAGAAAGCCGCCTTATGGGTACTCGTCGCAGTATCATGCGCTTTAATTGCCGCCTTAGTGCTGAACATCCGCGCCGGATACTACCTACCAAACCACCTTGACGAATGGCAACACCTGGGACTCGCCAGAAACCTCGTGGAAACTGGGCAACTCCTGCAAAAGAACCCGTACTACTCAGACGTACAGCAATACAACCCAGAACCAGGATTCACGATATTCACCGCCGCAACATGGGTTCTACTAAACGACCCCCTATACTACGCCGCCATAATGCCCGCAATATTCTCGGCATGGGGCGCATTAATGGTATACATCCTCACCCGAAAAATCACAGGCTCAGCCACAGCAGGACTATACGCGCTACTACTCTACGGAGGAATCCGCAGCAACGTCAACATACTCGGAGAATGGTTCTATACGCCGATGAATCTGGCGCTGCCGCTAACGTACGCGACGCTCCTGCTGATGATCCGCGCGCTATACGACGACGACAAAAAAGCGTATGTTTCCGCCGCCATCACCGCAGCAGCAGTCGTGCTAATACACCCGCCGTCCGCACTAGCAATACTAGCGTCATTCGCATTGGCGATTGCAGCAGAACCCTCAAAAATAAAATCGCGCAAAATGGCCGCAATAATCCTTCTGCCGGCGGCAATAGGACTGGTACTTCTGGTCTTTTACGCTGAAATGAAAGGCGGAGGAATAAACTTCATACTAAACGCATTCCAATTCAGCGCCGAATGGGGAACAATCAACTTCCCCCACAACCCGTTCACATTCTACGGCATAGGGATGTCGATGCTTGCCGCATTAGGCGCAATAATCCTGCTTAAGAAAAAAACAATCCTGCCCGTATTATTCGCAGCCTTCCCCATAGCAGTCTCATACGTCTACATCGACGCCAACATCGCCTTCTTCATACCCTTCCAAAGAGCAATATACCTTTCGGCTGTAGGGCTCGTGCCTCTCACTGCTGTGGGATTGGACGCCCTAATAAAGGCGGCGTCCGACTTCGTAGGCCGCGCCCTTACCGGCGGAAAGCCCTCTTTGACGCAGAAGATGCTGCCTCTGCTTGCGGTCGTAATTGTGCTGTATGTTTCATTCGACGGCTACTACAACGTCCCCAAAGAATTCTCAGTTTACCTGTCTGCGAACCCATACGACGTAGACGCATTGCGCGCACTAGACGGAGCAGCCAAGCAAAAAGTCGTGTTAACAGACCCGTGGAGTTCAGCGGCTGTTTATCCCATAACTGGAGGGTACGTGGTGGCGATGAGGACTGGAAAGCTTTGGGGAAGAAACTACACGGCGACAAGCAATTTCTACAATAACCATGACTGCCAGTACCAGACGAATTTCATGAGAACCTACGACGTATCGTACCTAATCAGCAAGCAGGCGAACACGTGCGGGTTCAAGGAGATATACAGTAACCGCGGTAACCACGTCTACGAGGTGAAAAGATGAGCATAATCCCCTCAATTACCGCCTTCATAGTTTTCCTGCTGCCTGGACTCGCTCTCACCCGGATTCTGCAGCCGAGCGCAACAAAAACTGAGAAAGCCGCATACACAGCCTCATTCGGAGTATCCTGCATAGTGATTTTAGGGCTCATTTTGGCGTTGCCGCCTCTTGCGCCCCTAACCGGAGGATTCTCATATAAAACACTCATCATATCATCCCTCATCCTCACCCTACTTCTGCATCTAACCAAGATTCGCTTGGATAAGGCCGCCTCAAAGAACGAAGACGCGCGTAAAGGGAAAAAGCGATGACGCCCAAAGTTTCAGTGGTGATGGCTGTTAGAAACGAAGAGCGCTACATTCGCCAGGCCATTGAAAGCATCCTAAACCAGACTCACGCCGACTTAGAGCTCATAATCGTAGACGACGCAAGCACCGACGCAACCCCCCAAGTCATAGATGAGTACGCAAAAAAAGATTCGCGGGTGCGCGTCATAACGCTAAAAAAACCGGCAGGAGTATGCGCGGCAACAAACACTGCGATCAAAGCCGCATTGGGCGAGTATGTTGCTGTCATGGACGGAAACGACATAGCGATGGCCGGCAGAATCGAAGAAGAAGCCGGTTTCCTTGCCGAACACCCGCAGATAAGCTGCGTCTCAAGCCCAGTGATTCTCTTGGATGAAGAAGGAAACGAAGTGGGAGAAAGAAAAGACATAACTCCCGGACCAATAGAAAAACTGCCAAAAAACCACAACCCCATAGTCAACTCCACCGCAATATTTCGGAAAAAAGACTTTCTCGCTGCCGGAGGATACCCAGACACCCAATACGCAGGAGACAGAATACTGTGGGAAAAAATGCTGAAACAAAAAATGAAAATCCAAATACTCCCAAAGCCACTACTCAAATATCGCCTACACACCCAAGGCCTAACAAACGCGATGTACGCCGGAGAAGGCCCTCAAACGCGCAGGCAATACCTTTGGACCCTATCCTCCTACCTGCTTCAGAACAAGAAGAATAAAGAAGCAAAAACCAATCTAACAAAGCTCATAAAAGAAGAACCTACGCGGCCGAAATACTGGCTCTACCTGCTGTTGTCTCTTATGCCAACAGTTGCCTCGGAAAAAGCAGTCAACCTCCTGCTACCAAAAATAAAGAAAATCATCCGCGTCCGTCAATAACTCTCAAGAACAAGTTTTTTACTCAAATCAAGGCCGTCAACGTGCACGTGGCTGACAAGTATAAGCTGGCCGTTTTCGGCCACACGGCTTAGTGCGCAACCCAGTATTTCACGGTGTTCTACGTCAAGGCTTCCGAAAGGTTCGTCGAGTATCAGAAGTCGCGCGGGAGAAAGCATGTCCACCAACGCTATTCTCAACGCGAGGGCAAGCTGCACCTTCTCTCCTCCTGAAAGCTGGTGCGCGGAAAGAAGCCCGCCTGGCGTCTTAAGGTTAATCTCGTAGTCTTCGCTGAAAAAAACGTCCTGATACCGGGGATTCTCGTTGAACTCCCCAAAGTACCTTGAAAGAAGATAATTAAGCCGCCCCATAAACTGCGTCCTAAGGAAACGAGGAAGACCCTTGTCGCTGTGATAAACCTCGCGCGCCCGCCTGAAAAGAGAAATCCTCTTCTCCAAACCCGCAAGAGAACCCACCACACCCCTAAACTCCGCAATCTTTTCGCGCGCCCTATCAGCCTCCTTCCTCAAAGACAACTCACGCTCCTTAAAGCCTGCCACATCAGACTCAACAGAATACTTCAACTCAAGCAACTCCTCCCTACGACGCCGAGCCGCCAAAACATCATCGGGATTAAAAACAGACGACGCAACAGCAGCCTCAAGAGAAGCAGCCTCAGACGACGCTGCCAAAGACTCAGCTTCGGCCTTTGTAAGCTCCTTCCTCAAAGAAGTTTCAGCCGCCAAATCATTTGACAAAGCATTCAAGTTCCCCTTTATCACATGCAGCTTTCTAACGCCGGCCTTAATCTCATCAACGCTTTGGCCGTCGTAGCCGGACTCAACCAGGGCTTCTTCTGCGCGCTTGGATTCGGCGTCAATCTCATTCAGCAATGATTCAGCGCAGGAAATCTCCCTGCGAACCTCATCCAAAGCTCCCCTCTTGCGGGTAAGCAGATTCGCCTGCGATTCCGCATCGCTCCTCATTAATATAGCACTCTTGAGGCGCCCTGAAACCTCATTAAGCACCGCCTCAAAAGACGAAATCTCCCCCTTAACCTTCTTTTCCTCATCCAAAAGATGGCCTTCAGACAAAGGCTGCCCGCAAGTAGGACACTTAGCTACACCCTCAATTCCCCTAAGCGCCAAAAGCCGCTTTTTGGCCCCCTCCAAAGCAGCCTTAACATCAGCTTCCCTCGAAACAGCCGACTTAACCTCATCGTCCAATTCCCTAAACCTAACCTCAAAGCCAGCCAAAGACGCAACCTCACCCCCCAACACAGCCGCCTTCTTCCTTATCCCCTCCAAATCGACGTTGCCTCGGCGCTCATCAAGAGAACGCTTACCCTCAATAAGCTTAAGCAAATGCTCAACCTTGTCAAGAGAATCGGCTTCGGACTTAAGACGCTCAAACTCATTCCGCTTAACCGCCATCTCAGAAATACGTCTTTTGCACGCGGACACCTCAGAATCAGCCTTCTGCTTTTTCTCCCGGGCCGCAGAAAGACGCTCCCTAAGAACAGAAACCCTCCTCTCCTCCGACTCCAGACGCCTCAATTTAACGTCCGCTTCGGCAAAACGCTCCTTCACTCCAACAAGATCAGCCTCCAAAGCAGTGCGTTTAACCGCGGCCTCGCTGATTTCAGAAGACATCTTGGATAATTCCCCTGTTAACGCCTCCTCAAAATCGGCTGGGTAAGTGTTCTTCCTTGCCTGGAGGGAATTCAACTCCCCCTCCATCAGCTTAATGTCTTCGCCTACTGCCGCGTAAACCCCATCAAGCTTATCCAAGCCAAAAAGGGAGTCCAAAGATTGCCTGCCGCCCTTCCTGGAAAGGTCTTCCACAAGCCGGGTGAAACTGTCCTGCTGAACATAAAGAAGCTTCTCGAATACGCCCGCATCAACAATGGAATTCAGGCGGGAACGGACACTTGTAACGTTGTCTGCTACCACGACGCCATCCTTAAGAAGAACCGCAGTCGAAGCCTTCTCAACATGCAACGTCTTCTCAACCTCATACTCTGCGCCATGAGCCGAAAAAGACAACCTGACCGTAGCACTACGCTCCCCATGGCGAATCAACTCTTTAAAGCCCCTGCCTGAATCAGTGAAAACAAAACGAACCGCCTCAAGAACACTGCTTTTGCCAGTCCCATTACGCCCCTCAATCTGAAGCCCACCAGACAAATCCACCGAAAGCTCACGATGAACAACCCAATTCGAAAGAAAAAGTGTATTCAACCGCATACGGACAACAAAAGGAAGTACGCCCTTATATGCGGGAAAAACAAGGCGCCAAAACGGCGCCTCAAAACCAAAAGCTGAAATCAGAATTTCTCCACGTACTTATCAAACTTATCCAATTTATCATCCTTCCCGAAAATGTCGTCAGGCTCCTCAAAAGCCGCAGACAAATCCTCCTCGTCCTCATCCAAACCGCCCTTACCCTTCTTCTTTTTCCTCAAAGGAGGCCGCTTAGCCAAAACAGGACCCTTCTTCTTAACGCCAACAACAGCCGGCTCACCGACAACAACCTCCTCCTTAGGCAAAGCAGCAGAAACAGAAGGCACACCACCGGCAACAACCTCCATACGACCCCTGCGGCCGCTTGCAACCTGAAGCTCCCCACGATACTCCTTGCACCAACCGTCAGTCACCTTTATCGTCTGACCTTTGGAGAAGCGGTCGGTTTCTTCGTTCCACAAAGACAACGTGACTTCACGTCCCTCGCTGTCTTGGGCTTTTATGTTCAAAACTTTGCCGGAACCCCGGTCATTCTGGAATTCATGCACCCGCCCATCCCCAACAATCGTCAATACGAGTTCGTCTATGGGCATGTTCGCCTTAAGGTCGCGTACCAACATTTTATCACCGTTTGTGTTTGTTTACAAAATAATTTGATTCTATGCAACAGGAAAACGATATTTAAATTAGGAATAGCTTAAGTGAAATTTTCTTATACCCACGTTTTCTGTACTATACTGGGAAATTCCCCTATAAAACCTTAACGTACCCCTCAACCCTTCCCTCCACCACGCAGCCGAAGAACCATAACGGCAACAATCAAAAACAACCCACAAACAAAAACGAGCCCGACGACCAAATAAAACAGGCGGCCATTCCCAGCAACTTCATCAGGCGCGTTGGCTGCGGCAGTTAAATTGCCGCCAGACGAAACGTTAGCCGCCTTATCGACCGCGCCAGAAGTAACTGCGCTGCCGTTCACATTCAAAATGACGTCCCTGCTTCTGGTGCCTGCGCCACCATAAAAAACCCTGCCCCTGACAATATAACGCCCAACGCTTTCCGGCGAAAAATAACTCACTAAAACAGCAGTTTCCCCGCCAGACACGTTCAGAACTCCGCTCTCAACCTTTCCGGCAGGAACCCTGGAACCATCCTGCTCATTGATAAGATAAGCATCCCCCCTAAACACGGCGCCTTCAATCGGCAAAACACCGTTATTCCTAAAAAAAGCGGCAAGCCGAACCCTATCGCCTACACTGCTCCAAATCCTATCCGAACGAACCTCATTAAGCTCGCCCTTCAAGGAAAAAGCGCCGACGTCCAGCACATCAAAAAAAATCTCCTGCATCTGCCCACCATCAGCAGAAACATCCGCCCTATACTTGCCAACCGAAAGATCGCCGGAAGGAATACTAACAATGATACGCTCCGTTCTGCTAGCCTTAACCTCCGTATTCCCATACGACCTAACGCTTACCGCATCTTTCCCCAACTCATCAAAAACAACGACATCAACCTGAGGCGTAACAGGCACATTGCCAGTATTCAAAACAGGCACCACAAACTCAACAAGAGAACCAGATTCAACATCCCTAACCGAAACTAAGCCCAGACTATAACTCCTGACGACATCGCCAACAACCTCCACCACCACGCTAAGAACAACACCCGCCCCCACCGTTATGTCACCCTCCACCCTATTAACCGGCCTACCCTGCAAAAGAATAGTGCCGCTATAGTTGCCAACAGACACATTATCCGGCAGCCTAACCACCACATTCAAATCCGTCCTCCCCCCAGGCCCCAACAAAAACGAACCGTCAACACCAACACCCTCAATAACAAGCCAGTCTTTCACTGCCCCATCAACATGAGACGAAACATTCAACCACTCAGCCCCCGCCGTAGAAACAGTAACAACACCCTCAGAATACCCGCCGCCAACCATCCGCAAAAAACCCACAGTAGAAGGCCCCGCACCCAAACTAGTCTCAGAAGCCCCTACTCCGCAGCTAACCGCGGAAAAAACAAAAACGACAAAGCATAACCTAACAGCCACCCCCTTAAAACCGAAACCAAAATCAACCATAACTACACCTGAATATAATCATCTTTGCAGCGCATTAAAGAAGATGCTGGTCCAACAACTCCCGCGAATGCCCTCCGGCACATGCACACCCCAAAAAGTCCACAACATATCCCCACCCTCCAACGGCTGCTCCCTATCAAAAACAGTCGCATTAGCAAGCTCATCACACCACGAAAGAGTACCCTCACCAAGAACACAACCACCCGGAAACTGCGAATCAGCCACAACACTAAAACTAATGTTACCAACAGAAATATTGCGCGGCCCATTACAAGACATCATAGCCGGCGAAGTAATCGTAATGAAAATGTCTGCATTACCACCATTAAAAGTGACAGCAGAAGCATTAAGAAAACCCGGCCTCCACTGAGTCCCGCTTTCGCCCACCTTCATTGCGCCAAAACTTATGTCACTACTCTGGTCTATGGCCACAAGAGGATTAATTGTGACAACGCCCAAATCGATCGCCTCCGCATCAAAAGAATCCTTAGCGTAAACCTTCGCAGCCCACTTGCCCCAATCAGCAAAATAACGGATAGGTCCGACAGTGCAGTTGGCAAAAGCAGTAATCCCGCTGCCGCCTTCAATACGGCAGGCGCTCGCATTGCCGTACCTAACGTCCTCGTCAGCGGGGCCTTCTCCGGAATCAAGCCGGTAAAAAGTGAAGTTTACGTAAGTCACGTCCTGAAAAGAGTTCCTATCGGTGATTAACGCCTGACACGAAATCCAGTAGTCCGTGTCGGGGCTGGGCGTATAAGGAAACCTATCGATTGATTGGCCGGAATTAACGACGCAGACGACGTCCCCTACCTGCGGCGGAACATTGCCCACCCTAACAGTAGCGTTAACCACAACCGCATCAACGCCGGCAAAAAAAAACTCTACAACGCAGGCCACTACAATCGCCGCCAGCAAAACCGTCAAACAGCCCGTAAACCTCATTTCATCTCACACGAAAAAACCCCTTAAGCGTAAACCTTTCCATGACGGAATTCTTTCTCCTCTCAAATTCGACAGCGCTCCCAGCAGAATAAGGCGAAAGCAAAAAGTAAAACACAAGCGGCGGAAAAATACTCGTCAAAAGGCTCATAAGAACAACAGCCGAAAAAACGTGCGGCTGAATAACCCCAAAAGAAAGCCCGATGCTCGCCGCAATCAAAGCCACCTCGCCCCGCGGAATCATCCCAAAACCAACAATCAAACTATCCAACTTATCATGACCCGCCAGCTTGGCCGCAAAATAACAACCAAAAACCTTGCCCAAAACAGCAACCACCGTAAGAAGAATGCCAAAAACAAGGCTCTCCCTGAGGTCGGTAAAAGAAATCATGAGTCCTATGCTAAGGAAGAAGAGCGGGGCGAACAGGTTCACGAGGGGCTCAATGTCTTTTATGAACACGTCTTTTTGCCTGTGAAATTGGGATTCGCTTATTATGATGCCCGCAAGAAAACTTCCTATAATGGTGGATAAGCCGGCGTCTTTAGCCCATAGCGCTCCGAAAAGGGCAAGAGAAATCATGAACAGATAGAACGCCGAATCCTGAATGTTCCTCTGGAAATACGTGCGCAAGTAATAAAGAAGGCGCGTCCCAAGAAGCAGGACTGCGACCACAAAAGCCACGTCCTTAAACGTCACCAAAGCAAGGGCGCCAAAATCGAAGACACGCTTCTCCCCAAGCCCCTGAGCGGCAGACAACGCTATCAAACCCAAGACGTCATCCACCACCGCCGCGCCGATAATAGTCTCAGCAAACGGCTTAGACAGCATACGCAAATCCCTAAGGATGGCGACAGTAATCCCCACGCTCGTTGCCGTAAGAATCACTCCAACAAAAAAAGATTCCGCAAAATCAAAGCCAAACAACCTGCTAACGCAAAAACCCAAAACCAAAGGAAGAAGAATACCCATAAAACCCACAAGAAGCGGCCCCTTAGAACGGAACTTTTTGACTGAAGACTCCAACCCCACATGAAACAACAAAAGAATAATCCCAATGTTAGCGAGAAAATCAACGATGTCCGTCCTCTCAACTACGCCCAAAAAAGCCGGCCCAACAGCAAGCCCCGCAATAATCAACCCGACCGAACTGGGAAGACGCAGGCGGTAAGACAGTTGCGTGCCCAACGCAGCGGCAAAAAAAGCAGTCACCAAGCCGAGAGACACTTCCATTGATGAATGATATGACTTGTAAAATAAAACTAATCCAATAAACCAAAACGCCGAATCATCGCTGCGTCAAACTGAAAACGGCATAAACAAAAAATTCATCGCAAGCTTAATGTAACCCACATACGGGATTCTGAAGAACCCGCGCCCCGTGACCTGCGATTCAGTAACGGGATAAGAAATCTCAAACCTGCCGCTGCACTGGTCAGTCGCCTCGTTGTTGTCCCCCTTAGTTATGAAGAAAGAATACTCCTTGCCTGAAGGAAAACTAGGATAAACGCAGCGCTTACCCTCCCTGCAATCATCAACCTTACTTATGAACTGCGCAAAATCATCCGGCTTAAAACAATCCAACGTCCCGCCCCAACCGGCAACAACGCCATCCTTCACAGAAACAACGCCCACAACCCTGTGAATAATAGGCTCACGACCCAAAGGAAACCCGATATGATCCAAATCCCGCTGATAAATAACAACATCCCCCAAATGCGCATCCGGACTCTTAACCACAATCATATCCCCCCGCTGAAAACCAGAAGTCAAAGGAAAACCATCCACCCCAGAAACATTACGATCCAAAAGCCACGTACGCCAAGTAAGATCACCCACATGATGCTCCATACTGCCAGAAGTAACAACAACCAAAGGAACAAGCATATCCGCCCCAAGAGCCAAACGAAGAACAACCAAAATAACCGCAACAGTCACCATAACCTCAACAGCATCCCTAAACCACGAAATCAAAGTCCCCTTAACACCCCTACCCGAATCTACAGAAGACGACTGCGAAACAACGCCCGACTGGGAATCTTTGCCGCTAAAGCTCATATCAAACCAAAAACCACACTAAATTTACGTATTAAAGCGCACCATCCTAAAAATAAAGCCGAAGAAAAAAAGTGAAAAACCCCGACATCGAAACATGGGAAAAACGCGTCTACGCAAACACATTCAAACGCCTACCCATAACCCTAGAAAAAGGCGAAGGACCATACGTCTGGGACATACAAGGAAAAAAATACCTCGACTTCTACGCAGGAATAGGCGCAACATCCATAGGCCACAACCACCCCGCAATAATAAAAACAATCACCCAACAAGCCTCCAAACTAATCCACACAAGCAACTGGGTATACACCCTACCACAACTACAACTCGCCGACCACCTAATCCAAATCTCAAAAATGCAAAAAGTCTTCTACACAAACAGCGGCACAGAAGCAGTAGAAGCAGCAATGAAACTAGCACGCACAACAACAAACCGCAAAAACTTCATAGCATTCACCGGATCATTCCACGGCCGCACACTCGGCGCAGTAAGCCTCACGTGGACCAAAAAATACCGCGAACCCTTCGAACCTCTAATTCCCGGATGCACGTTCATACCCTACGGCGACGAAGAAGCACTCAAACAGGCAGTAGACTCACAGACAGCGGCAGTATTCATAGAAGCAATCCAAAACGAGTCCGGAATAATAGAACCCCCAGAAGGATTCCTCAAGGCGGCGCGCGAAATCACGGAAGACGCCAAAACACTACTCATAGCAGACGAAGTATCCACCGGATTCGGACGCACAGGAAACTTCTTCGCATACCAACACGAAAAAATCCAGCCAGACGCAGTAATAATAGCCAAAGCAATGGGCGGCGGAATACCCATCGGCGCACTACTCTACCAAGGACGCGACTTCAAACCCGGCGAACACGGAGGAACATACGGCGGAAACCCGCTCGCATGCGCAGTAGCCCAAACAGTACTAGATATAATACAAACCGAAAACCTCACGGAAAACAGCACAAAAATGGGGATAAAACTAAGGAAAGAACTAAACTCAATCGGCTACAAAACACGCGGACGCGGACTACTTTTGGGGATAGAAGCACCCAACCCCGAAGCAACAGTACGCTCGTTAATCGACGAAGGAGTACTAACAATCCCCTCAGACAAAGTCATCCGCGCACTACCCCCGCTAAATATCAAAGACGAACACGCCCAAGAGTTCACGGCAGCCCTCCGCTCAATAACAAAATAGGTTTTTAAGCAATAACCGCTATAATGGTATCCACTCAAAATGGAATACGTATATGCCGCCCTCCTACTCCACTCCGCTGGACAGAAGGTGGAAGAAGCTTCGCTTTCAAAGGTGCTGCACGCAGCAGGCGTGAAAACCGACGAAGCAAAGGTTAAGGCGCTAGTCGCAAGCCTCGAAGGCGTAAACATCGACGAAGCCGTAGCCAAAAACGTCGTAGCAGCCGCAGCTGCACCAGCAGCCGCACCCGCGGCCGCAGCAGCCGAAGGAAAGAAGGAAGCCAAATCCAAGCAGGAAGAAGAGAAGAGCGAGGAAGAAGCAGCATCCGGACTTGCCGCACTATTCGGCTAAAAAACCCGCGCCTAAAGAAAACGTAGGCCGGGTCCCTTTATTGTTTACTTTTTTTTAATTCATCCTTCATTTTCACAGGCTTTTATCCGTTCCATCCGCAGTTTTATATACATATGACGCTACATCCTCCCGGAGAAGAGCAACCTCAAACTGGCCCGCGTCAAGAGCTTCCGCCAGTAATGGAAAAAGTACGGCAAGAGATAGCCGATAAAACTGAAGAAACGAGGGTGCGTCTTAAAGAGCTTATGGAACGAGACGGCATACCCGGAGAACCCCCCAAAAGAGTTCTGCCTCTTGACAAAGTTCCGTCACCCCTAGAAATCGCTGCAGCACTCCATGGCAATCCGCCGTACGACCCGGCGATAGCCCTGACGGCACCGCCGAAATACGTGGGACAGACACCAGACTCTGTACGCCTAGCGCAAGAATTCGACCAAGAAAACTACACTCCCGGAAGAACATACTCCGACGGAGAGCTTATGGCAGTAGTCTCCTACCAGTACCAATTTCAAGTCCTCTACTTCCGTAAGCCTGGCGAATAGTCCTAAACCTTAAGTTTCTTTAGCCGCTCAAGAGCTTCATTAATACGCTCATCAGACTGCGTAATGCTAATCCTTATGTACCCCTCCCCATACTGACCGAATCCTACTCCCGGAGTGACTACGACGCCGGCCTTATCCAGAACGGTTTTTGCGAAGTCAACGCTGCTTATGCCTTTGGTCGGGACTGGGAACCATATGTAATATGATGCTTTTGGTGGGCGAACATCCCAACCCAATCCTGAAAGTGTCTTGACTATGTTGTCGCGTCTTTTCTCAAGAATCTTCATGTTGTCTGAGACGCACTTTTGGCTGCCGTTCAAAGCGGCGACGCCCGCAATCTGAACTGCCTGGAAAACTCCCGAGTCGACGTTCTCCTTGACTTTGCCGAGCGCCCTGACGACGTCGGGGTTGCCGACAACCATTCCGATGCGCCACCCAGTCATGTTGTAGGTCTTGCTGAGGCTGTGGAATTCTATGCCAACGTCTTTGGCGCCAGCAACCTCAAGGAAGCTCATCGGCTTGTAACCCCCGAAAGCGACTTCGCTGTAGGCGGCGTCGTGAGCGACGACTATGTTGTTGTCAACCGCAAAATCAACAACCTCCTTGTAAAACTCCTTCTCCGCGGTCGCTCCAGTAGGATTATTTGGGTAACAGACGAACAGAAGCTTAGCCTTCTTAAGAGAATCCTTAGGCACGGCAGAAAGGTCAGGAAGGAAATTGTTTTCCCTGCTAATCGATATAGGGACCGGCTTGCCTCCCGCAAGAATAGTCCCAATCTTATACACCGGATAACCCGGATCAGTATAAAGCACCACATCCCCGGGGTCAACCAAAGCCAAAGGAAGATGGCCGATGCCTTCCTTGCTCCCTATAAGTGAGACCACTTCACTGCCAGAGTCAAGAGCAACATTAAAGCGCTTCTTATACCAACCAGCAACAGCCTCCCTAAACTCCCTAAGCCCCTGATAACTAGGATACTGATGATTCCTCTTGTCCCCCGCCGCAACCCTCAAAGCCTCAACAATATGAGGCGGTGTTGGCAAGTCCGGGTCGCCGATACCCAAGCTTATGACGTCAACACCAGACTTCCGCTTAACCTCAATAGCACGGTCAATCTCAGCAAACAAATAAGGAGGAATACTCTGTATACGCGAAGACAAAGACACTTTCATGGTAGGTGTATTAATGCACAACAAAATAAAAGGAGAGGTGATTTTTATGGCTTACTCCCAATAAATAAAACAATGAACCGCCTACCAATTCTCGCTGCAGTAACCATAATAACCTGCATAGTAACAATCGCCGGATGCATGGACGATGGCAGCAGCGGAACCCAAACACAAAGATCAAAAGTCACACCCTGTAACATCATAACCCAAAACATCGAAATAAAAATAGACGGAAACACCCTAAACACAGAAACAATCAAAGGACCACTATCCCTCTCATTCGTCGACGACTTCAACGGCCCAAGCAAAGACGTGCTGTCCAGCAAATACTTGGTGGAATGCTACTGGGCGAAAAACATAGGTGAACGAAAAGACCTGTACTACTGCACCGGAAGCTATCAAGCACCCGACGTAGACGACCGAAACATAATAAAAAGGTACCTGGACAAAAACTTCAAGATAGGGTTCGCCGTGGAAAAGCACGAAGGCGGAACATGGGTGGACTACGAAGGAAAAAGCCGGACAGAACAACCCTTCAGCGTGCTCACAGTCCGCGAAATAACCGCAACATGCTGGACCACAGTGAAAAGCTAGACATGAACCG
The DNA here is from genome assembly GCA_902384455.1 of uncultured archaeon. Classification (GTDB taxonomy): domain Archaea; phylum Altiarchaeota; class Altiarchaeia; order IMC4; family SCGC-AAA252-I15; genus CABMCB01. The sequence goes on from CABMCB010000079.1 coordinate 41,719, forward strand.
CCAAAAACACATCCTAACCCCAACAATTCTATTCAGCATTGCACTACTGCTGCTTTACTCCCCCCCCGGCGTTTCAGGAGAAAGCAACACCACAGCAGACATCCAAAACGTAGCCCCCCAAGTCGGAACACTAACATGCTGCTTTGAAAGCGACTGCAGCGGAACATACACTCCAAGCGCAAAGACAAACTATACTCTAAGATGCATGGCAACAGTCACAGACAACAACTCTTACCAGGATATTTCAAGCGGAAACTTCTCGTTTTACATGACCTCATCAGGCCTTTCAGGCAGCGCGGACTTGGACATACGGTATCTCAATTCAACTGCCTGCAACCTATACGGAGGAAGCGGAACTACAGAAACCGTAAACTGCACAATCTCCAAGGTGGCTTATTACGCCGACTCCGGCAGTTGGACCGCAAACATTACTGTGGTGGATTTAGCCGGCAACGTAGGCTACAACACCAAGGCTCTGACAGTCAACGAGTTGATTGCGTTAGAACAGACATCAACGGTAAGTTTTGGCTCCATGTCAATTGGCGCCACCGGCTCTCAAACGTACCCTGGAAAAGTCAATCAATCAGCCACCACAACAAACACAGGCAACGTAAACATCAACATAAGCATCACTTCCCCCGCTTCTATGGCGTGCAGCCAAACAGGCTCAATCCCCATATACAACATCACGGGAAACACCACCGCAGGAGGAACATACCCCAGCGCCTGCCATCTTGTTGCGTCCACTACGGTGGGAAAGGCAGATTGCCCAATTTTTGGCATTGACATCCCCGATCAGGAGGACACAGCCGTCAACGCTTATGGAGTCACGTACTGGGGCGTAAGCGTTCCATCCGGGATACGCGGAACATGCTGGGCAGACATAACTTTCAACGGGCTTAAAGCTTAGACTACTGCTTGCTTTTAAGTCTAAATGAGGGAATAAGTACATAGGAGGAATAACAATTCCATCTAACAAAAAGGTCGAAAAAATGAAAAAGGATTTTAAAATGAGCTGTTTGTCCTCTCGGGGACGTGTTGCCTTAAGTGGCTTAGTCGCCTTGTTGCTTGTAGGCTTGTTTGCCGCAAGCTTTTTAGTGAACAACGCGATCGGTCAGACTACTGGACCGCAGAACTACAGCGTTGTAATAGGAAACGCCGCTCCCACTTTGGGCACGGTTGCTTGCTGTTGGGGAGCTTCAGGCAACCCAAACACATGCGCTGACTCATATACGCCAGCCGCAAGCACAGACTACGTAATACGCTGCAACGTGACAGCAACCGACACAAACGGCTACGCCGACATCGTTGGCGCAAACATGTCTGTTTATACTGACGCCGCAGCCGAAGGTTGTACTGCCGACCAAGACGTTTGTTACAAGAACACTTCCTGCAGTCTACTTTCAGGAAGCGGAACCACAGTCACAGTTTCATGCGGGTATACGAACATAAAATACTTCGCTGACGCATCCTCCACATGGAACTCTAAAATATACGTTTGGGACAACGCTCCCGCATCAGCAAACGCAATAGACTCCGCATTAACAATAGCCGACCTAGTCGCTATGACACAGAGCGCAACACTAGGATTCGGTTCAATGAACGTCGGAGACACAGGGTCAGCCAACTTCCCCGGCAAAGTCAATGAGAGCGCCACCACAACCAACACAGGAAACGTGAACGTCAACATAAGCGTTACAGCACCCGCTCAGATGGTGTGCAGCACCACAGGAAACATCGGAGTAGGCAACATCACAGGAAACACCACCGCCGGCGGAACATTCCCCAGTTCATGCAAACTCGTAGCCTCCACAACCATAGGAAAAACAGACTGCCCAATGTTCGGAATAGACCTAGCCGACCAAGAAGACACCACAGTCACAGTGACAGCAAAGACATACTGGGGCATAAGCATACCAGCCGGAGTCAGAGGAACCTGCTGGGCAGACACAGTATTCAACGCCATAAAAGCGTAAAGAAATTTCCGATAGAGCTATCGGAAACAACGGGGGCTAACAAGCCCCCAACCCCCTATTTTATACCTTTTTTTCAAACAAAACTTTTACGTACGTCTGTGAAAGCATCTAAACTAATTCTTGGAAGCATACTACTAACACTTACCTGCTGCTTAACCCTCCTTTCTGAAACAGAAAGCCAACACGCAATACAAAACTACAGCGTAACAATAGCAAACAACCCCCCCACAATCGGCACACCCACATGCTGCATAGAAGACCAATGCGGCACATCATACACACCTCGCCAAGCAGCAGACTACAGCATAACATGCTACGCCACAGCAAACGACCCAAACGGCTACTTAGACATATCCCAATACGGAAACGGCAGACTAACATTCTACAAAAACGACTCAGAAGAAACAGGAACAGAAGACCAAGACATCCGCTACACAAAATCCCACTGCACATTCTCAAACGGAAACGGCCAAGCATTAACGGTCAACTGCACGATAAGCGGAATAAAATATTACGCTGACGCTGGAGAATGGATAGCCAAGATTTACGTGACCGACGGAATATCAAAGCCCGCCTACTCCACAATGACGTTGACTATAAATTCCCAAGTGGCGATAGACCAGACCCCAACGCTAGATTTCGGGACGATGGACATAGGGAGCGCCGGCTCAAGTTCGCGGCTGGGATACAACAACGTCCAAGCAATCACAAAAAACACGGGCAACGTAAACATCAATCTCACAATAACAGCCCCCGCGAGTATGAAATGCAGTGTAGCGGGAAACATGGGCATAGGAAACATAACCTTTGACACAGCCGAAAACACGACTTACCCCGGTAAATGCCACCTACAACAAGGAACAATAACCCCCCGGGAATGCCAGTACCTCGGGCTTAACATCCCCGACCAAGAAGACCCCGCTGGAAACTACACGGCCACGACATACTGGGGAATAGCCATACCTGACGGTGTAAGCGGAACATGCTGGGCCGATACAACATTTAATGCTATTCAAGCGTAGGGTACTTGAAGATTCGGAAAGGATTAAAGGATTTTTTTAGACGCCAGTCAATTTAATAATCAAGTTCGACAGAAAAACGTGTTCTGGACAATTAATCAAAAAATGAAGAGTATTCCAATTGGTTCTAAAGTCGGTAGGCGCGTTGCGTTTAATGGTTTGGTCGCTTTGTTGCTCGTAGGCTTGTTTGCCGCAATCTTTTTCGTTAACAACGCAATGGGGCAGACTACGGCGGCTGCGAACTACAGTATTGTCATCAACAACGCCGCACCTACTTTAGGCACGGTTGCTTGCTGTTGGGGAGCTTCAGGCAACCCAAACACCTGCGGAAGCAGTTATACGCCAACTGCGAGCACTGACTACGTAATACGCTGCAACGTGACGGCAACCGACACAAACGGCTACGCCGACATTGCAGGCGCAAACTTCTCCGTTTATACGACTGCTGCGGCTGAAGGATGTACTGCAGACCAAGACGTTTGCTACAAGAACACTACATGCGGGCTACTCTCAGGAAGCGGAACCACAGTCACAGTCTCATGCCAGTACACCAACATGAAGTACTTCGCGGACGCAGGAACAACATGGAACTCTAAAATATACGTTTGGGACAACGCTCCAGAATCAGCAAACGCAATAGCATCATCATTAACAATCGCCGACTTGGTCGCAATAACCCAAACAGCGACACTAAGTTTCGGTTCAATGAACATCGGAAGCACAGGGTCGGCTAACTTCCCCGGCAAAGTCAATGAGAGCGCCACAACCACCAACAACGGAAACGTAAACGTCAACATAAGCGTCACAGCACCAGCATCATTTACTTGCAGCACAACAGGTACAATCCCAATATACAACGTCACAGGAAACACCACCATCGGAGGAACATACCCCAGCTCATGCCACCTCGTAGCCTCCACAACCATAGGAAAAACAGACTGCCCCATGTTCGGAATAGACCTAGCCGACCAAGAAGACACATCAGTAACAGTAACAGCAAAAACCTACTGGGGCGTGGCCGTCCCAACAGGAGTCCGAGGAACATGTTGGGCGGACATGATATTCAACGCAGTAAAAGCCTAATTCAAGAAGCTACTTTCTCCCTAAGGAAATACAGAAAAGCAGCCACCACAAGCATAACCGACACAGCCACGGCAAAAATCCTCACGTCAAAAGAACCCAAATCAAAAGGCAACCCTGACGCAGGACGCTCAGAAACCACAAGATGCGTATCATCACTCACAACCGAATAATTAGACCCGACGCCGTCCCCGTAATAAACTTCAGCCCTCGAAAAAATATCGACAACCTCCTTAGGGCTATACGTGTAAAACAAAACAAAACTCTCCATAGGCATAAGAGTAGGCAAAGTATAGTTCGCCTGCCCACCCACGACGTCAAAAGAATCAAGAAGAGGAAAATCCCGGATGAAAACATCATACGCCGTCCCATTGCCAACATTGCTTACGGTAATTGAAACGTTCCCCAAACCACCCACAAACCCCTCAGAAGGTCCGTCGCGCTTCACCTTCAAAACAGGCCTTTCAGGATGAACAAACACCGTAAGAGTCGGCGTCACGTTTGAGTAGGCCTTGCCTTTTTCGTCGTAAAAAGAGTATGAGAGCGGCTGAAACTCGAATGCCCCCAACTTGGTTGCGTTCAGTCTGACTGCGTAGGTGACGATTCCTCCTGCATTCAAGCTCCTGTTGGTGTAGTTGGGGTTGCCGTCCAACACCTGAAACACATCAGGTATGTCCTGTTTTAGCTGGACGCCGAAGGCGTGCTGTCCTCCGAAGTTGGCGATGGACACTTCCATGTTGAATGGTATGCCTATGATCTGCGTGATGTTGTAGACTGAGCGCACGACTGCAATGTCGGGGCGCACGAAAAGCGGGGGTACCATGAGGCGTACGTTTCTCATTAGGAAGTCGTCGTAGTTGTTTTCTAGTCCTGCTTTTATTGTTAGGCGGTTTTTTCCTGCGGTTACTGCGCCTGGTTTTAGGGGTATTACGCATCCTTCCCAGTTGAGGGATTTTTGGCTTAAGCAGAGGTATCCTGCGTTTTCGCCGTTTATTTTTATGTCGTCTCTGATTGAGACTTCAAATAGTTCTATGACTAGAAACGCGTTTTTTGGCGTGGACTCGAGGTCAAAGACGTAAGTGTATTCGATTCCGACTGGCCTGCCCGGGTCGAATCCCCAGTCGTTGAGGCTGTCGCCTATGTATACCTGCTTATCTCCTATAGGCACGGGCGCGTAATCCCAGGGTATGGATTCCTCCGTGGCGCAGGAGACAGAAGTAAGTCCTGCTATGAACAATATGATTAATGACGCGTGAACTAGGTTCTCCCGCATGGTTTATCAGCCGTACATCGGCGAATCGCACTCCATCTGCTTGTACCCGTCGCGGCCTCTTTTTACGTGTTCTGTGATGTCCTTCATCTTTTTTTCTATTTCCTCTCCCACTTCGGAAAGTTTGGCGGTATCGACTTTTATGCCGAGTATGTCGTTTAGTATGGTTAGTAAGCTGGCTGCTGCCGCTGGGTCTGGGGAGTAGACTGTTTCCACCATCAAGCTGACGTATGGAACCTCGTTTGTCCTGCACCAGAACAGTAGTTCGCTTGATACTCCGATCATCATTCCTTCCTTTAGGTGTGGAACTTTAAGCGCGTCAAGTTTGGTCTGGCAGGCGTTGTGGCTGCAGAGGGTGAATATGGCGTGGTCCGCGTTGCTTTGAGTTCCTGTGACGCCGGCAAGAAGTATCATCTCTTTAGGCTTAATCTGGTTGAGCCAGTCTTCAAGTGCCTTAGAGAACTCAGGTATCTTATCCAGGGGTATTACCGCCTCGGAGTAGATGACTACAAACTGGTTTTTCGCATAAATCTGAATCGGCTTTAATGGAGTGCCGTCGTGGACCACCGTTATGCCAGCGGTTATGTCCGAATCAATGAAGCCGATTAACTCCATATCAAGCGCCGCAATAATCTGCCCTGCTGCTATGGTGGACACGTATCCTTTTCCTGGGAACGCTTCGATTACCGTCGGCTTGTCCGAAACTGTTTTTCCTTTAAACAAATGAATGGTTGCTGTCATTTTCTTCCTGCGAGAGTAATAACGTCCGAGAGTATGGCGCTGCTCGTCTCCCTTGGCCCTGCGCCCCGCCCTATCACCGTGACGTCCCTTGCGATATCAGTATTCAACTGGATGGCGTTCAGCGTCCCTGAAACGTTAAGCGGATGATGCTTAGGCACCAAGCGAGGCGAAACTTCCCGTGCCCCCACGTCGCCAATAAGTTTGATTGCATAACCGTGCTTGGAGGCCAGCGAAACAGTCTCATACGTTATGTCCGCGATTCCTGTCACCTTAACGTCACTGAACGTTATGTTTTGCCCCATAAGCGCGTTAGCAAGTATGACCACTTTAGCGGCAGTGTCAATCCCCTGGATGTAGTACGTCGGATCCGGCTCTGCTATTCCAAGTTCCTTGGCTTCGTTAAGGGCGGCGTCAAAAGGCACGCCGTCGTCAGTCATCTTGGTGAGAATAAAGTTTGTCGTGCCATTAAGTATTCCGTAAATGCTCTCTATGGAATCCGCCTTCAACGTCTCCCTATAGAGGTTAAGTAACGGCACAGCCCCCCCTACTGTCGCCTCAAACAGCACCGTCTTGCCTGTCTTCTCCTGCGCATCCATAATCCTCTTATAGTTGGTAGCGAAAGGCGCCTTGTTTGACGTGGCGACGTCCTTCCCGCTTTCAAGGGCGGCAAGAATATGGTTCAAACCCGGCTGACCCGTCTGAATATTCCCCGGCGTAAGCTCCACCACAGCGTCAGCAGTCGACTCCTTAATCGCGTCCAAAGTCTTCAAACCCTGACGCCACCCCTCCTGCTCAGCAAGAGGCTTAGACAAAACTGTAGAAAGATCAACATCGCCTTTAGGAAGAAGACAGCCGTTTATCTCACAGACACCCGAAACCCTCAAATCAACCCCATGACGCTTCCTAATGTACGCCTGCTTCTGCTCAAGCGTCTTAAGCAGGCCCTTTCCAATGATTCCGAACCCTACTATTAGTATCCTGTACTGTTTCATGTCTCAATAGAACTGATTAACAAAAGCTTCTTTTCCACACATATAGACTGGACTTCCTCAAGAAGCACCTTCTTCCTCTTAGCGTCAAAATGCACCGAAAGAAGAACAGACGACTTCTTCTCAGGAGCCGGCATCTGAACATCCACATCAGACACCAAACCATGCCTGTTAATGCGGTCAATAGTATCCTTCATGTCCGTATCAATCACATGGCCGACAAACAGAAGATGAAGAGTCTTCCTCTTGTAATAAGGGCTTCCTTCAACGCTGATAGTCGAAACAGGGACCTTAGCCTCGGAATAAGCCCTGCTGATATTAGCCAAAGACGTCTCGTCGGCGACAGACAAAACAACATCAAGGTCTACGTTGCTGCCTTCCTTGCGATGATGAGAAACGCTCAGGATATTGCCCCCAAAGTCAGAAATCGGCTTCAAGGCCTGAAGAAGAGCCCCCGGCCTATCCTGAACACCAACGCGCAGCTCGACCTTCATACGCAAGGATATAGGACGCAACACTTTAAAACGCCCGCGCAGAACCCTCATTAAAGTAACCCCCGCCTTTTTTATTCTGAGCGCGGAATACTAACCCAATCCCCAAATGACCACGCTAATAGTCACAGAAAAACCCAAAGTCGCGGAAAGAATAGCCACCACCATAGGCGCAAGCCCAGAAAGAAAACAAAAAGGCCAAGTAACATACTTCAAAGTAGGCGACGTATACGTAGCACCCGTTGTAGGACACGTTTACGGGCTGGCTGAAGCCAAAAAAGACGCCAAATGGACTTATCCCGTATTCGACATAGAGTGGGTGGGGTCGTGGGAAAACGGCAAGGACAGCGACTACACTAAAAAATACGTTGACGTCATAAAGGAACTGGCTAAAAAATGCGACCTCTTCGTCAACAGCTGCGACTACGACATAGAAGGGGAAGTAATAGGATACAACGTCATAAAGCACGCCTGCAAAACAGACCCGCTTGGCCCAAAAGCCAAAAGGATGCGCTACAGCTCACTAACCGAAGAAAGCATACTCAAAGCATACAAAAACCTAAGCCCAGCAGACAAAGGAATGGCCGCGGCAGGACTAACCCGCCACACACTCGACTGGTACTGGGGAATAAACCTAAGCCGCGCCCTCACAATAGCATTACGCAAAGCACGCAGATACGCCACATTAAGCGTTGGCCGCGTTCAGGGGCCTTCGCTTAAGATGCTCGCCAAGAGGGAGTTGGAGATAATCGCTTTCAAGAGCGAAAAGTACTGGGAAGTCGTTCTAGTCTCTGAAAAGGACAAGATTGCTTTCGAAGCCCTCCACAAGATAGAGCGGTTCAAGAAGAAGGAAGAAGCCGACGCCGCAAAAGCGCGGTGCGGACCTAAGGCGACGGTAGTAAAAGTAACAAAAAGGGACATAGAGCAGCCGCCTCCAACGCCTTTTGACCTGACGACGCTGCAGACTGAAGCGTACCGCCACCACGGCATAGACCCCCGCCAAACGCTTGATGTGGCCCAAGACCTCTACATCTCAGCGCTCATAAGTTATCCCCGAACAAGCAGCCAACAGTACCCCCCGGACCTTGACGTAGAGGGCATACTCAAAAAAATAAGCCAACAACCAGAATACAAGCCCCTAACGGACATAGTGCTCAAGAAAAAGCCGTTAAAACCCCACAACGGACCCAAAAAAGACCCAGCCCACCCCGCAATCCACCCCACAGGCGAAACACCCAAAGGGCTCGACGGATACCACAAAAGAATATACGACCTCATAGTGCGCAGATTCATAGCGTGCTTCGGCGAACCCGCGCTACGCCAAACACTCACAGTCAACCTGGAAACAAACAAAGAACCATTCACAGCCAAAGGAATGGCAACAATAAAACCCGCCTGGCACACACTATACGGACCCTACGCCAAATTCAAGGAAATACAACTCCCGCCGCTCACCGAAGGCGACATCGTAAACGTAAAATCAGTGGACGTCAAAGGCAAAGAAACAACTCCGCCCAAAAGATACACCCCCGCAAGCATAATCCGGGAAATGGAAAAAAGAAACCTGGGCACCAAAGCCACACGCTCAACAATAGTAGACATACTATTCAAACGCGGATACATCAAAGGCAAAAGCCTCGAAGTAACCCCACTCGGCATAAACGTAGTAGCAACACTAGACAAACACTGCCCAGAAGTACTCTCCGAAGAACTAACAAGAAAATTCGAAAAAGAAATGGAGAAAATACAGGAAAACAAATACCCACCAGAAAAAGTCATAGAAGAAGGAAAAGAAGCAATACAAACAATCTCCAAAAACTTCACCCAACACGAAAACGAAATAGGCCAAGAACTAGCCAAAGCACTCGCAGAAAGCTCACGCGACGAAAACGACCTGGGACCATGCCCCAAATGCGAAAAAAACAGGCTCACATTCAGATTCGGAGGACCCCGAAAAACAAGATTCATCGGCTGCACAGGCTACCCAACATGCACATTCACAGTAAACCTGCCCCCAGGAACAATAAAGAAAATGGGGGAATGCAAATACTGCGGCAGACAAGTACTCGCAACCACAGGGAAAAACTCATTCGCATTCTGCGCCAACCCATACTGCGAAAGCAAAAAAAACGGCCTCTCCAAAAACCCCAAAGAACTACTGAAGAAGGAGGAGGCCAAATCTGAGCCTCAGGAAGAAGACCAAGAATGAGCCACTTCGAGCTTTGGCTTAAAGCATACGAGGAAAACAGGAAAGACATTCTGAAAGAACTGAGGACTTACCGTCAGACCATAAAAAACACCTCGGAAAAACTCCCAAAAAACCTCCTCCGCCAAGTAACCCCCGGCCACCACAACCTGCCGGGACCCCACGCGTTCGTCGACGGCGGAGAAGGAATCAGAGACCTGCTTGGGGCAGCCGCCTACGCAGTAAGAGGAAGCGCACTGATAATAGACGACGTAGATAAGCAAAAAGGCAGGTTTGCGAGAAACATAGACATAGGAGTGCTGCCGCACGACGACCACACAAAAGACCGCGTGGAACTTAGGCGAGAAATACTGGAAGTAGACGCCGCAACAACGGCAATAAACGACCACAACGCAAAAACGTTGTTTCTGGACGGAAGCCTATACGTCAAAGCCCGCAGACAACCCGCTCCAGTAGAAGAATACAAAGCATACAGGAAAAAATTCGCCGCACTACTCAGAACATGCAAAAACAAGAACATACGCCTCATAGGAGTAAGCGAAGACACAAAAAGCAAACTACTAACACACCACCTAAAAACACAATACGACGTAGAATTCCCCATATTCCTAACCGACGCAAGCATACTAAGAATGCTCGCAGGAAAACAAACAACATTCCAAACACCATTCTTCACGCCACAAAGCTTATTCGAAGCAGACGAAGACCTCGGCCGAGGATTCACAGTAGGATTCCACACAGCCTACCTGCAGCCGACACCCCTCTCGCTGCCCCTTAGAATCGACATCCCCGACTGGGACCCCAATCCGCAGCAACTGATGGACTTCACGGCGTACTTAACACAAGGAAGCCGCAGCTACGGCTACCCCGTGCCCCTGTACCTTGTTCACATTGACGCCCACATAACCCCCCACCAAACAGACTGGAGCACAGAACAACTGCTGATGTACATAAGGAAAGAAGACCCCGACATCGCCGACTCGATACTGCACATAAACCGCAGAGAAAACAGGCCAAAAGGAAAAAACCAAACGGAAGAGAAAAACAGTTCCTGATTCCTCTATTATATATACGGCGTTTATCCAAAGAATAACAGCATCAAAGCCGGTGAAAAAGTGAGGATGGACGACAAAACTACATTTAATCCAACAAAAAACAGGCCGTCCATCAACCCCGAAATTCCTCTTTTCGTTCCCTACAAATCCAAGCCGGCAAAGCATACCAACAAATTGGTTGTCCTCTTAGCCGCAGTATTCATCCTTTCCGGCGTCTTTTTGGCCATCCGCGCCTCATTCCCGGCGACACCACAAGTACAAGGCGCATTCCTGGGGGTAGACTTAGACAAGATATTCGGGAAACAAACAGGCGGAGATTCAAAGATACAATACGACGTAGAAAATACCTGGCGAATGAGCGGGAAAAACCCGCAGCACACAAGATTCTTCAACGTGTCAATAAACGGCACCCTCATCCCCGAATACATATGGTACGGCTGGGCGAACTCATTATACACAACACCCATCGCATTCAACGACAAAATATACGCTATATTAGACGGCTCTTACTACTCCGGATACGGAAGCATGTACAACTCATATGCCTACCAATACTGCTACTACACCGGACTATACGAATTCGACGCCAGAGACCTTACAGTCCTCCAATACAACAACCCCTGGTATTATTACAACTACTGCCCCTACTCATATGGAAGCTTAGCCGGCGCAGGAGACAAAATATTCTACACCGACGAATACACGCGCGACCTAATAGCCGTAAATGCGTCAAACATAAGCCAAGTACTCGGAAACTTCAGCACCGCAGACAACTGGTGGCAACGAGGATCACTGGTAGTAATAAACGGCACAAGCACAGACGACTCAGACCCCATAGTGTACACCTCAGAAAGCTACAACCGGACACTGTACCGGATAAACGGCACAAACATGGCCAAGCTAGACCAGTTCATAGGCCTAGGATACGTCTACGACGGACCAACATACTTCAACGACAACCTATACTTCTCAGGAGGCGACGGATACATATACCGGACATACCCCAACCTAACACTAATCCAAAACTACAGTACAGGCGGAAGCGTAGGCCAAATGGCGGCAGGAGACAACGGCCTGATATACTTCTTCGGGACAATGAGCTACAACGACACCAACGGCACGCTATACTATTTTAATGGGCTATGGGCCCTAAACAGCAGCAACATAAGCCAAATCGTAACAAACCAATCCGGCATCGATAGATACTACGAATACTGGGGAACATGCAGCCCAGTAATAGCCAACGGCATAGTATACGGCCAAGTCTACAATAGTAGCAGCGGCAGATTTATGATTGCCGCATACAACGAAAACGACCTGTCCCAGCAACTTGCAGCCCGTGAGTTAGTGCCCAGAGGATACCTCAATTACTGTCCGTATTACTACTACTGGTACTACGGGTACTATTGGCAATATGACCCATACTGCTACTACTACTATTACCCATCAAATTACATCTCCGGATGTCCCATAGCGGGAGGAGGATACATATTTTTGGGCGACAACCACTGCCACTTCTACTCATTCAACGCAACAACCCTTGAATTGGTCGACTCATACGACCTGCTGAACGACGGATACTACTACTGGGGCAACTACGCAGACACATGCACATGGTACCCATTCATAAGTGGCGAATCAGTTTACGCTGGAGTAACAGACTCAAAATACTACGCAGCCAGCTGGTGCAGCCAAGTAAACACAACAGACAACAGCGTCTGCGATTCATGGGCATATAGCAGTTCATCCGAAGCCCAAGCATACCTAATCAAGTTCTCAGCATTGGTAGCCGAGGCAAACTTAACCCAAACCGCAACACCAGCCAGCCCGCAAAAATGGAACACATCAATCACATTCAGCTGCAACTACACAAACTCATCAGGAAGCCCCATAACAGGCTCAAAAGTCACCCTATCAATAGATTCCGACAACTACACAGCAACATACTCCGGCGGAGTATACTCCGTGACAATAACCAACCTCACCCGAGGAGCCCACTCATGGTTCTGCAACGCAAAAGGCACAGGATACGAAGCCAAAATGGGAACACCCCAGACATACAGGATCAACCAAGAACCCATATTCGGATACAGGATATTCCAGCCAAACGGAAACGAATCAAGAGACACATACATAATGCAAAACTACGAAACATCATACTGGTGGAACTGGGCATGGCTCGCCGGATTAAACCACTACGAACATGACCCATACCTCAGAGTAGGAGCCGGATGGTACACGTGGTGCTACGACTGCGGCTCACCATACGGCTGGTGGGGATACACATCATGGGACTACAGAACACTAATATACTTCGACCTATCAAAACTACCACAAAACTCCACCAACATCACATCCGCAAGCGTAGGCCTGCACACCGACAACCTATACTGGGACTGGACGTGGTTCACAATCTACAACATGACCAACGGCTGGGCAGATAACGCAAGCTGGTTCATGAACGTAACAGAAATAGACGCATGGTGGAACGACACCGAAGGCAACCTGTGGTACAACGGAACATTCTGGAACCAATCAGGAGGAGACTACGACTCTAACGCAATCAACCAAACAACAATGGGCTGGCAATACTACTGGACATACTCTAACTGGCTATACTTCGACATAGCATCAACGCTAAGAAACTGGATAGGACACCCAGAAATACAAAACCTAGGATTCCTACTAGACAGCTTCGGAAGCGGAGGAAGCTACACCAACTACAACTACTACGACCAAACAAACTTCGACTCATCAGAAACAGAAAACCCCGCAAACAGACCAAAACTACAAGTAAACTTCACAATAACAGACCAAACATGGCCCAGAAACACAAACAACAGCAACATAATAGCAAGCAGATTCTTCTGGGACCCAGACAACGAAAACCTCACATACAACGTACTAGGACTAGATAACGACCTAGAAAACATGACCGCAATCATAGACACAAACTCAACCATCATAACATTCGTCCCCACCGAATGCTGGTACGGCGTCATAAGAAACATACGAATAATAGCAAACGACAGCTTCGGAACAACAGGAATAAGCAACAACTTCACACTAAACGTCACATACACAGAAGGAGCCTGCAGCCACAACTACCCACCCCGAATAGGCAACGTAAACTGCACAAACCCAATAGACCTAACCGCCGCAGATTACGTAGCCATAACATGCAACGCAACATTCACAGACTCAAACGGATGCTCAGACGTAACAGGCGCAAACGGCACATTCTGGGACTCAACAAGCACAACATTCACAGCCGCAGACAACACATACAACCACTACACAAACGCAACATGCAGCAGACTATGCGCAGCAAGCCTAGTAACATGCGCATTCAACCTCGCATGGGTAGCCAACGCAACAAACGACTGGTACGGAAACATCACAATCTGGGACAGCGACAACCAAAGATACAACTACACAAGCGGAATACAAGTAAACACAATAACAGGAACACGCGGCAACACATCATCAATACCCGCAGGAGACTTCATAATAAACTTCAGCATAACATACACCGGAGGCCAAGTAATACCCGGCAGAACAAGCGACACCGACGCAGTATCCACATTCCACAACACCGGAAACACCAAAATGAACCTGGAAGTCAACGGCTCAGACATGAGCTGCGCGCTAGGAACATCAATACCAGTGGCCAACATAAAATACGACAACAAAACCCTAAGCCACTCAAGCAAATGCGGCACACTAGCAACCAGCCTAGACAACACATGCACATCACTATCCTCCTACTTCCTGCTCGCCCCAGGCAACCCCTACCCAAAGAAAGACGTCTACTGGAGCGTCCAAGCGCCAATACCCCTCAAAGGACCCTGCAACGGAAGAATAGGCGTACTCGCAATAGCAGCAACCTAAAATGAACAAAAACCTGATAACAACAGCACTAATACTCATAGCCCTGACAGGCACAGCAACATCCCTAAGCATAGCAATCTCCCCCAGCATCACCAGAACGTCCATAGCCCGCGGACAAGAAATAGTCCAAAACATAAGAGTAACAACCCAAGACGAAGGCACATTCATAACCGTAGTAAGCGTAACAGGCTCCGCAAAAGGATGGACAACAATCCTAAACCCCTCAGTCAACGTAACCAAAAACCAACCCGGAAACATAAAAGTCAACATACAGATACCGCCAGAAGCAACAAACGGAGACTATGAATCCAAAATCTACATAACCCTACAACCCTACGTAGAAGCAACATCACAAGACATGGGAATGTCAGCCGAAATGACCGGAGTAGCACTCATAGAAATAACCGTCACAGGCACAGGACTACTAGAACAAAAAATACTCCACATAGACATAGAAAGCGCAAAAGAAAACGACCCCATAAGACTAAACACCATAATAGCCAACTCAGGAAACATCCTCCTAAGAACAGCCCTCAACGTAAACATCCTAGACCAAGACAAAAACACCCTAAACAAAGAATTCAACGAATACATAACCCTACCCGAAGGAACCCAACAACCATTCAACTTCAACATAACCTCCGGACTACCCGCAGGAAGATACTGGGCAAACGTCACATTCCTCTTCAACAACATAAAAAAACAAAACATAATGCTACCCTTCACAGTCCAAAAAAACCAGATAAAAAGACCCGAAACCACAACAACAACCACACAAACACCCACAACAACCACAACACCCACACAAGAAACACCCCAAAACACCACAAAAACACCACAACCCGAAACAGAACAACCCACAACAATACCCTGGTCAACAATAACCCTAATAATCCTAGTAGCCGCCATAGCCTACGTGCTATACTGGAGCAAGAAACGCGAAACAGCACGAAGATTTATATGACCTCGCCAAATACAATAGGGATACATAAATGACAAAAAAGGCGCATAATACGACCAAACAAATTCTCAAAAAAGCCCTAATAGCAACAATAATCCTCACATTCTACACCCTACAAACAAACGCCGTAAGCATAGGCGCAGGCCCAGCAGTACTCAACTTCAACAACATGGTACGCGGCGGATACGCAGAAGACTCAGTCACAGTATCAACAAGCGGAACAGAAAACCTAACCGTAGTAATCGAATCCACAGGCCAAATAAAAGACTGGGTCACAGTATCAACCCCCATGCCAATGCCCCTAATGGCAGGCGAAAGAAAAAACATCAAAATCGTAGTCAGACCCCCAGTAACAGCCTCACCCGGAGAATACTCAGCAATACTATACATAAGAGCAGCACCCACCGCAGGCATAGGAAACTCAACCGGCCTAGCACTAGGCGCAGGAGTAGGAATACAAATCAACGTAAACATCACAGGCCGAGAAATCAAAGGATACAGCCTAAAAGCAGTCAACGTCAAAGACACCGAAGTCACATTCCCCATAGACATCACAACCCTAATTGAAAACACCGGAAACATCCCACTACAACCCACATTCAAAGTCAAAATACTAACACCCACCGGAGAAGAAACAACCGCCCAAAAAGAATTCACAGTAGGCACATTCAACCCCGGCATACAAGAAAACTACACATTCACCCTACCCTCCACAGGACTAGCCGAAGGAAAATACGCGGCCAGCATCGCAATAAAAATAGAAAACAACGAAACCGACCTAGCCAACCTAGGTTTCACCCTACTCCCACCCGGCAGCCTGCGCCTAAAGGGAGAATTCAAGAGCATAACACTATCCGAAAACACCATAGCACCCCAAAAACCCGTAAAAATCACCGGCATATTCCAAAACACCGGCGAAGTACCGACAAACGCTCAACTAACAGTTGAAGTATACAAAGGCACAGAACTCATAAAGACAATAGACTCAACAGAAACACGAGTAGACGCAGGAGAAACCCAACTACTCGACGTAACATACACCTCAGAACAACCAGGAGACCTAACCATACGAGGCACAATAACATACAGCAAAAAGAAGACGCCAGAAAAAGAAATAACACTCATAGTATCCGGAGGCGGATTACCCACCACATACATCGCAATCGGAGCAGCAGTAATAATACTGATAATCGGAGGGGTAGTCTACTACAAACGGAACTATGCACTATAAACAATAATAACAAAAAAAGGGAGAAAACCATGACAAAAAAGAACCTATGCGTTGTAGTCGCCGTGCTAACGGCATTAATGGGATACGCTTCTGCCGTAAGTCTGGGCGCAGGCCCGGCAGTCGTAGAATTCCCCGAAATGATAAAAGGCGGATACGCCGAACAAGTCATAACGGTATCAACAGCCGGTGACGAACCCCTAATCGTCAAATCAGAAGTCACAGGCGAAATCAAAAGCTGGGCGTCAGTAGAAGAAGGAGGCACATTCAAACTCGACCCAGCCGCCCGAAGAGACGTCAAAATAATGGTAAACCTCCCCATCGACGTCCCCAACGGCAGATACGAAGGAATAATCTACTTCCGCGCAGCACCAGCATCAAGTGCATCAGGCGAAGGAACAGGACTATCACTCGGCGCAGGAGTAGGAATACGCGTAGGCATAACAGTAAGCGACAAACAAGTAGAAAAATACGAACTACGACAAGTCGGAGTCAAAGACACAGAAATAGGATTCCCCGCAGAATTCACAGCAACACTAGCAAACACAGGAAACGTCCGCTTAGTCCCAAAAATAACAATCACAATAATGGACGAACTAAAAAAGAGAACAATAAAAACATTCGACTACGCTGAAACAGAAATAAAACCAACATCCTCCGAAACAATAACAATAAAAGTCCCAACAAACGGAATAGACGTAGGCAAATACACCGCAAAAGTAACAGCAGACAACGGACAAGAACAAGAAGTATTCTTCAACGTACTAGAAAAAGGCACACTAGCACTCAAAGGAATCCTACGCGAAGTCAAAGCCGAAAAAGTCTGGGTAGAAGAAGGAGAAATGGTCAAAATAGTCGCCACACTCGAAAACACCGGCGAACTACCCATCGAAGGAGCAATATTCAAAGGAGAAGCATACCTAGTAGACGACGCATACGGAACCAGAAAACTAGTCGGAACATTCGAAAGCGACCAAATGGACGTACCCAAAGAAAAAACAGTCGAACTATCCAGCTACTACACACCCGCAATAGGCGGCCGCTACGTCATCCGCGGTGAAGTAGCATACGGCGGCAAAAGAACCCAAAGCAAAGACACCATACTAAACGTAGTGGCAAAGCCGACAAACTTCCTACCCTACGCAGTAATCGTAGGCGTAATAGTAATAGCCATAGTCTACTACCTAACACGAAAAACCGAAGACGGAAGAACACGCCGCTTCAAAAAGATTTGGGCAGACTACTTAGGGCTAAAATAAGGAGGACAAAAAAATGATCAAAAAAACCAAAACAGGAATCCCCGGAGTGGACGAACTCATAGGCGGAGGCATACCAGACAAAGCAGTCATAATAGTATCAGGATCCCCCGGTATCGGGAAAAGCAACTTCGCAATGCAATACATATACAACGGAGCAACAATGTTCAATGAACCCGGCGTATACATAACCGTAGAAGACACACCCGAAAACGTCAAAGCATACGCACAAGAATTCGGCTGGGACCTAGACAAACTCGAAAAAGAAAACAAAATAGCAATAGTCGCCCAACCAATATACGGCGACGACAAAGAAATGAAAAGAGGAGGCAAAGACCGCAAAGACACCCTATCCGAAACAATAAAAAGAATAGGCGCAAAAAGAGTAGTACTAGACAGCGTAACACTATTCAAATACCTATTCAACGACGACATAGCACGAAGAATAAACCTCCTAAACTTCATCAAACAAGTAAAAGACTCCGGCTGCACAACAGTAATGGTAGCAGAACAACACGAAAGCTCCCCAAACATAACATACCTAGACGAACACTTCCTAGCAGACGGCCTACTACTCCTATTCTGGAGCAGACACCGCGAAAAAGCAGAAAGATGCTTCGTAGCAGTAAAAATGAGAGGCTGCGAAATCAACTCAGACATGAGGCCCATGAAAATAACCAACAAAGGCGTCATAGTCTACCCAACACAAGTACCATTGACGTTGGCCTCCGACTAAAAGCCAGTAATCCCGTCAACACGGCCGATTCACCGTTACTTTAATCTGAGCGATGCCAGTTACCCCAGTTGGACGGAGTTCAGGGATAGACATAAACTCGGACCTGCAAGGGGCTCAGATTCTGGTTCTTGTCATACCCGAAGACCAGTATAACGACAAGGTTATGGCAATCCTAAAGAACCTTGCAGAGAGCAACACAAACAAAGTCTGCTATGTCTCATTGAATCGGCCGTATTCCTCTCTTAGGAATAATCTTGCGTCTGCGGGGGTGTCAATTAACAGCATATATGTTATTGATGCTATCACTAAGACTGCGGAGATGGCTGAGAACACGGAGAATGTTGAGTTCATTTCTTCTCCTGATGCGTTGACTGAGTTGTCTCTTGCGGTAAGCAATTCTTTTGACGTGAAGAAGTTCAATTACTTGTTCTTTGATTCATTGTCGACTCTTCTTGTTTATGAATCGGATAGGGTAGTCACTAAGTTTGTTCATTTTTTGATGGCTAAGATTAGGGTTGTAGAAGCTAGGGCTATATTTACTGTCTTGAAAAGGGACGTTGATTCTGTGCTTTTGAAGGACATCAACATGTTCGCGGATAAGATAGTTGACTTGGAGTACTGGAATCCCAAATGAAAGCATTAGCTGACGTTAAAAACGAAGTCTCACAGTTGATAGGGAAAGCTGACACTTCGGACTCCTTCCTTATTGTGGTAAACTCAGGGTATCTGCAGGAGGTTACTGCAGACGTAGTCCGCGAATTCCAGGAAAGAACAACTTATGGGATATATGTCTCTCTTAATAGGCCTTATTTCAGCGTGAAGAAGTATTTGGTGGAGCGGGGGGTTGACGTGGAGAGGGTCTTTTTTGTTGATTGTATCACTTCTGCGGCGACAAATGCTCAGTTTATTAATGACGCTAATGTTTTTTTTGCAAAGCACCCGGAGGATATCCGGCCGGAGGGTAGTATTCTTACGTCGATTAATAGGTTCATTAAGGCTACGAGTGGTGAAAAGTTCATTGTGGTGGATGCTTTGAGGACTCTTTTGTTGCATAATGACGTTGAGGAGGTCTCTCAGTTTGTACATCATATTCTATCTCTCACGCATGGTCATCGCGTTAAGATTGTTTTTCTGACTTTGTGGGAGGAGGATATGGAGGTGATTCAGCGTCTTGGTATGGCGTTTGATGAGATTGCGCTTGTTGGCAGTGAAGATGGGTATATAGTTCCGCTGGATATCGATTAGCCTTTTTTTATCCCCTTTTTCGTGATTCCTCTCACATAGGGGTTTCGTATTTTCCTTTTTTTTCTCACTTTTGTGTGAGTGAACATCACAATAAAACACACATCTTATATTTATTATATAGTATATAATTACTATATTTATTAAATTATTTTATATTCTACAAATAAAAATTACTTATTTATAACACATATATTATATATAACCAAATAAGAAATTTTTAATTTCGCAAATATTTTCAGATAAACCGTAAAATATTCTTTCTTTTTATCGCTTTAAGGCACTAAATAAACGTTTTTTTAAGCATTGTTAATATATGAACTTCACACCCTGTTTTTCTATACTCGAGGACAGCAATACCCTGCGTTTAGGTTCGTAGGAGATAAATCGCTATATAGTGTCAGATTTTATAACCCGATTATGGGATAAAATCTATTAGAATCTAGTTTAACGCTCTTTTGCCCATGGGTTTGCTATCTGTATTTACTACTCCATATCATTATGATATACAGAACATATTTTGGTTAATTTTTATTAGATCATGTAAATTTTCTGCCTTTTTAATCTCTTAAGTTAATAGATTGATAACTATCCTTTTGGGGGATAAACAATGGAAATAACGTCAAAAGATATAGAAAAACTTAAGTTTGTCAAAGATTCGATAGACAAAGGAAATGCTACGACTATCGAAAAAAACGAGTGCTTGCAGGCCCTTGACGCAGTTATTTCCCCAAAGTGTGCCATGTGTAGGATGCCTTTGGGTGAAGGTTATGCCGTAGTAAATGAGCGAAAGTTCCACGAATCCTGCGTAAAGAAGTATTCTGCTGCCCCTAAGTAATAATATATTTCGTTTTTATGTTTAAATTTTATGTAATAAAATATTTCATATGAATACATACTATATAATACATATAAAAAATATACTAATTTACAAAAATATAAATTTATAATAATTATTATATTATATAAATTAAATTTATCTTATGTGGATTTTAGGGTGGGAAATGCGCATTAAAAATGTGAGAGATAGACAAAAAGAAAATGTGAGAAGTATATGCTCGAAAAACAGTCACTATACAACGAAAAATAAATGCGCAAAGAATCTGACAACTGACCACAAAAAGCAATGGTGTTATTAATTCCCTCTCACATATGTTACCATGGAGTTAATGGGACGTTCAATATCATACGGCGTCTTAGTCGGCGGAATTTTCGGATTTATCAACCTCTGGCTGTTCCCTTATGCTCCGCCTGAAGGAACAGGAAGAACACTAATGCTATTTCCGTCAACAGTAGGATTCATGATAATCAAAGTAGTTCGTTGCACAGGATTCACATGCGGTCCTGAAATCATCCCTTTCTTGTTTTTAACGCTCCTTACTGGCGCAATTGCGGGAGCTGTTACGGGGTATGTCCTGTCTGAAGTTGTTTACCGGATAAAAACCAGGTAAGAAACCATTAACATGAAGCAGTTGCTGGTTTTTTCAGTAGTCGCCATTTTTTTTCCTCAAATTGTCGCAGGGGAATGCTTAGTCAACGGAAACGTCACTTGCGACAAGTTTGCTGAAGATCATCTTGCAAAGGATTTCAACGCCTCGTTCACTGATATGGGAGGCATTGGATTATTGATTGTTTTGCTATCGGTTCTTCTCTCCTTTACCGGATTTGCGTTTTGGGTGTGGATGATTGTAGATTGCATAAAAAGAAAGGATTTTAGCGATAAGTTGCTTTGGACGGTCGTGTTACTTCTTTCTGGCTTTGTCGGAGGACTAATCTATTATTTTACGGTGAAAAAGAAGGATAGGGGATAGGTTGTTTAGCGGCTTTTTATCTTCCGTCACCCAACCATTTTACTGTGCGAATTATCGGGGTCATCCTATCCATCCTTTCTCTATCCTCCTTATGCGGGGCTGTTCCGTTGGGGCTAGAATTTAATTTCTCTGAACAGATTCCTCTTCAACTTGCTCTTGCCGCCCCCAACGGAACCAACGAGATTTCAGTTGACTTGAACGTATTTATCGTGTACGGGAGTGGGCTGGATATAATCGAGGCAGGCGTACGGGATGGCATCCAGAATAATCTTGTGGTTGTTCAGCCCACTGTATTGACTCAATATTCGAACGGATACAACATTTCGATTAGATCCGTTCGAAAAATAGAGCTAAACGACAGTTCTGAAACTATTAAACTACTTGACAGCTCTAAAGGAGTTATCCTCTTAGTCGGGGGGCCTGAGCATAACAATGTTTCCAAAGAGTTCTACCGGAGGGGTTTTATCACTAATGAGTCGGAGTCATATTGGGGACGATTTACTGTTGGGCGAGGAAGAACGGATTCTGGTAATGGCGTCTTGGTTTATGCGCATAAGCCGGTTGGGGCTGCGTTAGAGAGGGAGGCGGTTAAGTATTCTCCTTTGAGGGGCCATGTTCCCGACGAGTACATCCCCCTGGTGGCAACTGGAGTAAGTATCACTCTTTTAGGTCTGAGTGGTGTGCTTAACGGAATATTCAACGTGCTTAAAACTGTTGTGGAGTTTAAGGCGCTGGACGTCGGAAGAGCGAAGAAGAAGGAGAGAAGAAAGACAATTAAAATTGCGGGAGTTGATCTAAGGGAGGGTTTGGCTGTTTTCGCTGCTTCTTTTATTTTGGGTTTGTCTGTTTCGTGGACTTTCTTGGGTCCTGGAAGCGGGTTTTTGTTGTTTTTGGCGCTTAATACGGCGGTGAGTTTGTTTTCGGCTATTTCTCATGAGGTTAGTCACCGTATTATAGGCAAGCTACTGGATATTCGCATGGAATATAGGTTTTGGTGGTCTGGTTCTTTTGTGACTTTGCTCTCGGGTTATTTGGGGAATGCTTTTGGCGTTCAAGGTTTTCTTATGGAGCATGTTGAGGGCGAAGTAAGCGGTTGGAAGTACGGTATCACAAAGCTTATTGCCCCGGTGACATCTATCTCAATTGCTGTTGCTGCTGCCGGACTTAATCTCCTCTACCCCCAGAAGGTGCTTC
>CABMCB010000080.1 GCA_902384455.1 uncultured archaeon
GTCAAGCGCCCTCCGGACGTCAGAGGCATTCTTCTGATGTTCCTCCACGAACCTTTCTGTCACTCTACTATGGCCAGTAGCCTCCAAAGCCATCTCCACAACCTGCGGCGGATACTTCTCCCTTAACGTTGCGTCAAGAGCAGCCCTCAATGCAATCTCATCGCGGGTTATCTCCCTAAACCTCTTAAGAATGGCTTCGTCAGGTTGCTTGGGTATCGGAGGATTGGCCATCGTAATCTATATCGTCCAATCAAACATTAAATACGGAATAATACGGAACCTACCTGCCTTTTCCAGAAGAAATCCTAAGATTCCGCGCGAAACCCGAGATGTCTGCGTCAGCAGTCAAATCCAGCCTCAAAGGCGTCACAGTAATCTCCTTCTTGACCCTCAGATGATGAAGGTCGCTGTTCAAGGCCCAGCCGCCGACCTCGTCTAAAGCCCCCGGCTTCCTCGACAGCTTCTTCCCCGAACCCTCTTTTGCGGACTTGAATATGCTCATGTAAGGGTGATGCGCCATCTTGGTGACGGAAACAGGCGTCTTTTCGCCAGCGTTATAAGGCACGTTAACAGACAAAGCATCAACTCCCGCAGGAAAACCTTTTTTGAAGTACGCGTCTACTGTGCGGGCTCCTATGTGCGCTGAGAAGCTGAATTCTTTGAGTGTGGGTTTTTTCTTTCGCGGGTAGGGGCTGTCTAGGCTTACCGCGATTGCGGGTACGCCGGAAAGAGAAGCTTCGAGGGCGGCGCCTACTGTTCCGGATGACCAGACGAATCCTGTGCCTGCGTTGAGTCCGTCGTTTACGCCGGACACGACCAAGTCTGGGAGCTCCTTTAGTACGTGGTATAGTGCGGCTTGGACGCAGTCTGCGGGGGTGCCGTCAACAGAGTAAAACGGGATTCCGTCATTTTCCCCGATGGATTCAACCCGCAAGTCCCTGTATGCTGTAATCGCCTTACCCATCCAGCTTTGCTGCACTTTAGGCGCAACAACAGTCACATCGTACTTGCCCCGTAAGGCGTCAACTAGAGCAATCAAACCGGGGAAATCAAACCCGTCGTCGTTGGTCACCAAAACGCGCCGCATACTTTGACTACCTGCGCGGGAGAACGGAAAAATGCATGTCTTTAGGGTGAAATACCTATCCACTACCGCAATCATGTCACAAAAAGAAAAAAATACTCCTCTTGCTAACCTTACATTAGCCTCAAAATCTAATACGTTAGATTCTTCGAGTAGTCTGATTCCTGCTTCCGATAAACTCAAAAAAATCATTTTACCCGTGTTCGTAGCATTACTAGCTTTACTTGTAGTCTATGCACTAGCCATTCTTTTTCAAATACATCAAGAAATGGCAGTGCTGCAATCTGCTGTTAACACTCTCTCTAGTAATTTCTCTTCAGTACAAGAAGGAATACATCATGACATTGACTCAATTAACTCAAGTCTATCCGACACAAAAAATTTAATACTCGCTGAAGAGAGCAGTTACGTTAATGCTGTTGAATATTCAAAACCCCGAATAGTTCAGATATACTCCACAAATGGAAACATCTCTAATACCGATAGAGCACAAGTTTCTCAAAAGTTAAATACTGGTGAATCTGTGTTTTCAACCGGTACCGGTTTCTTCGTTTCTCCTGATGGATATATCGTTACTGCTGGGCATGTCATAGGTGATGCGGATACTGTGTATATCCTCTACAATCATGACGTTCTACTAACATCTAACCAAGAAGTAATACCTGTTGCTGCAAGTTTAATCCTACAGGCCAAAGTCATACGTTATTCTAAAGACCTTGATATGGCTTTATTGAAAATTGATGTACCCTTCCCAGTCAATCTTACTCGCCAAATAAATAACGTTTCAGTTGTGGAAGAAAGACCAATTAACGCAGTACCCTATTTTAAACTTGGTGATTTTACCTCTGCTAGTGAAGGTCAAGACTTCTTAGTTATAGGTTACCCGCTTAATGTGAATTTTCCAGTTAATCAAAAAGGAATTGTTTCCGCTAAAGGTGGTCTTTTCAACGGAAAAAATTCAATCTATATCCAGACCTTAGTAAATCCGGGCAACAGCGGCGGTCCTGTAATAGATATAAATACAAACAAAGTTGTTGGGGTAGTCCTACAGCGTACTACTATCAACCTTGAAAACGAAAAATTGAGACTTCCCGGATTAGAAACTCTTCCTCAAAACGAAAGTAGTGGGGTTCTCTTATTCTTTACTATCTACAATAACCTTCTAGATAAAATTGGGGAAAATAGCCCGCTTGGGATAGGTATAGCTATATCCTCCGATTATATCCCACAATTACTAGGTGCTTCATAATACTAAATGGTTTCCTAAGATGCTGACTAAGAGGATTATACCTTGTCTCGACTGCGACCTTTCAGTTGCCGCGGGCCGCGTAGTCAAAGGCGTAAAGTTCAAGCAGATTAGGTACGCAGGAGAACCGGCGGCGTTGGCTGAAAGATACTATAAGGAGGGCGCGGACGAAATCGTATTCCTGGACATAACAGCAAGCCACGAGCGCAGGCGCACTATGACGGACGTCATAGAGCGGACTGTGGAAAACGTCTTCATACCCCTCACAGTCGGAGGAGGAATACGCAACACAGAAGACATACAAAAAGCGCTGCGCGCAGGCGCAGACAAAGTGTCAGTAAACACCGCAGCAATCAAAAATCCCAAACTCATATCAGACGGCGCCAAAAAATATGGAAGCCAATGCATGGTAGTCGCAGTAGACAGCAAACGCACAGGAAAAACTAGAAGCGGCCACGAATGCTACATATACGGCGGCCGCGAGCCAACCGGCTTGGACACTTTGGAGTGGGTGAGGAAGGTTGAGGGTTTGGGTGCTGGGGAGATTTTGCTGACGAGCATGGACCGCGACGGAACAAAAGTAGGGTTTGATTTGGATTTGACGCAGCTTGTTAGCGAAGCAGTCAGCATCCCCGTTATCGCCTCCGGCGGAGTCGGCGAACCCAAGCACATTCTCGAGGCGTTCACTAAAGGGAAAGCGGACGCTGCGCTTGCGGCCAGCATATTCCACTTCAAGGAGTACACTGTCGGGGAAATCAAGAAATTCCTTGAGGAAAACGACGTGCCAGTTCGGCTTTAAGGGCAAAAGATGCAATCAGGAACCAAATCCCCTCAAGAAATTTTCAAGGAACTTCAGACAACACCCCCTGAAAACAGGCCTGCAACTTTAGATTCTCTGCTTATGGGGCTTCCTCCTGGCGAGACCGAAGCAATACTTCCTCAACTAAAGCGGCTTGAAATCGGAGTAGACGCATTAAAGACTCAGGTCGCCCGCGGGATTGACGAAGTCAAGAAGGAACTCCCGCGCGTTAAAGGCGCAGTAATATTCGGAAGCGTCGTGACCATAGGATACGACGAAGACACCAAAGACGTAGACATAATCGTCTTCTCAGAAGGGCTCTCCTCGACTGACAACCCCCACATAGAAAAAATTCTCCGAAAGCACGTAGGCATCACACCGCACGTTATCGCAGTATACGCATCCGACCCGGAAAGACGGCCCGACACATTCAGAGAACAAATCCGGGACATAACAGTGAACAAAAGCCTATTCTCAGACGCACCGCCATCACGCCACCAAGAAACAGGCAACTTCAGAATATACCCTTGGAACTACGTAGGAGACCCCGAATTCGGCCGCCAACTGGCTGAAGTCCTCGGGGAGCTTGAGCCGCAGATTCAAGCCGCCCAAAAAAGAGGATTCACATACTTCGAACGGGGCATTTAGTCTGCCTGAAGAGATGTCCTAGTTTTTATCCGTGCTAGCATAAGATGTGAGTGTTTGAAGATGGCTTATGTGAAGAAGCAGCCTTTAAGCGGAATCAGGGAGGGCGACAGGGTGGAAGACATTTTCGTTGTTAAAATAAAGCGCGGGCTCTCGCCTTACTCCAAAGGGCACTCGTTCCACTTAATCCTAACTGACTCTAGCGGCAAAACAATTGACTACAAGTTTTGGGGCGGGCAGGATGAAGCAAAAGTAAAGGAAGTGTACGACTCAATCAAGCCGGATTCCGTCGTGTACGTGCAAGGCAAAGCTTCCACGTACAAAGACGCCCTCCAGATTTCAGCCAACGAAACGGACGCAATAAAGACGCTGGCATCCCATGAATACGACGCCGCAGAATTCATCCCGCCCGCAATCCGCGACGTCGAAGAAATGTACGGGGAACTAACCGT
The DNA here is from genome assembly GCA_902384455.1 of uncultured archaeon. GTDB lineage: Archaea > Altiarchaeota > Altiarchaeia > IMC4 > SCGC-AAA252-I15 > CABMCB01. The sequence goes on from CABMCB010000080.1 coordinate 4,227, forward strand.
CCACATAAATGCGGTGAAAAACCCTGAACTAAAAGCCATTCTCGACGCGGTTTTTTCCGACAAAGACCGCGCCGCATTATTCAAAGTCCACCCCGGCTCAATCGAAATACACCACAACCGCGTAGGCGGCCTCCTGGAGCACACGCTTCAAGTCGTCGAGTACTGCCTGCTTTCCAAAAAACTCTTTCCCCAGCTCGACGAAGACATGATAATAACAGGAGCAATACTGCACGACATAGGCAAACTAGAGGAAATACAGGCAACAAGCCGAATCAAAGGCACGACAAGAGGACAGCTGCTGGGCCACGTATCCATGGGGTTCTCGGTGCTTCTTAGGATTACGGACGAGTTGGGGACTAGCGAGGAAACTAAAAACAAGCTCCTGCACATCCTCATAAGCCACCACGGGAAGATGGAGCACGGCGCGCCCAAAGAGCCGATGACACCTGAGGCGGTGGCAGTCCACTACGCGGACGCAGCAAGCTGCATGATAGAGGAAATACTGGGCTACAGGCAATGGGCGATAGAAAAGACAGACGACGAATTCATGTACAGCAACCGCCGACAAAGAAACATATACCTAAAGTAACCCGACCTAAACCTTCTGCCTGCGCTTCTCAATAAGCTTCCACAGCTTATATGATACGGTATTCGGGTCGTCCAAGTTCATCTGGACGTAATCTCCGCCCAAAGACGCAACCTCCCCGTTAGATAAACGCCCTACTCCAAAGGCGAAAAAGGGGGTGTGGCTTTCCATAAGCGTTTGAGCGGCCTTTACTGCTGCGCCGGAGACTTTAAGCCTGGAACCTCCTACGTCACCTCTCTTTTCAGGCAGGGAAATGTCGAGTATTGCGGCGTCTACATCCTTAAGTTCTGTTCCCCCCAGTTCCTCAAGGGACTTAGCGACAGTTACTGCGAACCTGCTCCTTAAGACCCTCTCGAACTCATCCGTCTCCTTCGGCCTTAGAATCAGTATGTGCCGTTTGACTCCGAACATTCCCAACTCCCAGGGATTCAAAGTGGCCGGCAGACCGAAGGTTTGGACGGTAACCACAAAATAGTATGCGTAGGGGGGAAATATTAGTGAACTTTGGTTGGCTTGTTTTTTTTTTCCTTTGTGTTTCCAGATTTAATCTATGGGTTCTGTTGTTGTGGCCGGTGGCAGGGATGAGATGCCTGGGCTTAAGCCGGCAGGCCCTAACTTAAGCGCGCTTGTTGTGGACGATTACGCTCATACTAGGCTGCTTTTCAGGGTTCAACTTGAGCATGCCGGATTCCACGTTGACGAAGCAGAACATACGGGAGGCGCCGCAGGCAAGATTCTGGAGAGAAAAACCCATTACTCCGTGGTCCTACTAGACGTAGGGCTGCCTGAGACTGACGGCTACACAGTCACCGACGTAGCAAAGATGGCTAAGGAATCCGGAGCAAAACTTGTGATGCACACTGCAGCCGAACTCAGAGACGAAGACGTTCCGACGATGCGCAGAGACTACGGCGCCGACGAAGTATTTCCCAAACTGGCAAACACAAACATAGCGACCTTCCTCCAGAAAGAGATGGGTTTGGGCAGGATAACAGAGTAAGCCGTATTATTTCTCAAGCGCCTGTAGCCCGGTTTTCTTGGATTCGACTTTTTTAATCCTTATTTTTGGCGTCTGCGCTCCGCATGACTTGCATGTTATGCGGACGACCTTCTGCCCGTCCGAACTCTTCATCATCGTGAGGCTTCCCCCGCATTCGCATACGCTGTTTAACACGTCGGTTATTCTGGGGTCGTCCATTTCAGTCTCCTGGCCGGCTTATGCTGCTTAGCATCTGGTCTATTCGGCTTCCCGGTTTGACCATGGGGACTATGTGGGCGTAGGGATCTATGTGGACGTCGATTATCGTGGTGACGTCGCTTTTCACAGCCTGCTTTAATGCCGGGGCTATGTCGCCTGGCTTGTCTACTCTAATGCCGTTGGCTTTGTAGGCGTCGGCTATCTTAATGAAGTCCGGGCTGTCCCCAAGGACTGTGCCTGAGTAGCGGTGGCCGTAGAATATGTCCTGCCATTGGCGGACCATTCCTAGGTGGCCATTGTTTAGTATTAGGACTGTGACTGGGAGGTCTTCTTTGACTGTGGTGACGAGGTCTTGCATCGTCATCTGGAAGCTTCCGTCGCCTGCTATGTCCAAGACGAATTTGTCTGGTTTAGCTGTTTTTGCGCCTATTGCGAACGGGAATCCTGAGCCCATAGTGCCCAATCCGCCTGAAGTCAGAAGCATCCTGGGGTTGGGGAACCTCAAATAGTGGGCTGCCCACATTTGATTCTGTCCGACTTCAGTTGTGTAGATTAGGCCGTCTCCCATCGTGTCTATTAGCTTCTGAAGTTCCTTCATAACTCTTTCCGGAGCTATGGGCGTTTGGTCGTATTTTACGTTTGAGTCGGCGTCTGCGCCCTCTTTCTTCAGCTCTTCCATGTGTTTGTGCCACAATGTTCCGCCGTCCTTCTTCCTTTTTCCGACGGCCTTAACCATCGCTTTGAGTATGAGTTTGGCGTCTCCGACTATGGGTATGTCGAATCGTACGTTTTTGCCTAGTTCTGCGCTGTCTATGTCGGCGTGGATTATTTTGGCGTTTGGTGCGAACGATTTTATGTCCATGGCGACGCGGTCGTCGAACCTGTTTCCTATGGCGAACAGGACGTCGCATTCCATTATGGCGTAGTTTGAGGCTTTGTGGCCGTGCATTCCCGCCATACCCAAAGCTAGGGGGTGGTTTTCAGGGAACACTCCTTTGCCCATAAGCGTAGTTATGACCGGGATGTTCAGCGAAAGCGCGAGTTCTGTGAGTTCGGGCGCGGCGTTTGCTATTGTGACTCCGCCGCCCGCAAGTATGACTGGGCGCTCAGCGTTCATCAACAAGTCGACGGCCTGCTGTATCTGTATTGGGTGGCCTCCTCCGACTTCGGGGTTGTAGCCGCGCATTGTGACTTTCTTTGGGTATTCGAATGTGCCTTTCAGCTCTTTCTGTTGCATGTCTTTGGGGATGTCTATGAGTACTGGGCCTGGGCGTCTGCTTGCGGCTATGGTGAAGGCTTCTTTGAATATCTTCGGTATGCTTTCTATGCTTGTTATCTGGTAGTTGTGTTTGGTTATCGGCAGGGTTATGCCTACGATGTCTGTTTCCTGGAATGCGTCGCCGCCAATAAGGTGACATAGGACGTTTCCTGTTAAGGCGACTATTGGGACTGAGTCGAGCATTGCGTCGGCTATTCCCGTGACTAGGTTGGTGGCTCCTGGGCCGCTTGTGGCGATGCAGACTCCTGTTTTTCCGCTTGCTTTGGCGTATCCTTCGGCTGCGTGCGCCGCCACCTGTTCGTGTCTAACTAGGATGTTGCGGATTTTGTCGCTTTGGACGTATAGTTCGTCGTACAAATCCAGGACTTGGCCTCCCGGTATTCCAAAGCAGACTTTGACGCCTTCAGACACAAGCGACTTTACTATGACTTCCCTACCTTTCATTGTCTCGGTTTCCCCGCAAAAAGCGGTATTATACTTAAAATGAGATGGTTTAAATAAAGTCTTGAAAAAAACGATGTTCGCCGCTTCTTCTAATTTGAAAGGCCCAAACAAAGAGGAGGCATTCAGAGAAAGAATGCTGGATTTAGTGGCCAAATTGGGTTACAGGATAGAAAGCCAGACGGTCCTCTCCGACGGAGGGCTGGAGGCCGTTCTTTTGCCTTCTGAGCCTCTCATATCCGGTAAAATATTGTTCACTGCGTTTCTGGGTAAAAAGAAAATAGGGAAGCCGTCCGTAGAGAAGCTTAGACGCAGGATTGGGGATGAGGTGGTTTCCTGCATAATCGCTTCTGAGGCGGGTTTCACTGCGTCGGCTAAGGCGTTTGTCCGCAATAAGCCTGTTCGGCTTTTGGACGGGGACGCGGAAATCAAGCAGATTGCGGAAAGTGTAGGTAAAAGCGAAATTCAGGTGCTCGCTCCAGAATCAAAAGACGACAGAAACATTTTCGAGCGCGCATTCACCAGCGGAGTGGATGAGGATTACGCTCGCGATTTCTTCGAACGCAAATGCAGCCGCCCCCTCATACCCTTCCTGGGCTCCCGCGAGTCAATAGCCCAAATGGAAGCGCGATACGCTCCAGTAGGCGTATTCGAAGTCCGTCACATGTCCCACCAGCTGGTAAGCAACATCCTAGGCGGCTCAACACGCAAAACAACCGAAGAAACGAACATACTATACGTCGACCTCACAACAGGCGTATTATACTACGTAGGCGGAGTCCTATTCAGAGGACACAGAGAACTCAAAACCGCCCAATTCATATCACTCATCGGCGACCTACACCCACAAGTAATGCGCTTACTCGGAGAAATCGTCTGCAGAATAGAAGCCCCCCTACTAGACCTACAAGCAGACGGCCTCATATCCTCCATAGACCAACTTTCAATGCTGTCGTACCTGCAGGCGCGAAGACTCATAGAACTCCACTACAGCGGCAACACAGCCACCGCAATATCCAACATGAAC
>CABMCB010000081.1 GCA_902384455.1 uncultured archaeon
CATGACAAAGAATTTGGGGTCGCGTATTTGGCGTATGACTATGATTTGGGTTTATTTGGCGATACTTCAGGCGTTGCTTCTTGCTTTGATGATTGCCTACCTCAATGAAGTAATAAGTTGCACCGGATTTTCTGCGTTGGCGATTGTGTACGGGACTTTCATCATGTTCGGGACTGCTCCTTTCATGCTCACCGGTCTTATGAATACGTTGGGTGGTACGGTCGTCACTGCGGGTAAGACGTCTGGTAATCCTCGTTTGGTCATTATCGGGAACATGATGATGGGCAAGGGGGCGCAGTCTTTCACCGACCAGGCATATCAGAGCGCTCTCATGCGGCAGCGGGCTCAGGGTCCTGAAAGTTTGGCTGCGGCTTATGCTGGAGGCGCCAATCAGCCTCCTGCTCCTCTTTACGGGTCTGGGTCCGGGGAGCCGAGTCTTATGGCAAAAGCTAGGGCGAACACTAGGGCCAACATAAGGGAGCATGGGTTGTTCCGCGGAGCAGTCAAGAGTTTCAGGGAGAATCTTCCTGACGCTGCGTTTGGTTTTCAGGGGGTTGACAAAGATTTGGCGAGTTCTCCCACTGTGACAGATAAGGACGGGAAGAAGAGGGATTCACGGGATTATATGACTGGCGCCCAACAGAGGCGAATGCATTATGAAGCTCATGTTGCTGAGGCTGAGCGGGCTGAGGATCTTGCCCGGCAAAATAGGGATAAAGCTGCGGATATTCGGGCTGGTCGTAGGGCTGGTAATGCTTCGCATTTTGAGCGTCGTGCTGAAAGTCTTGAGGCTGCTGCTAAGAGTTCTCGTAAGAAGGCAAAAGGGCAGGCGTGGCTTAGCGGCGCGAGTCTTTTGCCTGCTGCGATGGCGACTACTATCGGATCTTTCCTTAATCAGGCTTTTATTCAGGCGATACCCGGGCAGAGTGACCCTAGTAAGACGGATGGGTTCCCTAGAATGTTTTGGGGCGGCATAGTGGGTAATATGACGGGTAAGTGGGTTGACGTCAAGCTTGCGGATGGGAGGACGGTAAAAAAGTATCAGTATGCTGCGGGCCAGTCTGTAGGGGGGTATAAGGGGGTTGGTATTTGGACTGCTATTAAGGAGCGTAAGACTGGGATTGCTGTTGCTGCTACAATAATTGCTACTGGCTATGGGCTTCCGGTTTTGGCGCTTGCGGGTGTTGGGCTTTCGGCTTACTTTAAGGGCAGTTCGCTTGTGAGTCAGGTGAGGGATATTAAGGCTGGAAAAGACCTTTCGCCTGCTAAGCCGGCGGAACCAACTGGGGACGTGGATTTACATAGGAGGTGGGCTAAGGGGCGGTTACGTCAAGTTCAAAAAGCTGATCAAGGCAACTTAACTAATGACGAGTATCGTAATCTCCAAAACCTTAGGTCTCAGCATAGGAATTCTCGAACTGACCCTGTCAATAATGCTCCTTTGTCTGATGCGGATCGCGCGCACATGGATTATCTTGAGGATGCTCGCGTGCGGACGCGGAATCCTGACGGCACATTAGGCGCTGTTGACCCTAGCGCTCAAAAGAGGATGGCTGCGGCACAGCATGAGGATTTGGGGGAAAGGCGGGCGGTATTCCAGTTAGTGGGCGGCGAAGGGCGGGCTACGGGAAAAGCAGTGGACGTGGGGGACGTTAGGGCGCTTTTGAATTCTGACGGCACGGGCTTCAGCCGCCTTAGGGATGATGTGCATGAATTGGATGATTTAGAGCGGCAGAAGGCGATGGCTCAAGGGGGGTTGACTGATGATGAGTTTAAGCGGCTGGAGGCGCTTCGCGCCATACCTGCCGCCACAAGGTCGCCTACGGAACAAGCCGAACTTGACAATCTATTGGACAAAGGAAGAGGAAACCTTACTGCCGCAGAAACTGCCGAACTTGCATCCTTACAAGCTAGGCACGCTGCATCAGATCCTACACTAACGAAAGAGGATAATGAACGTAGGATTCGACTGGAGCAACATCAAACTAACCAGCTTAGTGAAGCTGAATTCGAAAGACTTTTGGACCTTAGGGATAAGGATCAAAGGGGTGCTGTCCTGTCTCCCTCAGAGAAAAAAGATTTGCATGAATTAGATGCTAGGTGGGATTATGGTTTCACTCAAACTCAGAGGGACAGGCTTAACGAGCTTAATGACCGCGTAGCCAAAAAAACCTTAGATGTTGATCGGGTAAAAGCCGCTGAAGCCTATTTGAAAGAGAATTTTGTGAACTCCGACCCTGCTCACCCAGACGGACCCTCAATAAATTTGGATCCAACACAACTTGCGCACGTCCAGGAGGCCGTCGACAAAATAGAGGCTCATATGACCGGGCAGTCGTTGGATGATCGGACTGCTGAGGTTGCTGCAGGTACGGCTACGCGTGGAGGCGAAGTAGACAAGCATGTGAGGAACAATGACCGTACGGCAATACTCGAAAATATGGACGTGCTCCGCAGGGAGGGTCTTGCGGGCTTGAATTACGATCAGATGGATGAAAGAGACCGGCTTAGGGTAAGCCGCGACTATTTCAGCCTCCTTAGTAAGAGCACTCGGACGACTCTTTCCCGCGAAGAGCAGAGGGAGCTTGACCGGTTGTATGAGATTACTCCCGAATACCATCAGCTTCACGGTGTGGCCTCAGACATACGTTCTCTTTCGGAGCAAGCCGAGTTTGATTCCGCGGATTATGATGCGACTCCTTATGAGCGAACCCTCAAGAATATTCGGGATGAGGAGAGGAGGGGGGAGATTAAGGGGATGCGCAGCCAAGCCAAGACGGACGCTGAAAGCGCAGCTTCTTCAGGAGATAGGCCTGCAATGAGGGAGGCTGTGAGAACCGAGTGGCAGGCCGACTTAGACGAAGCGAATTTGAATAATGCGGCTCCTCATGTTGCGGAATATCAGGCTCGGTTGGCTAACGATACTTTGCTTGACGCCCTAGCTGAAGTTAGGGTTGATCCTACTAATGCAGCCGCTGCGGCAGTAGTAGTGGACGAACTCGACCATATCAAGCAGGCTGGCGCTCCGCACGGCGCAGCATATGACCGCCTGTCTCAAATCAAAAATGAGTTCACAGGCAACGCCGCAATACAGGCGGAAGTGAACGGCAGATTAAACAACAACTTCAACGCCGCAGCAGGCGAAGTCCAAGCGGCAATGGCGGCCGAAGCCGCTCCGCCGGCGCCAGCAACTCCGGCGGCTACTCCCGGTACTCCGGAGCATGATGCGTGGCTGACGGCTCAGAGTGTGGAAGCAAGCGCAGCTCCTCTTATGCCTCATTTAGCGGCGGACGCAGACTTGTCCCGCGAGTTGCTTGAGACTTACCGGGGCATGGAAGGCAAAGGCGAGTCTGAAAAAGTAGCGGCTCTTCAGCGCCAAATCCAAACTCACGCCGACAGAAGAGGCGGCGGCGCAGGAACACCTCTAGTGGGAGCCGAGCAGACGCTACACGACGACCTGGAGCATTCGGGAGCGCCGCTATTAACTTTGCTCGGTCGAATAGAACACCAAGAAAGAACCAGAACCGGCCCATGAACAATTCAATACGTCGAAAAGGAATAACTGCGGCGAAAATAGCCGTAGCCTTACTCCTAATTGCAGTACCGGTTTCTGCCACGGACACGGGGTCAAAGATAGCCGAATCTATCATGAACCTCTTATTCATTGGTTTTGCTGTGGCGCTTGATGCGTTAATGAAACTTTTCCTATTCCTGCTTACGTTCGCCATCCAATACAACCCGTGCGTATACGTTGAGCCAAGTACCGGCGCGGGAGGATGTGCGTATCCTGCAGGAGGCGCGCCTACACACTGCATATGCACTTACTCCGCATTAGGCGGCACAGGGTTCACTTACAGCGTGCCGCTGTCTCAAATAGTTTACAGGCTCAACAAGACGTTCATCAGCATGTTCTACCCCTTCTACGTGATGGGGATACTGTTCACGTCGATTTACCTGATATTCATGTCCTCTTCGCCTTCCGGGCGCTCCAAAGCCAAAACACTTCTGATACAGCTTTTCATGGGGATGGTGCTAGTACCGGCGTCCCCCGCCCTCCTGCAGATGATGCTGAACACGTCATGGACTCTAGGGCAATACGTCATGAAAGGAGCATACACAGCATTATACAACAACTCCGCGATGGCCCTATGGAACGTGGTGACGTACCTCATAATAATCATACTCGCCATATCCTCCGGCTGGTTCGTGATAGCAATAGCGTTAATACGATTCATGGTGCTGACGCTGCTTGCGTGCATATGGCCGCTTGCGATGTTCTTCTTCTTCTTCCCGCGTTACCTGCCTTTAGACATCATCCCTGATCTCCGCGGCATAGGCACCAGCATAATAAAAACGGTCTTCCTCGTCTTGCTTGTGCAGTTCTTCCAAGTAGTGCTGCTTGCGATAACATTGCACGGGGTGACCGGCGGATTCCTGGGGCTATTCATGGTAATCGGCGGATACTACGCCATGTTCACCATGCCCTACTTGGGAATGAAACTAATGGGTTGGCTTGGAAGCGCCCTATACGTATACAGCACCAGAGGAGGTGAGCCAGGAACCAGATTCGTAGGAACCATCATGCAGCAAACCCAAAGAGGCTCAAACAGAGGGCAAATAACCCCAAACGTCGCAGCCGCAATGCTCGCAACAGGAGGCCAATACCAGATTGGACACGTCATGGGCCAAAGCGCAGGCGGCGCCGATTCAGGCCCAAAGGAAGCCGCCTTCTGGTACGGTCCTGCCGGAAGCACTGGCGGAGGGTATGGCGTGCCTGGCCTGCCTTTTTCAGCTCCAGTCGGAACCGGCGGACATGCTTCTGCTCCGGTGAGGTCAAGCTTGTACGGAGGAATGTCCGGCGGCGCATCTGCCGCATCGCACAGTCCTTCATCTGACGACGACGAAGGACCATCCGACTCAAGGCCTAGAGGCCCATCCAGAGGGTCTGCGTCAGCAGGAGGATCCTCAGGCGGTTCATCGGGCGGCGACGGAAGCGCGCCGGTTAGAAGCTCATTTTCAGTCCCGCCGCAAGCAGGCAGGGAAAGCGGCGAAGGTGGCGGTGATGGCGGAGGCTACGTAGGCGGAGGCTTGCGATACACGTCCCCTGTAAGCACGGCAAGATCACTTTCAGGCGGAGGTGGAGCGCCTCAAGGAAGCGCCACCGCAGGAGGTTCACCCGGCGTAATGCCACCAGCACCGCAACCCCCGCAAACGCAAACCAACGTAAGAACCAACCAAGCGGAAGCGTCTTCAGGAGTGTCGCGGCCTCATGCGGGAGCTGCTTTTGGGGTTGCTGTTGGTCCGGTAGGAGGTCATTCATCCAACGCCGGTCTTGATGGTGGACCAGCAGAGGAAAATGAGGTTATTAAGGGTTCTAGATTGCCACAGCAACCTGAAGAACCATCAAAGACGACCCAGGAGACGGCAGACAACGTTTCAAAGGGCGAAGGAAGCGGCGAATTCCATGATTTGAGGACTGACGCGGAAACTAATCCGACAATTATGGCTTCTTCGCCTAGAGGCGCAAGGGATTCAGCAGACTCTGAACGCCCCTCCGGCGGATCTGTAACATCTACTCCCGGCAAAAGAGGCGCTTCTACATCTGCGGCCTCAGGGACGTCAGGAGACGAAACAACCGGTGCTGGTGTAAGAGCTGCCGCCGGAAAAGTTGCCGCCGGCGGAGTTGCCGCAGGAGCCGCCCCTAAGACGGCAGGAACCCTGAGAGAAGACGCCGCTAAAGCGCCGCAAGGGCCCAAGCAAAGCTCACCTGCAGCAGGGGCGGGTGCTGGGAAAGCGTCAGAAACCAAAGCGCCTGAAAAGTTCAAGCGGCCTGTAAAGGACGCCGGCACGGAAGGTTTAGGCGGCAAAGGCGGCAGAGCAAGGTATTCTCAAACCCGCCAAGAAATGGTTTCTCCAGAAGAAGACCCCACCGTAAGGCGCCTAAACGAGCCTTATATCGCGGCCGCAGCCAATAAGCAGGCTGAACTTAGGGACGCTGTTTCAGGTTTGAATTCAGTGGCTTCAGGATTAGGGTTTGTTGGTTTGACGACTACGGCCGGAATTCTTGACGAGGCCGGTCAGATGGGGAACGCCAATGACATGTTGGAGTTCATTCAAGGGAAGACTGCGGAGATTGCTTCCGCAAACGCGAGTCAGCTTGCTGCTATGGGCGTACTTAAGCCGCCGGAGCGGCTGCCTAAAGACGCCTCCGACAAGGAGCGGAAAGACTACAACAAAAAGGAGATGCAGCGGCTTAGAGACTGGGAGGCCGGTGAACGGAAGCGCCTAAAGAGGTGGGAGGCGAAGAAGAAGGAGGAATTAGACAAGTGGAACGCGGAGCAGCAAAGGGCCCTGAGGGAAGGGGACATAACCCCTGAAGAATCCAGCGTCCAACGTAGCGCCCGCATAAGAGAGGAGGCTAAAACAAGCCTTGATGTGAACCGCGTCTTCGAAGAATCATTGACTAAAGCGTCAGCTGAGTTCGAGAAGGAACTCAACACTCCGTCAGAATAAAAGGCGCCTCAGTTCAGCTTCTTAAGTATTGCGCCTCCTATGGACACCGGCTGAATCTGCTCGGCAAGCTGAGCCGCCTCAGTCAACTTGCTCTCGTTTACCGCATAAATAGTGAACAACTTCTGCCCCGTATCAACCGTATCGCCGACTCCAGCGTGCAAATAGACTCCTGCAGCCTGGTCTTTGGGCGCGCCTGCGGTGCGAGCCACCTTAGCTATGCGCTTGTTGTCTATCGACTTGATTCTTCCTTTAGTGGAGGCGAGTATGTCGTGGGTTTTATCGCCCACCTTGATGTCTGCGGCGGTAATATTGGGGTTGCCGCCCTGAGCCTCAATAATCTCCATCATCTTCCTCTTCGCCTTGCCCGAAGAAAGAATGCTTTCAGCAAGAGCGCGCCCCTCACCTTTGCGGGACTTGCCGGCCAACTCCAAAAGAACGCCGGCCATATCCAAACTCTTGCTCACCAGGTCAATCGGACCCCTGCCATCAAGCACCTCCAAAACGTCACGCGCCTCAAGCGCCGGCCCAATGCCGTTGCCTACAGGAGCGCTTCCGTCAGTAATAATCGCCTCAACCTTAATGTTCAGACGTCTGCCTAACTCAATGAATTTGCCGGCGAGCGCCTGGGCTTCGGTCATGTCCTCTATTTTGGCTCCAACTCCGACTGGGATGTCTATGACTACGTAGTCGCTTCCAACGCTTTTTTTCTTGGCCATGACGCTTGCGAGCACTTGGCCTTCAGGGTCAAGTGAAAGCGGGTATTCTATCCTGATTATTTTGTCGTCTGCGGGGGCGAGGTTGACTGACCCTCCCCATATGATGCACCCTCCGACTTTCTTCACTATCTCCTTAAGCTGGGTGATATTGATTTCTACCGGACACAAGACTTCCATGGTGTCCGCGGTGCCTGCGGGCGAAGTTATTGCGCGGCTGCTTGTTTTTGGTATGGTCAATCCTGCGGCGGCTATAATGGGCGTAACAATCATCGTGGTGCGGTTTCCTGCTACTCCTCCGATGCAGTGCTTGTCAACGACGTTGTCGCCGAAGTCAATCTGCTGCCCGCTCTCAACCATCGCGTTAGTCAAAGCAACAGTCTCATCCATGGTGTAACCGTTGATGAACGCGGAAGAAACAAACGCCGCCAACTCTATGTCGCTCAAGTTGTTGTCGACTATATCCTGGATTATGGACCGTATCTGATGACCGTGCAATTCCTCCCCCTTAAGCTTCTTCTTTATGTAATCTATGCTAACGGGGCGGCCTGCAGCCTTAATATCTATTTTTTCGCCTTCTTTGACTCCGAGCGACTGCCTCAGGTCTTGGAATACTCCTACTTCGCCTTCTTTGACTACTCCTGTCGTGGCGTCGACTATTGCGGCGGCTTTGTTGCCGTTGGTGGACAAAGTCACGCGGTCTGAAAGATGAATCCCCAGCTCCTTCATGTCAGCGGAATTCATTATGATAATCGGTTTCCCGGTCTCAATCTCGTACAAACGAACCTTCGCCTTAATCATTATATTGCACCTAAACAGATTTGGCCAAGGAAGATAAAAAAGCGCTACCAGCCAATTACACCCTCAAAGGCGAATTATGCCGGTGCTAATCCCACTACACCCTCTCCCGCGCCTTCCTCGCGTAATCCAAAGCGGAATCCACTATGCGCCTATCTATGGCCTTAGACTGCAGGTAAGCGAGGCTTTTGGAGACGTCGGTCGCGTCTTTTGCGTATCGGACTCTTGCGGAGCGGGCCCAATCGGCAGTCTCGTTGAATTCCGCCCGAAGTCTTTCGGCCGCATCTATCGCCCGTTCCCTGACGCGTCTTCTTAGTGAGGCGGTCATTGCCATGGGAGTGTAATCTCTGGTGGGAAGGCCCGTGAATGCGCTTTGAATGCGTGCGGCGGAAGGGTTTGCGGCTACGTAGTCGCTGTATACGAGCAGGTCCCTTAGGTCTGGGCGTTTTCGCGTCAAATCCATTTCGAAGTAGTACCTTATCGCTCCAATCATCCCCATGTTTTCTATGCGGCGCGCCGATGTTCCGACCTTCAAGTCTGTGAAGTAATGCGTTTCGCCTATTTCGTTGAGGCGCCTGCTTAAGTCTATGTCTTCCAGAGGAATGTTCTTGAATCCGCCAACCAGAGAAAAGACGTCGCGCCTGATGAAAACGTTGAATCCCGGCAATGTGGCCGCGCCCACGCTGTCCTTAAACTTAAGGTATTCGTTAGTTGCCCTTTCGGCGAATGTGTTTCTTTTGCCTCGTTCAGTGAACTTGAATGCCGCACTTAACGCTAGGATGTCCGGTTTCTGTTTGAATTTGTTTATGCCCCATTCGACGTAGTTGGGCGGAATGGTGGTGTCTGCGTCTATGAACAAAATAAATTCGCTGTGTGATTCTTGCGCGCCGAAGTTTCTTTGGGCACCTGTGCCTTTTACAGGGGAAACAACGACGGCGTCAGCCCACTTTCTGGCAATCTCAACCGTCCTATCTGAGGAGCCGCTGTCGCACACGACCACTCTTACCCGATGCTTAGTCTTCTGGGCTTTGGCGCTTCTGACGCACGCCTCAACGTAACGCTCCTCATTCAAAACCGGAACAACAACCAAGACGTCTTCGGCCATTCTTATGAAATCAAAGTTGGTAAAACCCGCTATTAACGCTACGTCGTCCTCACGTCCCTGTACTGCAAATCCAAGTTGTGTTCTCTCGCAGTCTCCTTGATTATGCTCCCCACTTTGATGCGGCGGGTAAGGTAGTCCGCGACGCGAAGAGGGTAAATCTGGGGGTGAATTATGTCGTCCTCCAAAGTCCACAGGCGGGCAAGAGCCGAAAGGTCCTTCTCGTAGTCCCCGTAAGAAAATTCCCAGCGAACCGCCAAAGGAGCGCTAACTCGCTCTACAGTATAAGACAAACGCTTTTGAGGAAGAATCAAATAAACGACGAAAACACCCTCCTCCTCAACCACAACATACTCAAGGGGATTAAGCGCGGCCGAAAAAACCGTTATGTTAGACGTTTCATACCCTATTTTCTGGGCTATGTCCGACGCGTGGCTGTCTTCGCACATTGCCGCTATCTTTCCAGACTTAAAGAGTTTTTTCTGGGCGTCAGACGCTTCTTCAGCTTCTTTGCCCACAGCGTTTTTTATCGCCTTCCTGTTTCCCGCGATGCTCCCATCCACAAGCCGCAAGTCGCCTTTCCCCCCTTCTTCAGCAAGAAGGCGATACTCCCCGGCTATCCTTATCAAAGGCGTCCGGGACTCAACCTGATTAGGCGGGCAAAGAACCCCGGCGTCAAACCTATGCGCATACTCAACGTCAAAATAAGGCGTATTGCCCCTACCAACAAGCGCATCAACATGCAGTCCTCCATCCGCCCTAGCAGACACCGCAACAGAAGAAGACGCCCAAACAACACTATGCCTAAACGCCTGAACAGCGAAAGCGGCGTCAGCAGCCAAAAGACCAAGAGGAAAAGAAACATCCGGCGGCAAAGAAAGCGCATGAACATTCAACCCCGCATCCGACAGCAGCTCTCTTGTTCGCTCCCTATCAAGAGACGGCCCCTTAATCTGCGGCGCAAGCGCGTCAATGCGACGTTTCAAATATTCGGCGTCCGCTTGGAACGCGAAAGTAAGCGGCTTCATCGCAGAGGTCACATAATCTTGACTTCGCTCATCTCGCGGCAAAGCATATGATACTGCTCCTTGGAGAACGCTTCGGAGTCTATTGGTATGAGAAGCCGACCGCCGAATTCCTCAATCATCTCGTCCACCGACTCAATGAACTTAAGGACAGTCTCAAACCCGTTTTGAACCACCAAATACTCTACCCCATCAAGCAAAACAACGCTTTGGCCTTCTGTTTTGCTCAAAAACTCGCGGACTGTGTGGCTGACTTCAACAAGGTCCGACGGGTCTATCACCGCCTCATCATGGCTCCTTATCTTAGAAAGCCAGAAAAAAGGCGTCCGCCTCAACCCATATTTCTCGCGAATCTTTTTAGGGTGAAAACGAGTTATTCCAAGGCCCGGCACACCGTGAGTAACCAAGTCCACGAAAACCAAGAGACTGTTGTGGGGCTCATCCTCAGTCATAGAGTACTCCAGCGTCCCCTTAACCGGCTTCTCCTCGCGAATCAAATAGCTTGCGCCAGTCTTCAAATCGTACTTCAAAGCTATAGAACTCACATGCTCCTCCTTACCTCCCTCCACAATAGACATCCTAATCCTCATAGACTTACCCTGCCCGCGAGAAGGCGCATAAAGGAAGTAAAAACCAGCCATCAAAGCCACAGCCACAATAGCGCGGCCTAAAGTGCTGTACGTCTCAAGGCTCCTGTAATCGAGTTTAACAATCTTATCCCCCCCCAAAAGCTTAATCGTCTCGCCGCTTCCCGCAATAGCCAGGAAAGCGCCGCTGATATTCAAAACCAGTATAGTGAAAACCGCGGCGAAAATCCACAACCAACCCCTCGCCTCCTTCAGCTCCTTGACGTAAATGCGCCTATAAAGCTTCACCCAAAAAATGACCGCAGCCAACGAAATCAAAATAGCCCCAAAATTCAGCAACAAAGAAAAATCGAAACCACCCTCTACCCCGTCCATCAATACGGTATTTACGGCCGCATGCTTATTAATTCCAGAGTATGGTCAAGGCGGTTTTGTTTGACGTGGACGGAACGCTCATAGACAGCATCCAGCCCATTTACCTAAAGTTCGCTTCCACCGCCAAGGAAATGGGCCTCAGAGTCCCTTCTTTCGAGGAGTTCAGAAGCCACGTGGGGCGGCCTTGGGACGAGATTCTTTTGCGTTTGTGGCCTGACTTTGACCCTGACGATTTCACGCGAGTTTACCGCAGGACTCCTGAGGTGGTTCTTCCTTTTCCCAATCTTGAGGAAGTTTTTACGTCTCTTTCCGGCAGGTACCGTCTGGGCATCCTGACTTCGCGCGGCAAAAAAAGCATGCTTGAGCACATGAAGCACGGCGGAATAGACGTCGGGATTTTCGAGGTGGTGTTAAGCAAAGACGACTTGAGGAAGACCAAGCCCGATCCAGAGGCGTTGCGTCACGGCGCGGAAGAATTCGGCTTACCAGTTTCCGAAGTCCTTTACGTCGGAGACGCCCTGATAGACGCCAGGTGCGCCAAGGCTGCAGGAATGCCTTTTGTTGCGGTGGAAAGCGGAGGGACGCCGGCTGAGGAGTTTAGGAAGGAAGGGTTTGTTGACGTCATAAAAAGTGTGGCTGAACTTTCCAAGTTCATTGAGAAAAGATACTGAAGGGAAGCGCTGACTTACGCAAAACCTTTTTTTGGCATACTTAAGCGTATTGGGGAATGTAGTAATCGTGAAAAAAGAAAGGAAAACCCCTTCAAAGACCCGGAAAAAGAAGGCTTCTCCCGTCAAAACTACTTTCTCTAAAATTGCAGTCCCCCAAAATACGCCCTCTCAAACAGCACAATCTAAAGTCGCTTTCCCCAAAACAAAGGTTAAGCAAAGACCTGCCTGGCTGATAGGCGGACTGATAGGCGACGCTACATTAATACCTCTAGTAATAATCTACGTCATCTACGCTATCGTCTATGTCGCACCCAACCCAGAATACGCCCTAACCCACCCCTCACTCTTATCTGTACTCCTAGCCCTCCCGTTTTACCCTATGATACTGCCCGTAAACCTAGGCTTAGTCTCAATCTCAACAGAAAACGTAAATACCGTAATAATTTTAGGCGTTGCCTCACTGCTGATTTCATATTTCATTATTGGGGCAGTAGCCGGCGTAGTCATCAAAAAACTAAAGTCACGCAAAAAATAGTCTCCCGCTAACCGATTAAACCGGTTATCTCCTTTACCGGCGCATTAGTCCTTATGCCCAACGGCTCCATATGAGTGCGCGAAGCCAGAAAACCCCTCCTCTTAAGCTCATCAAAAACAAACTGCATCCTCGGAGGAGAAGCCGCCTTAGTTTCACACAACTTATGCAAATTAAAGTAAGGAACAGCAACCCCCTGCTCTTCAGAGACCAAACGCGCAATCTCAGACGCCACCTTTCCCTTACTGTACTGCGGCTGCGCTAACTCATCCGCAAGCCGAAGAGTAAAATCAACGTCAGAGTAAGGCCCAGTCCACAGGGGCCCTGCGACGTTATAACCCTTAAAGTCCCCTTCCGCAAGTTCGTTTAGCGTCACGAATCTGCGGTCGAGGTCGCTAAACCGGTAAACAAAGTAGTTCACGTTCTTGCGGGATTCCTTAACCGCACCCCCAGCCCTGTCCACGCGAGCGTAAAGCCGCATGTAATGCCGCGTCACATGCGAGAACAACGGCGTCATACCGTAGCTAAAACGCAGCGCAGCCCGCGCAACGTAACCCAAAAGTATCCTCAATCCGACCTCGTTAAAGCAGTCGCACCTAAGCGGTGTGGCATCATACTTCCTTTGGCATGCGCCAGGGTAAGTCCCGCACAAAGCGCTCGTATCAGTCGCCGCAACACCAAGCACTCCCTGGCTTCTTACCGCACTCATCGCCGCGTCAAGATAACGCACAGGCGGCCCGAACGGGTCTATGTCTACGAAGTCGAATTTGCGGGATGAAAGCACCGTGTTGCAGTTGTCGTGTATCGCCTCGACTTCCACGCCGTTTTCAACGGCGTTCTTTCTGGCAAGCTCAATGGCGACAGGATTAAGGTCTATGAGAGTGACTTTGGCGCCTGCCTCCTTTGCGACCCTTATGCCTCGCGCCCCGGAACCCGACAGAGCGTCGCAGTACGTCACCGGCTTAGTAAGGCGCGCCACGGCCACTCCCACGTCTCGCGAAAGCTCCATGTGCGGATTGTAGAATACGGGATCCCTCTTTTTCGGCACAAAAGACGAAGGCACCACGAGGTCGGTTTCGCCTTCCTTTACTGAGACGTAATCCACGGAAACTACATTAGCGCCCCTTTTATTTAATCCGATGCATTATTCTCTTTCATGGAAAAGGGAACTTGCCGCGCGAACGCGAACATTGCTCTCGTCAAATACTGGGGGAAAAGAGACGAAACATTGATGCTGCCGCAAAACGGAAGCATAAGCATGACTCTCGATGGGATGCACACCACAACGACCGTCGAATTCCTACCGTCGCTTAAAGCGGACGAAGTAACCCTGAACGACGCCTTACTTGCCGACGGAAAAGAATTCGCTCAAGTCGTAGAGCACCTAAACATAATCCGCGAAATGGCCAAAATAAAGACTTTCGCCCGCGTCGCATCCAAAAACAACTTTCCCACGGCAGCAGGACTCGCAAGCAGCGCAAGCGGATTCGCAGCATTGTCGATGGCCGCTGCAAAAGCCGCCGGACTCAAACTTAACCCTCAGGAACTTTCAATGCTTTCTCGGCGGGGAAGCGGCAGCGCAAGCAGAAGCATTCACGGCGGATTCGTGGAGTGGAAGCGCGGCGAAAAATCCGACGGAACAGACTCATATGCGCAGCAGATTGCGCCTCCGTCGCATTGGCCCAACTTCCGGATGCTTACAACGGTCGTCTCCACAAGCGAGAAGAAGGTGAAGAGCCGCGCGGGAATGAAGCAGACTGTGGAAACGTGTCCGCTTTACCCTGGTTGGCTGTCTTCCGTGAACGCGGACTTGGACGCAGTCCGAAGCGGAATAAAGGAAAAAGACTTCCATAAAGTAGGCGCAACAGCGGAACACAACTGCCTTAAGATGCATGCGACCATGATTGCGACTAATCCGCCGATAATCTACTGGAACCCGGCGACAATGGAAATAATCCACCTCGTCCAGGTGATGCGCGAAGAAGGCGTACCAGTATACTTCACAATAGACGCAGGACCAAACGTCAAAGTAATCTGCCAGGAAGAAAACATGCAGGACATAGAAGCCCGCCTCAAGGAACTTTCCGGCGTAAAAAACGTCCACGTATGCAAACCAGGCGGACCCGCAGAAACACTCAAAGAACACCTATTCTAAAGATGGAAGAAATATTCGACGTAGTCGACGAAAACGACAACGTAACAGGGCAAAAACCCCGAAGCCAAGTCCACGCCGAAAAACTACTCCACAGAAGCACACTAATAATAATCGAAAACTCAAAAGGCGAAATACTACTCCAACTAAGAGGAGACAAAGCAGACACATACCCCGGCTGGTACACAACATCAGCTGCAGGACACGTAACAGCAGGCGGAACATACTACGAAACCGCCCACAGAGAACTAAAAGAAGAACTAGGAATAGACACAAAACTAAAACCAATCAAAAAAATACCCGGCACAATAAACCCCGCCAAAGAATTCATGTACATATACGCAGGCAACGCAGACGGCCCATTCAAATACCAAGAAAAAGAAACAGCAGGCGGAACATTCATCACAAAAGAAGAACTAATAAAAAACCTGAAAACAGGCGGCCCACTAAAAATAACTCCCGCTGCAGAGCTGGCCCTAAAAGCTTACTTTGAGTCGTTGAACAAAAAATGAAAACAATAACCGTCAAGGCCCCGGGGAAACTGATGGTCTCCGGGGAATGGAG
>CABMCB010000082.1 GCA_902384455.1 uncultured archaeon
AAACAACAAGGAAGTTGGGTACACCCTGATTTAGCAGTACAATTGGCTCAATGGATTGATGATGAATTCGCACTTCAAGTTAGCGAATGGATAAGAGAGTTAGCTTTAACGGGTCAAGTAAGATTGGGATATAAAAAGACACGAGCAGAATTAGAGAGACTTCAAAAAGAGAACAGACAACTACAAACAAAACATCGTCAACTTTTAGAAAAGAAAACATACCATAAATTTAAAAAAGGAGCCTCGTTTTACATTATCAGTGACTTGGACGGAAAATCTTTGAAATGTAAAGTGGGTTTTGAGGGTTTGGATATATCTGTGCGTCTCCAACAACATCGTTCGACTATGCCTCATTGTAAATTAGAGTACTTGGTATACTGTGAAGATGCTCTTCTACTTGAAACCATTATGCTAAACAAGCTTTACAATAATCGTAAAAACTTTAACCACGAATGGATTTACGCTATGACACCTGAACAGGTAATTAAAGAAGTGCGAGCAACTCTTCACTTTATGTCTTGGGAATATTCAGAAGATACAACCATCCAAAATTATAATAACCAAATTGAGGCAGATTTTCAGATAGTATGTACTCTACCCTAATTAATATCCAGCAGTTTTAGCATACGCGCGATAGCGTTCGGATTTACCCCCTTGATTCAAACTTTGACGAGCTCGCTGTTGTTGGGCAACACTTGCCATACTCGATTCATATGCGTAGATGCCACAAGTCGGGTATATTTGACCTACAAAATCGTTTTGTCCGAATTGCCCGGTGATATTCTTGATATTTTCCAACGTTTGGCAACCTCTTACAGCATCTGCGTAAAATTGTTGATTTTGCCCAATCCTCGACGCGCCGCATCCAGCGCCCTGAGCTGAACTTTCAAAGACACTTTCAGTGGGTCCAGAGGACATTGGACTAGAGGAATAACCATAGACACCTACAGCATAGTTTTCAGGGATGCGACCCATCTTGGGGCTATGTCTTACATTGCCTCTACGGGGTTGGACAAAGGATTCTGTTACCCCAATATTTTCATTGTTTAGGTACATATTCCCGTCAATACCAGCAGCATCCAATGTAACGTATTCCATATATTGAGGTCTTAACCCATTTTCAACACTAATCCGGTCGGTCGCAGAATTACACCCCTCTCGTTTAGTCCAGAACGAATCGGCACAAACCTTTCGACCGGTCAGGTCCCTCTCATTCCAAACGGGACACATCATCGAGTTACTGTTCTCAAACCGGTCACTTTGAATACGAGGTGCCCACCCGCTATCAACTCTACACGTCCTGACTGATTTTTGTAGAGAAATGTTGGCTGCCATTAGAAGTTTTTATTTTAAACAGTAAAAAAAGTTTTATTATTTACCTACCTATCCTATCTACTTTTGGTGTGCTAATCTTCTGTATAATAGAATTTCTTAATCTGTGTGAGATTGCTTGTAAAGTCCCAACCATTCGCAAACTCTTCCACTTTGTCAAATACTGCTGTTAGTCGTCTTGTCCATTCTTTCTGGTTAAGAACCCATTTACCTTCTCTCTTTTGAAAGCAACTTTCAGTGCTTTTATTACCTTCTTTGTATCCATCTGGATTAAAGTGTATAAACGCCATTGGTTTACATTTGCCATCTTCTACCAGATTGTTAATACGGGTTTCAGTACATTCTGGTGTATAGCTTGGATGTCGGTGCTGATTTTCATCCAATTCTACAACTACATAGTGAGTATAACAATTAATCACAATATCTCCTCGGCGTTTTGAAATACCATTTGGCATAATCCTGTCATAAATGACTTGTTCAGGAGTGAATGTATCCTCAAATTCCTTTTTAAACTCTTCTGTAAACAAGTTTTGCTTATGTTGAATATGTTGAGCTCTCTCATCATCAGGATGTAACTCCAACCAACAATTTTGACACAAGGGAAAGCAAAATGTTCTTGAACTAACAATGTCATAATCACAGAGAGTACAATATGTACCCACGAATCGCATACCTGGTTTAGCGTGTTCTCTACAATACTTACCCGTGGTAGACCCCTTTATATTGAACAGTGGTCTTACTCGTTCCTTTCGCTCGTCCCAACACTCTTTACAAGTTGCTGTGACAACTATCATATCTTCACTACGATGTTCACTACAATGAGTAGGCTTGAGTGTTCTCTTGTCTTTGTTATCTTCAGCATAATAGGCTATTTCACCACATACACATTTAGCTCCTTTACGAGCTGTCATACCTTCCAACTTGTGTGCTTTACAATACAACCCTTTAGTTTCATTGGGATAGTTGAAAGCAGGTACTGTTACTTTGTGCTCTTCTAAACAGGTTGGGCATCTATCTGTACGTACATTGACCATTTCGGGCAACTGGTGAGATGAACAATATAATGCTCGTCCCCAACCGTCTTCCTTCCTATCCTCCTCTTTACTCTCTACCCAAGGTGGATAGCCAAAGGAAGCATCAGTTCCGCACCCAAGTAAGCATTTAGGGTTACGATTAGGAGCCCCTTTACTTGATGTAACCTTTTTAGTGCGAACCAAAACCTCTTCTGTGCTCTGTTTAAC
>CABMCB010000083.1 GCA_902384455.1 uncultured archaeon
TCCAACTTACAAGTGCGAGTTCTTTTCGTCCCATCAGTACAAGGAATTCGTTGCCGCTGTCTCTCTCGATGAGTAGGTCCATGCCGCCGTTGCGTTCGTTAGGTTGCAATTTCATGACTTTTTGCTTCAATTGCTGTCACCCAAAAAAGTGAGCAACTTACGTTGCATGTCGGTCGTTATATTTTGGGCAGAATTCTTGGCATCGCAAGTTGCCCATTCGGTCATCGGTTCCGTCTATGATGAAGGCGCAGGCGTTAGCGTCGAACGGGCAGGGGTCGCCTGTATCCATTCCCGGCTGTTTGCGGTAGATTTCCATGCTTCCGCATTTTCCGTTTTTGCTACGGTAGAAACACATGCTGATTTTGACGTCTTCTCTGCTGTTGATTTCTGGCTTTTTCTCTGAAGGCATTTATTTCACCCATGCCGATACAAAAAATTTGTAGAACATTTATAACGATTCGCGGTAAATAACACTTGACCCAACATGAAACGCTCTGTTGCTTTAGCTATAATCGGACTTTTACTATTATCCAGTTTACTATTGACCGTTAAATTTGCCAGCGCTGGGACCCTTATGCATAGTGAGGATTTCGAATCGGGTGCCGCCGCTGATTTCTGGTCGTGGGAAACCGCACCATTCGATACATCAGGCACAATATCGACAACTGCTCAATATGTGCACTCAGGTACCCATGGTGCTTATTTCTCAGGTCCATACACAAATTATCTAAATTGTGAATCAACTCCTAATAGTGCCGAAAAACAAACTTTTACTATTTGGGCTAAATTCTCAGATACCGCTACGGACCCTAACCTTGGCACTTCTATAATTGACGCTTTTTGGGACTCAGATTATACCTATGCCAATCTTGGTACTGACGGGAATAACCACATCAACCTTTCACTTATTGACAGTAATGCTGATTCCCATGGGGAAGCTCTTGTTTCAAGGAACACTTGGCATAACATAACCATGACTGTTTTGCTGACAGAAGGCGCCTCAATAGTTGATTCTGCTTTATACTTGGATGGCACTCAAGTTGGAACATCCTCTGTAACTTTGGGGAGTCCAACAGCAACAGATTCTTTTTCAATCGAAGTCAGCGTTTTCGCATACTCAGGGTACGTTGCAATGGATGACATTAAGCACTATTCTGGCTCTACGTTGGTTAACTCTGTAGACTTGGAATGTGGGGGTTGGGGCGCAGATTGGACGAAGGGGGTTTCGCCAAAAAGTGGCTATGTTGTCTCTGACACCGCAGATTATATCCACTCGGGCGATTATGGTGCATACTTCGCCCACTATGATGACGGGTCAACTTCCAACAACATGTACTACAAACCCGCTACGCTGTCTCCCACTGTAGAAAACAGTCTTGCAAATGCTCGGGTATTCACTGTTTGGGCAAAATTCTCAGCTACATCAAGCGACCCGACAGCTTTCAACTCTAATCCCGCGAACTTTTTCGTATTTTGGCTTACCGATGCCATGACAGGTTTTGCTATATCTTCCCCAAACGCTAACAACCAATTAACTATCGATACCTTTGACACGGCAAGTTCTATACCTCTTCAGCGCGATACATGGCTAAACTGTACTGCCGCATTCTATTTTACATCAAACACTGACCCTGAGTCAATGGAAGAGCAACCATACATACTCCATGCGCTCTTTTATGTCAACGGTGTTGCTGACGGTGCCCGTGAAATACCTCGAACTGAAGCTCAAGTATCAACTCCCACTGCTGGGAATGTTTATCTGTACAACTTCAATTGGGCAGACGGGTATGTTGCAGTCGATGACTTCAAAGAAACAATTGGCGGCGACAGCGGTTCAACTCCAACACCCACTCCTACAGCTACGCCAACTTCAACTCCACATTCGGGAACTGTGAGCGGCAGTAGCGGAACCCACAAAAGCACTTCAACACCAACAGTTGCCCCCTCTGAAACCGACGCCGGTATCTTGGGCTTTTTAGCTCTCGTGCCATGGTGGCTCTGGGCGATAATTGCTGGCTGTATCGTTGTCGCTATACTGATTGTGGTACAAGCGAAAACGGACCACCCATGAAAAAAAGTTAGGACTCATCAGCTTGAACTTCAAAGTCCTCTTGGTAGATGTCACGCAATGAGTCCTCAGCTTCCCCAACACTTTTTTCAGCTTTCTCAACTAAGAAGTAGGCGTCTGCCCTGTTGTCTTCAATGCGCTCTTTTTTGAATTTGCTGAGCTTTTCACTTAGCTCTGCCGCTTCCTCTTGAAGTGCTTTTGCTTCCTCTATGGGCGTCATAGGGCGCTTAATTTTTATCGTAACAATGTCTTGAGGTTTCAATTCTAAGCGACGAGTAACTGACTTTTTCATGTTCTCGACGAATTCTTCCTGACTGCACTTTGGGTTGGGGAAATCTTCTGGTGCTCCCTGTACTATAACTTCAACTGGCATTTTTTCACCCTAAAAATTTTTTTGATAAGCGCTAAATAGGTAGCATACCCACTTCGCTATTAAAGGTTGGTATTCATGAAAAAATCACATGCATATGCTCTAATCGCAGTCGGCGTTATCGCCCTTGTCCTCAGCGCTGTCGTCCTACAATACACCAACGTCTTCGCTACTGGCGCACCAAGCACTAAAATCGACGAAAAGAAAGCCACCCAAGATACTCAAGCGGCAGGCGGCATAGGCTACGTCTACGTTGCGGCAATTTTGGGCTTTGAAGATGGAAGCACACAAGAAATCAGCACAAACACAACAATGTTCACACCCGTAAAACCGGCGTGGGTAGCATTCGAAAATCACACCCTTGTTTACATGCAAATTGACTTCAGAGCAACAATGGTTCAAGACATCGGAAGCTGGAACACCAAAGTAACATCACAAATAGAAGCATACAAAAGCTCATCAATCCCTAAAACAAGCGCGTCTGCTGACTTCAAAATGAACGGTGCCTCATGGGGCGCTGGCGTAACAAAAACAATCTCTTCAACCACCCTGTCTCAAAGCCAAATCAACGAAGCTCTGACAAAGTGGGGCGACGGAGAATGGGTCTTCCAAATCAACAGCAAAGTAGCCCTAACATGCACTTTAAGCAACGGCGCTCAAGACTACGTAGCAATTAACCCCTCGGCAGATATTAGCCTTACATTCGCAGGTCAAGAACCGACAAATGGCATGGCAACGATGAACGTCAACATCATGGCTGGACAGTAAACTGTCCCTTCCACTCTTTTTTCACCCATAGAAAAATGTAGCAGTTGCTACTTTTCGGTTTTATCTGGGAGCTTCAGTTGGTCGTCTGAAAGCATTATTCCCGTATGTCCCCAATGAATCGTAGTAACGTATGTGTTTGGCTTGTGGGTCTCGGCGTCAGGTGGTGTCAGCTTCTTTAGGCATCGGTTGCATATTGGAATCGCCACCGATAATTCTGGGGTGTCGTCGTCCCAATATTCATATGCTTCCTCTTTTTTCTCGTCAAAGTTGTAGTTAGTATGCATTGAGTGCCGTCTAAAGAATGGGTCTCTGATTTTATCCATAGGGTCAACGTCTTGTAGTCGACTGTTGCCGATGTATGCATCGTTCTGTTGGTGTAGGTGCTCTACGATGTCGCGTTGTAGCTCTTCTGGTTTTACGCCGAAAAAGGCGCAGATTTGCCGGTAGTCTTGGAATTTCAACTCGACAATAACGTGCCATCTATACTTTTTACAGCATGGGCATGGCGTTTTGTATCTGTCCTCTGCGTACCTTGAGAGATGATACTTGCCGAGTTCGTTCCAAATTACAGAGGTCGTGTTCTTGAGACCATATTTTGCATCTGTCATTGTGGGAATTGTATCGTGCCCCCATCGGTAGTATGAAGCTGGGCTTACTCCCCGCCGCATTCTTCCTTCGCGGTCCCTTTCTAAGGGGCGTATGTCTGTGTAGAGCTTTAGTATCGGCACCTGAATCAATGTAGGTTCTTTGACGTCTTGGGTTCCAAACTCAGTGTAGCGCTCAGTAAAAGCGGGGTACCCCATAAATGGGTAGAGCCTATTGCCTAGCGCTTTCTTAACTACTTCTACGACGTCATGGCTTTTTATGAAGGTTTCAAACCATTTGAAGGCTTGTTCAGCACTTGCTTTGTAGTCAATGTGAAGCTGTTTTTTCACTTCGATAGCGACTTTTTCTCTTTTCTGGTACTCGATGACTGCGGTCACGTATTCTTTTGTGCCGATTACTCCTAAGAGGCAATTGCGGTCAATGGGTGTGATGCTTGTAATTTTCGAGGCGTATTTGTTGACTAAGTAACTGCTCGCGTCTGCGTGGCTTTCTGATTTTGGTCTGGTGAAGTCGATTTTGCCTGTTTTGTCTTCCAGCATTTTTAGAGCTTCGTTAGGCGTGATGCCCTGCTCTATTTTGTTTTCTTGGCAGTTGATGTAGTGTAAGACTCTGAAAACGAAAAGACTGAGCCATGCTCCGTTTTCTGGCTCTTTTTCGAACATCGCTTTGAGGGACCCACGAATTAAGACTTTGCGCTTTTTGATGGTGATTGCTGTGCAGGTTGACGGCTTGGCTTCCGTTAGCAGTTGGTCATAGGGTAGCCACATGTTGCCGAATCGTCGCTCAAGGTAATCGTCGGGTTTTCGGTCGCCAGATGGATTGTTGATGTCTAAACGTCTCTCTGAGTTTTCTACGACGTAAAGCGTTTGTTTCCATATGATAAAGAAGTACACGTTAGGCTTGTAGTAGTATATCTTGTGTCGCATGAATGTCATTATCAGGTAGTTACCTTTTTGTTGCTGGGTCTTCTCGAAGAACTTGTTTTCGAAATACCAGATTAGGTCTTCTGGGTCTTCGATTTCCAGTAAATCGTCAAACAAGATGAGGTCTTCGCTTTCTGTTGGTGCAATCTTTAGGTCGGCAATTTTGAGTACTTGGAATTGACATCGGTCGGTGCCGATTGATACTTTGGCACAGTCATAAACGGCTTGTAGAACCCGGTCATTAAGAATTGGCGTCAGCCACTGTTTGAGTGTTGCATAGGATTTTGTGCTGTTCATGACGATAGCGAGAAACTTGTTTCTGTCTTCCTCGCTGAATTCTTGAAGGTCTGTGATTAGGAAGTCAATTTTGGTAGTGTAGTTCTGGTAGAGGTTGATTGCTTTTATGAGCCATTCCCAAGGTGTGCCCTGCGCCCGTTCAATAAGCTCTTTGATGTCGTCGTGAAGCCAACAATCGTTTCCTGAGCCTTGAAAGTAGTTTTTGTCTTTGAATTTTTGGTATAATTCAACGCCGCGTTTGTTGTTTAGCTGGCGATAAATGAGTAAATCGTTAATTGCGTCCAGAATTGCTTGCGGGGGATTCATGTAACTTCTGAAGTCGAATGTCAATTAAAACACCCAAGGAAAAAAGATTAGGGATTTGTTGGAAGATTAACTTTGTCATCTTTGAAGTGTATCGTTAAGAACAAGAGTTTGCGCTGTTTTTCCTTTAGCTGAGCTATGGTTCCGTCGATTTCTTGATTGTTCTTTTGTAGTTTTTTGATGGTCTCAGCGTTTTCTTTTCGTAAGTCTTGAAGCTGTTTAATCGATGCGCCTATCTCTCGGTATTCATCATGTGGGTTCTTTGTGGGGGTGCTCATTTAACCACTTTATGTATCGTTCATAGGCAAAGTCGCCGAAGGTGCCGTCACTGTTGAAGTCATAACCCTTATTTCCGTAAAAACCGGGATTCGCTGTTTCTTTTTGCAATGGTTCAACAACTTGCGCCATGAATTGGTCCCACGTATAGCGCCTGTCGTAGCTGTCGTAGATTGTTGCCGTACCGATTACTTTCTTCCATTCTTCAATGGTTCTTGCTTCCAACTGTTGCCATTTGCCGTCGACTTTGATGTTGACGTATGGTCGCCACTCGAAGAGAAACCTGAATTTTGTGCCGTTTTCTGATGTTTCCTTTATGGTTCTGCCTAGTAGAATCGCATCAAATCGTTCGCAACTTCCGCACTTGTTCGCTTCAAAGTAGAATTTTACTTCAAAAAGACCGCTTGGAGCGTAGTCCAATAAATTCACCCAAAAATAGTTATGGCGCTGGCAGTCCTCTTTTCTTCCAGCATTTTGAACAAAGTATTTCTCCCGTTCCCCCATGACGAGTGTTTTTAGGGACGGGATTATGGCACACGTCGCAAAATTCTATGTCACTACTCATCTTAAATGCACCCAAATAGAAAAAGGAAAATTTAGGGGTTAGCGGAGTTCGCCAACGTGGTTGATGTTACTGGCACGATTTCTGTCTCCGCAGGTGCTTCAGGCACGGGTTGCGGCTCAGTGGCGGCAACTGCCGGTACTGGCTCTTCAGTTTGTGGTTCCGCTGGGACTTCGACAGGTGTTTCCGCGGGCGCTTCAATTATCGGTATTTGCTCTTGGACTGGCTCGGGCTGAGACGCTGGCTCAGGCGGCGCTTCTATAACTGGCGCTGGGGGTGCTTCGATTGGTTGTGTTGGTGCCGGTGTTTGTTGGTCCGCGAAGGCTACGGCAATTTCTTCCGTGAATTTCTTGATTACCTGCGCAACTCGAATGCATTTTTTCGTGATTATGATGTCGTCACCGCTTCCCCGTTTACGGTGATACTTGATTGCCAAGCCCATATCTATGGCTTCGGTTTTTCGGCGTTGTAGTGTAATGCTCGATATGGTTCCGCCATGGCTTTTAATCCATGCGAAAATGTCTTTGTTGCCGATTATGACCTGAACTTCTGGGTCAATGGGTTGTGGTAACAAAGCTTTTCGTGCGGCGTCAAGCTCAGCGATGGCGATGATGAAGTCGAAAGTATGGCTACTGCCGTCCTTACCTGTGCTTTGTAGGTATTCTAAGATGTCCATTTGAGTTCACCCACGATTCATACAAATTTTTTGAATAAGCGCTAAATAGTCTCTTCTACTATTTGAAACCTATGCCCTCAGAAATTTCTAAAGCTGTTCAAGATGGCGAAGGACTCCGTGAAGCATTCACAAGCTGTGTCGAAGAAAACGGTCGACCAATTTGCGAAGCCCAGCTATTGACTGCCCTGATAGTTTCTGAAGCCGCCGCCCAAGAAAATTATGACGTCTCCGCCGAATTGATGCCTAACCACGCACGTAAATTCACTGAAATAAAGGGCGAAGAAAAAGTGCACTGGCGCGAACTTGGTGCCATTTCAAAGACCCTCCTTATGAACAGGTGATAGTTTTTGCGAAAACAAGCTCTCACCGCTCAAGTAGTAAAACGCCAATTTGGTCCCCAACTCAAAGCAATAGTTGAGGCAACAAACAAAGACAACCTTGAGCGCGGCATACGTTTCTGCCGAACCATGGATGGCAAACTGTTTTTAGGCGGACGCGACGACCTCCGCGGTCACTTATTCCCCGGAGAACCAGACATTGGCACTTCCACCGAAACATCTTTCGGCGGCTGTCCAAACGACAGCGAAAACGGTCATGTTGGCGTAGGAAGCTTCCATACTCACCCAGCACCCGGTACTAACGGACCAAGCCCAGCGGACATAAACACCTATGGCAGTAACGCGCAACATCGCAAGTATCCCAGCATTTTCCATTATGACGACACGCCCTATGGCAAAAGCGAGCTTGATTGCATCGCTGACAGCAAAGGTGAAATGATTTGCATAACTGGCGTTGACAGGGGAAAAGCCGCTGGATACGACATTATTTTTGCTCTTGGCGGCGACAAAGAAATGGCTGAATGTCTGAAAGAACTCAAGCGAAAGCATCCCGGCGAGAACATAAGTCCGTATGATACTGAAGGTGCTGACATCGGCATAGTTGCGGAAGCTGAATCGAAGTGCGCTGACCCCTTCTTTAGGCGATATGCGGATAGTAACGATATAACGTTCTCTACTGTGACTCTGTAGGCACCCAATAAAAAAAGTAGCGGATGTTACTCTTTTTTAATTGTTTCGATGTAATAGACAAGCAAACCGTGGAAAACAACTGCATACATCATGAAGTTGCCCTTTCGTAGGTCCTTGAAAACGGGGACTTCGCCGGTAAGTCTTTTGTTGATGAAGTCGATGAATTCGTCTTCTGTGATTATTTCTATTGCGCTTGATTTTATGTGGATGGTTGCGCCGAGTATGGTTACATTTTTTGCTTCATCTTTCAGGGTTTTCTCAAATTCTTCTATGTTGTCCATTTAATGCACCCAAAGAAAAAAAGAAGAGACTTATTTGGCTATGATTGGCTGTTCAGGATTTTTCTGCTTTTTAGGACCGCGTGGACAATAATCGTTGCATACGCCCTTAAAACAGACGCATTCATAAAACGATTTGTCATGGCTGAAACCGTCTTCACGATGGATTTTGTGCTTCTTTCTACAGTATCTTTTCTGCTCTGCTTTGGTTTTGCCTTTCGGATTGCCCTTCACTAGATACCGGCAAATGTATTCTTCAAAGCCTTCCGTTCGAGCTTTGACAACCATTGCGATTGCTTCCTTCTCGGGAATGCCCAGAAGCTGTGAAGCTAACGCAATGTGATTACAAAACATGCCGGCTTTGCATGCTGGACAGCTTACTAAGTGCTCTTTGTCGAGCATTAGTGTTTCAAAGTATGCTTTGAGTTTGGCGACCCACGTCTCAATCTCTGCTCGGGAATATTCTACTGTGTCGTTTTTGCCTGACTCGCTACAGTGAATCATACCATGTGGAAAATTTGCGATTGTTGATTCTGGCATTGGTTCCATTTATCTCACCCAAAAAAGGGCATCGCTTAATAGTTGCTTTTTTTCCGTTTGTACGTTTCACAGTGGAATGAATCGTTATCTTCGCCCCACGAGAAGTCAACTTCGGATGCTGAACAGTTGTTTACTGGCAACCCAGCGATGCTGATTGGTGGCTTTGGCATGTGATATTCACATGTTTCTGCTGGACAATTAATACATGGCACGTTTGTCACCCAAAAGAGAAAAAATTAGGGTTTAACTGGCGCTACTTTTCTGACGCCCCAATTAGAGATTTCCGAGTGCTTTGCCGCGAAGCTTAACTGGATGTGGCTTTCACAAAACTTTGGTAGCTTTTTCGATTCAATGTCAATGCTGGGGTCTTCTCGCAGGTCATCTAAATCGCTTTCAATCATGGTTTCGGCGTCGTAAGTGTCGAAATCCGCATCATTGCTGTCGACAATGTCATGTCCTTGTTTCTGCCTGCCGTCCGCTCGAATCCACCAATAAACTGTAAATTTCAATGTTAGCACCCAAAAAAGAGGGGTTAGGCTCTCTCGATGATTGCCCAAGCGGTCATGCGTTGCATTTTTCTGAATCCTTCTTTTAGTCCGATACAGCCCATGTCTTTGTATTCCCAGATGTCGCTCTGGATTACTTCACCTTTAACGTCATAGAGGGTAACTTTGAGCTTTAGTTTGTTTGTTATGCCTCGATAGTTGTTGATTCCGACACGATACTGGACTGCGAGCATTGGGACCTGCTCTGTTTTGTCGCCGATTTTCAGCGGCTGGGTTACTGCAATGTGACCGTCCAGCGTTTTTTCGTCGCCAACACAAGTTCTGAAATGTAGCCTAAAATCCAAGATTTTCACCCATTTCCGGCTCTAGCACTTTTTAGTCATTTAGGGTGGGTTTTTTGTGCTAAAAAGCCTCAAGACAAAAAAAGTAGCAGTTGCTACTTTATGAAGACTATTATGTTTCTCTTTTGCAGACGCTTCAGCGCGTCTTTGACCTCGTCGCTTTTTTGGAATTCTTTGTTGATTTCATCGACAGTGACATCGTGGAACATGCAGTGTTTCTTGACGAATGTGATGATGTCTCGCTGAAGCTTTCCGCATCGCCAAGTTGTGTTCGCTTTTAGGCGAACTATGGTTTTGTCGCTCTTCAGGTGTCTTACCTCTGTCTTAACGAATAATTCCATCTAATCACCCATATGTACTTTTTAGACGTTTTGCTTACAAAGAAAAGGGGGGAAGCGTAAGCTTCGGTAGTAGCTCAGGGTGGACCCAAACGATTTGTGGTGGGTTCCAGTTGATTTTGGTGTAGCGCTCTTTGCAGGTTTCTTTAAGCCATGCTTCGGTTTTGGTTAGGTTTTCTTCCCAATTCTCTTTATTGAATAGCCGTTTTTCTGCGAGACTGCCGTGTAGTCCTGTTTCTTCAATGCTTGTACTCCACCAATCGCCAAACATTGTGTTGCCAGTTTCAGTGATGACCATAAGCTCAACTCTGCATAAGCGGTTGTAGATGACTCCGTCGACTTTGATTTTTTCCCATGCTGGACGGTTGTCTGGCGCTTTGAAGTCAGTGGCTAAGACGTTCTTTTCAACGTCTGAAGAGTAGTAGTATTTGTTGTAGATTCGCACTGTGGCGTCGCTCTTGTAGGATTTGATTGTGAAGACTATGGGTGCTTCTTTGTCTGCGACTTCTCGGATTGTTGAGATTGCTTCGAAGTCTGTGAGCTTGTATTTGCTGATTGTCTCTTCGTACTCTTCTTTGGTTGCCCGGTATTGCTGTAGAAAGCCTGAGTAAATGTGTGCTCGGTGTTTCTCTGCGTACCGCTTTAGCTCTTCAATTGTTGGTGCGTCCAAGATTTTCTGCTCAACGTTGGGGTTAACTCCGCCAGTGTTGACGTTTACGCCGCTATAGTATGTCTGTAGGTCCATAAGTGGTGTGAAGGCACAGCGCCCGTAGACCATAAGTGAGTACTTGTTTTTGGGTTTGTCATTTTCTGCGATGCAAAGGACTAAGTGCAGGTATTTGTCCCTGAAAAGGTCGGGTAGCCAGATGATTTGAT
Source organism: uncultured archaeon (assembly GCA_902384455.1). Lineage (GTDB taxonomy): Archaea > Altiarchaeota > Altiarchaeia > IMC4 > SCGC-AAA252-I15 > CABMCB01. The sequence goes on from CABMCB010000083.1 coordinate 10,757, forward strand.
GGTTGTTGTAGCCTGAGAACTTGGTTGTATCGACATTGATTGTGGCTGTTTTCTCTTCGATTTCCTTCTGGGCGTTAAGGATTTTTAGCTTGAAATCAACATCTTTGAAGGTTGCGCCGATGCTATCGATTTCAGCGTCCAGCTTGCTTTTTTCTTGTTCTGCCTCATCGTGGATGACTTTGATTCTTGCATCTTTTTCCTTCTTTAAATTGGCAATTATCTCGTCGTAGCCGTCAGTGATTTTCTGTTCTTTTGCACTGGCAATAGCCGCTTTTACCGATTTCTCGCCGGTTACCTCCAAAAGTTTGTCCCTGTTAGCTAAGTATTCTTCGACTTCTTTCAAACTATTTTCACCCATACCGCAACGCTTTAATTTTCAGCGCTCGCAATAACATGACATGCAACTCCCACGCTACCATCCAATCGTTCCCTTTGTTCTCTTCGGCGGCATTGTTCTGCTATTCACAAGCCTTGATTTCCTAGTTAACAGCACGCTTTACCACTTTGGCTTAGTCTTCGACAATGCGTGGTTCGGACCCTACTCGTGGATTTACTTGTTCATGTATCAGTTTGCTATACTTCTGCTTTGGCTACCCAACCGGGATATGCGCTTCATGATTTTTGGTCAAGCGTTCTTTTGGAGCGCCACCCAAGACCTCGTCTACTTCATGCTCTGGCAAGGTTACATGCCAGCCGCTAATCAAGATTGGTGGTGGTCAAACTACCGTTTGGTTTTCGGCTCTTGGACAACACCCTTGCAAATAACAATTTCGACCATTGGGTGCACACTAGCCGTTACTGCCATACTTCTCATGACTGTGCGGGGCTATCGTCCACCAAAATGCGCTTGCGGATAAAAGTAGCGTTTGCTACACCCATGAAAAAAGGGGTTACATTTCGTCTAACCCGTTTGAGCACTCGGAGCAAATGCTTGGGTTAAACGACGTGATTTTGTAGCGTTTTCTGCATATGGTACAGATGCCTTGGCATACGCCTTTATGCTTGCATGTTTCGCAGTTATCAAAATTGTTTTTTCTTTTATGTTCATCAAAACAATTGCTGATTTGCGCGGGCGTTTTGCCATGGCGTGGTCCTATATAATGGTCAATTGTCATAAAGTGGGCACCCAATAAAAAAAGAAGAGAAGATTAAACGGTAACAAACTCAAACTTTTTATCTTCCTTTTTAACGAGCAAAGACATTTTCGACAACGGTTCCTCTTGGTATTTCTCGATGCTGACCATGAAACGATGCGTTATTGGAGGGTCTAAGACAAGCTCTAAACGGTACAGGTCTGGACCCCGCGTTGACTTTTCGACCGCGAATACGCCGGTTACTTTTGTGTTGACTTCGCCAACTACTGGATACGGCTCGGAAGTGGTAACTCCTTGTACGTCTTGCATGACTGCGTAAATGAGTGGTGGCAGGTTTAGCTCTTTGAGCTTTTTTATGGTCTCGGGTAAGGTTAATCCTTTCCATTCTGCCTCAAGTTGTCGTCGGTATTCGATTGTGACTTCATGTCTGATTTCTTCTATGATGTCGCAGATTCTGCGTTCGCCGATGAGGTAGTCTTTTGCGTTTTGGGACGCTTCAAGTACCGCTTTCTTTTCGTCCCAGAGTCCGTCGTAGTCTGACTTAAGCTCTTTTGAGAGCCGTTTCCAGACTGCATCAATTTTTATCATGTCTTCCACGGGTTGGTCAAAGAACTCTTGAAGTTTGTCGCTTTTGTACTCCATCAATCGCTGGCAGTAGTTTCTCTCTTTGAGGCTGTCTTTTAGCTCAGCGTCAGCGTTCCATTCGGTTTTTTCTTCTTTCATCCAATCGGACGTCAGAATTGCCGAAAGTATGTCTTTATCGCTTGGTTGCATTGAATGCATTGATTCACCCATCACAAGTTTTAAATCTACAGAGCGGTCACAAGCTTATTGACCACATATGGCTGAAGTAATAACTGCATCAACTGCTCAAATCGTTGTCGGCACTACTATCGCCGTCACAAGTGCTTTGGTTCTTGAAGAGATACGCGAACAAAGAAAAAATGGGCGAAGCCCACTCAAGCTTGCCGGTTCTCTTCTATGGCGAGGTATCTGTGCGCTGGGTAGAGGATTCGCCGCTTTAATCCGCTATTGTCTTAAGCGGTAGCTGAGAGTCCCTTTTTGCTCATAAATTCTGCATGGGCTTCATTTCCTTTCTTAAAAATCTCGTTCGGCTCTTTTTCTGCACATGAAGCACACATTGGTTTTAGAAGGTACTTATCGATTAATGCTTTCATCCATGGGCGAAAATAGATTGTAAGCCCACATTTTTGGCATTCCATTTTAACGCTGTCTCCGTAGTAGTCGATAAGTGGTCCAGCGGCAACGCTGTTAACTGCGGCTTTGGCGCCATATTTTGCCACAACTTCTGAAAGCCGTTGCTCTGTCAGCGTTTTATTGTAGATGTCCCGCAGATTGCCAAGTGCTTGGCGGATATTCAGCTTCGGATTAAGAGTTGTCATGCTGTCACCCAAAAAAAGAGGTTAGGAGTGTTTTCGGTTTTCGTCTCCTATGGCTGTGATGAATTTCGGGACTTGATTCATTGACCGTAACAATTCTTCGCTTATCTGGGCTTGAGGGTATCGCGGCTTGATTACTTTGAGGTATGTCTGCTCTATGCTCAGCTTGCCGTCGCCATCGTACCAGAACAATAATGTAGCAATTGCTACACTGCGAGATACGCCTGCTTGGCATTGGAGAATTACTCGCTCGGTCGAAAGTAGATTGTCGACACCTATCGTTTTCGCAAGGAGTTTTCCCGGGTGATTCTTCCCGTCAACAAGCTCCCGGCAGTCAACAATGATTGAGCCGTACTCTTCTGGTTTCAATTCATCGCTCGGTGTTTTAATCCCTATTTTGCTCGTTAACCAAATTACCATTCGGTAGCACCCATACAAAATCTTTGAATAAGCCTTAAATTGATTGCCCCTCGCCTAAAGAATTAGGCGAAAAAATGGGAAGCCATGACGAAAACGCAAAAGCATTAAGAGCAATAGGGTCCAAAGTCTTCAAAGCGGCTAACGTCAAGGACTGCAAATCTCAAGGCTCAACCGTCATATGCGACGTTGACTTCAAAGTCCCTGATTCTGACGTTACAAAGCACACTGTTTGTACGTTGCCTGACGACACATTCCGCTTTGACTGCAAAGAAAAGTAAGGACCTCTACTTTTCTTTTTTAGGGCACCCAAAAGAGAAAAAATTAGGGAAGAGCAAGCCACTGCCTCACTTCGCCTTTTACTCTTAGCTCTTCGATAGCCGCTTGGAACGTCGCTTTCTCTTCAGGCATAACACTGAAGTCCCGTAGCATTTCCTCAACTTCAACAATATCGGGGCTTTCTTCGTCAAGCTTGTCTCGAATTAGTTTTTTAAAATCTTCTTTACTTCGCATAAATGCACCCAAAAGGTGGTGGGACGTGCCAGCCGATGACTCCGCCAGATAGCTTATTTCTGACGGTGGTGCTTTAATGTCATCGGCGCGAAACGTTCCCTTTTCGCTAGGGCTTTGGCACGTTGCAGTCTTTGCATTTCGGTGTACACCCATATAAAGCATCGCTTAAAAATTTTTTTGATAAGCTTTAAAATGCTAAAGCACTCTACTTTGCAGTAGGTTGCCTCAAATGAACAAAATCATGAAAGACCCAGCGATTCTATTACTTATCGCCGTTTGCATAAGTGCTCTGCTTGTCTTCGTTCTTCCTCTATACGTTCACACCTATCAGCCCGGTTACGTCGACAGTGGTTACCCGCTTCCATGGCAACGAGTCTATGGTGGCGTAACACAACAAATCAATTGGGCATTTGCCCTGATGGATTTCATACTGTGGATGTTTGCGGCTTTCGCCGTTCTAATCGCCATTTTCTTGGGGTACTACGGAGACAAAAAGTAAATGAACCAAAAACTCTCAAAGGGCATTATTGTTGCCCTCTTGTTTTCTTCCCTTCTTCTTGTTTCTTCCCTTACTGTACAACCAACCGCCGCATACGTTGGTTCAACGGTCCCTCCTGACGCCGTTCGTATTTGGGGCACCAACTGGAACAATATGACTCTCTGGCTGTGTGGTGGTACACCATTAGCAACATCACCCATTGATGGTGTATACACAGTCGCCGGTGACTTTCCAGCATTGGTCTTTAACAGCACCGAGTTTACCGCAGACACCGACTACTCAATTTATCAATTTGGTGACTCAGGTAGCTATCCTGACATGTGGTTCACAGTTAGCTACTCTTTTGAAAATCTAACAGCGGACAATTTTTTCTCTGCATTTCTGCTATCAGGCAAAGAAGGTGACACCCAATACGCAATACAAGCTCTCGCTGATACATGGGCAACTTACCGCAATGGGTCCTCTATGAATATGACTGAGATAACTCCTGACCCAAGCGGTGTCATCGACGTTTTCATGCATTTCGATAGTTCAGATGGTTACATAACAACTTACATGGACGGCGTGATGATTGATAACGCCACAAGTCTGAATACAAGCGACGGCGTAGGTGGTTTTGGCTTTCAAGTAGATAGCAATAACCATGAAGACGACATTGTTGTGAGGTTGTCGAACATGGGTGCTTATGTCCCTCTAGAGGATATTCCTACACCCACTCCTACACCCTCTCCAACGCCTCACTCTGCGGGACCGGGACCTATGTGGTCTGGTTCTGGGTCTCACTCTTCGAGTTCAGACGGCACGCCTGTACCCGTTCAGCAAATAAGCATTTCACTGCATGGCTTAGAAGACTACTCTGTCCTCATAATCGTTATTGCCTTGGTGGTCGTTGTTTTGCTCGTGATTTATATTCGTAAAAAATAGTTTAGGAACCGTCAAGGTCAGTTGGGCAGATAAACCCTTGATGCTGAATTATCTCGTCTTTAAACGCCTCAAGCACAGGTTTTCTCATTAGCCGAGGGTTCTTTTTGGTATAAAGCTCGCCGCAGACAAACATCGAAACTTCACCCGTTTTCAAATCTTCATCAAAAGAGATGTTGGTGCCCTCAGTGTTCATGTTAACCTTTGTCATCTTTCCCATCCCTTCTAAATTCCTTTGACAAGCGATATATACTTTATCAAACAATTTAGTGCTCACAATGTCGTACTTCCCAACCCCTGAAGAGGTCGTCCATGTTCACGAGACCCGCGATAAACTCGTCAAATTGACACTGGAAGGTCTGAAAAACGCTCACATCAACGCTCACGTTGAAGCGGCTGGGTCAACAGCAAAGGATACTTGGGTTAGGGGCAAATTCGATTACGACATTTTCGTTGTTTCACCCAGCTACAAACATGCCTACTTTGCAATGTCTGAGACTTTCCCGCAAGGTTTTCACAAAGAAGCTAAGGGCACCTTAGAAATCTGGCACTTCCTGTACAACGGGGAAGACGTTGACTTAGTCTTCATTCCACCAGACCACGAACGAATAGACACCCTCAAGCATACTGAATACATGAACAATCATCTAGACGCTAAAAAGCGAAAAGAAGTAATCACCGGCAAAGCATTCTTCGATGGCGTTGGTGTTCTACGTCCTGAAACTGGCGGGATTCCCAGCGTTGCCGTCGAAGCCGCTGTTATCCAATATGGTTCTCTAGAAAAAGTCTGCCAAGTATGGGCTAAAAGCGAAGCTGTCCCCTTCCTAGCGGACCCGGCAAAACCAACTCGAAACATGTTGGCTTCCGTTTACCCTCAGCGTTGGGCGCAAACCCGGTGGTACTGCAACAACTTTACGAAATCTCTCAAACGCCAGCGGCAAGCAGAGATAGACGCAAAACAATACAGCCCTGAGAAATACGTGGAAGCACATGAAGACTTCACCCATATGCATTTTCCCCGCCATAGCGACAGAGCAACCGACTTCTTAACTGCCCTCTCTGCGTGTAACACTTCGCTTAGAGAGATTCAGAATCAGCACAGAGAAGTCAAAGGTGTCTGCGATGCCTACGTCTTCGAGGACATAGTTGTCAGCTTCACCGTTACCCCAAAGGTACTTGGTGCTAAAAAACTACACTGCGGTCCGCCCCTTTCAATGACTCGGGAAGTAGAGGCGTTCACAAAAGAATACCCCGATGCGTTTGTTCAGGACGGCAGAGTATGCGTGGTTAAGGACCGTGGAGAAATTGACGTTAACGCTTTGATGCAAGAGAAAATCGCTAAACGATTCAATAGTTTTAAACCTCGCTCAAAACGTGAACGTGAAGAGGACATGCCTTATCCTTTTTAGGGCTTCTCATAGTTTAGGCTGATTTGAACTGAAAAACTACTTACTGAGTTGAGAGGTAAGTCGGGAGAAATTGCTAAAGTAACATGGGTGCACACCA
>CABMCB010000084.1 GCA_902384455.1 uncultured archaeon
GGTTAAGGCGGCTTTGAAGGCGGCTGAGTGTGTGGATGATTCTGGTTTGAAGGCGGCTGAGAATGAGGTTGCGGCGTTGAAGGAGGCGCAAAGTTCTTTGGAGTTGAACGCGTACGGTCTTCTTTCTCCTTTGAGGAGGTTGTTGCGCAAGTTTGTGAAGTGGACTCCTTCAGAGGGGGTTGATTTTGCGGTGGTTTCCGTCGCCAAGAAAATTGAGGAGGATCCGGTGGCGGCTTATTTTGACGGTGATGTGGACGTGCAGGGAGTCCTTAAGGCGCTTGAACTTTATTGTGGGCTGAAAGAGAGCGGTTTGTCTGCTTCTGAGAGGAAGAAATTTATGGAGCGCATAGGCGTTGCGGGGAAGTTGCGCCCTAAGGAAGACCGTGAGAAACGTAAGGCGCTTGTTGAGCGTTTGCGTCAGCTTAAGGATGCGACGGAAAATGACCTGTCAATTGTTAAGCGGAAGCAGCTTTTCAAGGAAGCGGAATCTCAGGCTGAAATCGTCAGGGAGCTAGCTAAGAAGGAGGAAAACATAAAGCATCTTCTGAGTCAGGCCGAAGATAAGTCAGTGCGGAAGAAGGATGAAATAAGCGTTCTTAAGGCAAAGCTTGCTTCAGGCGGCTAATCCTTACTCCTAATCAATGGCGTTTAAACGCCGATTGTGGTTTTGAGTACTTGGAATCCTTCCGCTTCTATCGCGGCTGCGACTGTGTTTTGAAGCTTTTTTCCTGGCGTCAAAGCGACCATGTATCCGCCTAGTCCTCCGCCCGTCATCTTGGCGCCCCATGCGCCGTTGGATTTTGCCAGGGAAACTAGGAAATCAAGCTCATTGCTGCTTACTTCAATCAACTTAAGCAGCTCGTGAGCGCGGTCCATCAAGGCGCCGACTTCCTTCATGTCGCCCGCCTCAAAAGCAGTCCGCGCCTTACCTGCAACTTCCCCTGCCTCATTGAATATCATGGTGTATTTGCCGGGAAACTTATCCTTGCGCTCTTTGACTCCTGCGACTGCCGCCTTGGTGTCTGCGACTTTGCCGGTGTTTCCCATCACAATCTCGACCGGCTTCTTAGTCTTGATGCGGTCCATGACGTTTGGCGAACCTTTGACGAACCAGATGAGGCCTCCGTATGTTGCTGCGGTGTTGTCTATTCCGCTTGGTGTGCCGTGGTATCCTTTTTCTCCTTCGTATGCTATTTCGTTGATTTTTTCGTCGTTTAGTTTGAGTTTGAATTCGTCTGATAGGGCGCGCGCAAGTGCTGTGCATGATGCGGCTGAGGCTCCTACTCCGCTTGCGGCAAGGAGGTTTCCTGCGAACGTTATGTTGATGCCTGTTTTTGTTGGGTCTATTCCTGCTGCTGTTAGAACTCGGTTTATGCTGTCTTTCTGTTGGTCTAGTTTTTCCGTTTTGTATCCTGGCGTTGCGGGGCGGTCGTCTTTAAGCGTCCAGCCGGGTGTTTGTTTGCGGATTACTTCGCATGTGGTAGTGTCGCCTATTGCGGAAACAATCGACGGAACGCCGTGCACAACAAAATGCTCTCCAAAAAGAATTACTTTGCCGTATCCTTCACCGTTGCCCATTTAAAATCCACCCGTAAAACAATAGTTAAATAAAAAATAAAAAGAAAGTTGGGCGGAAACCCGCGGTCTCCGCCTATTGTCCAGCTCAGACGAAACGTAAGCCTACTCCGTCGTCTCTTGATATGTATGGGGCTGGTTCGTCGTCGAATTCTACGGGGCCTTTTTGCGACATTATGTTGCGGGGTTTTACGCCTGAGACTATGCTTATGACTTCGAGTTTTCCTTCGAGTTCTTCTCTTATTCGGGCTCCCCACATTACGCTTCCGTGTTCGTCGAATCCTTCTGTCAGTAGTTTTCCTACTTCGTTGGCTTCTCCGATTGTCATGTCTGGGCCGCCTGATATGTGGATTATGGCTCCTTTGGCGCCTGTCATATCGACGTCTAGTAGCGGGTGGCTTCTTGTGTTTTTGACTGAGAGTGCTACTCTGTCTGGTCCGTTTGCTTCTCCTACGCTTATTACTGAGACTTTGCCTCCTTCGAGTACGGCTTTGATGTCTGCGAAGTCGAGGTTGATTAGGCTGGGTTCTTTTATGGTTTCGGTTATTGCTCGTACTGCTCTTGCTACGACTTCGTCCGCCACCATGAATGCTTTGTCTACCGGCAGGTTGGGTACGTACTCCATTAGTTTGTTGTTGTCTATGATTATGACGCTGTCGGATACTTTCTTTAGTTTTCGGATTCCTTCCTGCGCTCGCTCCTGTCTGCTTCTCTCCAGCTTGAATGGGTAAGTCACCATTCCTACGACTATTGCGCCTTGGGCTTTGGCGATGTCGGCTATGATTGGCGCGCTTCCGGTGCCTGTTCCGCCTCCCATCCCAGCGCATAAAAAGCATAGGTTGGTGTCCTTGAGTGCCTCCTCAATCTCGTGCGAACTCGCCTCGGCGGCCTTTGCTCCGATGTCGGGGAATCCGCCTGCTCCGAGGCCTCTCGTTATTTTTCCGCCGATTAGAACCTTGGAGATGTTGTTGTTGAGCTTTTGCAAGTCTTTTAGGTCGGTGTTGAATGCTAGCAGTTGGGCTCCTCCGATGCCCATCCGGCTTAGTCGGTTTACGGTGTTTCCTCCTCCTCCTCCTGCTCCCACAACTACGATTTTTAGGGAGTCTGAGTCGATTCCTTGTCCAGAATCAATTTTTGTTTCCAATGCCTCCTTAACTAAACTATCAAACATAGTGGTCCCTCTGGTGCTCTAAAATTACTTCCGACGCCTTAATTAACCTTCCTTAGCCGGCTGAAAATACGCGACTGGAAAACATTAAAACCCTTTTTACCTTTTAATCCAACATCACTATGTGCCAGCTGCAGTAAAGCCTACGCGGAGAGAAAGAAACCGCTACGTAGCCGTAACATTAGACTCAAAAAGGCCGTTGGACCGCAAAGAAGTGGGTCAGGCGTTGTGGGATTCTTACCTGCGCCTGTTTGGAGAATCCGGGGCAGCGGATGCGGGACTGTGGCTTATGGACTGGGAGGAGAACCGCGGAGTAATCAAAGTAACCCACAAATGCGTCGAAACACTAAGGCAAGCAGTCGCAACACTGCAATCAATAAACCAAACCCCAGTTCGGCCCCGAATAATCGGCGTGTCGGGGACGCTCAAGAAAACGCGCGAGCACTGGCTGAAAACATCCACTAAAAAGAACTTATAAATCCCCAACCCCCAATCACTACAATCCCACCAAGTCACGGACCTGTAGCTCAGCTTGGTTAGAGCGTTCGACTGATAATCGAAAGGCCCGGAGTTCAAATCTCCGCAGGTCCACCTGATTTTTTCTTTTTTTTGGAATTTTGTCTTATCCCTGTGTTTTTGCTGAATTTTTCTCGTAATTTGTGGGCGCTGTTTGTTTTATTTACTATTGGTTACGAATTTATTACGGGGGTTTTGTGTGATGCAGAGAGGTCTTACTGTCTCTTTTGTTTTTCTTGCGGCAGTCTTTTTTTTGATCTCCCCTTTGGTGGATGCGGTTGCGTGCGAGTTCCTTGACAATAGGGTGGATTGTTGCGCTGTTGAGGCTTGTGACTGGAGGGAAGACCGCTGTGGCGACGCCTTATTCGGGTTGAGGCCTGGATGCGAGGAGGTTGTTCCGCCTACGATCGTCTCTTGCACTCTGAATGAGACGAATGTGTCTGCTGGCTCTCAGGTTGCGGTTGATGTCGTAGTCAGTCACGGAGACCTTCATGTGGCGGAAGTAACTGTGACTTTCGATGAGGTTGCTTACGGATGTTCCGACGACCAACCTCACTGGTACACAGTATTGAACACGTCAGGTAAGGAGGGTTCTTACGGTTCGGAGGCGAACGCCCGCGATGAGGAGGGTAACAGGGCCGATTCTATCAAGTGCGATTCCCTCAATGTTTATGTTGTTCCGCCTTCGATTTTAGACTGCTTCCTGTCTCCTGATGACGTCGAGCAAGGCGAGGATGTAGTCGCCAACGCTTCCGTGAGCGCAGGCTCGTACTCCCTCTCTTCAGTCTGGTTCGAGTACGACGGAACAAACAAATCCTATGACGGAAACGGAGGCGGCCGCTTTTGGGCGTCTTTGGCGACGTCTGCGCTTGAAGGAGTCTATCCGGTATTGGCTCGCGCCAACGACACGGACGGAAACTTTGCTTTGGAGTTTCCGTGCGGAAACTTCACTGTCACGACAACGACCACCACGACTACTACCACCACTACGACGACCACTACTACGATAAGCGGGTGGCTGGGTAACACACGAATTGCGGAAACATCCGAAGTATCCCTTAACCCCGTAATCGCCATTTTAGGCGGCGTACCCCACGTTGCTTGGGAAGACGCCAACGGCAGCGCAAGCCGAATATTCTACTCCTCCTTCACCGGCAGCTGGGCTACCGCCGTCAACCTCACTTCACTTGGAACAGCCCGCAGGCCAGCCCTAATATCCAACGGCTCGGCATTAACGTTAATTTGGGACGACAACCGCTCAGGAACCCGCAGAGTATACGCGAAGTGGTTTACTTCCTCATGGGGCACATCAAGCCAGGCAAGTGCCGGCGCAGCGGAAAACGCCTCCGCCTGCTTCTCATCAGACGGAACACTACACGCAGCATGGCAGACGTCAGGCAGAATAACGTCACGCGCATACGTCAACGCCAACTGGACCACCGAAGAAAACGCGTCAAATGCCGGGTCAAGACCTGTCGTAGCTTACGACCACTCAAATCGCCTCAACATAATATACGCGGGAAGCCCGCTGGCTTACAGGCGCGGCACAGTCTCAGGAGTATCATACGGATTCACAGACACGGACGTAGACGGCCTGCCTGATTCGGTGGAGCTTGGTTACGCCAACCAGTCTCACAGCGAGTACAACGACGCCGACGCAGGAGCCACAAAGACTAATTCCACTGAATACGACACCGACGGCGACCACGTGCCCGACGGGTGGGTGGACGGCTGGACTTTTCTTTCAAACGGCACGTGGGGCCTTGACCCGACACTTAAGGACGGCTTGTTTGAGAAGTGGGAGGGCGAGGATGGCGACACAGACGGCGCCGTTGATGCGGGTGAAACAGACCCAAATTACGCCGACAGCGACGGCGACGGGCTGCCTGATGGATGGGAAGCTTGGTACGGACTCAACCCGCTGATTGCGTCCGGCGTGGACGGCGCGTCAGGCGACTTCGACGGAGATAGTGTGGTTAATTCAGTCGAATACGCGCGGGGAACAGACCCCTCCAAATCCGACACTGACGGCGACGGCATAGGAGATTCCACCGAGATTTCCTACGGCTCAAACGCCACTTTCTACGACACGGACGGAGACGGAGTTGCGGACGGAAGCGAATACGCGCCTTGGACCGACTCAAACATCGACGGAGTAATAAACATCAAAGACTCAGACAGCGACAACGACGGCCTAATCGACGGCAAAGAATTAAGTCCGACGCTCGACTCGGACGGCGACGGAAAAGCCAACGTCGTAGACTCAGACAGCGACGGCGACAACGTCACAGACGGCAAGGAACAATCATATAACATTGACTCCGACGGCGACGGGAAAGTCAACATGCTTGATTCCGACAGCGACAACGACGGAGTAAACGACGGAAACGAAGACTTAGACCGCGACGGAACAATAGAAGCATACAGCTATGAGACATCGCCAACAACCCCGGACACAGACGGAGACGGACTCTGGGACGGGGAAAACATCACAGTAGCCGGAACGTTCCACGGAGGCGAAACATCATACGGCACACTCAAACTCGACGCAGACACAGACAACGACGGCCTAACCGACGGAGAAGAAGCCGGCGGCTACGAGCTGCACATACAAAACTCAAGCGGATACGTAAGGACAGTCACTGCATATTCCAGCCCGCTACTAACGGACACAGACTCAGACGGCCTCTCAGACAACATAGAACGCGACTTCTCCGACCCATCCTCATCAGACACAGACGGCGACGGATTATCCGACGCTTTGGAGGACGCAAACGCCAACGGCATAACGGACGGAACAGAATCAAGCCCCACAGACGCAGACACAGACGACGACACATTAAGCGACTACTACGAAGTCATGGTGTCGCATACCCTCCCAAACAACAAGGACACCGACGGAGACGGCCTGTGGGATTACGAGGGCAGGCGGGTCGTATTTAGGACGAACGCGTCGGACTTTGACGCATTAGGCGAGTACGAGGAAACGTGGGTTTACGGCCGAAGCTTCCTTTTGAGTTGCATTCCCTCCGCCATGAACCGCGTTGTTTACGCAACGTACAATCTCACTTTCAACAGGTCTCTTACTACGGTGGGGAGCCCGCCTCCTGGAGCGAACCAAGTGTGGTACAACAGCAGCAACGGATTTATCACCCTTGGAACAAACATAACCCTCCAGCAGACTGTATGCTGCAACTACACGTTCTACGGCTCATCCCACCAGTACAATGAATGCCATCCGGGCCCGGGAAGAACATACAATTTGGACATGGCGTTCGGAGGATTTGCGCCCGTAAGCGAACTTGCCTGCTGGGTCGTCAACAACAGGTCAAGCACACAAGCCCTCACCCGGACGTCTGGTACTCCGCAGGCGGGGCAATACCACCTCTCCGAGTCAGACCGCAACTTATCATTAAGCGAAAACGTCAACGACGTTTCAGGCCGCACCCTCACTTTCAATTATACTTGCCGCCCCTACTTTGACTACGCGGATTCACGAAACGATAATTCGTGGATTGCTTTCCATTTGTCCGGCGACACGCTTTATGGGTTGGGCAGAATCGACGGGAAAACGTTCTCAGACGCGGATTTAGTGAGGCGCCAGATGACTCCTTACTCAACCACCCCCGAAGAGTACGTCCTCTACGCGATGCTGAACTCCACCACACCCTACGGCGACGTATGGCAGGCGACATACGACGTAGGCTGGAAAAGCGACGGGGTAATAGCATTGTTTGTGGGGGCCAACGGAAGCGTCTACCGCTACAATGCGACGTCAGATTCAATAGAGATTCTTTCGTCGCCCACCACAAGCATCCTGCGCGGCGTAGACTATCGGCCTAACAGCAACACCGCGTTGATTGTGGGAGACGGGGGGACGCTGTTGGTATATAATGGAACTAGCATATACTCGCGTGCGTCAGGCACAAACGACAGTCTGCGGGACGTCGCTTGGAAGCCGGACGGCTCGTACGCGTTGATTGTCGGCGGAGACGGGTTAGGTGTTGGGCGCGTCCTAATCTACTACTCAAACGGCTCAGTCTCAACCCTCAATTCCGGCGTAACCGACCTCAACGCGGGAGCATTCACATACCTGAACTCCGTAGCCTGGCACCCAAACGGCACTTACGCATTGATAGCCGGAGACTGGCGCTCAACAAACAGAAACTACACTCAACTAGACGACAGAAACCGCGCCGGAGGAATAATCCCCGCAAACTGCACAATCACATACAACCTCCCCGCGCTACTCCTCTACAACGGCACTTTCACTCAAATAGACAAGCCGGGAATACGCTGGTACACGGGAATGCCATTCGGCAGGATAGAATGCTACCCCGAGTACCGCTACCTCTGGTGGACCCTCCAAGGCATCGCATTCAAACCCTCAACATCAACCGCAGCAATCACGGGACGAGGAAAACTCTACACATACGACACATCATACGCCTACACCGAAACAAACATGGAAGGCGTTCTAGAATACAACAGCACATTCGGCCTGTACACAAACGAAGGAACAGTCACTTTAGGGAGGATTTCATTCACCGCCGACGGTAGTTACGCCTACTTCGTGGGCGGCAATGCGACGTACCGCCACAGCCCAGGCTACGGGTGGTCTTCCTACTTCAGGGCGCCATTAGTGGGCTCAACATACATGCGGGCCGCATCCATGAACCCCACCAGCAACATAACAATAAGCTTCTTTGCGGGAGACGTATTCCTCCTATACGGCAGCGTAACATCAGTCCTAAAACACGATACTGCCCCATTCGCAATAGACGTGCCCGGAGACGCAAACCCCGCATACGGCTACGCATCAACAAACCCCCTTGCATGGGAAGGCTCACACGCCGAAACATCCGCGATACTCCAATCAGACTACGCAACCCGCCACCAAGAAAAATACGACGAAAACCTCGCAACCGACCCCCTCAACAGCGACACAGACGGAGACTACCTACTAGACGGCGACGAAACATCAATCCTCGAATACACAGACCCAGACGCAGACGGCCTCGCAAACCCACTCGACTCAGACAGCGACAACGACGGACTACTCGACGGAGTCGAACCCCTCTGGAACGTGGACACAGACCACGACGGACTTGTGAACGCACTCGACTCAGACAGCGACAACGACAACAATACCGACGCAACAGAAGTCCGCGTAATATTCCGCGTAGGAAGCACAAACTACACATCAGCCGGAAACTGGCTCGGAATATACAACGCAAGCAGCAGCACACTAGACGCATACAACTACCTCAATCCCACCGCAGGAAACACCACACCCATAACCCCAATGACATACACATTCCTTGGCGTAAACACCACAATCAAAACAGCCGAAGGATACGTAATATCCAAAACCGCAGACATATACGGCGGCATAATCCACATACCACTCGCAGAAGGAGGATACGCAAAATACGGCCACGTACAAACAATACCAAACAACACCCGCACACGCATACCAGAATACTCACTAACCGGCCGCGAAACATACGACGGAAGCCTAATGATAGGCACAGACCAAGACGCAGACGGACTCGCAGACGCCGCAGACCCCTACCCAACCAACCCCGACGCAGACAACGACAGCCTCAAAGACGGATTCGAACATAACTGGAGCATAGACACAGACGGCGACGGCCTCACAAACATACTCGACGTCGACAGCGACAACGACGGTTTGCCTGACGGTTGGATAGATGGCTGGTGTTATAATGCGACGCGCGAAGGATTGCACCAGCACGCAAACGGCAGCATAGACGGGTGGGGCGTATGGTGCAATAGGACTGAAGGCATTAAGCAACGTTTTGAGGGAGAAGACTTGAACCTCGACGGGGCCACGCTAAACGAAACAGACCCCTTAAGAAACGACACGGACGCCGACGACATCCTAGACGGCGCAGAAATCGCCATATACTCCACTGACCCACTCATAGACTCAGACAGCGACGGCGACCGCGTATCAGACGCCGACGAACTAACAGGCTACTTCTGCGCAGGCGTCCTCGAAGCCGAAGACTTCTACTTCGGAAGAAACATAGCAGGATACTCCGAAATACTCTACCTCGCAGGAGGACTAGGCGCAAGAATACCCTACGGCAGCAGCATAACACTAAGAACAGTCGTCGAAACACCCGGCTACTACAACATAACCCTCTACGGATTCAACCTAAACAACACAATACTGCTGACCATAGCAAACGAAACAAACAAAACATCATACACCCTATACGTCGGCCCAAACAACAGCATCATTTACATGGGCAACCTCACTGCAGGCCTCCTTAACATCACCATCTACCCGTGGGAGTCGGGGAAGACCGCTCAGTTGGACCGCGTAGTCCTGTGGAAGCTGGGGTTGAACGCGTCAAACAACGACTCTGACGGCGACGGCATACTTGACGGCGACGAACGATTCAGGCTCGTGTCGCTTTCCGGCGGGACGACCATAATTGGGACTGCGCCGCTTTCAACAGACACGGACGGAGACGGCATGGGCGACGGCGAAGAACTGGCTGCCGGCACGTCAGGTTGGACGCAGGACTCCGACGGAGACGGAGTATCGGACACGTACGACTCCCAGCCGACGGAATTTATCGACGCTGGAAACAGCGAGTGGACGGACGAATTCCAGACGAACCTATTGGAATACAACGCTGAATACGTCATTTGGTGGCTTAACGGAACATCCTACTCCACAGGATACGGAGGCACGGAAGGCAGCCTCGGAAACGAGGGAGTCAAAGACAGCGACGTAACAGAAGAAGGAATCATCTCGTCATTAAATGGCCAGTACGACGCCGCAGACAACGCCACATTCAAGAACTCGTACGTAGTGCGCGACATAGAACGCGACCCCTCACGATACAGCCACTCCGACAGCGACTTCATATACGAGCACGAATACGACCCATACCCAAAATACCGCCTGCACTACGACTACAACGGCTGGTTCTACAACGTCACAGTCACAAACAAACAGTCAGTCAACGTCGTCGCAGGAAGAGGAATGGTCCCAACATACCCGTGGACAATCTCGGACTACAACAGGGAAACCCACTACGTCCACACAACCAACGAAATATTCATAGAACGCGGAAAACCCCAAAGCGTCATCATAGAATTCAGCATATCCACCGAAAGAGACATAACATTCCGCGACTCAGACACATACTACGCGCTCCCAGCGGTAGAATACGTTTTCTACAAAAACGGGGGGCTAAACAACGGAACAAACAACATCCTATACGGAGGAACAGCCGTAGCATCCAAACTCGACCCTGCACCCTGGGCCCACTCATACAGAATCTCAATCAACCTGCCGGCATCCTACGCAACCCAAGACTCAGCAATACTCTTCATGATGCCCATGTTCATCCGAAGAACAGGCAACGAATACCAAAAGGAAAACATATACCTATCAGACTTCTACGTCGCCTCCCTCCAAACCCAAGTCCCACAACACTCCTACGCAGCAATAACCAAAACAGAAGGCAACCTCACCCTGCTCACCGGCTCAATACCCACAAACATAACTTCATACCACACAGGCACCAACACATTCGGAGCATTCAACACATACGTATTCAACTACGCAAACGAAACAGACACGCAAGACATACCAACCAGCCAGATAGACACAGCGCTCACATCATCAGACGCAGTAGTCATAATCGCCACAACCGATGCATTAGTCGCCCAAATACAAAACACCGTAAACTGGACCGCCGCATGGTACATAGAAACAACAGACGACGACAACCTAACAAGCCGCACATTCAAAAAGAC
>CABMCB010000085.1 GCA_902384455.1 uncultured archaeon
ACATACAAAACATGCTCATCAACGGCACACCCGTCTACATAATAGAACAAGGATGGACATACGACCCCGCAATGAAAGACCCCCAAACAGGCCGCATAGTACAACAACCCTGGAGCCAGCTACTGCAAGCAAACTTCATCCTCACCCCAATAGGCACATGGCTCGACGAAGACTGGCACAGAGACACCGTGGAATTCGCCCTATACAACAGCACAGACTACAAAATAACAATGCGCCCACCCCAAACACAAACAAACCAAAATGCTTGACGGCCTAACAGCCCCAATACGCGAACACGTACACCTCGGCCGCTACCGTATAGTCGCAGACTGGATTAAAGACGAAGGAAAAACAGTCCTCGACATAGGATGCGGCCGACCCTGCCCCACAATGCATGAAGGCGCATTCTTGGACACATTAGGATACGGATTCGGCCTCGACTTAAAACGCTACAAAATAAACCACCCGCTAACGCAGGGCTCAATGACCGCGCTGCCTTACGCCGACAATTCTTTCGACGCCGTCGTCGCCATGGAAGTGATAGAGCACGTCAAAGACTACCCAACCGCCCTCAAGGAAGTAAAGCGCGTACTTAGGCCGGGCGGAGTCTTTGTTATGACGACGCCCGAAAACACATTCATCGAGACCGCATTCTGGGCGCTTTGGGAAAAAACCGCAGGAGAAATGTGGCACGGAGAACACGTAACAAACCTCACCCAACAACAATGGAAGACGGAACTCTCAAAATACTTCAACATAGAAGAATTCAGAAGATACCGCAGAGGACTAAGCCAATTCTACAAACTACGAAAAGACAATATGGCGGGAGCAAAGAACTGATTATTCGGGATTGAAGTTCGGGCTTTACTTACTCCTCATCTTAGTTTTCATGTCAAATATCGCGAGAATCACGCCGACCCCCATCAGACTATAACCCAATAATCTGTCGTCTCCGAAAATGATTCCTGCCAACATAAATCCGAAAGCGAGGCCTGCTAATGGGGTGAGCTTTTTGCGTTTTGTGTTTTTCTTTGCGAGAAAAAAAAGTGCGGCGATAACGGCTAAGACAACAATAGATGCGGCGATATATATTTGCGACGGATTCACGATGCCACCTAAGTTCATTATGCTCCCTAAGTAATTAACGCTAACTTTTACATTCCAATTCTCACCTTCTACTACATGGTCCTCATCAACGCCGACTTGCATCTTCACAGCCGCTTCAGCGGAGGAACGAGCGCCGACATGGACGCCTCTCATCTGGCGTCTTGGGGCGAAAAAAAAGGTCTTGATTTAGTCGGAACCGGCGATTGCACTCACCCGGTTTACCGGCGGATGCTCAAGGAGGAACTGAAGGAAGAAAACGAAGGCATCTACCGGCACGCTCAAAGCGGAAGCCGCCTCATATACACCACAGAAGTCGAAGACGCACACAGAGTCCACCACGTCATACTACTACCTTCCGCCGACGCAGCAGACGAATTCTCAGAACAACTCGCAAAACACGCCGACTTATCCATAGACGGCCGCCCCCACGTGAAACTGGAGGCGGCGGAAGTTGTTGACGCAGTCGAATCAGTCGGCGGTTTGATTGGGCCTTCTCACGCGTTCACTCCCTGGACTAGCATATACAAGGAACACGGCAGCCTACTTGACTGCTACGGAACCGCAAAACGCCACATATCCTTCGTAGAACTTGGTTTGTCTTCCGACACAGACCTCGCCGACAGAATAGAAGAATTAACTCACTTTTCGTTTCTGACGGCAAGCGACAGCCACAGCCCCCAACCCCACCGCCTCGGCCGCGAATTCACCCAATTCGAAGTCAAAGAAGTATCCTTTCCAGAGTTAGCCAAAGCCTTCAAACGCGAAGGAGGACGGAAAATAACACTCAACGCCGGCCTAAACCCCCGCGAAGGAAAATACCACCTTACGGCCTGCACACGCTGCTACAAAAAATACCGGCTACCCGACGCCGCAACACTCAAATACCGCTGCCCAATATGCAAAGGCCTAATAAAAAAAGGAGTCCTAGACCGAATCAACGAGCTTGCGTCGTGGGATACGCCACACCACCCCCAATGGAGGCCGCCTTACAAGCACATTCTGCCTCTGCACGAGGCCATAGCTTTGGCTAAGGGAATTAGGAATGCGGCAAGCAAGAAGGTAGGGGACGAGTGGGTGCGTCTCACAGGCAAGTTGGGGTCGGAAATCAACGTGCTACTGTATGTTCCGCTGGACGACATCCGCGTTTTATCTCCTGACGTAGCCTCAGTGATACAACGGCTGAGGAACGACTCCCTGCAGTACGTCGCAGGCGGAGGAGGGCAATACGGCCGTCCGACGCTTACGGGAGAAAGAGATGATTTCTACGGTTTGGGGCAGAAGAGTCTGCTTGAATATAACGAGACGATTTAATCGTCTTTTATATTCTTCCGCCAAATACTCATCCATAGGGGCTTGGACGCCTCTATTGGTGAATTAGAAATGGAAAAACACGCAGCCAAAGAATGCTGCCACGGGGAAGAAAAGGGGTTCGCCCTATACATCTGGGCTGTGACACTCATTACTTTAGGATTCTGGATGGTTGTCCGCGAGGTTTGGCCTCAGCTTCCGTTCGGCACCGTGTTCCTCGCTTTAGGTGTTATCCTAATGTACGAGTTGCACGCCCACAATAACAAATAGGGCGCTAAACAACAAGTTTATTAAGGGGTTCGTCCTAGTCTACCTAAAGTAGGTTATTCTAGGACATCGTCCTTAGTTAACGTATTCGAGGGGATTCTTTTGGAAGAAAAGATACTTAAGGGGACTACCACAATAGGGCTTGTATGCAGTGACGGAGTGGTTTTGGCCACTGACCGCCGGGCAAGCTACGGTCATTTTATCGCAAGCAAGACTGCTAAGAAGGCGTTCAACATAAACAACAAGGTGGCGGCTACTGTTGCAGGAAGTGTCGGCGACGCAGAATCCCTTATGCGCCTTATACAGGCGGAAGCGGCGCTCTACGAAATAAACAACGGAGAGTCAATGCAGGCCAGAAGCGTGTCTTCTCTTCTTTCCAACATACTTCAGGGAAGCAGAGTGTTCCCCTACCTAGTCCAGCTGATAATCGCCGGTCAAGACGGCAAAAAATACGCGTTATTCACATTAGACCCCATCGGCGGCTTAATAGAAGAAACATACGCAAGCACGGGCAGCGGCAGCCCCATGGCGTACGGCATCCTTGAACGCGACTTTAAGGAGAATACGCCGGTGGAAAAAAACCTCGTCATAGCTTTGCACGCGTTGGCGGCGGCTCTTGCCCGCGACAGCGGCACAGGCGACGGAATGGACTTGTACTCCATCACCGAAGCCGGATTCAAGCAGTACTCCGACGAGGAAGTAAAGAAGATACTGGACGCCGCAAAGTAAGACTGCTCTGACGCCTACATTACGGCGTAAGGGTTTGCTAAATATCTAATTAGTGATTCACCTAAAGGCAGAAAAACTCAGCCATGGAACTTAAAGAAATAAAACAGCTTCTTGAGGCAAACGGCCCTAAAGACAAGATAACCAAGGTGGACTTGGAGGGGCCTAAAGTCATCGTTTACACCGACGACATGCCTTACTTCGTCGATAACCACAATGTCGTGCGGGAGTTGGCAAGCGTCCTGAAGAAGCGCATAATCATCCGTTCGTCACCTGACTCGCGCATGAGCCAGCCTGAAGCTGAAAAACTCATCCGCGGAATTATTCCTGCCGAAGCGGAGATTGACGAAGTAGTGTTCGACGAAACGTTCGGCGAAGTCCGCATTGAAGCCGAGAAACTTGGTTTGGTCATAGGGAAGCGGGGCAGCACTCTCGAGGACATAACAAAGCAGACTCGGTGGGTGCCTAAGCTTTTGAGGAAACCGCCGATTCAGTCCGACATCGTCCGAAGCATGAGGAAAACGCTCCTTGAGAACTCCGAGGAACGCCAGAAGATACTCAAGAGTGTGGGAAAGAAAATCTACCGCAAACCAGAGCACGAGTGCGACTGGCTAAGGCTAACTCCCCTTGGCGGCGCAGGCCAAGTCGGCAGAAGCTGCTTCCTACTTCAGACTCCTGAAAGCAACGTATTCTTGGACTGCGGAATCAACGTCGCAGCCCAAGGCACAGACAAATTCCCAGACCTAAGAGCCGCAAACATCGCGCTTACTGAGCTTGATGCGGTCGTTTTAAGTCACGCTCACATAGACCACTGCGGATTCATACCTTACCTATACCACTACGGCTACGAAGGCCCTGTGTACTGCACTGAGCCCACAAGGGACATAGCAAGCCTCCTGTTGTTGGATGCTGTGGAGATTGGCGAGTGGGAGAATGAGCAGCTCCCCTACACTCACGTGGACGTGAGGACTTTCATCAAACACTGCATTACATTAGATTACGGCGAAGTCGCAGACATAACCCCAGACATACACCTCACGTTCTACAACGCAGGCCACATACTGGGGTCCGCCATAAGCCATCTGCACATAGGCGAAGGACTACACAACCTCGTCTACACCGGAGACCTCAAGTTCGGAGACACAAGGCTTCTAGAACCAGCAGACTACAACTTCCCCCGCGTAGAAACACTACTAATAGAATGCACATACGGAGGCCGACACGACATCGCGCCCAAACGCTTTGAGGCGGAAAAAGCATTCGTAGACATAATCACAAAAACCCTCGGCCGAGGCGGAAAAGTCATCATACCCGTTTTCAGCGTAGGCCGCAGTCAGGAAGTAATGATGGTTTTGGAGAACGCGGCCCGCTACGACAACTTCAACGTCCCAATTTACTTGGACGGAATGATTTGGGAGGCAACCGCTATCCACACGATTTATCCTGAGTTTTTGAAGCGCCCAATTAAGCATCGCGTGTTCAACGGGCAGAATCCCTTCCTCATGGACGCGTTCACCAAAGTGAACCCCAAACAGCGCAGCGAAATAATCAACGGTCCGCCGTGCATAATTCTTGCCACAAGCGGAATGATGACTGGCGGTCCGTCCGTGGAATACTTCAAGCAGTTCGCTCCGGACGAGAAAAACAGCCTGATATTCGTCGGATACCAGTCGGAAGGAAGCCTGGGGCGCCGCCTCCAAAATGGGATGCGCGAGTATCTCACGCACGAGAACGGCCGCACCAAGTCTATTCCCGTGAACATGGAGGTTAATACTATCGAAGGGTTTTCAGGTCACGCGGACCGTAGGCAGCTTTTGGGTTATAAGAAGAAGATTCATCCTAAGCCGAACAGAGTGTTGCTTGTGCACGGCGAGCAGACGAAGCTTCAGCAGTACAGTCAGGCGGTAAGGGAAATGTTCCGCATAGAGACGACTGCGCCAAGGAACCTCGACACAATGAGGCTTGTTTAAGGCGCAATCTAATGTTTGCCTTAAAGCTTCCTTATTCTTTGGGCCCCTTCTATGGATAGTTGTCGCCAAGTAATTTCTTGGCGGCCTATCTTTCTAGCAGACTTTGGGCAGTTTTTTGAGTGACTCTTTTATTTTTTCTTTGGGGTACTCGTAGTCTGTCAGTTTGCCTTCGAAGTATCTGTCGTAGCTTCCTAGGTCTATTAGGCCGTGTCCGCTTAGGTTGAATAGGATCGTTTTTTCCTCTTTCTTTTTCTTGCATTCCAGCGCGTGGTCGATTACGCTTTTTATTGCGTGCGCTGACTCTGGCGCGGGAATTATGCCTTCGGTTCTTGCGAACTTGACTGCCGCGTCAAATACTTCAAGCTGGTTGTAGGATTCCGCATTCATTACTCCCAGCTCGGTTAGGTGGGATACGAGCGGCGCCATCCCGTGGTAACGCAGGCCTCCTGCGTGTATTCCCGGCGGCATGAAGTCGTGGCCTAAAGTGAACATCTTCAAAAGCGGCGTGAGTCCTACCGTGTCGCCGAAGTCGTATGCGAATTCTCCTTTAGTGAGGCTTGGGCAGCTTTTGGGTTCGACTCCTATGAAATCGATGTCGTGGCCGTCCAGTTTGTCTTTGACGAACGGGAACGAGATTCCGGCGTAGTTGCTTCCTCCTCCCACGCATCCGATAACTATGTCGGGGTGTCCTTCGCCCGCCATCTGAAGCTGTTTTTTCGCTTCAAGGCCGATGACTGTCTGGTGGAGCAATACGTGGTTTAAGACGCTTCCCAATGAGTATTTGGCGTCGTCGTGTGTGGCGGCGTCTTCAACCGCCTCGGAAATCGCTATCCCCAAGCTTCCTTGGCTGTTGGGGTCTTTGGCGAGTATGGTTCGGCCTGCGTTCGTCTTGTTTGTGGGGCTTGGGAATACCTCGGCGCCCCAAGTCTGCATCATGCTTTTTCTGTACGGCTTTTGTTCGTAGCTGACTTTGACCATGTAGACTGTGCATTTGAGTCCGAAGAATGCGCATGAGAATGCGAGTGCGCTTCCCCATTGGCCTGCGCCTGTTTCAGTCGTGATTCGTGTGGTGCCAGCTTTCATGTTGTAGTATGCTTGGGCGACTGCTGTGTTTGGTTTGTGGCTGCCTGGCGGGCTTACTCCTTCGTATTTGTAGTAGATTTTCGCGGGAGTCTTAAGTAGTTTTTCGAGGCGGTGTGCGCGGTATAACGGTGAGGGTCTCCATAGGCGAAGTATGTCTCTGACTTCTTCGGGTATGTCTATCCAGCGTTCTGTGGAGACTTCTTGTTTGATGAGCTCCATGGGGAATATTGGTGCTAGGTCTTGTGGTCCTGCTGGTTTGCCTGTGGCCGGGTTCAGCGGCGGAGCAAGCGGCTTAGGCAGGTCTGCTTGGATGTTGTACCATTTTTTAGGCAGGTCGTTTTCGTCAAGAAGAATTTTTGTTTGCATGATATCACCTATGCCCTCCTATTGCTCGCCAACCTTTTTATACATAAATGACGGATTTTCGACAATCGGTTTGTTGCCTGCCCCCAGTCGGTCCACATGCGTTCGGTCGCATCGAAAGCCGACAATGTGCATGAACGCCCACGAAACCCATATTTAGTCAGAATCTTCCCAAAATACATCCACTCAATGACGACAGAAGAGGTTCACCGAAGGCGAAGGCAATATGCGCCCAGTCCGGCGGTAGACGACATGATCCGCGCAGGCGACCCCATGCGGTTTGAGTTGGGGCCGGTGCCATATATACCAGAGAACAAATTCGAATACGTCACCTTAGACCAAATCGACGAAAGATTCCATTGCAAAGCCGCATTAATCAGAGACCTACGGGCGGCCGGATTCCAAAAACCCCAGGCGCTGCGCTACCA
The DNA here is from genome assembly GCA_902384455.1 of uncultured archaeon. Taxonomy (GTDB): domain Archaea; phylum Altiarchaeota; class Altiarchaeia; order IMC4; family SCGC-AAA252-I15; genus CABMCB01. The sequence continues at coordinate 7,253 of CABMCB010000085.1, forward strand.
AATAGAGGAGGGCGTCATAAGCAAGACTAGCCGCGGGATTGCCGCCATCAACGTCTACACAGACCAAGACATGGTGACGACTGAACACCGGACAATGCGGGAGCCCGTCATCATCAACATGGCGGCCCGCTACCTAGTGAAGCAGCCAATCGAAGGCGAAGTTACCGTCCAAAAATGGGCGGCAAGCCGCGACATGGCCCCCCTCCTGCTATCCTCTGGCAGTAACGAGTCTGACGGAGAATTTCTAATCGAAAGTTACGAACGATACAAATCGGGACTCGTAGACTCCGGCAAAACCCTCACAATGGCTCAAGCCGAGGAATTCGGAAAAACCCTCGGAAGACATGTGGCCACTATGGTAGACAAAGGAACTCTATACGACTTCGGAAGAAGGCCCTTCACCCACACGCGGGTGAATCCTCTTCAGGACGGCACTACTGAAGTGCACCTCATCGACTGGGGGAACGCAATACGACTTCAGGGGCGCCAGCAAGCAGACGTTGATGCACTCCTCCTTCACCAGTTTCGGGACATAGCCATAATGTGCCGGATGACGAGTTATGTGACGGGCCCCAGAGTTTGGCAGGCGTTCACTTCCGAATTCGTTTCTCATGTTTCACCTGCAGGTAGGGGTGATGCTCGTACTTGGGAGACGGCTCGCGTGAGAGGTCATAGGGAGCGGTTGTGGGCTCAGGAGCTTGTTCAAGGCACAGTCGACTCCCTTTTGAGCGTCGAAGACGCCCGCGCGCGCAGGAGCTGGTCGGCATTCTTCCAGCGGGCATCCGGTCAGCGGGCTCTAGCCTCCCGCGAGCTGCGTCCTCAGGAGCGTGAGGAAGTCGCCCTCTCAGAGTTAGTTCACGAGCGGCTTAGGGATCAAGCTGAAGGGCTTGATAGGAGCGCGACTGAAATCACGCGGGACGCTTATGCGAGGATTCGAGCGTTCAATGAAGAGGCAGCTGATGAAGACCGCCTCAACCCACTAAGAATGGGCGTCCGCGCCCAAAGGGTGAACTTTGAGGGCAAGGATGTAATTGAGGTTACTGTGAATCGGCCCGAGCCCCGCAACACCACCTTCCTCACGTACTACGTGTTCACGGGCGCAGACGTGCAAAGAAAGCTTATCACAGTAACAGAGGGTGTCGGCAGGAAAATCGTCTATGCAGACGACGCTAAGACCCAGCTAGTGATGCGCAAGCAGTACGAGCCTATAAGTGTTTTCAGAGACGCGCCTGCGCATGTCGCTGAGGAATTAGGTGAAGGAATCGCAGTCTTACTTGCGCGCGCCGCAAGAAGGGGCTTCACGTTAAGGCAACACTATGAGAACGACCTCCTTGTTAACCCAGAGGGCGGGTGGGAAGTAAAAGCGAGGAACCTCGAGGCTAATTCAATGTACGATCCCGACGCAATCACAGAGCAGGTGAAAGCAGCAGCCAGCCTTTGCCGGTCAATGTCGTTGGGCCTTGTTGCGTGGAAGACCTTCTCTTTGACGCTTCCCCCCAGCGCAACCACTGTTGCAGAGGAGGCGATATACCGGGAGGCTCTTGGTAGAGCCGAGCACGACCTTTGCTTAAGCAGCAGTGGATGGAAGCAGTTTTTTGACGATGCGCGGGTGGTTATGTGGGATAACCCTGAAGTATCTAACCGTCACCGTCAGTTCCTCGAATACAAGGAAGAGCAAGACCCCCTCGTCTTGTACGACCCCAGCAATCTCAGTCTTCTTATGGCGACCGAGCCCGTCGCAGCGCAGGTGATAGAAACATTCAGGCGCATGGGGATGGTTGATTGTCCCTGGCGTTCCATTCCCCACTTCCACGTAGGCATTCCGATAAGGGAAGAGCCTCACGAGAATCTTTTAGCCGACGCCAGGATGGGGAAGGTAGATTTCACCCAAGATTACTCTTTCCTCATTGAGGTGGGCAGGTACGAGTGGCGGACGAGGCTCAGGAACGAGAGTGTTTCTGATACGCGGTACCTTATCCCCGTGCGGGACGGAAGGGTTCAGACGCCAATACCCCTTTCAGCCAAAGACACAATCGAGGATAAGGGATACATCTTTCCGGCAGACTTCGATGCGTACCTGGTTCCGTCAGGCGAAGGCATGAGCTACTCCTTCTCGTGGGACGAACGAGCGTTCGCCGGCATGCCACCCGCGCTTGAGGACCTATCCCGCGCACTCGGCACCCGCCAAAGCTCAGCGCTAACAGAAGGGGAACGCGACCGCTACTTGCCGCTCCTAAGAAGGATCACCCACGAGCAGAGACTCTCCGCCACATGGGAAACAGTCGAGCAGACCGCGCTCTCTGAGTACACCGGATCATGGCGACCTATGCTCGCGGCGTGCAGGCGGACAGTCGACGGAATGGAAGACTTCGACGACCGCTACAGATTCTTGGTGGGCGTAGACATTCCCCCGAGAGTAGCAGACGAAATAGGTCAGGGGCTTGTCGCGGCGTTGGATCCTCAGAGCCCAAAGCTTCTGGCGAAAACGAGGGAGGAACGGGGCGAAGTGGATTATTTCCAGCTATACCGAGAAATTCCGGAGGCTCTAGACGCAACGATAGCGCAAAGCTACCCCCTCTTCAGGGAGAATATTGAGCTTTTACTCACCTCACAGAAAGCATTACCCAAAGTCCGCAATAAGGAGCGAGAGCTGGGGCGGCATCTAACTCCCGCGGAATACGTCGAGCTTGTGGAGGGCGAGCAGCGCGTCATCCTGAAAGGTGACCGGCCTTCAGAGTACATAAGACGCATACGGTATATGCAGAACTTGAGCAGATACGTCCTCTACATGTCGTTCAACGTGGTGGGTGAACGTGACCCCCATGAGGTCGTAGTAAAGAGGGATAACCTCGCAAGTGACCTTGTAATATCAAGCGTCTGCGAAGTTTTGGGCCACAAAACGTCCCGTTCTCTCCCAGTGACTTTACACTGGGGGCTTGAAGAATTCGCCAGAGGGCAGACGCCTGTTGAAAATCCGGCAGCGCTACTCTCGGACCCGGTGAAGGCAGACCGCGTAGTGAGGACGGCCGGCGAGTACGCCGCGACAATCATTAGCATCCCCGTCCATCCCCACGCAGGCAATTTCATCCTCGACGAGAGGGCTCAGGCTACGCTCATAGACCTGGAAGTGGAGAACGTAGGCCAACATAGGCATGATCTTTATCCAGACCTAGGCTACCATATAGGATGGGGCGTTATGCCTCTTCTTGAGTTGCACCCTGAATGGAATCCGCAGGCGAATCCAGACGGCTCCAAGAAAGTGTGGCGGCTGTTCAAAGAAGGGCTTGAGGTCGGCCACAAGAGATACCTGCAGGAGCGGGAGCATGTGCAGCAGCTCATCCACGAAGGCGTGGTATCCGGCGCCCTAAGGGTGAGTGAAGAAGGCGTTATGACGCGCCTTGACATCCCCCCCGCAAGTCGCCTGAAAGATACAGTACTCTACGTCGTAGAGGCCTTTGCGGCCGGCGTGGACTTCTCACGGAGCGATTCATTAGAGACTTTCTGGGATAATTTGCCGCCCTTCTGGAAATGGGCGGCTGAGGATGCGGGTGTCAGGTCATTTGATGTCAGGTGGCAGGAGGTTGTTGACGACACCACAATCGGAAGGGAGATACTTCAGCAGCAGCCAGACCACATTGCCCTCAGGGGGGCTGGACGGCTTGAGGACTGGGAGAGGGCAGCCCGGGAAGCAGAACGGGCTCAAAGTGTATGGCTCAGACCCCAACTTCGGGAGGGTGAAGAGCGTAGGGGGATAGCGATCTTCGACAAAAAGACGGGTAAATTCCTTCGGTACGCATACGAAGGGGACTAATGATGGACGAAAAAGTTGATCAGACGGTGAAGACGGCGACACTTAAGGCAGTGATGGACGCGACTGACGCCCACAAGGAACTCATCCTTACCCACATCAACAGAGGCATCTTCTCCACGGCGATGCTGCTCCTTCCGTACGACCGAGAAATCGAGCTGGACGACAACCTGAAAGAGAAGCTCAAGTTCACCTCTTTGCGCAGGAACATGAGGAACCACGTATACTCACTCGACCTAAACGAACTTTGGTTACATCTTTCCCGCGATGAAATCGAGTCCTTCTTCAGGGAAGTCTTTGACCAGACGAAGCAGGCGAGGGTGCTCATCGGCGACAGGCAAATCTCCTACATCTCGCGCTCCCTCTTCCTCTGACTAATTAATGCGTGTTATAAACTTCACCGCGGATAAAGTGATGTAGTGTTTATGCTATGAAAGTCCTTTTTGTCGTCGCTCCTGAAGGATTCAGGGACGAGGAGCTACTTGTGCCCAAAAGCAAACTGGAGGCGGCCGGCCACCAAGTTAAGGTTGCCGGCACCAAGCATGGTTTTGCGGTTGGCATGCTGGGCGCCAGGGTTGAAATCGACGTTAGACTCATTGACGTCAAGAAGGATGATTACGGCGCGCTCGTCATAGTCGGAGGCGGCGGAAGCCCAGTTTTCCTTTGGAACAATCTCGCGCTTCAAGACTTAATCCGCGCGTTCGAGCTGGCGGGAAAACCCCTTGCTGCAATATGCTTGTCTCCTCCGATCCTTGCTAAAGTCGGCGTCCTGTTCGGGAAGAAAGCGACGACATTCCCGGACGAAAAAGCAATATCGCTGCTTAAGGAAAACGGCGCAATCTACGTGGACACGCCAGTCGTAACATCCGGAAACATAGTCACCGCGAAAGGGCCTGAAGCCGCGGAAGCGTTCGGCGACGAAATAGTCCGGGTACTATCCTGAAAAGTTACTTCTCAATTTTCCTTTTTCCCAAGTATCCTGCGTCCCACAGTTCAATCGAGGCCGCTTCTAGGAATCTTTTGTCTGTGGGTTGTATCGTGTATGGTCCTGTTTCTCCTGTCGGTTTGATTGTGAGTGGGCGGGTGAGTAGTTGCGTTAATTGCCGGTCGTCTGATTCTACGACGACGCCTTTGCCTTCCTCAAAGCGGGCTGTGCCGGCAGGTTCTACTACCGGCTCTTTCGCAGTTCCCTTCACCCTGTAAAACTCGTATGAACTCATTTTGTCACCCCCGAATCCAAAGCTTTTCCTAAATCCTTTCCTACCGCAGATAAGTCAACGTGACCCTCTAATTCTCTATCCCGCGCATCCAAAACTTTTTCTATTAATGCGTTAACGTCTCCCTGCGGATTAGCCTGCATAACTCCATTGAAATCATACGTGTAAGTAACGCCTGCCGCAGGGTCAGTGAAAACATTATCCATCATCCACCTAACCTTCTCCATCAGCACAGGATCACCCATCCTCTCCCGAGTTCTCGCTCTATGCAACAGAGGCCTGCAGTCACCCGTATACTCCCCATAAAGAGTGGCGAAATCCTCAACCGGATTCTTAATGCCGTACTCCCTCGCAACCGAAGTCGCAGGAGGCCTGACCCATCGTTCATCCGGCATCAGTTCAATGGTGTCATAATCCCTTATGTCCCTTTCACTACCTCCTTCCGTCTGTACTCTCCATCCTCCTAGACTTGCAAATTCTGCAAACTTCTCGTTACCCAAAAAATGGTGATGTACCCCGTGCGCGGTCTCATGGTGTCCAATTTCAGAAGTAAAAATGTTTGGTGAAACAGAGCGGATTCTCCTTAAACCATAATCATAATCCCCTCCTACGCCGCCCCATTCACTGTTTCTCTCATCAGATTCCTTATACGTGTCTCTAAACACTCCCCTAACCAAAAGCCTGTTTTGCCTAAGATGGGGCGGAGTATTCTCAAGAAAATTTCTTACCTGATCAACTTCCTCCTCAGTGAACCTAACAGGCCCATCTATGACCGAAACACCAAACTCCTAAAGTATCGCCACCCTCTTTTCACCCCCTGGCATAGCAAGAAGATGAGGTTTAGCAGCCTCTCTGAAAGTTTCCTCAACAACCTGAATCCTCTCAGGAGTAACTACGCCAGGCATTCTAGGCGAACCCGGACTAACACCCTCAGCTGACACGGCCGTAAGAAGTAAAAGTCCGTCTCCCATTGCTCCCACACCCACGGCCAAGTCTGCCATTTGTTGGTCTATGTCTCTGCGAGCTTCTGGAGTCAAAACAGTGTTCTCGTTTAGTTCTCTGCGAAGACGGTCTAAGCCGCCGAATTGGTTTTGTATCCCCCTTGTGAGGTAGTCCAAGTCTATGGTACCCCCAGCAAGACGGCTAAAATCAAATTCATACTGTTCTAAGTCGATTACTCGAGACGGTGCGGCAACTCTTCCTGTGCGAACTGCTGGTGTTAAAGCGCTTCCGGCATTTCGTGCGGAACCAGTAATCGTAGATTCTGCTGTCTGAACGGGAGGTGACAGGTTATTTACTCCTAACCTAAGCGGTTCAGGGAGGTTAGGGTGAGAAGTAGGCGTCTGACCTAACGGAAGCAACTCAGGAAGCTGGAGTTCCGCCTGAGCCAGGTCCGGAGGCACAACAGCCTGCTGCTTTTTGACGACTACCTCATTCGGATTGCCCATCCCATATAAAATGGGGGAACACTAGGCCTTATATCTCACTTTCGCCCGTGCTTCCTCGCCCACATCCTAAGCCTAAGCGCATTCAAGCGGATGAACCCCACGGCGTCCAACTGGTTATACGCTCCGTGAACGTCCATGCTCGCCACACCCGAATCATACAAACTGTCTTTGGACTCGCGACCTATCACAATGCAGTTCCCTTTGTACACGCTTACTGTGACTTTCCCGGAAACGTACTCCTGGCTTTTCTCTATCGCAGCCATCAAAAAATCCATTTCAGGGGCGAACCAGAAACCATTGTACATCAATTCGCTGACTTTAGGCGTCAACATATCCCTGATATGGCAGACCTCGCGGTCCATAGTCAACCCCTCAATGTCCAAATGAGCAACCCTCAAAACAGTGTAACCCGGAGTCTCATACACCCCGCGGGATTTCATACCCACAAAACGATTCTCAACCAAATCAATGCGGCCGACCGCGTTTTCTCCGGCCACTTTGTTTAGGTAGGTGATTATTTCAAGCGGCTTAGTTTTGACTGTCTTGTCCTCAAGATTCTCCACTTTAACCGGAACTCCCTTCTCAAAGGTGATTGCAATCCTAGTCTCCTTATCCGGCGCCTCCTGAGGAGAAACAGTAATCTCAAACATGTCTTCATTAGGCCTGAAGTTCGGGTCTTCAAGCACTCCTGCTTCGTAGCTTATGTGCATTATGTTTGGGTCGCTGCTGTACGGCTTCTTGGCTGTCGCCTTGATTGGGATGTTGTTTTTCTGCGCGTAAGCTATCATGTCGCTTCTACCCTGAAACTGCTTAAGGAACTCCTCATCCTTCCAAGGAGCAATAATTGTCGCCTCCGGCATAAGCGTAAGATAAGTCAACTCAAAACGAACCTGGTCGTTCCCTTTGCCTGTGGCCCCGTGAGCAAGGCCTGTTGCGCCTTCCTTCTTGGCGATTTCAACCTGGCGTTTAGCAATTAGGGGTCTGGCGATTGATGTCCCCAAAAGGTATTTGCCTTCGTATATGGCGTTCGCCTTTAGCGCCTTAAACATGAAGTCCTTGACGAACTCTTCCTTCAAGTCCTCGACATAAACTTTCTTTGCGCCGACAGCCAACGCCTTCTTCCGAACGACCTCAAGGTCTTCGTTTTGGCCGAGGTCTGCAACGTACGCGATGACTTCGTGGCCTTTGTCTATAAGATACTTTAAAATTACGCTTGTGTCCAATCCCCCCGAGTAAGCAAGAACGACTTTCATCTTAGTTCCCGTAACAATTGGGAGATGACTTATTTAAGGCTGCGTGATAAGGCCCGAAAACTCAAACTATTATTAGACGCTTCAAATACAATCTCTATGCCAAAACAAACAGGCGCTCTTACGCGTAAAACATTAGTTCTTGCTTTCACATGCCTTCTGCTGGCTTTAACGTCCTCATATGCCTCAGCTTTGGCTAACTGCGCAGAAGCCGCTTTCTCAACCGCATGCCAAAAATGCAGCTTCGACCCGTACGGCAAAATAGACGGCCCCTGCATGGACACGCACCAAAACGCGGGTCAGGCCTGTTTGGCCTCAAGTTACCCTATAGCTTCGGCGAAATACGGGCTGGGAATGTGCCCTGCGGTTGATGCGTGCATTGAAGCGTTGAAGGCCTGCAAGAGTGCTCGCTGCCCCGGCCCGGACAAAGCAGACTGCAGTAACCCCTCCTGTATCTCATGCTACCAGGAAGGCGACAGGTGTGTCGCCCGCGCCGACTCAGACTGCGACAGTAAAGCCACGTGCGGCGACAAAAAATGCGAGCAAGGCAAAGGGGAAACACAAGAAACATGCTGCTTGGACTGCAACTGCGCAGGCGAGCTCGTATGCAAAGACAACAAATGTATGGAGCCTCAGGCAGCCCAGGAAACGTCTCAGAATAATTCCTCAAACCAAAACCAGCCATCCACTCCAGAGCCGACAGGCCCGCCCCAAGGACTGGGCTTTTTGTGGCTGTTCATGAGCGAACTCGTCAATGGAGTCTGCGGGGGCGCTCCGGCATTAATGACCGTTTCAATAGGGCTCATACTTGCGACTGAAAGAAGACAAAAAAGAAACTAGGTGCTTTATAAGGCTGTTTGACGGTTTTAAACTTCCCCCTTTATAAATCTCATCATGAACCTTCCTAAGGTTACCCTTATTCTTGTCATACTTTTTTTGTCTAGCCCCTTCGGATTGGCACAAAACCCCTGTGATAATTTCCCGAATGAAGACTTACACATCTTAACCGATGAAACAGTTATCAACGTTACCCCAGTCAACTACCTCCAAGGGTCGTATCTCCCTACTGGTTGGGAGATTCTCTCTCAAGGGCTTGTCGACGAAAAAATATTTGAAGATTCTGTACGTAAAGACGGCATTGTTGCAACCACAGATTTTCTACCTCAAAAATTTACTGGCGCCTACTCCCAAGTGCTATACACCGGAACTGATAAACTCTACGTCCTCATAGAATCATTTACCTCTGAAGAATATGCAAACAACGTCCTTAACAAATACTACCCTGCATACAGAGAAGCGGGCAATATCCACAACTTCGATTCAATCCAAGAAATAGGCCGCAGAGCGTTTATCTGCCAGTTTGAAGGCACCCACGGAACGTGGGTAATGAAATTCATAGATAAGAAAAATCGATTAATCGAAATAGACGGATCCAAAAAAGAGGACCTAGAATCCATTGGTCAAGCATACGACACAATTAGTTCCTCAGTTTCTACCACGTCCACACACAAATGGGAGGCCTATGTTTGTAAACCAAATACTGACGCATGCACCCAGCATATCTACTTCAGTCCAATCTACGAGGATGTTGAGTTGACTGAATGTAGGACATATAAGAATAACGACACAATCACTTGCCCAGATAGAAGAATAGAGAAATACGCAAGTAGCATAACAGTTCCTTTTCCGTCATGCGAGAAAGGCGACATTCTCTCATTGAGTTATACCAAAGATACTCAATTTCCGATTAAAGGGCGCATATGGAGTCCAACAGACTTCTATCTCCAGGACGAGTATCCCTCTCAAAATATAGTGTTGGACGTGATTGTCCCAAAGTCAATGAATCTCCAGTACGATAGTGCGATTTCCCCTCAAATAACTAATGAAGGCGAGCAAACAACGTACAGGTGGGCTGTACATAATGTAGGTCCGTTAAAAACTGAACCATATATGCCAAAAATAAATGAAGTTGTACCTACCGTAACTTTTTCTTCGGTCGCCTTATGGAGCGAAGTAAAGGAGTGGGCTACTCCCCTATTCAACGAGAGCATTGATAGTGATGCAGTAAAAAGTATCCTCCCCCCTGTAGTCAGTCCTTCAGATAGCAAAAATGACAAAATAACTAAGATATACGAGTGGGTCCGGGATCAAGTTCGCTATGAGGAGTCAGAGATAGGTTTCCTCACTGGATACAAGCCACATCAAACTAAAGAGATTCTCAACTACCGTTTTGGTGACTGTAAAGATAAAACGGTTCTACTCGCTTCAATGCTTAAGGCAAATGACATACCTGCGTATCCGGTAATTGTCAGTCGCAGCGATATAAACAAAAAGGTGCCAACGCCGTATGCTTTCTACCACGCCATTATAGCCATTTCAAATGGCACTAATTACATATGGCTTGATCCCACATGCTCTTTCTGTCCAGCTGGCTATTTGCCCCCCAGCGAACAAGACGTTGATGTTCTAATTCTTGCTGACCATCAGCCTGAATTTATAAAAACACCTGTATTGGCTGATGATGAATACGCTCAAACAGAGAACAACTACTCTATTGAAGTCCATGAGGACGGAAGAGCAGACATCTTTCTAACCTCAAAGTCGGCAGGATACTCTGCATTGATACTGCGAAAACAACTTAATGAGCGTACAAACAAAGAGCTAGAAGAATTACTTGTGGATATGGTAACTCCCTACTGTTCTAACTTCCAGTCCTCCTCCCATAGGATATTAGACTCCGATTCCCTTCTTAGTCTAACTTTAGAAGTGCGAGGTACATGCAAGAAATTTGCAGATGTATCCGGCGAGAAACTTATTTATAACATGCCTCATGAGAATTTGTATACCTCTGTCGCTACAGAAAGGAGAGTCTTCCCGATTCAAATTGACAAAGACACTACAGAAAAAACAAAAGTTCTGATAGCAATCCCTGCAAATTACGCAGTCGAGGTTATACCCCAAAATTACGCCGAAAAAACGTCATTCGGAAATTATGAGTTCAACTGCAAGAATACGGACAAACTCATTGAGTGCGACCGCTTTTTCCATATGAACAAAACTACCTTGGCGGCAGGGGATTTCACAAGCTTTAACGAATTTTTCAAGGGAATAAACACCCGCGACAAAGCGGTGATACTGTCCCATTCAAGCAGCAGTAGTAGCTATACACCTAGCACTACTTCTACTGCGATTACTCAGACCACTGAACATACTTTACAAAGCACGACACAATCAAATAGCTCATCTCCACCAGCAGACAAAAATGAAGTTACTACTGCTCCCAGCAACTTATCAAAATACGCTGTATTCTGTATTGCGGCTATCATTATTCTAGCACCCATACTCAAACTATCACTAAATCACAAAAAACATAAGCCCAAAAAAAAGTAATGTCGGTGCCTATATCTTCAACGACTTCACTTTGCCTGCAAGCACCTGATTCTCCAACTTCTGAGTCTTATCGCGCTCCAGCCCTAATGTCCGTCTCAGTCGGGTTGATACTTGCGGCTGAACTAAAGCAGAAACCGCAGAAACCCCTACTTTGAAGAACGCTTAAATTGAGGAAGGCTGCAGTTGAGCCGGCCTTTTGGGCATCACCACCATCATGTAGACGTCCATGACGTTGGTGCCTGTTGGCTCGCACAGAATAGACACCCCCAGTCTGTCAAGCGGCGGGTAACTGTCGCCATACACTACTCTGTCGTCCAAAGGCATACCCAAATCTTGAATTTCCAGTATGGTGTTTCCGTCAACCATTGCGCCACCATGCCCCGCATAAAAATCTACTCCGTCAGTGCCGAAAGTCATAAATGCTCGGTCACTCCTACCTTCCATCCTCTGCGCCATGCACAAAGCAAGAGTGCTGCCGCGACCTCCGGCTCCCGTGGAATCCTTATTCACCGCAACAGTTACTTCGCCGCCGGCCAAAATGACGGTCGGCTTAGTTATTGTTTGGGAAAGAGCGTCTGCTTTCTGGGTCAGAGTATTGGCGAATTCGTTCACGTCTCCGCTTACGGGTTCAGGAATCAGTTCGACGCCGAAACCGTTTCCTTCCAGATTCTGTTTTGCGGCGTCCAACGCCATCCTGTTGTTGCCCACAAGCACGTTCTGGTTCCTTCCGAATATGGGGTCTCCTTCTTTAGGCGTGTCGGGTATTTCTGCGCGCGCTCCTTTCTCAATGTGCTCGCGTATGGACGCTGGAACGAAACCGCCCTTCGCCTCCATCTCGTCGATGATGGCTTTAGCTTCCGTGAAGCTAGATTCGTCCGGCACAGTGGGGCCTGACGCTATGATTGATAGGGGGTCGTCTTTTACGTCGGATAGAATCAGTGTGGCGGAGTCTGCAGGACTTATTTCGCGGGCCAGCTGTCCTCCTTTGACTACGTCGACGTGTTTTCTGACGCAGTTGACTTTCTTTATGTCCCCTATAATCCCCTTGAGGTCTTTTATGAATTTGGCGTAAACGTTTACGTCAGGTTCAACAGGCGAAAGAAAAGTGTCTGAGCCTCCGCCTGACACGACAAACAGAAACAGGTCGCCTTCGCCGGCTTTCTTTGCGAGATCCAGAATCTCCTTGGAACCATCAACTCCCGCCTGATCCGGCGCCTGATGAGCGACCTCATTAATCTTAATCCTCGAAAGCTCTATCCCGCGGGTGCTGCCGTAGCTGGTGTTCACCACACCCTCAGTTATCCCGTCCCCCAAAATGTCTTCAAGAGCCTTCGCCATCTGCACAGACGCCTTCCCTATGCCCCCAACATAAACATGCTCGTACCTGCTAAGGTCGTATTCCCTGCCGCCAACATGAAGCACCTCATCCTCCAATCTCACATGATTCTTAACTGCATTCCCAGGATCAACGGCGGCAAGAGCCGCCTCCCGAGCGCCCTCAAAAACACCTTTGACGGCAGGATGATGAACAGAAAGCGGATTAGCTTCCGCGCACAACCCGACAAGAACCTCAGCCAAAGGAACAACAACCGGATCAGGAAGACCAGCACCACGCTCCCCAGTAACATCCCTAAACATAACAAACACCCATACGCAAAACAACAATATTAACTTCGCATCAGAAAGTCGCAGTCAAAAACTATATCCTAAGAGACTTCACCGGCTTACCCAGCAAAACCTGGTCAACAAGCTTCTGCGTCTTACCGCGCGAAGAAGCAATATGCAAACGCTCCTTCTTAATGCGCCCCTCATGCTTCTTGAGCTTACTCCTGAAGTCGTCGGCCATCTTTTTGACTGCGGTGGGGCTTGTGGATCCTTCGCTTCTGTAGGCTTCGACTACGTTTCTTGGGTCAAGTAGGTGGCGTAGGACGTCGAAGGGTATGTTGACTCCGCTTTTGGATAGGTGCTTTTCTATGTCGTCGAAGCTGCTGAAGTCCTTCTTTTCTGAAATGAGTTTTAAGATTAATCCGCCGACAATGTGGTGGCTGTCGCGGAAGCTGACTTTCTTTTCCCAAACCAGGTAGTTGGCGAGTTCCGTCGCCGCGGTGAAGTTTGCGCCGGCCAATTCCATCATTCGGGCTTCGTTGAATGTGACTGTCTGCATCATCCCGTTCATGACGGATAAGGTTGCTTCCACTGTGTTTAATGCGTTCCACAAAGGAGGTTTGTCTTCCTGCAAATCGCGGTTGTATCCCATGGGGATGCCTTTGAGCGTAGTCAAAATCTGCACTAAATCTCCGTATACTGCGCCGGTGCGTCCGCGCGCTAGTTCTGCCACGCAAGGGTTCTTTTTCTGCGGCATAATGCTGCTTCCTGCGGTGTAGCTGTCGTCCAATGTGATGAGGTTGAATTCATATGTGCTCCAGTACACGAGCTCCTCTGCGAGTTTGCTTAGGTGGCTCATGTGGATGGCAAGAGCCGAAAGAGGCTCAGATATGAAGTCTCTGCTGCTTATGGCGTCCAAACTGTGAGCGTGCATGCTGTTAAACCCAAGTAGTTTAGTTGTCAGGCGGCGGTCTATGGGGAATGTCGTGCCTGCAAGTGCGCAGCTTCCCAGAGGATTTGTGTTCACTAACCTGTAAGAATGTTCAACGCGTTCTATGTCGCGCAGAAATATGCTTACGTAAGCCGTTGCCCAGTAGGCGAGTGTAATAGGTTGAGCGTCTTGGGTGTGCGTGTACCCTGGCATTGGTGTTGTCAGATGCGAGTCAGCTATAGCAAGGAACGTCTTTGATAGCTCTATAACCTGCTCTTGAATCGTAAGGAGGCGGTTGCGTATGTATAGGCGGGCGTCGGTTACTACCTGGTCGTTTCTGCTTCTGGCGGTGTGGAGTTTGCCTCCGTATTCGCTTCCTGCGCCGTCTATTATGTACTTTTCGACGTTCATGTGGACGTCTTCAAGGTCTGTTTTTAGGATGAATTTGCCGCGCTTATAGTCCTTTTGGGCTTTCATAAGCCATTCTAGGATGCGCTGTAGGTCGTCGTCGGTTATTATGCCTTGGCGGGCGAGCATGATTGCGTGGGCGCAGCTGCCCCAAATGTCTTCCTCAATCATTTCGGCGTCGACGCTCAGGCTTTCAGTGTAGAAAAGCGCGTTTTTAGCGAGGTCCTTTTGGAAACGACCGCTCCAGAGTGTTTTAGGCATTTTATCGGAATAATATGCTTCTTTATTGTATCATTAATGTTTTGAAACTATCTGCTAAACATATTAAGCTAACATATATATGTTTTTGATTTATAAATAACTATATTGTATCAGATATAAAAATTATCAATAAATTAAACAAAAACATCGATTTATATACATATAAAAAAATATCTTATTAAAATAACAAAAAACGTCCGCTAAATGAAAAAAATAACAGATGCAGTAACAAACATAATACAAACAGACCCCCGAATACTCGACGCCTTAAACATGGGGATAATCAACTACAAAGCACTAGCCCGCCTAATAAAACCCGAAGTAGAAGAACTCGCAGCCAAACCGGCATCAATAGAAGCAATAGCCATAGCCGCCCAACGACTCACCACAAAAATAACGACAAACAAAAGCACACAACCCTCCTACTCCCACATACTCGCAAAAACCCAAATACAACTAAGAGACGACGTACACGTATTCTACCTAAAAGAACTACCCCAACTACCCACAATAGACAGAGGATTCCTAGTCGCAATAAAAGGAATAGACTCCGCCACAATACTAGTAGACGACAACCACTTCCACAAACTCAGAATACCCGAACACGAAGTAGTATCAGACAAAAGAAAACTCTCCGCCATCATCCTACAAAGCCCGCCCGAAATATCAGAAACACCCGGAGTAATAGCGCACCTACTTCGCGCCCTAGCAGGAGCCCAAGTAAACGTCGTAGAAATAATCAGCAGCTACGACACAACATACTTCCTAGTCGAACAAACAGACAGCCTACGCGCCCTCGAAGCCCTAAGATTCATAATACGCCCACTCCAAACACGAATTTAATACCACAACAACTAAACCTAAACACTATGCCAGAAACAAACACAAAAGCAGTGCTAGAAGCAGAAGAAATAAACGAAATACTCGACCGCATAGCAACAGAAATAATAGAAAGAAGCCGCGAGAGAAAAAACTTCATGCTAGTAGGCGTATACCAAAGAGGCACACCCATAGCCCAACGCCTCGCCAAAAAAATAAAGAAAATCACAGGCAACGAAACACAAGTAGGATCACTCGACGTAAGACCATACCGCGACGACCTAAAAGGAAAAACACCCGAAGGACCAACAGAAACAAACCTACCCGCACCAGTCGCAGGACGACACGTAATACTAGTAGACGACGTAGTAGAAAGCGGCCGAACCACCCGCGCAGCAATGGACGCGCTGGTTTCACTTGGCCGCCCTAAGAGTATTCAGCTTGTGGCTTTGGTGGATAGGGGTCATAGGGATTTTCCTATTCAGCCTGATTATGTCGGGCGTAGGATTCCTACTGCGAGTCGTGAGCGTGTTTTTGTGCGGCTTGTTGAGACTGACGGCAAGGATGCTGTTACTGTGGAGACTGCTGAAACGTAAATCTGATTGGGGGCTTTTAAGGTTTCACACTCAATAAATATCCCGATATGGTGGGTGGGGAAAAGAAGGCTGATTTAGTCGTACGTAACGCCGCCACAACTTACTCTTCTTCTAAGGTCGACGTCGCCGTAAAAGACGGCGTCGTAATCAAAGTAGGCGCAGTCAAGGAAAAAGGCGGGTTGGAATACGACGCTAATGGTCGCCTTGTTTTGCCTGGTTTCATCAACATTCACACTCACTTGGATAAGGCGGCTCTTTTGAGTAAGATGCGGCCTGATGAGTTTGGTTTGTCTCTTGAGCAGAATAGGGAGCTTCTTAAGTCTTTCAAGAAGAATTACCGGACTGATGAGATTAAGGCGCGCGCAAGAGGGGTTCTTGTGCAGATGGCGCAGAACGGGTGCACTGCGGTTAGGACTCAGGTGGACGTGGATACTACGTGCGGCCTTAAGGCGGTTGAGGCTTTGATTGAGCTTAAGGCTGAAGTGTCTAAGTGGATGACTCTTGAACTTTGTGTGTTTCCTCAGCAGGGTCTTGTTGGTGATGAAGCGTACGGTCTTTGTGATAAGGCGTTGTCTCTTGGCTGTGATTTGATGGGCGGGCTGCCTCTCGTAGAGAAAAATTGGGATGATAGGCGCAGGCATGTTGACGCTGTTTTTGAGCTTGCTAAAAAGCATGGCGTAAAAGTTGACGCGCAGCTGGACGAAAGCAACGACCCCCGTGAATTCATTCTGCCCTACTTCGCAGAAAAAACAATCGAAGCAGGATACGAAGGAAAAGTCACGGCAACTCACTGCATAAGCCTTGCTGCAGTCGACGACAAAATAGCGCAGGAAACAATTAGGCTTATGAAGCATGCTGGGATCTCCGTCAATGTAACTCCGTCGGCGAATCTTCTCACCCTCCATGTAGTAGAAAACGGACTTTACGTCCGCCCTCACAACAGCATCACTCGCGTGATAGAACTCATTGACGCCGGCATCCCGGTGTCGCTGGGAACGGACAACATACGCGACGTATTCTACCCTCTTGGCAACTGCAGCATCATAAGGGAACTTCACGTGCTTGCGTCCGCAGTGAGGATGACTCAATCAGACGACCCCACGCGCCTGCTTCACATGGCCTCTGAAGAGGGGGCAAAATCATTGGGGTTAAATTATGGCATCAAAGCCGGCTGCGCAGCAGACTTCATAATCCTTGACGCGCATAATCCGCGCGACGTAATAAACGGAGTTCCGTATGTTCCCGCAGTATTTAAGGGCGGAAAGCTGATTTCAGAAACTGAATTCGTTGAGAAGGTGAAGCCATGAGTCTGGGGCAGAAAAAAATAGAGGAAATCGTTTCGGAAAGCATAGATTTGCACGTGCACGTGGGGCCTGACGTTCTACCGCGCAAGTACACCATAGAGCAGCTTGTCGCCGAAGAAGAAGGGCATCTAGCAGGATTCTGCCCCAAAACCCATAGTTTCCCACCCGCAGCCTACGTAGCCGAATACCTCACCACCCACACAACAAAGATGAAGATCATGGGCAGCGTAACACTAAACTACTTCATCGGCGGATTCAACTCAAGCGCAGTATACGCCGCCTCACAGATAACCAAAGGCCCTGTGATGGTATGGTTCCCCACAGTCCACGCCGAAAACCACCTCAAGCGAAGCAAAAGCGAATTCGAAATTCCTCCAGACTGGGTGAAAGACCCCAACTTCATCCCCCGCAAAAAGACGGAACTGAAAAGCATCCGAGTCACCGACTGGAACAACCGCATATTCGAAAAATGCGACCGCGTACTCTCAATGATGGAGCGGATGGGATGCATACTCGCGACCGGCCACCTATCCGCCGAAGAAGGCGAAGTCCTAATCCTTGAAGCCCTAAGGCGAGGCATACCAAGCATATACACCCACGTAATACAACGCGACGTAGTCCTGCCCGTAGAACAACAAAAAAAGATCGCAGCAGCAGGCGCAATAATAGAACACAGCTACATAGTCTGGCGAGACAGAGACAACCCCGGCGACTACCCATTCGAAGAACAAGTCCGCCAAATACACGAAGTAGGCCCCAAACACTGCATACTAAGCTCAGACTGCGGACAAAAACACAACCCCCCACCAAGCCAATGCCTAGCCGAATACATAGAACACCTAACAGACCACGGCCTAAAGGAGGAAGACGTCCGCACTATGCTCATAGACAATCCCCGCCGCATAATGGAACGCAAATGGGAGATACCGCGCAGACATTAAAGAGAAAAACAGTCAATTAGACGTCGGCTTTTACTGCGGCCATTTGAGTGTTTCTCTGTATTGCCGTGCCTTGGTTTTGATGTCGTCGGCGTATATGATTCCTCTTCCTACGTTGATTAGTACGTCGCCGCCTAGTATGGAGAGGACTTTTTGCGCGTCTCCTCCTTGTGCGCCTACTCCTGGGACGAGGTATGCGATTTTGTTTTGTCCTAGTTCGCGGGCTTTCGCAAGGTCTGCTTCGCCTATGTGGTCTGTTGAGCCTATCACTACGCCGTCTCCGCCGCAGTCTGCGACTTTCCTTATTACCGCTTCCCAGAGGGGTATTCCTCCGTGTTTTGCCTCCTTTTGAGTCCAGACTGACTGGGGGTTGCTCATCAACGCGAGGGTGAATACGGCGATGCCTCTGAGGTGCGCGGATTCTACTGTTTCTGCGATGTTGCCTGCGTAAGGCGAGAAAGTTATTGCGTCCACTTTAGCTTCCTGTAGTGCGGCTAGCGCGGTGTCGTTTGTGGAGCCGATGTCCGCAAGCTTGTGGTCCGCTACGACAAGAAGATGCTTCTTGTGCGCCGCCTTAGTGATTTCAGTTATCCCCGTAAGTCCTGCGTGGAACAGTATGTATTGGCTGTTGGGTTTGACTGCGATTGCGTCGTCTCCTGCTTTGTCTATTATGTCTAGGCAGAAGTTGGTGAGCGCTTCTCCCTTTGTTGCTGCCTCCAAATATTTTTCTG
This sequence comes from uncultured archaeon, assembly GCA_902384455.1. Classification (GTDB taxonomy): domain Archaea; phylum Altiarchaeota; class Altiarchaeia; order IMC4; family SCGC-AAA252-I15; genus CABMCB01. Next base: position 25,959 of record CABMCB010000085.1, read on the forward strand.
GGATGCAGTTTTTCTGGCGTGCGCCCGGGAGCGCAGGGTCCAATCCTATGCAGAGCACCGTCTCCTTTTTGTCTCTAAGTTGCCGCAGATTCTCTAGGAAGTTCATTTTTTGGTTGAATCCCACGTGTGGGGGTCGCGCTGCCAAAGGCGGGCAATACTTGCCTCATCCTGTTTCAAGTGGCCTGCTTTTTGAGCGGCGTCTATTGTCGCCTGGAAGTCTGTTAGTGGATGTAACTTTACATTTGCGTTCTTGAATGCTTCCTCCGCTTCAGGCATGCGGTAAGTGTATATTGACACGACGTCGTCTACTATACCTCCTGCCTCCCTTATTACGTTGACCGTATCAAGGCAGCTTCCTCCCGTAGACACCAAGTCTTCAATGACGACTACGCGGTCGCCTTTGTTTAAGACGCCTTCCACCTTACTCTCCGTTCCGTGGTCCTTCTGTTTCGGCCTTACGTAGAGCATGGGGAGTTCAAGCTGCTGGGCTACCCACGCAGTGTGAGGTATTCCGGCGGTTGCGGTTCCCCCAAGTCGGGCTATAGACTCCACTCTCAATTCCTCTGCTATGACGTCCGCAAGAGCGTCAACCACAACCTGCCTTTCAGTAGGATAAGACATGAGCAGGCGGCAGTCCGTGTAAACCGGCGACTTGATTCCGCTTTTGTAGGTAAAAGGCGGGTCAAGCCGGAATTTAACCGCTTTTATGCCAACCAGTATTTCAGCCACAAGTTTGCTGTTCTCCATTCTACTTCCTCCTAAAGTAATGTTTTACTCCCGTTTTATCCCTATGGTATACGCCAAATTCGGTGCCCACCAAATCATTGGCATCAAACACAGGCCCATCAGCGCACACCCTAAGGCCGCTGGGGTCGAGTGTGCATTGTCCGCAGAATCCTGTTGCGCATGTCATGATGCGTTCGAGAGATAGTTGTGTTGGGATGTTCATTGAGAGTCCTATGTCCATTATTGCGTTCATCATTGGTTCTGGTCCGCATGCGGCGATGTTTTTCGCCTTGGTTTTTGTGAGTGTTTCTTCGAGTATCAGGTGGGGGAAGGTTTTGGTTCCTTCGCTTCCGTCGTCTGTTGTTATGATGATGTTGGCGTGTTTTTTGAGTTCCTTTTTGAAGCAGAGTTCCTTGGATGTTTTGGCGCCCAATATGACGGTTACGTCTCCTTTCCACGCTTTGGTAAGCGGCAGAAGTGGGGTTACTCCTATTCCTCCCGCGACAAAAACGGCAGGCCCCCGTCCGATTTTAAACCCTTTTCCGTATGGCCCCCGTACTCCGACCAAGTCGCCTTTCTTTAACGCAAAAAGTTTTTTGGTGTATTCTCCGCCGTAAGACTTCACTGTGAAAGAGACATCCCCTTTGACGTTGCTAAAGCTCATTGGGCGTTCGTCAACTGCTGGAACAAGAAGCATTCCGAACTGGCCGGGCTGCGCTTTCATCTGGCAGTCCAGGATGAACGTCTTTACGTTGGCGCACTCGTTGACGACTTTTTTTATTGTGACCGGACGGGTTTCTGCAACGCCGTAAGGGCGACTGAACTCCTTCATTTCTTCCCTCCGTGAGCGGCGCCAGTAAGCTCCTTAACTTTAGAGTACCCGTTTTCCTTCATAAACGACGTAAGCTCCTTAGAAATCAATTTAAAGCAGTCTACCCCCCGAAGATAAACAGCCGTCCCAACTCCGACAGCGCTTGCGCCAGCCATAAGCATCTCCACCGCATCAAGCCCCGGCGTTACGCCGCCAGTTCCTATAATCGGTATTGAAACCGACTCATAGACATCCCACACGCACCTTACCGCAACCGGCTTAAGCGCAGGACCAGACAACCCCCCAGGCCCATAACCCAACACAGGCCTCTTAAGAACAGGGTCAATGCGCAGCCCCGGACCCAAAGTGTTTCCCATGTTTATCGCGTCGGCGCCCGCATCCTGCGCGGCCTTCGCCACCTTACCCAGTTCCTGGGTGTTAGGCGAGAGTTTCACTATTAGCGGTAGTTTGACGGCGTCCCTCACTTTGGACGTGATTTCATGCGTGGCCTCTGGAGTGGAGTGTCCCGCAAGAAGTCCGTATCCTGGCGTGTGAGGGCACGACAGCACAACCTCTACTGCAGAAAATCCGAGGCCGCTCATCTTTTTCGCAAGGTAGGCGAAGTCTTTAGCGTCAGTGCCGACGACGTTTGCGATAACAGGCACGGAAACCCTCTTGCCCACATCAGCATACTCTTCGACTGCGGCTTCGACTCCCATGTTGCTGTATCCTACTGCGTTAAGCAGCCCGTCGCCTACGTCCGCGACTATGGGGTTGGGGTGGCCTTTGCGGGGGTTTTTTGTGATGCTCTTTATTGTGACTGCGCCTGCTCCTCCTTTTTCGGCGCGGGAAAGTGCGGCGACGTTTACTCCCATAATGCCGGAGGCGAGCACGGTAGGGTTGTTGAGCTTAAGACCCAAGAAGTCAGTTTCTAACTTAACCCCCATAGTGATGAAACTTGGGGGCGCATCTTAAAAAAAGGACTTAGAAACATGCGCAATCCAGTTGTCAACCACTTATAATACTGCCTCCAATAAGATATGGAAATTCAGGCAGTCTGTCTAAAAACAATGAAAATAAACGACTTGATTAAGCAGGGGACTCCTGACTTTGCGCGGTCGGAAAAAGTTCCTCCGGCGCGAAGAATCACTATAAACGAAGACTTCACTCATACCGCGGAAAACAGGATAATCGCACGCATCCTGCGCAGACTATCATACGACGACCAGATAACATTAACCGCGCTCACAAACGAAAACAACTCCAAGAAAACAGCGGAATTCCTGACAACAAAAATCCCGGACACAGACTCAATAGTAAACCAAGAAGTAAACCTGCTTCGCCAAGAAACAGACCTGTCAGTCCAAATAACAGAAAAACAAAAAAAGGAATTCACCGAAGGTCCATAAACAATGTCTTCTGACTTAGGCATTCCCGGAATCCCATCAACTTCGGCCGCCACCTTACCTCCTCAAGGTAAAGTTCCCTCTTCCGCAGACGCAAATCAACCAGAAACTTGGCACAAAATAATCAGGCTCGAACGCCAAATGGACGACGGAAGCCTCGTGGAACTCATACGGTTCCCCGCGAAAAAAACCGATGAACCAGACGTTTTCGAATACCGGTTCAAGGAAAACAAAAGCCCGACCGCCACAGTATACGCGGCAGTAGATACGCCGGAAGGCCCCAAGTACGCGTCAATGTGGGACGCCAAGACGTTCATGTTCATCTTGCTGCCTCAATACGCGTCTCAAGCCAAGCGGATACTTGATTCCATATCCGCATTCAAGAGAAACGAAGGCAGACTGATGCGCGTCGAAGGAATTCCAGCGCCAGGTGAGGCCAAAAGGTGCGTCGTATTCATCCCCCAAAAAGAGGGGAAAATCAAAAACGTCTCATTTTTTGCGGTGGAACGGCACGTAAACAGCCATGAACTGGCCAGATTACGCTGCCTATACACCGACCTGGACGTTTCTCCCGGAAGCACAATGGGCGACGAACTGGCAAAAATAAAAAACGCCACAATAGCAGCAACCGCCGAAGAAGACTACTGGGACGCCTACAAACTTCACATCAGCGCGCGAATCCAAGAGCACCTTGTGGAATGCCTCATGGACGACATAGACATTCAATCAAACGACGCTCAATCAAGGGTCATAGAACGACTGCTGCACGAAACAACGGAGGAAGCCGCAGTACAATTAGCCACTGAAGAAGAGAACAAAGAAATCAAGAAAGACGTAGAAACAGCAATCCGAAAATGGCTAAACACGATAGAAATAAAAGCATCAACCCCAACGCGGACCCAGCCAGAAGCAAAATCCTCTAACCTCTCAATACAAATCCAAAAGGAAAAAACCACAGCCCTAACGCAAAAAATCCCGCCGCAGCAACAACCCACATACCTCCCGATAGCCTCAATACTGGCCACAGCGACAACCAAAGAACCAGAAACACCTCCTGCGCCGCCAGTAGTCATCCAAACCGCGAAAAAGCCCGAAGAACCACCCTCAACTCCAACACCACCGCCTGCTCCCGAAAAACAAATTCCTACGCCAGCGCAAACAATCG
>CABMCB010000086.1 GCA_902384455.1 uncultured archaeon
ACTTGGGACGGCTCGACATCGGCGGCTCTCACGGTCCAGAGCGGCGCTAATGTAGCCGGGACGCTCGACTGTAAAGCCTCGAATTGCAGTTTCACAGGCACGGGTGCCTCTTACACCGGGTCACTATATATCAATGGAAACTTCATCGGAGGCTCGGGCGCTCACACAATTCAGTGCCTCGTAGCGGACACTGGAAACCTCACACTGACAAGCGGGACCACGACGATGAGCGGCGTCGGTGGCGGGACTATGGGCAACGTCATATGCTGGGACGTGAATGGTCTCGCGTCATTCAGTCACCCCACCAACGCAACAATCCAGTTCACCTACGCCGGGAATCAGAAACTATATTCGGAGACTAACGACCCGTTCATATTCTTCAACTTCACGGTCAACAAGGCGTCGGGCATACTGAGTTACTTCGCCTTCGCCGGACCGTATTCGGGTAAGGGCTTCGCGGCCAGTTGCACGACTCTCAACCTCACTGCTGGCGAGTTCGACACCTGGGACGGGACCGGGTCATACGGATTGACGGTGACGAACACAGCGACCATCGCGGGAACGCTCAACGGGAAGGCGTCATCGGTGACCGTCGGAGCGGTAATAATCAGTGGGACTTACGTGGCGACATCGGCAACAACCCTCATAAATTCCAAGGACGCCTCGACGGGATACTCCTTCCGCAATAATGGGGTCTTCACGCACAACAATGGCACGGTCACGGTCAACTACAACGGAAACACCAAGTTCGGCGGGTCGACTACACCCACGACCTTCTATAACTACAATATCACAGGCTTGTCTGCGGCCAGGACCTACACCTACGACGCAAGCAGGACGATAACAATCGCTCACGACATCGACTGGCGCGGCAACGGGACAGGCAAGGAACTGAAACTACGCTCGTCCACCCCAGGCACCCAGTGGTCCCTCAATCTCGGTGCTGGCTCGACCCAGGACCTTTATTACCTCGATGTCCAGGACTCGGTCGCACTGGGCAACACGGCCATAGCGCTCGGGTCCATCGATAGCGGGAACAACATCAACTGGATATTCGCGCCGGGACCCCACCCAGGGGCCGGTTTCCAGAAGAGCGTCTTCAGGAGAACCCTGTTCGACGGGAGTGTGATGTACGATTGAGCGCTCCCGAAAATTATATAAGCAACCCCGGAGATATATATACGGGGGACCAAAAAATGCCCGATGTAGATAAAATGATAATGGGGTTCTTTGAGAAGATGAAGTGGAAGGCGAAGGCCACAAGCGAGGGCGTGTTTCTCTTCATGAAAGAGGACAAGACCTTCACGCTGGCGCTCGCGGGGAACAGCGGCGGTGCCGAGATACACCACCGGTTCTATGTCAAGCAAGGGTTCAAGCCGAACGTGCTACAGCAGAAAGTAGCAATGTGGGGTGCCAGGTTAGGCGGTATCGAGGACGTGGACCAGGTCGCGCTCGAGTGGAATCTAAACTCTGTCGGGATTTTCCCGCAGGTACAGGAACCGGGCGGACGGATGGCCGTCGTGCTCACATACAACATCGGCGACATGAGCAACCTGAAGAGGGCCATCGAGAACGGCCAGGACTTCATTGGTTACTGTGATTTCCTCACCGAATACGCACAAGCGGTCGAGGAGGTCGAGAAGGCAGGATAACTTGTACAAAAAAGACGATGAACTGATTGAGAGTGAGATTTCTTCGACCATCACTACTCAGGAACAAGAGTCCATCGTCGTCCAAGAGAAGAAGGTCAGGACGCTCAACTCGATGATTGTCGGGTGGAACGTCCTGCTCTATTTTATGTCGGTATTTCTCATTTTCCTGGGCATTCAACACGCCACTATCTTCTATCAGTGGCCGCCGGACATCTCGAAGTGGGTCGAGGTCCCGGTCTACCTGTATTTCCTTCTCGGAGCGTTCGTTTTCGTCCTGTTGAAGACTTCTCACTACATCGAGGAGCAGGGGACGATTTTTGTAGACACGCCGCCCGCCGAGGAACTCGCAGACCAGGAGGTCCCTTAATGCCCCCACACGAAAACGGCGACTGTAAGGTCATCGATGATGTTCAAGAGCGCAAGCGGATATGGGAAGAGGCCAAGGCCAATCCGACAGGGGTCATCGTGGAGGCGTGTCGAAAGGTCGATGCCGTGTCCAAGGATGTCAGAGCGACTCGCAGGGACATGCGAAAGACCCGCAGGTCGGTCCGGAGCATCAAGACGCTCATATACACGCTCCACCCCGAGGCGGACCCGAAGAGGTCCTTCCTGGACAAGATGGCGGACCACAGATTGCAGATTGCTGGACTACTCCTGACGTTCGTCGGGGCGGTCCTCACGGCCATAGGACTAATCAGAGCGGGGGTGGCATAGATGGTAGAGATAATAAAGTTCGAGCCAATCAAAATAAACGCATTACAGGCCGCTGGCGTGGTCATCGCGGTCCCGGTGGTCATTGCGGGCGTCTATTACGGCTACAAGGCTTACCGCGCCCTAAAAGGGCTTCTGGCGCCCCTTGCACAGGGGGCCGGTGCAGCTCAGGGGGCCGCAAGCACGGTCTGGAACGCTCGACCCAAGATAATATTCAAGGGAATCGAGGTAGATTCGCTCACCGGACTCGAGCAGTTCGTTTAACGGTCGCACATTGGAGGGCAAGACATGG
>CABMCB010000087.1 GCA_902384455.1 uncultured archaeon
GATGTTCTTCTCTTCAAAGTAGCCCTCGTAAGTGCCTTCAAAGTCTTTGGTCTTTTTGCCGTTATTCCACCAATAGATTGTGATTGACTGTTGCTTTGCCTCTTCTAAAGTATAAACTGGCATTCGGTTCACCCAAAGAAAAAAAGAGGTTAACTTGTTGGTTGAGGTTCCTCGCCTTTAACTGTGATTTGGCATTCAATGCTGAGCAGAATTCTGACGGTTCCCGGGTACTTTTTCTCGATAAGTCTTTTGACAGCTTGCAAGATTCTCTCTTGTTCGCTGAGGTTTTCTCTGCTTTTCGGGTCATCGTTGTCTTCTTTTAGCAGTTTTGCGAGGTTAATGCTTTTTATTGAGAGCGGGACGCCGAGGATAGGATTTTTCTTTTCGTCTGCGTTCCACTCGATTGTTGTTAAGAAGCTTTCCATATTGTGCACCCAAAAAAGAAAAAGAGGTTAACTGATGGGGATAGGCGTTTTTTCTTTTGGCGGCTCGACGGGTCCGAGGCTTTTGCAGTGAAACGTTCCTATAATCCTAGATGCTTGGCAATTATTGCAATCGCCTTTTTGCTTCTCTTCACACATCTCTTCAAGATTGGCTGAGAACGCTTCCATAAGTTGAGCTAAGCACATTGGCATTTTTACGCCGTCTAATTTCTTAAAAAATTCGACTGCGGCTTCAGTGACTTTATCGATACCGGCAATTGCTTCCTGACGTATCTTGTTTCCATCTTCAGAGGTTGGCGTCATGCTTCACCCATACAGAAAAAGGGAGTTAAAGGTTTTTGCAATCTAACTGATTTATGCGCTTCGAAAGTTGTCTTTGGCTTGGTTTATCCCAAACGAGTTTTATGCCTAGCGTTTTGAAGACCTCAAAATCATGTCTAAGCCACGTTCTCATGAAATAGGCTTCCGTTTTATCCAACTTTTTGCCGGCTCGATTGACTGATTTTCGATTGGTTTTAACCATTGTTTCAACGAATTCGTCTTTAGTCATTTGGCAACGTCGCAACTGCTGTCCCTCAGTCATTGTGAGGGGCATTAATGTAGTCTATCAGTTTCTGGCGCTCTGTGCTGTTTAGGTCTCGCCATAGCTTGAGTACGTCGCTGTGGAAGGTTTGGCTGAACTTCATCCAAAGCGCTGTTACGTCGCGGGCATTCATGCCTTCCTCTCCGCCAAAAATCAGGTGGAAGGCGTCTTCGTCAGCATGTATCTGAAAATGGCTGATTTTTTCCATGTCGTCGCTTTTTAGTGTTCCTTTCTTCATTAAATTCACCCAAGAGAAAAAAGTAGCAACTGCTACTTAGAAAGTTGAGGCGACATCGGCGCTGAATTTAGCTGTTTCAAAAGCTCGCGGCGCTCTTGCTTTTTCGCCTTTCTCTTGCGTTTATCGTGGTTTGCCATACGCACCCAGAACAAAAAAGAATAAGGGGGGTTTTTCAATAAGAGCTTTGCGTCATGTTCAGGTAGGACTTTTTCATCAATTTTTCTGGCAAGAATATTTGCTCTTCGTAGTCTTCCCTGAGTGTATCTTTCACGCCCTGTTTCTGCCACAGTTCGATAGAGCTTGTTAGGGTTTCATACAAGCCTACCCTGAGCACAATCTGGGTAAAGCCGTTTTTGACTAGCTCGTTGAAGACGTCGACTGCGATGCCCCAGCCTTCATATCTTCGACAAAAGTGTTCGCTTCTCTTGCGATGAGAAATGTAAGACTTGGTTCCATTTGCCAGCTTGGTCATGTCTCCAATCAACTTATGGTTCATGTAGACATGTCCATTATTGACTTCGAATAGTCCTTTGTTTTCAGACGTTTTTATGTCACCCAAGTAGCATCTGCTACTTCCTGTTGAGGTTTACAGGTACGATTTTATCGCAATAATAGCCGCATTTCCAACATTTTCGGTTTTTCGGATAACGGTGCCAAAAACGGCAGAATTTTACTTGAAGTTTCCTAAGTGCTGATGCTTTCATTATGCCACCCATAGAAAAAGAGTAGAGGTTAGAGTTAAACCGTTAGCTCCAACGTTATGTTTTGATTCGTCAAGTGGCTAGGGCAAATTGGCAGAACTGAGATGCGTTTGACTCCCCACGTTGCCTCTTGCATTGCATCAAGGATGTGTCTGAGGTTCTTGTATCCATTATGTTTCTTAATTGTTACGATAAAGGTTTCGCCGACTGTTTTGCTCTCTTCGATGCTGATTTCAACGTTGCTCAGTTCGAGGTCTTCATGTTCTTTTGAGACGATGGCGTCTTCAATGGCTTTGACGATTTTCTGCTTTTCTTGTTCTTTTCTTTTTGCGTCCATTTAGGGCACCCAAAATAAAAAAGGGGGTTATTCTTCGCCATTTTCTTTGAGTATAGCGTTTAATATTTTCAGGGCTTCCTCGGTGTTGTCACAGTCCAAGAAATCGCGTGCCATTTTGATGTCTTCTAAGTCGACGTCTGCCATTGTTATTCCTCAAGAACCATTTTGCGGTTATCCCATGGGATAAGCCCGCCGTTGCCTGACTTTATTAGAGCATTGAAAACTTCTTTCGCGTTATCTGCTAAAAAGTCAAGTGGTAGGTTTGCTAACCAAAAGGCTTGTCGGGCTGAGAGAACGACGGTTTCTCCATTGATTTTATGTTGGAGGTAGCTTGTAACGAATTCTTTTGCTTCGGGGGTTTCTAACTTCAGTGAAATGTTTTTTTGGGTGTCGCTGAACGGTGGTGGGGGATTGAAGCGTAGCTCTTTTAGTCTGAGTTTGTTGCCGCCTGCATCGTAATAGTCGCTTATTCCGACATAGACGTATGGTGGTTTCTGTTCGAACTCAAACCGGGTAGGGTCAATGATTGTGCCGTCTGGGTTTTCGAGCCATCCGTGATGCATTCCTTCTGGGGGTCTGCCATACATGACTGACCCTTTAGCGACGGGTCCCATCCAGAGACCGTACCGTAATTTTGCGTTAGTTACCACACCTTTTTTGAGAAAAAGGCTTGCGATTCCATAGCAGTTTCCGCGCCATTCTTCCGCTGGAACGCCTATCTGTACTGCAACTGCCAAGATGTCAAATGTTTCTGGCAATGTAAGCACCCAGAAAAAGGTGTATTTTAGCGTCTTTCGACGCCTTTCAGCTTAATGCTGTATTTATCTTCTTCTAAGCCGTAAGCGGTCATTAACTCGATGAGTTTTGCATATGTTTCTTTTTTAAGGTCTTGTTTGGCTCTTTGTTTGCTTATGTCGTAGCCACGGAAAAGCTTGTCAACGTATTCAATTAGAATCGCTACGGGTATTGAAAAGACTTTCAAGTGGTATTGCGGAGTATGGTCTAGTGCGTCGTGGCAATCGTCGAGGTAATACCATCCGGCGTTTTCTTCTCCGTATAAAGCAATGCATGTTTGACCCCGTTTCGATTCTTTCCATTTTTCGAATGTGAACTTTTGGTCTACTTTGGTTGCATCTACAACTGCTCGTTCTTTCAGGAAGTCGGCGATAGGTTTGAAGCGTTCGTTGCGTTGTATTTGTCCCTGTATAGACATTAAACTATCGAATGAACTTGTCAATTTCGTCACCCAAAAAAAATTAGGTTTTGAGGTTGATTAATCCGTCTTTTGTCATCAAGTTTTTCATAGCGGCTTCTAGCTTGGCTCTGGCTTCAGGTCCCCCTCGCCGGTCGTCCTTCATATCCTGAATAATCATTGTCCAGATGTCGACTTTTCCGTTGACTGTTACGCTCTTTTCTGCTCGTGATTTTACCTCTTGAGGGTTCGGTTCGTCTTTGTTGCTTGCGTCTCCATCGCTCCAAATGTCGAAGAATATCCAATCAAACTTGCCATGGTTGCCGACTTCTTTCACTGCATCGCCCTGCACAACTTTCCAGTTAAACGCCGGGTAATGCGCCGACATCCACCTTCTAACGATTGGCTCGACGATGTCAATGACTCTTTGTTCCCGCTCAACTACAATTACCTCTTTGGCTTTGCCGGTCCTTGCTAAGGCAAGCAGAACCTGCCCGAGACCTAACCCTGCAATGTACACCCGAGCGTCTTCAGAACAGTTCTTAACAGCCCTATCCATGGATGCTCGCTCTTCTGGGTCGGTGCACATCCAAAGCTTACGGTCGACGAAAAGGTAAACATAGTGCCCATGTTCTGGGCGGGTGAATCCTCTGCTGATAAAGATTTTAACTCCCCGCTCGTGAACAACTGTCCTAGCTTTATCGCAATAAAGCTCTTCGAATGTTGTTTCACAGCAATACTTTTGGGGGTACTGTCCATCGGTGAACATCAAAAGGTCTTCATGCATAATTATCGCTGTGTTTCGTAACTGAGTGTCAACGACGTAGTGACTGCCGCATTTTGGGCAACTTTTACGTTCTTCCCCTCTGCTTGTCAGGTGGGTGCCTCTGTCCCAATGATGCCAGCATTTGCCGCACTGTCGCACGTAACTAATCATTAAATTACACCCAATAGAAAAAGTAGCGGTTGCTACTTAGAATCTTGTGCTCGTTGCTCTCTTCTTTCCTCGTTTATGAGTTGGTCGATGCGTTCGCGGATTTTAGTGATTGTTTCGGGCGCTGTTGACTGTTCCCTGAAGGTTTTTAGTCGCTGTCTTGGCGTAGGCGCATGTGTTGTGCTGTAGTTTGCGAGTATTCCTTTTGCTTCAGCAAGTTTGCTTCTGTGCGGCATTAGTAGCTCGTTTTCCAATCTGTTAAGCTCATTTTGTTTTTGGGTTTGCTCTGCATTGGCTTTATTGATTTCTGCCCTAACGTCTGCTGTAGCCCGTGTTTGGTCCTCATCGATTAGTTTATTGACGATGTCTTCAACTTGGGTTTTTGTCAGTTTAGAGATTGGTCCTACGATGTCTTTGATGGCTTGGACCACGTAGGGGGCGAGGTTGCCTTCGTGTCTGTAGCCTAAACTTGTGGTGTGGTAGCTTGCGCCGCGTCCGCCGTCCGTTACGTACTTCTCTGCTACTCGAAGACGAATCTTGTCTTCTTTGTCACAGAGGTTTTGGACTTTAACGTACAGGTTGGCGATTTTTCTTTTGAGGCTTTTGACTATTTTGTCGTTTTCGAAGTTTTCGTTAGCTGTCTTCAGTTCTTGTTCGAGCGTTTGAACCTGTGTTTGTAATTCTTCTAATTTCGGGTCTTTTAGTTCCAAAAGACTCACCCATGGTAGTGACTGAGGCGAAAGCTCCCGAATAGCAGGTTATTGGTCTGGTAAGTCACATAAATCGCCGAAGCGGCTATCCACTTGGCGACCGCGGGAATCACCCGACGCGCACTCCCCAACATACGAATGTGTAGCTGGCAATGGTCAACGCTTAGCTAAAGTAGCCAAGACCCGCCATCATTGTGGGGGTGATTTTATCTTTCCCCTATCGCTCCGTACTGTATATTGGTTCTTCGGGATGTATTTGGTGTGCATAGCCCGCTTTCGCTGGCGACCCTTAGCGAGACCGTGTGGGTGGTCTCGACTGCGCCGTTCAATCCACCTTTCTTTAACCTCAGTCACCCATACAAAAAAAGTGTTAGTGGCTTGCCATTGCAAGCCCTCTTACTCCGTCCCTGTAAACCATCGGTATGATAGCTACTCTTTTGACGCCGCCATATGAGCATCCTTTGTCTTTTCCACCACCCTGCTCGGCGAAGCCAACAAGCATTTTAGCCGTCTTATTCCAAAAGAGTTTGCAAGTGTATTTGCCGTCTTTCTTTTTCAACCACATACAGGTTTTCTTATCGCCTGCCAATGGCATGAAGTAGCCGCTGATTTGTCCTGTCTCAAGCGTTTCCTCTTCGTATTTGAAGAGAATGTTAACGATGTCTACGCCAGTTGATGTTTTTTCGGGTTTGCCGAACTCTTTGACAAGAATGATTCTGAGCGCGTCAATATGCATTACCGGGATTGAACAAGGGGAACGGTTGCAACATTTACCGCATTGCGTA
>CABMCB010000088.1 GCA_902384455.1 uncultured archaeon
CGGAAACCCGTGCGTAGTCGCCGCAGTAGATAAATACGTCACCACAACGCTTGCAAAATGCGATGTGATATGCCACACATGCCCCTCGCTGGCTCTTCCCGTCATGGACGCCAGATACGAAAACGGCGCATTAACGTGGACAACCACCGTAACACCTGAAGTCACAAAGAAGATGCTTGTGGCCCACCACGCAATAGAGACGACTCTGCGCTACCTTGAGGCGAAAGGCGTTTCGCCAGCGCCCTTCGCAGTAGAAACGGAAAACAAAGACACGCTCATAAACCTGCCCGGTGGCGGCACCACAAAAGTAGGATTCGGAAGCAGCGCCGCAGCAACAGCAGGACTGGTCGCCGCAATACTCTCCCACGCAGGCGACGACCTATCGTTGCGTGAAGCAAAAGACCGCGTGTTCAAAATATCAACTCTCGCCCACTACCTCGCTCAAGGCAAAGTAGGAAGCGCATTCGACATCGCCGCCGCAACGTACGGAGGCACACTCATATACGAAAGATTCGACCCGGAATGGCTAATCAAAGAGACAAACGCAAAACCCCTCCCGCAAGTCATAGACGAAAAATGGCCCTCGTTCACCGCCGAACACCTCAAGATGCCTGAAGGATTCACCCTGCTTGCCGCATTCTCCGGAGTAAGCGCGAGCACCACCGAGTTCGTCAAAAAAGTAAGCGAACTAAAAAAAACCAATCCAATGGAATACAACCTCATCTACGGCGCAATCGCCGACATAACCCACCACTTCATCGCCGCAGCAAAAGAAGGCGACACGGAAGAAACCCTCTCCTTGCTGTGCGAAAACAGAAAGCTGCTACTGCAACTACAAAGGTCAAGCGGAGTCACACTCGAAATACCCCAACTAACCAACATAATAGAAACCGCAAACAAAGCGGGCGCAGCAGCCAAATTCAGCGGAGCAGGCGGAGGAGACTGCGCCATAGCAGTAACATACGACCACAAAGTAGCATCAGAAGTAAAGAAAAAATGGGCTGAAGCAGGCATACCCGAAATACCAGTTAAAATCCCGGAGAAAGGGGCGGCAGGTTGATAGCCGACTAAACTGGTTTGTCCGGCGGATGCTTCCGCCTTCTTTCTTCTATTCTTTGCAGTCTCTCTTCGCCTGCTTTAAGTTCGGCCTCAAAGCGGGCAATCACAGTCTTCCTTAGGTCTGAGTCCCCCGTAGTCCTGTCTTCCCACTGCCTTGCTTCCCTGTCCTTCATTGCGGGGTCTATTATTTGAAAGTGGGTTGGGGTGCTTCCCAGGATTATGTGGTCGCGCAGCGTCCATTCTGTTGAGGGTTTGCCTTTCAGTAGGGTGACTCTGTCTTTTTCGTCTATCTGGTCGCCTCTGTATACTTCACGGTATTTTTCGCCTGTGATTTGCGCGAATATTGTGCGGACTTCCGCGCCTTCCACGTCGTGCATAAAGCAGTCTCCCTCAGTCTGATACCTGCCGCGTATTTCAGAAAGGCGCGGATGCCTGTCAAGCGCCGTCAAAGCTGTCTCAACATACCTGCCTAATCTTTTTTCTCCTGGTTCCGGCGGCCTGAGTTTCGCCTCCCATTCCTCGTCTTCTCTGTCAGTCATCGTGGGGACTATCATCTGCCTGATGCCGGGAGTGCTTCCTGCGATAATGTGTTCTCTTGCCGTCCATTCATTGGATGGTATTCCGCTTAGAAGCTCCAGCTGTTGTGCGTATTCCCTATTGCTGTCGAATCCGCTGGCGAGCACTAAAGAACCGACCTCAATCCAAGCCCCTAACAAACCCTCCCTATCCAATCTAGCAAAAACAGCAGGACCTTCCGCAGCGTACTGCCTCCTGTATTCGGCGATTATGGGGTTATCTTTTGCTGCCGTCAAAAAGGCGTCGGCGTATTTGGCTACGTCCATCAGGTAAAATACGTGGAATGCGAGGAAAAAAGCGGGTCGTCCTTTTAACCCCCCCCATTATATTCCTTAAGGAATGAAGCGTTTGCTTTTGGTTTTGGCGGTTGTAGCACTTGCGTGCGGCTGCCTGGGAAACCCGCCTACAGAGTGCGCCAAACCCTCGGTTTTAATCAACGGAATCTGCTGCCAGGACGCAGATGAAAACGCCATATGCGACAACCCAACAACATCCTCACTCCTAAACCCAGCCACATCAACCACCCTCCCGCTGCTTACAGCAAAACCCGGCAGCACAGTAGCAATATACTACACAATAACATTCCTCAACGGCACACTACTTGGCTCAAACGAATGCAAAACAAACCAGGAAAAACAAGAAAACTCCCCCTTCACCGACTGCAAACCAAAAACAGGCGTAATAGGAGACACAGCATTCATGATATACGGAATACAAAGAGCCCTAATAGGAATGCACCCCAAAGAAAACAAATCCATAACAATACCCCCAGAAGACGCATACGGCCTCCCCTATGAAGAACCTGTGACTGAGCCTCGGGTGCAGACTTCCTCCCGCTACACTGAACTAAACATAGCCAAACTAAGGCAGCAGTGGGGCAGGCAGCCGCTGCCAGGCGACATAATACACATCAATGAACTCTACTGGCCTGTGACAATAGTCAACATCTCAGGGGACTACGCATTAGTCCGCCATGACCCCGAACCCGGCCAGCGCTTAATGGGAGACTTCGGCGAAACCGAAGTGACCGCAGACGGAGACCTACTTATCTACCGTCTTGCGGACCCGCAAATCGGCTCTTGGGTTGGCACGCAACAGCAGATGGCTAAAGTGCTCGCCTACGACAACGACACAATAACATACGACATAAACCACCCACTAGCAGGCCAAACATTCATAGCAAACATAACGCTCGACGCCATAACCGAAGGAGGATAAAAAATTACTTCATCCAGTACGTTGGCGCTATCTTCTTGTTAATCAGCCTGATGCGCTTCAGCATCTCATTTATGGGGTCCACCGGAGAAGTCATGTCCTTATGCCGCACATAG
>CABMCB010000089.1 GCA_902384455.1 uncultured archaeon
CGTGAGCGGGGGTCTTACGAATATTACCCGCTTTAACTGGAATTCTCCATAGGTCAGAGAAGCACTTTTCTTTGTCAAAGTAGTCAGGTGTGGATACATTTTTCTCGTTGTAATTCCCGTTAAAAAAATAGTCCGAAGGCGTTTTAGAAAACATGAGAACATATTCATTTTTGTTTACTAGATTACGGGCGTTGAGGCCAGCTATTGCGGTCGGCTTGTTCCATATTACGACCTCTTTGGGGTAGAAACCGAGCTTTTTGCAAGTCCTGATAATATCGTATGGATTTGGTAGAACATCGCTGTTTCGCCATATTTTGTCTATTACAACCCACATCGTTCCTGAATTTTTTAGAACGCGGAAGCATTCCGCCCAAACACGTTCAAGCCGATTTAGGTATTGCCCGTAAGATTCACCATAACCTATTTGGTTAGCGTGGCCGTAATTCTTAACATCCCAGTAAGGGGGCGAAGTAACCACAGCTTGAACGGTCTCGTCCTCAATCGCGCCCATAGACTCGCTACTAGAGAAATGGACGGACGTTTGTAGCCACTTTTTTATCTCGTTACTCGGTTTCATGGTAATCAACAAATCTAAATGTTCTATCCATCTTCTCAATTAGTAATTGTGCAGTTTTTGAGTTAGTGTAGACGGCCCAAGAGGGACCAGATGCGATTTTCAAGATGAATTCAAATACGTCGTTATCCGAGAATCCTGAAACACTAATCAACCGAGCGGTTGAATCTCTTAATTCAAAATAAACGACGTTGCCAGGGTCCCTACCTTTAGTTCCATATCTGATACTTTCTTTTCCATGATACCCGCTTGACCCATTCTTACGTTTACCCCATTCAATATCTTTGAAAACATACGGTAGTCGCGCGGGGTCCTTATCAAAGTGGTAAGTCTTATTTTTCACAAAAAACAGGACAGAGCAATACGAACTAGCAAGGGGTTTATCTTTAATCTTTCCACCTTCGCGGTAGATAGTGAGAATATTTCTTAGCCGCCACTTCGTTTTTTTCGGAATTTCGTCAGCTAGCATTAACGGAAATGGGATTAACTCAATTGGAGAAACGTAGTTCTCACAAATAATCCATAAACTACCGTTATTCGAGAGCTTGCGCTCAAACTCGCCAAGCAAGTTACCTAATGATAATATTTCGGTTTCGGCTTCGGAATAAGAACGAATGTTAAGTTTGGTAAGATGCAGCACAGCAATTGACCCGTTCTGGGTTTCAATTTTTGAATCCAAAGTAATCCCTGTATATACCAGAACAATCTATTATAAGCCTTTCATATATGCATAACCGAACTTGGCACATGGAAATTATTGGTAAGACCAAAGTCAGCATCCTGTCGTTACTGAGTGGAACTCGCTTACATGGCTATGAAATTGCGAAGCGTTTATCCCTCCCTATCACTGGCATATACCAACATCTAAAAGATTTAAAGAAGGCAGGTTTTACCGAATCAAAGTTAAACGGTCGTAAAAAAGAGTATTACCTGACGGAACGTGGAAAAAAACTGCTAGAATTGGTCAAGTGAAACACGAGTTTCTATCCCGATTTTTGTTCATTCTAACCGAACTTAATTGAGATACCCCGCGTTTGTCAATTTTTCATTCCAAGGCGGATAAGGGGCAAGGTCACGTTTTATTTCGTCGTTGAGTTGGCTTTCGTTGTATAGGGTTAGATTTTGGTCGTGGATTCGTTTTAGAAATATCGGCCAGAAGTTGCTATTACCGAATTGAACCATTACGTAAAGATATTCGCAACCATTGGCGGACGCAGTAGGGTCGTTGCACGCGATGCACGCTGGGATAACCGTTCCTGGGCTTTTTGTCCACTCTTTTTCGTTATTCGAGAGATACATGCCACTCGCCGCATGGTATGCTTCCAATTCTGCCTGAAAATTTGTTCCTTTTGAATTAGCCATTTGTTGAGCGGTTAGGAACCTGGCTAACGCTTCATTGAAACGGAAAGGAATTTTTAAGTCTCGAACATACGCATGATTCATTTCATGGTCGTTTGCGGTGTAATCCCAGTTATCTAGTGCTACTTCTGGCCAAATCGCGTAACCAACTTCACATCCTCGGTTATCTCCACAGGTCTCTTTGAATTTAGCGGCGTCAAGAAATTGAAGGTTTACGGGATATGCGCCTTCAAATCCCAAGTAGCTTTCTAAAAAGTTAATCTGATTACTTTCTTGAAGGAATATTTTATTGATATTATCAGAGCGAGACGTTGGGCCAGATACCAATAGTTTAGTGTTGCTGCAAATATATTTTCCGTCTCGAACTCCGCAACCTTGGTCAACGCAAGTTTTCGTTAAACGATTGCAAGTCATCCAAGTAACACAACCGCAAAACTCGCATTGATTCTTCAACTCTCCGTTATCACAAAATAATTTGTTTGTAGAACAAGCTCCGTATTTGGTTCCGTCCGAGCAGGTGAGAGGACAGTCTATTGGGCAGTTAATCGAATTTTCACCCGCTTCGCAGTTGCCATCCCCGCAACATGGCGTCATACGC
>CABMCB010000090.1 GCA_902384455.1 uncultured archaeon
GCACATTCAAAAAGACCACCGAAACACGCGCCCGCAAAACACAATACCGCCACTTCACCGACCTAGACCTAAACACCACAATAACAAGCACCGCAAACTTCTCAACAATAGAAGCAGAATACTCCGGCTCAGGAACACGCCTAAACGGATACTACGAATTCTCAATCTCACTCAAAAAACAAACCCAAGAAACAAGCCCCGCAGGAAACGCACTCAAAATCTACACAACCGTACTCACCACAACCACAGGAATAAAAGACGCATTCGAAGGCGCAATAGACGAAGCCAAAGAAGCAGGAAAACTCAAAGACATAAACCCCACACTAAACGCCAAATGGACCGCAAAAACACACATACTACAATCCACCAACCTCAAAGCCGCAATGACCGGAGTAAACATAGGCGCAGTACTAGTCACAGACGGAAAAGACGCATTCATCGCATACAGACAAGGAGACACAGTAACCGGCTCATACTACACAGTAAGAGGCGGCCTAGGAATAGCCAAAGAAATATTCAACGACAAAGTACTCGGCACAGTAGGAAAAACATCCGTAAAAGCAGGCCCAGTCCTACAAGCAACAATCGGAGTGCTCGACGTCTCATACAACATAGGCAAAGCAATAACAAGCGACGACAAATTCGTACGCCAATACTACACAGAAACCGCAGTCGCCGCAGGAATAGACGCCGCAATAGGCCTCATCCCAGTGTACGGAAGCGCAATAACCGGCGCGTGGAGCGTCACATACTACGGGATGAAAGGGATATATGGGGCATTGGGGATACCTTGGGGTCAGTTCACGAACCTCGCCTCAAGCCCCGGCTCAGCAATAGTGTTCCTTGTGGAATTCAAAAGCGGAGTGATAGTCCCATCCGCGTTCGCAACAGACGGGTTGTCCAGCGCATACGAAGACGTGGCCGAAATACTTGAATTCTACCGGACATACCACCCCGAAGAAAACCACATGTTCGTCCCACCAGATGGCTGACAAAACAAAAATCGCGGTAACAGCGGCAATCCTTGTAGCTTTAGCCATGGCGGCGTCCGCGTCAGACCCCCTCACTGTGACGTGGGGCAACGCCACCCAACTGGACGGAGGCCCAATATACGGGTACTCAATGTCAGACGACTCAGCAGGAGTGGTTTCAATAGTGTACTCTAAGTCCGCGTCCGGGCGAGCCAACTTATACCGGATACTCTACTACACCAACGGTTCATTCTCAAATTCAACGCAGATAACCAACTCCACTTCATGGGCAATCAACCCGTCAATTAAGGTCTCCTCCTCAGGCGTACTGCACGTCGCATGGCAAGACAACAGAAGCAGAGACTGGGAAATATACTATGAAACCATAGATTCCGACGGCACAATTACCGAATACCAAGTGACAGACAGTGTAGGCCACTCAATAACCCCTGCGTTGTCCATCTCAGGGGAAACCTCTCACATAGTCTGGGCGGACAACCGCACAGGAAACTACGACGTCTACTACGACCGCCACAGCCCGTCAAACCCCGACCTGACGGTGACTAACTTCACGATAACCCCCAATGAAACCACAGAGGGCGCGCAAGTAGAGCTTCGCGCCGAAGTCAAAAACGACGGCGACCAACCAGCATCCTACTTCACAGTCCAAATACGCGACGAAACCACCTCCGAAACAATACGTGAGGAGTCAATAACATACGACCTGAACCCCGGCGAATCAGTAAACATCACCGCCACCGCATCATTCGAATTCGGAACCCACCTAATTACGGCAACAGCAGACTCATCGGGCGCGGTAGAAGAATCGGACGAAAACAACAACGACGCATCAACCACAATACAGATAATCCGCACCAACTCATCATCAATAACCGGGTCATCCGGAAACCACTTCACAATAAACTACACCGACCTCTGCTTCACAATAAACCTAAAGCTAAACGCCTCAGTAACCAACGCCCAACTAAACCTAACAACACGCCCGGTAAACCCCACAAACTCCACCCTACAACACAGAGACATAGAAAAATTCTATCAAATAGACGCACCAGCCCTCGCCGGAAAAATATCGTGGGCAAAAATAACCGCCTGCTACCTCCAAAGCGACGTGGACCCAAGAAACATAAACGAAACCACACTCTCCATATACTGGCACAACCAAACAACATGGCAGAAACTCACGCCCCTAGACATGAACTGGGTAATCGCCACAGGAAACTCCCCAACAGAAAACAACGTCTGGGCCAACGTAACCCACTTCAGCCACTACGCCATAGCAGGACAAAACAACACCGCAACAGAAGGAATCCAACAAATCAACGTCGCCAAAAGACTATACGGAGGCTGGAACCTCATAAGCCTATCCTACAACGCATAAGCCCAAACCACATAAACCCAGTGTCTGTTACCTGTCCCTCCATTTTCCTCTTCGGTTTAAGATGCTGTTAATAAAATTGTATTCAATACCTGACGGAAATTGCGTTGTACGATGAAAAGGGGTCTGCCAAATTTGGTTAAAACTCTTGTTTTAGCAGTTGTTTTAATCGCAATAATCGCCGGCCACCCGTTTAGCGAACAAGAATTCGGCGGCGGATTCAGGGTCTGCCTAAACTTCATAAAAAACGGCGAAGGAATATACAACCGCCAACCCTACTGCAACCAAACACCCATAATCTACTACTACGGCCACATAATCCGCAACCTACTCGGAGACGGCCTACTGGACGCAGCGTTGGCAATAACTACGCTACTGCTTGACGCGGCAGTCTATGTACTGCTTCGCAGAATCGTTTCCTTAGAGCATCTGCAATGGAGTTTCCTTTATGACCTCGCTTTCATCCTCCTTATCGTAGCCTCCAGCATCAACCACCTCGAAAGCACTATACCTACGGCGGCCGTATTAGCCGCCACATACACACTATTTTACTCCACTCGGCCTAATCGGGCGTTTGAGGGCGGAGTATTCATCGCTGTCGCAGTCTTCAGTAAATACACCTCCCTTCTGGCGTGCACTTGTGTCCTACTGCTCTATCTTTACCGCGAAGGTGCTTTAGGCGGTCGGAAGCGTTTTCCAACTTTTTCCTTCATCGCCGTTTGCGCCCCTTCAGCGGTCGCATTCGGGGTTTTCAACATATTGTACCCGTATTTCCTAAACTACACATTCCTCTCAAACATCTACTTTCAGCCTTGGACTACGCAGCAGGCACTGGAGGAAATGTTTAAGATGTACCTCGGCTTTATACCCGTCCTAATCTATGTGATAGCAGCGATAATTTATGCCGCCAATAAACGCATGCTGGACGGCCTAAAAAGTTTTTATGCCATAGTTTCAGCGGCAGGCATCCTATTTTATATGTGCGCAATAATCCGCGGCAACGCCGTCTTTACCCTGCTTGGTTACTATGGGCTACCGTATTACCCCTACGTCCTCATAGTCCTTACGTCGCTTTATAAGACGAACGCGAAGACGCACGCCCTCCTATTCACCTTGCTGATTGTTTACCCCGGCCTACAGCCAACTCCCCTACTAAATTATGCCCGCAACGACGCGGACCGACAACTATATGAATTCCGCTCACATGCCGACTGGGCCTTCCATTTCATACCCCCACAAGAAGGTCAAGTTCTAATCGAAACGGACGGAAGCGAAAAAACATTAGAAGTTTTCCTAAATCAATTCAACATAACCACGTTGAAGAAAGAGCAGATTGAAACGATATCGACTCAAACAGCAGTAGGCGCCGAAGACCCCTACTGGGCACCCCGCATAAGATACCTCCTTACTATCTCAGCCCCCCACAACAACGCAGTAGAACTAACGCCCGCCGAAAAAATAATCAAGGAAAAGATAATCAACGGAACATACAGCCTCATAATATTCGGCCCGCCCTATTGGACGATAACAACTCGCATACTAAACAGCATCAGAATAGACGGCCACCTCACGCAGGACGCAAACAGCAGCCTGATTGTGATGACCCCCACAAACCAAGAATACTACCTGACTCTCACTCCAAACTCCTACTACCTCGGCCAAAATAACACGATGGCATATTCCGTTGTCATTTTCCGCGACAAAAAGCAGTTCACCCAGTTCATCGACAACGGCGTGTTTTACTACCAACAAAATCTTAAAAAAATCTGCGCCGAAAGCCAGGCAGTAGCAGGTTCCATATCCTCCATCTACTCCCAGATTCTAGACCGGCAAACGCCTTTTATCTGCCAAAACGGAGGAAACATTGAAGAACGCCTTAAACCCCAAAAGACAACAACCAGCGTAGATCTACTAATCATCGCAAGCGTAACATTCCTAATCTACGCCACACCACCAAGGAGCCACAAAAACAAAAAGATTAATAGCTCGGCCTAAGTAACGGCTGCAGCCGAAAACAAGATAAATCACTTCCCTATATCCTCATTCCAAAGCGCCGGATTCTTCTTAATAAACTCCTCCATCAGACGAATACACTCAAGGTCATTCAACACCACCATCTCAACACCCCTACTCCTAACGTAATCCTCAGGCCCCCTGAAAGTCTTATTCTCCCCCACAATAACCCTCGGTATCCCATAAAGCAAAACAGCTCCGCTGCACATGTCACAAGGCGAAAGAGTAGAATACAACGTCGCCTTACGATAGACCGCCGCAGGATGCCTCCCCGCATTCTCCAAACAATCCATCTCAGCATGCTTAATGACACTACCCTCCTGAACACGCCGGTTATGGCCCCTGCCGATAATCTTCCCATCAACAACAAGCACGCTGCCAATAGGCACGCCGCCTTCACTAAGGCCTTTCTTCGCCTCCTCCAATGCGGCTTTCATGAACTCATCCATCGTCCAACTACCTTACGTAATTATCTAACTCTTTTTGTTTAACATTATTATGATAAACCACAGTAAGTGTTTGAGGCCGTTTATGTTAATGTTTGATGGAAGCAAAAAATTCGAGGTAGAATATGGATGTAGTTAAGCTTAATCGCGTCAGTGCGTGGGTTCTTTCGCTTGTGGTTTTGGTTTACATTGTGACTGGGTTGGCGATGGTGAGGCGTTTCGGTATGGATTCAATTGTCAGCGTCCGCCTTGCGAACACGTTGCATCTTAGCGACTCTTTGCTTTTTCTGCTTGTGGCAGCTTTGATTGCGCATGCCGGCTTCTGTATTTACGGTCGGGCTAAACGGGAGTTTTTGTGCCGAGTAAAAAACAAGAAATAATCTACGTTAAGTCCCGCATTTTAGTTCCCGCCAAACTTCTATTTACCCCCATAACATCAATAACTTCTTCTCGTACCTCTACTTTCACTTTATCTACTATGGCGCTTGCCGGCGAGTATGTTGTGGTGGACATTGAGACGACTGGACTTTCGCGAGTGGAACATAGGATTACCGAGATTGCCGCGGTAAAAGTGTTGGACGGCGCCTTCCTCGAGGAGTTTCAGACGCTGGTGAACCCTTTGCAGCACATACCCTCCTTCATAACGCACCTTACGGGAATAGACGACGAGATGGTCGCCTCAGCCCCGACAATAAAGGAGGTTTTGCCTCATTTCGTTGATTTCATGGGGCAGGACGTGTTGGTGGCGCACAACGCATCTTTCGACCACGGTTTCTTAAGCCACAACGCTTCCGTCCACATTCAAGCCGAATTTGAGAACCCGAAACTGTGCACCAGAAAGCTAGCCAGCCGACTACTGCCTAACCTGCCAAGCAAGAAGCTATCCTGCGTATGCGACCACCTGAACGTAAGAAACGTGCGAGCCCACAGGGCAATGGGCGACGCCTACGCCACCGCAGAAGTATTCCAAAAATTCATTCCGCTACTTGAAAATCACGGCGCCAAAACACTACCTGACATAATAAAATTCGAGCGCACCCCGCGAAAGAAACTACTCATCAATCAACCTTAATTGGCCGCCTTCTGCCTTCGCCCACAGAAAAAACCGGCTCCACAGAAACCAGCCTGCTGTTAACCAAGCTAACCTCAAATGCCTCAAGCAAACCACCCGCATGCAGAGAATGCTCAGCCAAAAACGCTTTGTCGGACAACAAACCAGCCAAACACAACGCCTCCCCCTTTTCCCTACCGTAAGTGACTGCTAAAGAAGCCTTAACGTCTGCCACCTTGACCGCAGATTTAGTGTACAACGAAAAAGGCACATTCGGACTCTTCACTGCCGCGATAAGGTCGTCAGGCAACCTCCTAACCACCTGCCCGCACTCCAATATCGCCCCCCCAGCAAGAAACTTGCTCCCCGCCAACCCCTTACTCCTAAACGGGTTTGCGTACGCCTCAAGAAACAACCGAAACACAAATTCCGAAGGAAGAACATAAGAAAAAACCCCGTAAACCCCATCTTTAGCAGGAAGAAAAACAGACCCCTCAACAGCCGACGCACTGTCATCCGCAAGAAAAGCAGAAATACTACCGCCACCACACGGCCACCTATGAGCGTCCAAGACGGCCGGCGAATCCTTCCGGATTAAGCCCTGACCTTTCGCAGGCTCCTTAACTACGGTAAAAACAAGTCCGCTCATTCCCCATCTAGATGGTCGCGCGCCCTGCTGCACGACTCAAAAATGTCCTGAAGATGCCTAATCAAATCGGCGTCCCCGACGTAAACAGGCGTCCTCTGGTCAATAGACTTAGGCTTAACATCAAGCAAACTCCGAGCGCCATTGCTGCTCGCCCCGCCAGCCTTAGCGCAAATAAACGCCATAGGAGCCGCCTCAAAAAGAAGCCTAAGCTTCCCCTCCGGCTTCCTAATAAGCGCAGGATAAGCAAACACCCCACCATGAAACATAATCTGATTAAAATCCCCCACAAAACTGCCGCAATAACGCTGCTTAAGGCCTTTCTGGCGTATGAGGCGCATGAACACGTCGAATTCAGGCACCCACTCGTCGGGGTTGCCGCCTACGCTGTATATCGTGGGGGCCGGGAATTTAACGTTCTCCTTGCTTACGACGTATTCTCCGTCGTGTTCTCCCTTCCTGCTTTTGACGTACTCGTCCACGCCGTGCTCTGTGGCGACAACCATGGTGCTAACCGGCCCGTAAAGTTTGTATATGGCGGCGACCTGCTTTCTCCCTTCAGTTGGGAATTCCCCGTGCTTCCATATCCCAAATATCGTGCCGAACAAATTGTTGCTTTTGATGTTGTTGCTCCCATCCAAAGGGTCGAGAGTAACAAGGAACTTCCCTTTCCCCCTACTTAACGGCTCAAGATTCTCCTCAGAAACCACCGTCTTCACCAAATCAGTGTCAAGAAGCTTGTCAGTCAAATAATCATTAACCCAGACGTCCAACGCCTTCTGGTCCTCGCCGAAATCGTTTCGAGTGCCGGCCTCCCCCCGTCTGGAGGGGAATTCTCTGAGTATTGGTAGTGTGTAGCTTGTGATGCCTTCAATTAGCTCTGCAACGTCTCTGTTTATCGTTGAGAGGTGGTCTTTCAAAAGGACTTCCGGCTCGCTCATGGTTACCTTATAGTCCGCCTATTTTAATTAACACTCCGATAAATGGTTACGCAGGTGGTTGGAATGGATGTTAAAAGACCTAGATTGAGCGAAATTGAATTGTCCGCGGGCGTCCGCACGCGCCTACACAGAATACTCTACGAATTCGGACCCAAAAACGGAACTTTACTTATTCTGCCCATAGACCAAGGATTGGAGCACGGTCCGGAAGACTTCTTTTCTAACCCTGATTCCTCCAGTATGGACTACATTTTCAAGCTCGCAATCGAGGGCAACTTCAGCGCAGTAGCCTGCCACATAGGGCTCGCCGAGCAGTATTACCCTAAGTACGCGGGCAGGATGCCTCTTGTGCTAAAACTTAACGGGAAAACAAACATCCCAAGCGACGCAAACGCGTTCAGCCCGCTTACCGGCACGGTGGAAGACGCCGTAAGGTTGGGCGCTGACGCGGTAGGATACACTCTATTTGTGGGAAGCCCCAAGCAGGACGCAGACATCGCTCAACTAAACAAAGTACGCCAAGACTGCAGACGCTTCGGCATGCCCCTAATCGTATGGAGCTACCCGCGCGGAAGCGCAATAGATGAAAAAGGAGGCAAAGACAGTCTCTACGCAGTAGACTACGCAGCTCGCGTCGCAGAAGAATTGGGCGCAAACATAGTGAAAATCAACATGCCAAAGCCCCCAAACGAAAAGTGCCCCAAACCCTATCCCTCAATCCAAGAAGATGACCTCGCCCGAATGAAACGCGTAGTAAAATCAGCAGGAAAATCACTCGTCCTCGTATCAGGCGGAAGCAAACTAGGCGACGAAGACTTACTACACAAAGTAGAAACCGCAATGCAAGCAGGAGCAACAGGAATAATATTCGGCCGAAACATGTGGCAGCGCGAGAAGAAAGACGCATTGGAAATAACAAAGAAAGTCCACGCGATACTGAAGAAATACGGCGACTAAATAGTCAACTGTTTAATAGTCGGAAACCGGTATAGCGGCCTTAAATCGCCTTCTTTTCTATGGTGTATCCTTCTGAGCGTATCTGCCTTATTCTCTGCCAGCAGTCTTCGTAGGACAGTAGGCCTACTGTGGTGCCGTATTTGGTTATGACGCTTGAGCTGTTTGCGATGCCCATTTCCATGCCTGCTTCTATGCTGTTTTCTTTGATGATGCCTGCAAGTAGGGCGGCTGCGAATGCGTCTCCTGCTCCGGCTAGTTCGACTGCTTTTACTGGGTATGCTTGGCATGTGTATCTTGTTTTTCCGTCGTATGCGTTTGCTGGTTTGTCTCCGTTGGTTACGACTACTATGCGGGGGCAAATTTTGTGCAGTCCCTTAAGTATTTCGTTGGTGTCTTGGTCGCTTATTGTGCCTTGGCTGAAGTTTCTTCCCAGTAGCATGTGGGCTTCTTCCATGTTCATTATGAGGATGTCTGCTGCGGTGATTAGGGGTTTGACTTTTTCTGCGCCGTCACGAAGCAGGTAGCTGCTGGGTGCGTAGAGGATTTTGATGCCCTTCTTCTTCGCTTGGGCGACTAATGCTATCTGCGTCTCAAGGCTTTCGCCCGTCATGCTTGCGAAGTACATCCATTCGGTGTCCAATATTTCGTCCACATTTATTTCATGGATGTTTAAGTCGTCGTTGGCTCCCTTGTAGGCGAGTATGGTGCGGTCGCCGTCTAAGCTTTCGAATATGACGCTGAATCCGGTGTTTATGTGCGAACGAGGTGTTTTGAAGAACGGCAGACCCAGACGCCCAAGGTAATCGGCGATGTACTGTCCGTTGCTGTCTTCCCCAAGTTTAATCAACGCGCCGGCCCTAATTCCCAGCCGGTGGATGGCTGTTCCGGCGTTTATCGCCCCTCCGCCAACGCTCAAAGTCAATTCGTCAATCTGGATTTTACTTCCTGAACGGAAACAAAGCAAGTCGGTTTCAGAATTCCGGGTCTCAATCTTGACGAGTCGGCTTTCGGCGCGGGCAAACATGTCCAGCACAGCCGAGCCGCAGATGACGACGTCCAACCGGCTCATATCAAGATACCATTACCCCCCAAAACTATAAAACCACGTTAGCTTTTACTTGCCGCCTACATATCCCTTAACATGGCCGTAAGCCCACAGAAAACAGCGGATTCACTGACAGCAGACTACGGCAGCTACGTTCACCCCAACAAGAATAAAGACAGCCCGTTCTCCGCGCTCCTTGTTGGAGTGCCGGGAGCCGGCAAAAGCTTTGTAATAAAAAAACTCGCTGAAACCCACCCGGAACACAACGCAGTCATACTAAACATAGGCGACTTAATGTACGAGCTCGCATTAAGCAAGTACTCCGGCGTAATCACAAACCGCGACGACATGCGAAACAAACTAACGCAGACCCAGCAGGAAACCCTCAGAGACGAAGCAATAAAGAACGTCGCCCAAAAAACCCAGCAAAAAGGCGCAACATACTTCATAGACACCCACCTCACAGTCGAAAACCCCGCCGGATACCTAGGCGGAGTACCGCCCGCATTCTTCAACACACTCAAACCAGACTTCATACTGCTAGTCGAAGACACACCCGACGCCATAAGCAGACGACGCACAAAAGACAACAACGCAGGAAAAAGGGTCAGAGACCCCAACCAAAACAAAATAGACCACCACCAACGCCTCAACCGACTAGTCGCCGAAAAAATAACATCCAACGCAAACATACCCCTACTAATAACAGGATACAGCCCCGACGGAGACGAAGGCGCCAAAAAAGACGCACAAACAATCCACAAATTCCTAAAAGAAAACGCAACAAAAATGCGGCAAACAACAAATTAATACACAAACAAAACCAAATACCACCCATGACATTCGACGCCACCTCATTCTGCCAAAAAGCAACCGCCGACATAAAGAAAAAAATCGGCGACAAAAAAACAGTCATAGGCCTATCCGGAGGAGTAGACTCAAGTGTGGCCGCAATACTAACCCACAAGGCAATAGGAGACAACCTCATAAGCGTATTCGTAGACACAGGATTCATGCGCAAAAACGAAGCCGAAGAAATACGCCAAATATTCGAAGGCAAATACAACCTAAACCTCAGAATCATCGACGCGGAAGAAGAATTCATGAAAAAACTCAAAGGCAAATCAGACCCCGAAGAAAAAAGAAAAATAATCGGCCACCACTTCATCACCGTCTTCCAAAGGGAAGCCGAAAAAATCGGCGCCCAAGCCCTAGTCCAAGGAACAATAGCCCCAGACTGGATCGAAACAGGAGGAGGAATCAAAAGCCACCACAACGTCACACTCCCCTCAGGCATGGTACTTACCGTCGTAGAGCCGCTGCGCGACCTATACAAAGACGAAGTCCGCGAAGTAGCCCGCCACCTCAAACTACCCCCAGAAATAAGCGAACGAATGCCCTTCCCAGGACCCGGACTAGCAGTCCGAGTAGTCGGAGAAATCACCCAGGAACGCGTCAACGTAGTCCGAGAAGCAGACTACATCGTCAAAGAAGAAATCAAAAAAGCAGGCATACAAAGCTGGCAAGCATTCGCCGCATTACTCCCCGGCCGCGTCACAGGCGTAAAAGGAGACAGCCGAGACTACGGATACATAATTGCCATCCGCATAGTAGAAAGCCTGGACGCAATGACCGCCAACACCAAACAAATAGACCCCCAAGTATGGAAGACGCTACGCAAAATAGCAGACAGAATACCCCGCGAAATACCCCAAGTCACACGCGTACTATACGACCTCACAAACAAGCCGCCAGCCACAATAGAATTCGAATAAAAAACAACAAAAGACGGCCGCCACCACGCTCTTTTATCCCCCACCGCCATTAAAATAACATGGGCAGGCAAATAACCCAAAAAACAGCGTTCGCCCTAATTCTCCTGTCGTCTGCCGCAACCGCAATACCCTTCCCCAACAACCAAAACGACGTATGGATGTGGGTGCAGTCGATGTCGCAAAAATTCACCGGAAACCTACTGTGCCTAGCAGCAGGAGCCGCAGTACCATTCCTAGTCGGCCTCATAGCGTGGGGCGGATTCATATGGCTTATGGGCGCAGACGACCCCAACCAACGCCTCATGGGCAAAAGAATAGTAAAAGACGCAGTCATAGGAGCAGCATTGATTCAGGGGCTGCTGCTGTTCGCCAACGCCCTAATACCCGGATTAACCCTCTCATTCACAGGATGCCTATCGACACCCGGACTATTCTAACCGCCTTAACCATGCAAAAAAAGTTAGCTGCCATTGTGCTGATATTTCTTCTACATGAATCCGCAGCCCAGCAACAACCATTAACCGCAACGATAGAACTCACATTCCACAGCGACCTAATAGAAATAGCCACAATCAAAAGCATCGCAGTCTCACAAAAACCGCTAACACCCCCGCCTACGCCCGGCCCGTACTCCCTGGTAATATACGACGACAAAAACAACGAAATCCAAAACATCCAATTCTCAGTCGACTACACCGAAGTCAAAGACTCGCAGGGACTCACAGTGCAAATACCCCGCACATTCACCCTACCCTACACAGACAAATGGCACCACATAGAAATCAAAAAACAACAACAAACACTCGCCACACAACAAATAGCAACAAAACTATGCAACTTCGACAACCTATGCAACAACCTCGAAAACCACCTAACCTGCCAAAAAGACTGCACCCAATCAAGCCCAGACGGACTATGCGAAACAATAAAAGACGGCACCTGCGACCCAGACTGCACACCCCAAGAAGACCCTGACTGCCTAGTTCAACGCGCCAGATGCGGCGACGGAACATGCAACCCGCCTAGAGAGAACATAACCTCCTGCCCCCAAGACTGCGCAACCACCACAACCACTACTACAACCACCACTACCATCACATACACCCCAACGAGCACAACAGAAAACACCGCAACTAACCCCACAACAACAATCGAAACAGCCCGTTGCGGAGACGGAACCTGCGACTCAGACGAAACACCCCAAACGTGCCCACAAGACTGCACTCAAAACCAGCAGTCAAACTCGCCAGCACTCCCGCTGTCCGACATGCTGATGGGAAAAACGGCGTCGCCCTACCCTATAATCCTGCTTATGATAGGACTGTCCAGTATAATATACCTGATATACAGAATGAAATCAGGTTGACAACAAAACTAATTTAAGCCCCCGCCCGCCAAAATAAAAAAAAGACACAATGGAACCCACAACCCTCATAATAGGAATAACAATCCTTTTTGCCGTACTATCATACGTCCTAATACCCCCGTTCTCAACACCCTTACTTGACATCTACTACGGCCTCACCACAATACTTTTTTCCACATTCAGAAAAAACGACAAAATATCCTTATACGACGAAAAAGGCGCAGTAAGCTTCTCCGGTTACGTGGAAAAAACAGGCTTAACGACGACAATACTTGTTGACGAAGGCAACTACCGCTACGTAATACCCAACTCCCTCATATACAAGAAAGCATTCGGAAACGATCACGCCAAAGAAAACGAAATAAGGAAATACATCAGCTTCGAACTCAAATACTTCGAAGAACTAGACAAAGCCAAGCAGATTCTCACTGACGAAGCGGAAAAGCAAAAAGACCGGATGACCCAAAGCAAATACACAATCAAAGTGGGCGCAGTAGCACCAAACAAACTTGAAATCCGACTATACTACTGGAGCACAACAAAAAACACCACGTTTTTGGGCGCAGACCTTAAGGAAGGAATAATCAGAAAATTCACTCAAGAAAAAATAGACTTAGGAAACATACCCAAACCCAAAGAAGACCGAGGATACGCATAAAAACAAATCTCCCAAACACTTTTAACCATCAACCTCCATAAAACAAAAACCAAAAAACAAAGAAAGGGCCCATGGTCTAGCTGGTTATGACGTCGCCTTTACGAGGCGAAAACCGCCGGTTCGAATCCGGCTGGGCCCATATCCCATTCGCCGTTAGTTTTTTTTACGCCGTTTGTGTCGTCTTGTTTTTCGCCTCAATCATTGAGACTGCGGCTACGAGTATTGCCCATGTTGCTATGCATGCGATTGTCATTCCTGCGCCGACAGTCAAAATCTCGTGGAGCATTGCTGAGGAGTCTGTCGTTGCGGTCAGAAACGGCGGTGAAAGGATTATTTCCCCGTGGGCGATGTGTTCAATCATCAGGCCGGCTGTTCCTCCCCAGAGCATTGTGTTCAGCCATTTGATGTGGTATTTTTCAGGTGTCTTTTTTCCAAGTAGTGTCGTTGAGACTGCTGTCGCCGCCGGTGCAATAAAGCAAGCCATTTTTTTTACCTCGTTGAGATTTCTCCTCTAAGTGTTGACGTTGCGAGCATGATTCCCCAGACGGCAAACACCGGCGCAAGCATCGCAATCCCTAATAGTGTGCCGTTTTGTATTAAGCCGGTTGTTTGCGTTTGAATGAAGGGTCCTCCGTTGTACCCTAATACGTGGTCCATGAGCACCATTATTGTGAGCCCCCAAAGCATAAGTGTGAGGGAGTCCAGTCTGTATTTCTTTGGGGAGATGGCCCATGTTGCGGTGACTATCGATGCCGCCGCAAAAGACGTTATCAACCACATGACTGTTCACTCCGAGTTTATTTCGTGATATTCACAAATAGAGGGGGGAGACATAAAAACGATGGTAGATTCTCATGGCGATAAAGAGCAGTATCGCAACCCTAAGTTGACTGTTGACGGAATAGTCTTTCTAACACCTGAAACAGTAGTTCTTGTCCGAAGGAAGTTCGACCCGTTTAAGGGGATGTGGGCTTTGCCTGGCGGATTCGTGGAGTACGGCGAAAAGGTGGAGGACGCGTGCGTCAGGGAAGTCAAGGAGGAGACCGGGTTGAATGTTGAAATAGAATGTCTTTTGGACGTCTACAGCGAACCCCGCCGCGACCCCCGCCACCACTCGGTAACAGTCGTATACGTCTGCAAAGTAATATCCGGGAAACTGAATGCTGGCGACGACGCAGAAGACGTCAAATCATATCCATTAAACAACCTACCTCTAATGGCGTTCGACCACGGAAAAATACTCAAGGATGCCGTAAGAAGAAAGCCGCGGTAGATGGCTTGCAGGCCGTTTTTTTTTTGTTGAACGCTGTTGTTTTTTTTTTTTAACCCTGTTCGTCTTCAGGATTTGGAAGCATTCAGAGTACCCGCCTTTCCCCATCATTATGCCTCTGTATTTGTTTAAGCTTTTTGCCGCCTCATCATACCGGTGGTTTTGAATCTGGGATTTATGCTCTATTATCGCGGCTAATTTTCTGTCGATTGTTTCTGTTATATCCTCCACGTATGTCACATCCCTCAGTGGAGTCCAGACTTCGTAGCATAGTACGGAGTCGACTTTCCACGGCTTCCCGTTGCACTCCTGAAACCAAAGGCATCCCGCTCTCTCTACTGCATCAGAAGCCAATTCAAACGTCTTCGTGTGGTCCCTGTGGGATTCGTCCTTATGCGGGATATAAACTAAGTTGGGTTTTTTCCTCCTGATAAGACTTATGATGTTGACGAAATTATCTTTCTTGTATTCGAGATACCCGTCAGGATTCCTAAGGAAAACAAGTTCCTTCACGCCAAGTATCCTCCCGGCGTTTTTAGCCTCCTCTTCTCTGATTCTACCCAGAGCTTTTTTAGAAACCCGCAGGCTCCCTGCATCGCCAGACGTCATATAAACTATGG
Source organism: uncultured archaeon (assembly GCA_902384455.1). Taxonomy (GTDB): domain Archaea; phylum Altiarchaeota; class Altiarchaeia; order IMC4; family SCGC-AAA252-I15; genus CABMCB01. The sequence goes on from CABMCB010000090.1 coordinate 15,156, forward strand.
TGACATCGTCTCCTTTTTTCACATGGTTTATTATGCTTCCCCCGCAGCCAATCACACCGTCATCCGGATGCGGCGAAAAAACCATGATTCTAGCCATAAACCAATACCTTAGGGATACTCATATAAATTCCGTCCTGCTCGTAAGACAAGGCGCGCATTCCCAAAAACTATCCCCCCTGCGCAAGAATAACGCGGACATCCACAGCAACGCACCCTCTACCCCCCGCAGGAAACACTTTGACCGGATTGACGTCCAACTCCAGTACCTGCGGGAAGTCGGAGGCCAGCCGGGAAATCTTAGTTAGCACGTCAACAAGAGCGTCGATGTCTGAAGGCGGCTCTCCTCTGACGCCCTTAAGTATCCGGCTCCCCCTGATTTCATCAACCATATCTCTCGCGTCTGACTCGGAGAAAGGCGCAATCCTGAATGAAACGTCCTTAAGCACCTCAACGTACGTTCCGCCCAAACCGAACATCACAAGGGGGCCGACGTGCGGGTCGCGGCTTACTCCTACGATGACTTCTTTTCCTTCTTGAATCATTTCCTGCACCAAAACCCCTTGGACTTGGGCTGAAGGCAGATAGTTGCGGGCGTTAAGCACTATGCGGTCAAAGGTGTCTTCCACTCTGTCCAAGCTTACGTTGACCGCCACCCCTCCGACATCTGACTTGTGGATTATCTCCGGCGAAACAATCTTCATCACAACCGGGCCGCCGATGGAGTCCGCCATTTTTTTGGCTTCGGCTGCGGTTTGTGCGAGCTTCATTTTTGGGGTTTCTATTCCGTATAGCGATAGTACGTCGAATGCTTCCGGTCCCATTACTACGTCGCCTCTTTTTCTGCAGGCGGAAATGATTTTTTCCGCCTTGTCTTTGTTTTGGCAGGCTGGTGCGGGTTTTCCTGGTTCGCGCCTGCGCAGCATGTCGTATTTGACCATGGCCATCAGGCTTTTTGCGGCGGTTGAGGGGAATTCGTAGTTGGGTATCTGGTGTTCCCTAAGGTACGTTTCGCCGGGGGCAATCAGCGCGCCTCCCATAAATGATGCGATGACCGTCTTCTTGCTTTTGGATGCGGCTTCAGAAACCTGCTTCGCCGTCTCCTCCACCTTAGTCATCATCTGAGGCGTCAAAATCACTATGACTGCGTCCACTCCTTCGTCCTTAAGGACTGTGTCTAAAGCGAACCTGTACCTTTCGGGCGCGGCGTCCCCCAACACGTCCACGGGGTTGTGGAAGTTGGCGGCGGGCGGAAGATTCTTCTGAAGCCGATTGATAGTTTCAGCTGAAAAGGAGGCAAGAGACAAGCCCGCAGTCTCCAATGCGTCTGTCGCAAGAATACCCGGACCACCGGCGTTTGTGACTACCGCGACTTTGCCGCCTTTAGGCATCGGCTGCATGCTAAACGCCTTACTCCAAGCAAACAATTCCTCCTCAGTATCCGCCCTAAGCACGCCAGACTGCCGGAATGCTGCCTCATAAGCGGCATCCGCCCCAGCCAAAGCCCCGGTATGGCTTGCCGCAGCCTTCATTCCAGACTCTGTACGGCCTGCTTTGAGGACTATGAGCGGCTTTTTCTTTATGAGGCTTCTTGCGTTTTTCATGAATGCGCCGCCGTCTATAAGCCCTTCAAGGTAGGCGAGCACTACGCGGGTGTTTTTGTCCGCTTCAAACATCTCTAGGAAGTCGTTTTCATTCAGGTCCGCCTTGTTGCCTAAAGAGACGAATTTGGAGAAACCCAAACCCTCTTTACCCGCCCAATCCAGTATCGCGCTGCATAAAGCCCCCGACTGGCTCATGAACGCAACGTTCCCTCTGCGGGCTGCGACAGACGCGAATGTTGCGTTAATCGGAGTGGACGTATCTATGACGCCCAAGCAGTTAGGCCCAAGAACTCGAATCCCATATTTCTTGGCTACCATTAGAACTTCCTCCTCAGCAGTCAAACCTTGAGGGCCCATCTCCTTGAACCCCGCCGAAATGACAATCACAGCCTTAATTCCCTTCCTACCGCACTCATCGATGACTACCGCCACCGCAGACGCAGGGACGGCTACCACCGCGAGGTCCACGTCGCCCTTAATGTCGGAAACGCTCTTGAAACTCGGCAACCCCAGAATGTCCTCCCCAGCAGGATTAACAGGGTAAATACGGCCAGTAAACGTCTTTTTTATGTTGAAAAGAAGGGCGTAACCTACTTTTTCAGGGTGGCCGGAGGCGCCAATCACCGCCACTGACCGCGGGGAAAACAAGCTGTCGCTCATGCCTACTTTACTTTCTTCCGGCAAGGTATAAAATCCGAGAACATGGGGAATTCACTTTTCCCCCTCTAAGAAGGTTATTAAGGGCGCGCAGTAATATGATTAAGGGGTTGGTGCTGATTTACACATCTAATGGAAAAACTAGACTCCCTAATTGAGACGCCGGACTTGACTTGGCGCGACATCCTGCTTGAAGTCCTCAAGGGGATGGACCCATGGAACATAGACTTGGGCGAAGTGGCAAGCGAATACGCAGGCAAAGTCAAGCAGATGAAAGAAATGAACTTCCGCATACCGGCAAACGTCGTACTTGTCACAAGCGTCCTGCTTAGAATGAAAGCAGACCTAATGAACCAGAAAGAAACAGACCCCTTCGTAGTCTGCGCCGAATCAATACAATTCCTCTTCGCAAACCCCTACGAAGAATACCAGATGATGCAGGCCGCAGGAATAGACCCCGACGTTCCATTGCTCGTTAAGCCCCAGAGGGTGCTTAAGCGCCGCGTCACCGCTATGGAACTGATTGAGGCCATCCAGAAGGCTCTTGAGGAGAGGCAGGCTAAGAAGGGTCGCATCCGCGAGTCTCTCACTGAGAACGGCGAAAGGATACTTGTGATTGAGACTCGGATGAACATCAAGGAAGCCATTGAAGAGCTTCACATTAGGGTGCTGGAACTCTTAATCAACCGCGAATACGCCTTTTTTTCCGAAGTAGCCAAAACAAAAGAAGACGTGATATCCTACTTCATCCCCCTGCTGCACCTGTCCCACCAGCAGAGGCTTACGCTATCCCAAGAGAAAATATACGACGAAATACTCATCCGCCAGGTAGCAAACCCAGAAAAATAATCTCCAAAGCATTTTTTTACTCCCAACTCATATAACACCCCATCAAAATCAAAACCGGTGAACAACATGCCAATAAGCAACTACCGCATATCAAAAATAGACGGACTAAGAAAGGACCTTAAAATAAAGAGCGTAGAAGTCAACGCCAACTCCTCAATAATATCAGTGGAAAAAGGACATGACAGCGCAATCGGCGACTACCTCGACGTAGCCTTCACATACACAGTAGACTACAAACCAGACATAGGACACCTGCACATAGACGGAAACCTATGGTGGCACCACGACGACTTCAAAAAGCTGATAACAGACTTAGGCGACAAAATAGAGCTGCAAAACGAAGCAATAACCGAAATAAGCACGGCAATCATAAGAGAAAGCATGATAGAAGCCCTAATGTACGCCAGACGCCTAAGCATACCCGCACCCCTACGGCTGCCTGAAGTCAGCGTAAAAGCCAAATCCCTCCAATTCAAGAAACCCAAAAAAGCAGAAAAAGCAGGCTAAATGGACGGGCTATGCGACGCATGCGGCCAGCAAGCAATAGGAAGCTGCAAACTATGCGGACGCAGACTATGCGGCACACACCTGTCGATATCAGGCGTATGCTTAGACTGCATAGGCGGCCGCCGCTTTAATCCTCCTCAAAAACAACCGTAACCTCAGTTTTAGACAGATTTCTAAACAGCCGGTTAGACGCAAGGCGCTTGGTAATCTCCTCGTCGGATTGGCCTTCAGCCCTAAGTTTACGTATCATCTGGAATAACTCCTCCAGCTGCGCGTAGTTCGCGTAAACGGCGTCTCCCAGCTTCTTCCATTCTAACGCGTCTTTTCCCGCCTGCGCAAGCGCATTCTTCTGAGATTCAAGCAAATCCGTCAGCTTCTTCCTTTTAGCCGAAGACGCGGCGTCATCCTCGCGGCTGGCGGCGCCCCAAGCGTCACTTCCGAAAAGAACGTCCAACGCCTCGCTGAACGACTCAGTATAATCCTTCTCAAAACTTTCATACGCAGCCGCAGGATAAGGCAGGGAATCAAAAGGTTTCCCGTCCCTAAAGACAACATACGGCTTATAAGGACCCCGCAACTCCTGCATAAGGCCGACGAAAGAATTGATTAAACGTTCCCTTTCCTCCGCGGAAAGGTCACTCCCTTTCTTTTCCCTGTCAACATTCGCCTTCAAACAAACGTCCTCAGCCCAAAAAGGGCCAAGGCCAACGTCTGTGGCAAGATAAGCCGCCGCCTTCTTCTGCGAAGATGTTAAGCCTTTTGATACGCCCTCAGGGGGCAAAGTCAGGGGGTTGGGGGCTTCAGGTGGATGTTTGTAAGGTTGGTTGACGCCCAATACTCGGTCCCTCCACTTCTGCCACTCAAGCAAGGCCTTGATTACGCCGTCGGAATCCAGCAAAAAGATGTTTCCTCTGCTGAAGAACTCGAAAACGAGCGTGTATTTCTCAGGTCCCGCTTCAACGTCAAATTCAATAATCCTGTCGAACCCGTGCTGCCTGACTCCCCTGATGAACCCGCCTGTCAGGTGCTTCCTCAGCTTCATTGCGAAATTAGACGCTTCCCGCGGAACCTCAGGATGACTTCCTGTCACAAAAGCGAACTGAGACGTCGCAAGAAGGTCAATGCGCCCCACACCCCCCCTCCTAAAGCTGAAAACAACGTCTTTTTCCCCCAGCTGATACACCTTCTCTATCCGGGCGCCTGAAAGCCGCCCGTCAAGCTCAGACACAAGCGCCAAAACGTCAACCGAAGAAAAAACCCTCTTCATAAAATTGCTCCCTCCCATACTCTTTTATCCTCCAGTGAGATAAAACCTAATGATGGCCGAATTAACCGCCGTACAAGAGACCGCCCGCAAGATACAGTCGATGGAAATAAGGGGCGCACTCGACATTGCGCTTGCCGCCTCAGAGGCGATTCTAAAGCTTGTGGACGCCGGAGGAACCTACCCCGACGTCGCAGCAGCAGGAAAAATACTCTCAAGCGCTCGGCCTACGGCGGTTAGTTTGCCTAACGCCGTGAACTACTGTCTTTATGTCGCTGAAAGAAGCAAGGGTGAGACTGTCGGCGGATTCAAGAAGAATGTGGGGGATTCAATCCGGTCGTTTGTGACAGAGCAAAGGAACGCTAAAGACAAGATAGCGCAGTACGGCTCAAACCTGATTTCAGACGGCGAAGTGATTCTTACGCACTGCAACAGCGACACGGTAATCGCCATATTGACTAAAGCGCAGGAGTCGGGGAAAAAAATCCACGTTTACGCCACGGAAACCAGGCCCCGCATGCAAGGCCACCTGACTGTTAAGGCGCTGGTTGCAAACAATGTGCCTGCGACTTTGATTGTGGATTCAGCGGTTCACCATGTGCTTAAGACAAAGCACGTCGACAAGGTCATCGTAGGCGCAGACACCGTCTACGCAAACGGCGACGTAATAAACAAGATAGGCACAAGCCAAGTGGCTTTGTGCGCGCATGTAATGGACGTCGACTTCATAGTCGCAAGCCAAACACTGAAGTTCAGCCCGGAAAGCGTTGGCGGAGCCCGCGTCCACATTGAGGAACGCGACGTACGAGAAGTCGCAGACTTCAACGTCCCAATATACAACCCAGCATTCGACATAACGCCCCACCACTACATAGACGCCATAGTCACAGAATACGGGGTAATACCTCCCGAAGCAGTGTACCCCCTTCTTTCAGAAAAACTGCGCTGGCTAACCTGGAAGTAAACTATTACGCCTTAATCTCGGCAAGCTCCTTAAGCGTCGGAATGTGAGCTGTTCCAGGTACCTCCCTAGCACCTCCTTCAGGCCGCGGCACCCGCCGAGTCGGGACGACTTCTGGAAAAGGCTGCTGATTCTCCCCGCACGCCAACTGCTCTATGCCGCCCTTCCACCTGACCCTAAGATAAACCAAAGTATCGTCAGACAACCCCAACTCATCCTTAGCGCCAAGAATTATTGCGGCAGCCTGCTTGACAAGAGAACGCTTGGCGCGGTCGTCGATTTTCGCCCCATCCTCATCAACCCAGTAAACCCCGTGCCTGCCTCTTTCCTGTCGGCTACGGGATACGCAATCATGATACATCATGTAAACGCTGGTCGGCTCGTCCGCCTGCGCCGTCGCGTCATGAATCCGGCGGAAAATAACTGCAACCTGATGCGTATGGTCCGTAATAGGAGAGGGATTACCAAGACTCCAAGCCCCAGCAGCAACAGACGCCACCTCCTTACCCTGCACATTCAAAACAAGAGGCACACCCCCATCAGACGAAGAAAGACCCCTTATCCTATCCGCAATTTCCGGCGTCAAACCTCGGATTCCAGCGACGCTTAACCCTGCCTGCGCAGCCAAATCCGCCTGCGAAGCCAAATCTACCACCTCCTTAGGTCCGCCGGGAGGTTTAGAGCTTGAGGAAGCCAAAACAAAATCACCTTACGTTAAAACTCCTCAGTCAAAGTAAAAAAACAGCCGCCAACAAACACCACTCTGTTTTTTAAACCCCCCACCCAATATATCTCCTATAAGAAAAAAAGAAAGGGGGAGGTTGAGGGCAGGATAAGCCGTTTTCTCCTTTTCCAAAGCTAAAAAAATGTACCCACAAGGCCCTATGGCCTACGACCGTGCCATCACGGTCTTCAGCCCGGACGGACGTTTATTTCAGGTAGAGTACGCGCGCGAAGCGGTAAAAAGAGGAACGACGGCAGTAGGAATCACCTACAAGGATGGCGTGCTTCTTGGAGTAGACAAAAACATAGCGTCTCCACTGATAGTCTTCAACAGCATCGAAAAGATATTCCAAATAGACGACCACATATGCGTCGCCACAAGCGGACTAGTCGCAGACGCAAGGCGCCTCGTTGAGGACGCGCGCGTACGCGCCCAACGCCACCGCCTAGTCTACACCCAGCCGATAAGCGTAAGCCAAATAACCCGCGAAATATGCGACATAGAACAAGCTTACACCCAATACGGAAGCGCCCGCCCATTCGGCGCAGCGCTACTAATCGCAGGCGTAAACAAGAAACCACGCCTGTTCGAAACAGACCCGTCCGGAGCATTCACAGAATTCACCGCAGGAGCAATAGGCACAGGCAAACGCGAAGTAGAAAAAATATTCGAAGAAAAATACAAACCAGGCCTCACCCGCTCCGAAGCGATAGAACTAGCGCTCATAGGCCTCTCCAACGTGAGCGAGGGGCCGCTAAAGAAGGAAAACATAGACATGGTCACTGTCGAGTTGGAGGAGCCGTTTAAGCGCGTTCCCACATCGGAGATAGAGAAGATTATGCAGAAAGCCGGAGACAAGCTGCTCCCGAAGAAAAAGACGTAGGGGACCTTAAGCATTTGTTTTCCCTCTTCAAGATAACGAATTAAAATGGTTAGTTTGGACGAAGCAGTAATCGTCCGCCTCAAAAGCCACGGCGAAACGTTCGAAATATACGTTGACCCTGACTTGGCGCTTTCATACAAAGGCGGAGAGCCAGTGCCTTTAGGAGACGTTCTAGCTGTCCAGACGATATTCAAGGACGCTGGAGAAGGCGACAAGGCTTCGGCTGAGGCGATGACGGCCGTGTTTGGTTCGACTGACTTTCAGACTGTCGTTTCGGGGATACTGAAGAAGGGTGAACTCCACCTTACGACCGAGCAGAAAAAGAAGATGTCTGCCGACAGGTGGAAGCAGGTGGTGGACATAATCGCCAGAAACGCCATAAACCCGCAGAACGGCAAACCTCATCCCCCCGCCCGCATAGACTCCGCTATGGCTGAGGCGCGAGTGGAAGTCACAATCAACAAAAGCGCCAAAGAGCAGGTGGAAGACGTGCTCCACAAGCTTAAGCCCCTGCTGCCCATACGCTTCGAGAAGATTAACGCGGCAGTCAAGGCGAGCGCGCAGAACGCTCCAAGAATATACCAGATACTTAGGGAATTCGGAGACGTCCGGAAAGAAGAGTGGGTAGGTTCAGAATGCATAACCCTGCTCGAGATTCCGGCCGGAGTCCAAGACGAATTCTCGCTCAAGCTAAACAACGCCACACACGGCGACATACAGATAAAATTCCTGAGAGATAAAGATGTACCACGCTAAAGAAAGAGAAGTAGTCCTGCCCGGGCAGGTCATAGCGACAAAGGAAAAGTACGATTACTTGACGTGCGAAGTCGACGGAGAAAACGTCGTAGCCCTAACCCAAGGACTATTCCACTTAGGCAAATACGGCGCAGAAATCGTGCCGCTAGCCGGAGTATACCGGCCAAAATCGGAAGACGTAGTCATAGGAGTAATCACCTCCGTGGGAAACAGCAGCTGGGGCGTAGACATAAAAGTCCCATACAACTGCCAGCTACCCGCCGACGAAGTCACCCGAGACGTAGCAGGAGTCGACCTCACACGATTCTACAAAGTCGGAGACATAATATCAGGAATAGTGCGGTCAGTAAACGAACTGCACGAAACAACACTCACGCGCCCCTGGAAACTACAAGGCGGAAGAATAATCGAAGTAGAACCAGTCAAAGTACCCAGAATAATAGGCAAAAAACGCAGCATGCTCACGGTACTCAAAGAAAAAACAGGAAGCAAAATCATCGTGGGCCAAAACGGCCTAGTGTGGATTTCAGGAGAACAAACTCCCTTGGTCATAGAAGCAATAGAAAAAATCCAGAAAGAAGCCCACACACAAGGACTAACAGACAGAATAGCCCACATGCTAGACGAAAAAACAAGAAAACACTAAACTCTAAGAGAGGAAAAAAGAATGAGCGGTTTAACCACTGACATAGAACTGATAAAGGACGGCCTAAGACTAGACGGCCGGAAAGTAGACGAGCTTCGCCCGATAAGTATGAAAGTCGGAGTGCTCAAACGCGCTGATGGAAGCGCATTCGTGGAATGGGGCAACAACAAAGTGCTTGCGGCCGTGTACGGTCCGAGGACTCTTCATCCCCGTTTCCTGCAGGACAACACTAAGGCGGTTGTGCGGTACATATACAATATGGCGCCCTTTAGCGTTGACGACCGCAAGAAGCCTGGTCCTGATAGGCGCAGCGTTGAAATAGGGAAGATAAGCGCTGAAGCGTTGGAGAACGTAGTGATGACGGAGGATTATCCTAACGCAGTCATAGACGTCTTCGTTGAAGTGCTTCAGGCGGACGCCGGAACAAGGTGCGTAGGCTTGACTGCAGCTAGTTTGGCTTTGGCGGACGCCGGAATCCCAATGAAGGATTTGGTGGCCGCGTGCGCTGCAGGTAAGGCTGGCGATGAGGTAGTTTTGGATTAGATGAAGGATGAGGATAACTTTGGGACGGCTGATGTGCCTGTGGCAATTACGCCGCGCAATGGTAACGTCGTGTTGTTGCAGATGGACGGGAAGCTGACTCAAGACGAGTTTAAGAAGGCTTTCCGGCTGGCTGTAAAAGGCGATCAAGACGTGTATGAGATACAGAAGCAGGCGCTTCTCTCAAAATCAAAAACAGAGGTCATAGAGTAAAATGGACATACAATACTACTTGAAGAGAGACTACATCCGAAGCATCATAACTGAAGGACGCCGAGTGGACGGCCGAGACTACGATCAAAGCAGGGAGCTCACCATAGAGAAAGGTTACATCAAGGAAAAAGCCGACGGAAGCGCGCTGGCCCGCTTGGGCGACACGCAGGTTCTGGTTGGAGTAAGCCTTGGAGTCGGCGTCCCATACCAGGACCGCCCTAAGGAAGGCATTTTGACCACAAGCGCAGAGCTTCGCCCTCTTGCAGACCCCACGTTCGAGATTGGGCCTCCAGGAGCTGACAGCATTGAGATAGCCCGCGTCGTGGACCGGGGAATACGCGAAAGCGGATGCATAGACACTTCGGCTTTATTCATTGAGGAAGGCAAGGTGTGGGCAGTATACTTGGACATTCACGTTTTGGACAACGACGGCAACCTGTTCGATGTGGCGTCTGCCGCAGCTGTTGCGGCATTGCACGACACGCGGATGCCTATTATCGAGGACGGCATACTTAAGCACGGCAACTGGACCGACAAAAAGCTTCCGGTTACATGCGCTCCTGTGTCGTCGACTTTCGCCAAAATAGGCAACGCAATAGTGCTTGACCCGACCCTTGACGAGGAATACGGCATGGACGCCCGACTAACCCTGACTGTCACGGACACAATGAACGCAGCCCAAAAAGGCGGAGTCGGCTCATTCACCCCAGACGAAGTGGAAGAGTGCGTGGACAAAGCATTCGAGCGCGCGGAAGAAATTAGGCGCCTCATCACGGAGTAAAAAACAGAGGCATTTTTATTGCCTCTTTCCCTATTGGGATAGCCATGTACAGTCACACCCGCAAGGTAGGCAGCCTCGGAAGATACGGCCCAAGATTAGGCCGGAAAGTCCGGGAAGAAATTAAGAAGGTGGAGGACGACGCCCTAAAGAACAGGGCATGCCCCACATGCGGAAGTGCGCGGGTTAAAAGGCAGTTTGCAGGTTCCTGGAAGTGCGCGACATGTTCGGCCGTGTTCACTGCAGGCGCATTCACGCCTAAAACACGCAAGTCAACCGCTTCTGCAGATGAATCTGCAAAGGAGAAATAATATGAGTTATGTATGCATTGAGTGCGGTTCGGAGTTCGAGTACGCTGACGTCGTGAAAAACAGGCTTCAGTGCGTTGCATGCCGCGAAAAACGGAGCAACATTTGGTACAAGCGCCGACCTCAAAGCCTGCCAAAGATGATTCTGGCGCGATGAACACGCTGTCCGTCGAAGCGCGAATGAATCCCGCGTCTGCGACGGCCATTGCGCGTTCGTTGTCGATTGAATCTGCCTCCAAAGGATACGACAAGTCTTCGGTGGACGTGAGCGTGGAAAAAGACGTTCTGCGGCTTACGGTTTGCGCAGAAGACCTTCATACTCTTCGCGCTTCAGCAAGCACCTACTTACGGTGGCTTAAAATGGCGAAAGACCTAGTGTCAAACGAGGACACATAAAACGATGGACGTACCACCTCAGATTCAGGACAAACTCAACCAATACCAGATGCTTCAGCAGCAGATGCAGGCTAACGCTGTTCAACGCCAGCAACTCCTGTTGTCCGTCAGAGACGCAGACCAAGCCCTTGAGGCTTTAACCGAAGTTGCAGACGAAGCCGCCGTTTACCGTGCGGCAGGCACTCTGCTCGTAAAAACGTCCAAGCCGCAGATGGTGAAGGCGCTTACCGAGGAAAAAGAGCTTTCTGAGGCTAAAGAGAAGGTTCTTGAGAAGCAGGAGAAAAAAATCGTCGAGAAAGCGGAAGCCTTAAGAAGCGACCTGCAGAAGATGCTTTCAGGCGCTCAGGGCGCAGACGGCGGCTGAAAATAAAATGCTCCGCGAAAGAAAGAAGGCGGAGGATTCTGGGACAGGCACGTCCCCATTAGAGCCCCACGATTACGGCGACGTCAGGACGACAGGCACATTAACTCCCGATCACGCAGACGCTATGCTGTACCTGGGAGCAACACTCCTTTACTCCAAACAAATACGCGAGGAAGGAGATCAAGTGCGAGAAAGAGAAGAACTGAGAAAAATCACTCCACAGCAAGCAATGGAAGCTTTCGGTAAGGGAGGCGATCCAGGAAAAAAACTAGCCGTCTTAATTCCTCACGGACCGGAAGCAATCAAGAGGATGGCTCAGTTATGGCGGGAAACCCATCCTAAAGGCGAAATCCAATAAAGCCGATTTATTCTAGCTGGGGCTGACTACCGCTATATTGAATGACGCCGTGTTCTCGAGTGACTCAACCTCGAATTCCATAGAATTCACTCCCGGAAACGTGGGGGTCACCGACAAATTAAGCGTCTTCTGCTCGCAATCCAAACATACAGTGCAGTTGTCGCGACGCAACCTCATCTCCCTATTCACATAAACCGTCCTAATGCAGTCCCCCGCAGCAACTACCACATTCGAGGCCGTCTTCGGCGGAATGTCGAGTAAGACTTTGACGTAAACCCTCTGTAAGTTTGATTTGAACAGTATCGGTTCAGTCAGAGAGTAGTTTCCGTAAGCCCAGTCTATGCCCCCCTCAGAATACTTCCAGTCGACAATCCTTATGTTGCCGGAACCCTCCGGGACGGCCAGGGAAAGCGAAATAAGGATAAGCCCGACGACGGCAAAAGACACGGGAGAAACATTGCCCTGGCGGCTCTTGCTTGACGCACGAAGCGCCCGAAATAGAGACCACAAAGAGTAAGCAAGAATCACAAGGCCTAATGCGTAGGGGGCATTGCGTGCGCTGGAGAGCAACGAGTCAAAATTCGTCGACAACGATTGTATCGGCCCTCCTGCGGATAGAGTGAATTCTCGTATGCTGTGGCCTTTGATGCCGACGACTTCCTCTGCCGTTTTGAACGCGCAGTAGGCCGATAGACTCAGGAAGATGATGCCGTAAATGGCTGATTGCGCGTTTTTTTTGGTGAATGGTTGTAGTCCGACTGCGATAAGCGGCGTTAGCGCTGCCGCGGCAGTTAGCAGGTACGGCGTGTCGTAGAAGTCGGCCCAGTATTTGGGGAGTATTGCGTAGGTTGTAAGGGTTATGATTGGTAGTGCCGTAAGTAGTGCGGTTTCTTTGTTTTGTTTTTTGTTTGCGTGTGAGATTCCAAATATTGAGAGTATTAATATGGGGCTTATTGCTAGAAGTCCGTTGAGTTTGTCGTTGCCTGTAATCAGTGTTATTAGTCTGTTGCTGAGGGTGGCATCAGTTAGGTTTATGTGGTTTGGGATTATTTCTGAGACGTGTGTTTTGTATGCGTATCCTGCGTTCAGGGGCCCTCCGAAGGATATGGTGTTGTAGCTTGCCAGGATGAGTATGGGTATCATTAAAGACAGGAGCATGTCTGTTGTGTTGCTGTTGAGGCTATCCAGATTGATTTTCTTGGACCAGATGAGGTAGATGAGGATGACTGCGCAAGGTACTGCGTTCATGTACTCTAACGCTATGGATGCGCCTAATGCGAACCCGAGCAATACGGCGTTTTGGGCTTCGTCCTGGATTTTCTTTGATTTAAGCGAGACGTATATTCCAATCAGAATAAGCATTGATGAGGGGCTTTGAGGCAGCAGCAGTGTCGCGTATTTCCAGTTGAGCGTGCCAAAGGCGAAAACTGCGGAAGAAATTGCGGCAGCTTGTTTTTTTGCGCCAAGCAGCCTGCTTATGCGGTAAACAAGTATTACGCTTATGGCGGAAGATAGCGCCGGAAGAAGCAGGACGTAGAACAAAGCGGGATTGCCGTAGTCTGCGCCGTCATAAAAACGGGCCGCCTGTATGAGAAAAGAAACTATTTTTCCTGCCGCATAAAAGGGGACTGCCATCAACGCCGTTCCCGGCGCTCCGTAAAGGTAGTAGTGGCCGTCTTTTTTTGTGTATTCCCCGTGGCTTGCGTAAATGATGTTTTTGTCTATCTTTAGGGTGTGTTCGTCGACTATTGCTTTGGCCAGCGCGTAGTGTCCTCCGTCTATGGGGGAGGCGATGCCGGTGGTGCTTGCGACGTATGCCGCGAACGTGATTAAGAATAATGCGGCTTGAATCCGTGATTCGCCGTCCTGCTTAGAATTTTTTTTTTCCACATCAAATAGGGAATTCACTTAAGCAGGGCTGGAAGCTCAGATATGCTTACGCGCCTCTGCTGCTTGGTGTCCCTGTCTCTTACCGTGACTGTGCCGTCCTTGAGGGAGTCGTAGTCGATGGTTACCGCGTATGGGACTCCTATTTCGTCGGCGCGCGCGTACCTTCGCCCTATGCTTCCTGATTCGTCAGAGTAAACGTATAATCCGGCGTTCTTGAGGAGCTCGAAAACTTCGCGGGCTTTTTCCGGCAGATTATCCTTCTTCTGCAGAGCAAACACTCCCGCACGATAAGGAGCTACCGCAGGCGGGAAAGCAAACCACTCGTAGTCGCGGCCTTCTTTGTCTGCGGGGCGTAGGCAGCTTTCTAGTAGGCAGTATATTGGGCGGTCTACTCCGTAGGCGACTTCCAGTACGTGGGGGACGAATTTTCTTCCGTCTATGTTTACTGACAGGTCTTGTTTGCTTACGTTTATGTGTTGTGTGAGGTCGTAGTCTCCTCGGTCGCTTATGCCTACAAGCTCTATTCTGCCTATGCTTGGGCTTAGGTATTCCACGTCCCATGTGTCGCTGCTGTAGAATGCTCTTTCGTCGTCGCGGTGTTGCCGTAGGCTTAGTTTTGAGGGGTCTATGCCTACGTCAGTGAAGAATCTTAATGCTAAAGCCAGGTGGTACGCTATTAGGGGGCATGTGATTATGCCTTCATTAAGGGCTTGTTCTATTGTTTTTTCCACTACGTCGTCTTTCTTTGTTCGTATGGAAATGTTTTTCTTTGCTTCCTGCGGGAGATTTACGGGGTCGTTTTTGGTTGCGGGGTCGAGGAAGTACTGGATTTCCGCCTGCAGGAACTCCCTAAGTCGAATCATCACTTGGCGGGGGCTTATTTCGTTGCGGTAGCTTCGCCCTATCTGTAGGACTCCGAAAGGCAGCTTCCGTCTTGCCGTCTCAAAAAGCCGCTTGAAAGGAAGGTACGTGGTTTGCGCGGTCTCAGGGCGCAGGTAAGCGGTGACTTTGTTTCTGCCGGGCCCCACGTGCGTCTGGAACATAAGGTTGAACGTGTAGGGGTTCTCCAGTTTACCGCCGCACTTAGGGCATGTGATGCGGTACTCATCTATCGCTTTTGCGAGGTCTGAAATAGACATGCCCTCAGTCCTAATGTTTGCCTTCTGCGCAACCAGATGGTCCGCCCTATACGGCTCACCGCACTTTAAGCATTCTGTCGTGATGTCCGCGAAACTTTTGACGTGGCCTGAGGCGACCCAGACGGGCTCCGGCGAAACAGTTGGGCATTCCACCTCCATGCAGCCCTCAGAAACTATATACTGCCTGCGAAGCACTTCCTGCAGGTTATTCTTGATGCGGCTTCCTACCGGCCCATAGTCAATGAACCCCGCCAGTCCGCCGTAAATCTCGAAGCTAGGGTACACTATCCCGCGTCGTTTGCCAATCTCAAGTATAGTATCATAAGACATTTTTCACTCCTCTACGGCCTCTTTTTGACGCTTGTTTCGACTGCTCCGCTTTCGTCTTCCGAAAGAGGCTCAAGGTCTCCTCCGGCGCCGCGTTCAGCCTCAATCATGCGTTTAAGTTCGTCTTCCACCCTCTTCTTAGTCTCGTCCTCCATCTTCAATGACATTTCCTCCTGAGTCATCTTCTCCTTAGTCGACAACTCCTTTTGCTTGGCCGAGAACTCCGCTTCAAGTTCCGCTTTCTTTTTGGCCCGCGTAACTGCGACTATTAGGACGCCGGCTATTATTGCTACTGCGATTATTGCCTTGTTGCGGAAGGCCACCCATTCGTCGTTCATTTTTTGTTCGCTGTCGTCGAGTATCTGCTTAGCGCCTTCAGCGCCTACGGTGTAGTTCATGTTGTAGAAAATCGTGTATGCCTGCTGCGCATTGAATTTTGCGTTCTCCCAGTTTCCTAAGTCAAAGTTCCTTTTTGCAGTCTTGTAAATCTCGCTTGCTTTCTCCCTCTGCTGGAATCCTACGGTTATGTTGCCCAATAAGCTTTTTACCACGTCTGTGTTGTTTACGTCGTAAAGGCCCTCATAGATGCCTTTAGCCTGCTGGGCGTACAGGTTGGCGTTCTCGAAGTCCGCGACTGCGTAGGCCTCCTGCGCTTTGGCCACAAGTTCTTTGCCGCTTCTGCTTCTGCTCATCGAGTCTCCTATTTTGTTTATGAGTGTTTCTGCTTTGCTTATTCCTACGTAGTTGTTGGTGCTTGCGAATAGTCCGCGTGCTTTTTGGGCGTAGCTTAGGGCGTCGTCGAATTCGTTGTGTATTAGGTATTCTTGCGCGTTTGAGTAGTATATTTCGGCTTGTTCGTCTGCTTTTCTTTCGCCCCATTCTGCGCGTATTCTGGTGAGTATTCCGTTTACTTCCTTTATTTTGCTGTCGTAGTAAGTCATCTGCGGCTGTCTGTCTGAGGGGTTGTTTCCTTCCTCTATCTTGGCTTTCTCGAACAGCTCCATGTAGATGTTTTTGGCTTCTGTGGCTGCTTCTGTGGCGTTTGCGTATTCCTTGATTATGAGTAGTTCGCCTGCTTTGCGGTAGAAGAGTTCTGCTTGGCGTTTTCTCTCTTCTATGTTCTGGTTCATGTTTCTGTTTATGTTTGTTATCAGGCCTTGGGTTTGGCTTATTCCTTCTCTGTCCTCTATTTTTGCGTAGAAGTTTTGGGCGACAAGCGCCGATTCTAGGGCTTTGGGGAGGTTGCCTTGGACGTAGAAGTCCAAGGCGCGGTCGTAGCTTGCTGCGGCGTTCTGCTTAATCTGCTGCGTCTGCTCCTCTATTTGGACTATGAGGGCGGCGGATTTGCTCATGCCGTCTGTGTCAGGTATCTGGCTGAACACTTGGCTTGCGTTCAAAGCAAGGGCTTTTGCCGTAGTGTACTCTTCCGCAATGAATGCCTGCGTGGCCTGCCTATAGTAGTTTTCCGCCACGTTCTTTTTGTCTGACACTACTTCCACAATGGCTTTGTCTATTGATTCAACAAGCACTTTCGCCTGTATCTTGCCGTCTGAGTTGTTGAGTTCAGTGTAGGTAGCCAAGCTTTGTCTGGCGAAGAACTGGGCGTCTTGGTACGTGGATATGTCTGTTGCGTGCACTGACGAGGCGGTTATGTAAATGTCGCTTCCGATGTTGAAGAAATAGCGGGCTTTTTGCAGGGGCGATATCGTGGAGTTTAAATCTCTTATCAGGTTGTCGGCCCGGTACATGGATTGACCGGTGATGCTTAAGCGCTCGTACGTTAAGTGAGCCAGATATACTGCGCGGTAGGCGTTTTGGTAGTCCCCCTGGTCAAAAAGTACGTAGGACTGCTCAAGCATACTGTCTGCCTCCTCCTTGGTGGTTATTGCCGAAGCGGTGGAGGCTAACGCTATTATTAAGAAAATCAATGCCGTTAGTACCTTCCGATTTTTCATGATTGTAGATACATCAAATTCTTGAGTAAAAAAGGGTTTATACTGGAGGCATCTCCTCCCCCTCAGTGATTATTTCGCCCCAGTCGTCCGCCGGCTTTTTAGGTGCCTCAGGCATCGGTTGGCCGGTCAAAGGCGGCTTTCCTGGGGCGGCAACCTGTGGCGCTCCCCCCACTGGTTTCTGCTGAAATGCCTCGCCGAATCCACCCTCGTTTTGCCTCCTCTTAACAAGGAGGATGAAACCGGCAACTAAGGCTAAAATGAACAACGCGAATAAAAGCGGCCTGAAGTTTATGCCGCCTTCCTCAGTCTGAGTCTGGTTTGATTCTATAGGAGTTACATTTATTCCGGGAGTTACGGCAGGATTAAGTTTGGCCTCGATTCTAAGCAGAAGCAGCTCGCATTTTAGGACGTTTTCCGAGTCTCCGAATCTCCCGTATATCTCCTTTGCTTGTTCGGCGAACGACCTTGAATTCTTGAAGTCTTCGTTTATGAAGTACTCCGCGGCCCTCTGGTAATAGAGGTCTGCCTGCTTGCGTTGTTCGCTTGTTGTGAATTCGTTTATGCGCGAAAGCAGGTTGCTTGTCTTTTCAAGGCCTGTTTTGTCGTCTAATTCCGCGTAAATGTTTTTCGCCTGCACCAACAGTATCTGCGCTTCCGTATAGTTGCCTGCTATAAAGTTGGCTTGGCCTCTTGTTAGCATGTCGTCTGCTCTCTGCTTTTTGGTGTAGCTGGCGTTGAGGTCGAAGGCGTATATGTGCCTTGTTGGCGTTCCGACTATGAATTCCTTCAGGTTGTCTCCGTTTATGTCTCCTGCCGCGGCGAAAGACAGGGGTTCTCCGACGTCGTATCTCCATTGGAATCGGCCTAGTCTGTCCAGTACGTATATGGTTCCGGAGTCTGTGGCTACGACGTATTCGTCGTGGTTGTCGTTGTCTACGTCTGCTGCGTATATGCTTTGTATTTCTCCGTTTGCGCGGTATTGCCAGATTACGGCGGCTTGGCCTGAGTCTAGTACGTAGACGTTTTTGTCTGTTGAGCCGACGAATATTTCGTTGCGTCTGTCGTCGTTTGTGTCTGATATGAGGAAGGATTTGATTGTCCCTGAGATGTCGTATTTCCATGCTTGGTCTAGTGTTAGTTGGGTGATTTTCTTGCTTGATTCTGCTTTGGCCTCTTTTACGTCTATAACGTAGATTCTGTTCTGGTTTGTTAATGCGACTATGTCTGAGTAGGCGCTTCCCGTCCTGTTTATGCTGTTGAGGTATGTCACTCCCCGTAGGATGTCTGGCACGTCTACGTCGAATGGGAATGTTCCTATAACGTTTCCTTTTCCGTCGAAGTAGTATATTTTGTCTGCGGCAGCTATCACTTCTTTGCCGGGCGAGTTGTCTACGTCTATTGCGTATACAGCGGTTGTCGGGTGGCTCATCCTATATTCCCACTTTGTTTCTCCGAATGCTTGGAATACGTAGAGTTTGAGGCTGCTTCCTCCAATGATTTCGTAGTACTTGTCGCCGTCCAAGTCGTCTACTGCGATGCTTTCCATTATTGCTGTAGTGTAGAAGCTGCGGCGTAGTCTTCCGTCGGGGTTTATTACGTAGATTGTGCCCCGCTGGATGTTGTTGAGCGTCTGTCCGCTTGTTACTATCACCTGCTTCTTGCCGTCGTTGTCGAATTCAGCAAGTGTAGACGTCTTGACGACGTCGTCTATGGGATAACGCCAAAGCAGGTTTCCGCCGCCATCAAAAGCGTAAACTCCGTTGCGTTCCGACGTGTACCCGTCGCCGGCTCTTCCCCCAGTAATCACCACGACCTCCTTCTTCTCGTCCGCGTTGATGTCCTCGACATAGAAGCCCTTGATTTCAACGTTCTCCTCAAGAGTGCCGGCTAAAGTGTAATTCCAGCGTTGAGTAAGAACTTGAGAGCTAACGCAGGAAATAAAACTAACGACAACTAAGGCCGCAAAGATGGTTTTACGCATCGCTTACTGATGAGTCGCAGAGGGATAAAAATAAGGCCGTAGGCTGTCTGCTGTGGCTTCTGGCGGTCCGCTTGTTATGTAGTCTCCGCCGCCCATTTCGAATCCTGCGTGCTGGGCTATTCGGGGGTAAATCTCAAGGTGCAAATGCAGGTCTGCGTCGTTGGGGCTTTGGTGCAGTATGAAGTTGTACGGCAGGTCTCCTTCTTTTTTGAGGAAAGTGAGCGTGTTTTTCAGGGCTTTGGCGAAGGCTTCCGTCTCTTTGTCCGTCAGTTCGTCTAGTCTGAGTACGTGTCTTTTGGGGATAATCCACGTTTCGTAGTGGAATCTGGGCGCGTATGGAGCAAGCACCATGACTTCGTCGTCGGCGTAGGCGCACCTTAACCCGCCTTTCTCTCGATCCATTAGCTCGCAGAAAGGGCATTTCCCCTTTTCTTCCTTCTGGCGGATAGACTCTTTTGCCTCCTCTGAAATGATTCGAGGCACGTGAGGCAGGCTTATCAACTGTGTGTGGCTGTGAGGCAGGCTCGCTCCGCCCTCAGACCCGCTGTTCTTGAACAATGCGGCGTAAGCGGAACCCGCATCCTCGGCGGCCTTAATCCTCTGCTTATAGACGTTCAGGACGGAAACCACTCTCTGCAAAGGAAGGTCTGCTATGGAACCCGTATGCTCAGGCGTCTCCACAATAACCTCATGGACCCCTTTCGCGGCCAACGCAGTAAAACCCTCCTGCTGCACAGGCTCTGCCGAAGCGAAATCAACAGCAGGATACTTATTTGGGAAAACACGAATCACCCACCTGCCGTCCTCCTCCACGCGCATAATCTCCGCAGGAGTCTCGTTTTCACGCCCCGGACAGAAAAAACAAGTCTTACCCACCTCCTCAGCGGGGCGCGTGAAATGCTGCGGGCGTTTTGCGCGGCCTGTTGCGATTAGCACCCAACGGTCAAGCAGAAAGTCTTTGCGCAGTTCTACGTCCATCCTTACTGATTAGTTGCGGCGATATTTAACCATCCTCCCTAATGTCCCGGCAGAGTATTTAACGAATTCATGCGCAGTAAATACATAATGGCGTATAAGCTTAAGGCGAACGACTTCAAGGTTTCTGGTGCTGTTCTTACGGGATCAGGTTCTGAAGGCGCATCTACTCTCACAGTCGACGTGTCCTCTGTTCAGAAGGAGGCGTTGCCTGTGCTTCTGGCTCTTTCAGAAAAAGGAAAGACTGCAGGCGACGTGATTGGCGCCCTGCCTGTGTCAGTCGTCGGCACCCTCTCCAAACAGCTTTCTGGAACTACCGTGGGCGAAATCCTAGGGGAAGCCGAAAGGGCAGCAAGAAGCGGAAGTTCTCTTTCCCCTGACAGAATCACCGAACTAAACGGAAGTGTCGCAGGAGTGTCATTCCATCTGGACGGAGAGAGCATAAGCGAGGCTTATACACTTCGAAACGGAAAAGTAATACGACGCTGACACTGCACCTATACTCTTATCGTCCGGCCTGCTTTTTATTTGTTTTTGCCTTCTTCTCTTTCTCTTTCTGTTTCCCCCAAAGCTTAAGAACCTCTTCAGGCGTCTTTGCGACTTCCTCGCCGAACACGTGCGGATGGCGGCTGACAATCTTGTTGTGCACGCCATCCATCACGTCGCTTATGTCGAAGCGGCCTTCTTCTTTGGCTATTTGGGAGATGAATATTACGTTCCAGAATAGGTCGCCTAGTTCCTCGGTTATTTCGTCGTCTTTGCCTGCGTCTATGGCGTCTGCGACCTCTTTGGCTTCGTCTAGAATGCATTTTTTCATGCTCTTTACTGTTTGTTCGCGGTCCCACGGGCAACCCTTAGGCGAACGCATGTAGGCCATAAGTTCGAGCATGTCTTGGAAGCTGGGTTTAGGCTTCTTCTTCATGCCCTGTTATTAAAACCTCATCGGCTATATACTGCGGGGGAATGAATTACGACGAAGAGTTTGCGAAAGGACTTAAGTCCGACCACAGGAAGTTTAAGGCGGAAATCCAGGCTAAAATAAGGTCGTTTACGAACGTCGGAGAAGGAGACGATGCGGCTTTGTTTGAGGAGTTGGCTTTCTGTCTGCTTACGCCTCAAAGCAAGGCAGTATCCTGTTTGGGGGCTGTATCCTCTGCCTCTAAGTCGGGGATTCTTTTTTCAGGTTCGACGGATGTTTTAGCGCCTCATTTGCGCGTCTGCGGCGTCAGGTTTCACCGCAATAAGTCGCGTTTTTTGGTTGAGGCGAGAGAAAGGTTTCTTAAGGATGGGGTTGGTTTGAGAGGCGTACTTGATTCTCATCCAGACGACTTCGAATGTAGAAAATGGCTTGTCGAGAACATCAAGGGAATGGGCCTTAAGGAGGCTAGTCATTTTCTGCGTAACGTAGGCAGGTTCAGGAACGTGATGATTTTGGACCGCCATATTCTGCGGAATCTTGCGCGCGCAGGCGCCATAAGCAAAGTCCCAAATTCTCTCACCGGCAAAAAGTATTTTGCCTGCGAAAAGGCGATGAAAGAATACGCCAATTATTTGGGAATACCTGCGTGGGAGCTCGACCTTCTTTTATGGCGCAGGGAAACAGGATTCATACTAAAGTAAGGCCATGTAAGGGTTCGTCTGCTTCTGTTCTCCTATCGTGGACGAGGGGCGCCAGCCGTAGTCGTGGCCCGGATAAACTATTGTGCCGTCGGGCAGTTGCGCAAGTCGCTTAAGGCTTTTTCTCATCACATCAACATCGCCTCCCGGCAGATCCGCGCGGCCTACGCCGTCCACGAAAAGCAGGTCTCCCGTGAACAGCGCATTCTCTTTCCGTATGTAATAGCATATGTGGTGGGGTTCGTGGCCTGGAGTAAAAAGGCATTCGACTTCGATGCCGCCGACATTATATTTGCTTCCGTCATCTGCGTATTCGTCCGCTTTGACCTGCGAACCCGTGTGGGCGACGACTTTAGCCCCAGTTTTCTTTCGGACTTCCTGATAGCCGCCTGTGTGGTCGAAGTGGCCGTGGGTTATGAATACGTACTGGATTTTAACGCCCTCTGTATTGGCCGCTGCAATAAGAGCATCCACGTCGCCTCCGGGGTCCACGCACCCTCCAACCTTCATACTCTCATCCCAAAACAAATAATTCCAGTTAGAATCAAATCCGCCTAAATCAAGCTGAAGAAGACGCATTTTGGATGTTCTAGGTAGTCTTTTGGTTAGTACGTTGAATAAGTTTGTGTTTTTGTTGTCCGATGTAAGTTTTTCTTTTAATACCTGTTTGCTTTTAAGCGCGAATGTATATTCATATATTCACTTTATTGAAAGTATGAAACTATTGATGTTTGATTCCCCGGAGTTCTGGTATAAAACATTCAGCAGAACAGTGGAGAACATAGAGGAAGTCAACAAGGAGCATAGAATTGAAAACGCAGTAGTCGTCTTCCTCCAGTCCGAAAAAGACGACGAAAGCAGAAGGGACGGCGTCCTCAAGGAAGCCGCCGGAAACATCATATGGCTTGCCAAGAAAGTCGGCAGAACAAAAATACTCCTACACTCCTTCGCACACCTGTCAGACAGCAAATCAAGCATAGAATTCGCGCAGGAGACCATCAACTCGCTAAAAGAGAAACTAACGGAAAAAGGCTTTGAAACGGATACCACACCCTTCGGGCATTTCCTGGAGTTCAAGATACATGTCAGCGGACAATCGCTGGCGAAAGTATGGAAAAACATATGAGGTGAAAAAATGAACGACAAAAGAGTGTACGAGCTTCACGCGGACGTCTGCAAGACCATGTCCAACCCCAAAAGGCTGGAAATAATAAACCTCCTACGAAACGGAGAAATGTCCGTGGAGGAACTGGCCTCAAAAATGGATATTCGTACGGCCAACCTGTCGCAGCACCTGGCGGTCATGCGAAACAAGAAAATCGTCGAAACCCGCAGGAACGGCCTTAAAGTCTACTACAAAATAGCCAACCCGAAGGTTGTGAAGGCCTGCGACATCATGCGGGAAGTCCTGATGGAACAGCTGGCTGACGGACAAAAGTTCATGGAAAAAATAAAAAACAACGGGTAGGGTAAAAGATGAAAAAGATTCTATTTGCGATGGCAGTTACCCTGCTTTTTACAGTAGCACTGGTTAGCGGCCAAGGGATGATGGGTGGCGTGCAGGTGACTGCCAAAGAGGTAAATCAAACGAAACAGGAGGAAGCTGAAGGCTTAGAAATCTGGACTAAGCTTCAGAGTAGGGAAATCTTGTGCGGTAACCTCACCGATGAACAGTACGAGCTTCTAGGAGAATATTTCATGGGCCAGTCAGCAGGAGACTACCATGCGGCTATGAACAAAAGGATGCAGCAGATGATGGGCGAAACTGGTGAGGAACAGATGCACATATCCATGGGCAAACAATACAGCGGATGCAATCAGACTGCTTACATTCAAGGAAACTGGAATTCAGGACCGATGATGACCGGCGGAACGTGGCCTGGAATGATGGGATACGGAAGCTACGGCATTTTGGGCCTTATTTGGATAGGGCTCTGGGTGCTAGTTCTTATGGGGCTGGTAGTGCTCATAATCTGGCTCTACAAAAAAACCAGCGGAAAAACGCTAGGACAAACGCCTATTGAGATACTGGGGGCAAGATATGCGAAAGGCGAATTGACTAAAAAGCAATATGAAGACATGAAAAAGGAGATGGGTGATTGAGATGGTCTTTATGATAATCCTTCTGGTACTAGTCGTGTGGGCCCTATACTGGTTGTGGAAGAACCAGACGCTTACCTTACCCGCACGACAGGAGACGCCGCTGGAAATAGCCAAGAAACGATACGCTAAAGGAGAGATAACAAAGAAGCAATTTGAAGATATGAAAAACAATCTGGGGTGAAAAACATGAAAATAGGTGTTATACTGGCGACAAACGAGCATGAGACGGCGTGGAATGCGTTTCGCTTCGGCGTGACTGCATTAGGTGCCGGACACAACGTCAAAATATTCCTGACCGGAAAAGGCGTTGAAGCTTCCGACATTAAAGACGAGAAATTCAACGTCAAAGAGCAGACTGACAAATTCATCGCAGCAGGCGGTTCCATGCTCGCGTGCGGAACATGCCTAAAGTCAAGAAACAAGGACGGCACAGAAACCTGCCCGCTATCAACCATGAAAGACATGCTCAAACTCATAGAAGAATCTGATAAAGTACTGACATTCGGCTGAAGTATGAAAGTCTCTGAATCCGGGATGCCCGAAAAAGACTACTGGGAATCCTTCTTCAAACCCAAAGAAACACTCGCCAAACTAGGCCTCACTCCGAAAGCAAAGGACGTCGTGGACGTAGGCTCAGGATACGGCACATTCACATTGCCGGCGGCAGCCATAGTTTCGGGTGTGGTTTATGCGTATGACGTTGAGGCGGAGATGATAAGTGCGCTTGAGGGGCGCGCTAAGACGGCTGGCGTCAAAAACGTAAGGTGTGTGCTGCGCGACGTGATAGAAGAGGGTACGGGACTATCGGACAAATCAGTTGACTATGTAATGCTGTTTAACATCCTCCACGGCAGTCAAAGAAAAGCACTTCTTGCGGAAGCGTTTAGAATCCTCACGCCAGCAGGCAAGGCCGGCGTACTCCACTGGAATTTCGACCCAAATACTCCGCGCGGGCCGCCGATGCATCTGCGCTCAAAGCCCCCTGAAATAATTCTAGAGGCTGAAGCTATAGGATTCAGAGCAGGGAAAATAATTGATGTTCCGCCGTACCACTACGGCATAATACTGGAAAAACCATAGTAGCATGTAACTCATTTTGCTTGGTGTCAACAATGAAGGCTTTGGTTTTGGATTTGAGCGGCGTCGTTTTTGTTGAGGCGAGTTTAATAAGGAAAACGCTTTACCCGATGCTCCCTTCAGGCGCGCCTCATTATGATACCGTCAAGGCGGCTTACCTAAACTTAAGTCTAGGAAAGATTCCTGAAGACGAATTCTGGAGGACAACAGGGGGCGGACCAGAGCTTAAGCAGAGGTTTCTTGACTCAATGCACCTAAACCCCCAAGCCAAACCGCTGATGGACGAAGCCCGACGCAAAGGCATATTAGTCTGCGCTCTATCCAATCACGTTTCTTCCTGGGTAGATTACCTGTCAGAAAAGTTTTCTCTAAGATGGGATTATCTTGTAGTCAGTGATGAAGCGGGAGTAAGAAAGCCGGAAAAAGAGATATACGAAATATTCCTTAAGCGGACTGAAATTTCCGCCAAAGACTGCCTTTTCATAGACGACAAAGCGGATAATCTAGTTGCCGCCCGCGAACTGGGATTCAACTGCGCCCTACTGGAAGACGGGCAACGGCGGCACGATTTCAACCCGCAAGTCAAGACGCTTACTGAAATACAAAGCATGCTAATTTAAACGGACTTCTCACATATTACCCAAAGCAACAATGGACGAAGAACCCGGCGGGAAAAAGCCCAAAACCAAACCTTTCGAGGAACAAGTCAAGGAAGCCATAGGAACGATTCGGCCGTTCATACAGATGGACGGAGGCGACTTGACGCTCGTTAAAATCGAAGGAAAAAAGGTTTATGTTACGCTCTCCGGGGCTTGCGTCGGGTGCGCTATGGCTCCAGTCACTCTGACTCAGGGGGTTGAGCGCGTAATAAAAAGCAAAGTGCCCGAAGTCGAAGAAGTGATTGCGGTAGACTTCATATAAAGTCAGGTCGCATTTAACTCCCAGTTTTCTTACTCTATTATCTGTTTCACGGTGGACTTTACTTTTGCGGCCGCCGCCGCTTCGGCGACATTCATTTTAGCGGGAATCATAGTCCTACTGATTATCCTTGCGGCGTTGGGCACCGTAGTCTCAGTCTTCTTCACACTAATCTTCTGGAAGACTCGGAAGCTGATTGTTCCCAGGGCCACGATAGTGCTGCTTAAGGTGCTTGATTTGCCGGTCCGGCTTTCAGTTTGGGTATTGAAGAAGACGGACGTCTACGAGGAATTCAAGGAGGCACTGTGGATTCACCGCCTGAAAAAGCAGCCCCCGCATGTCGCACCCGTAAAGCCCCCCTCACGAAAAGAAGCCACTCCCCCCAGGCCGGTTGGGCGGTTATCTTGGATGAGGCATTCCATCCCAAGCTTACTCAGAGGTGTGCCCACATTCATCAGATACATAATTTCGACTTTACTACGCCGCCACAAAACAGAGTAAAATGAAACACCACTACGCAATCGCAGGAGCGGGGCCGGCAGGACTGGCCGCCGCAAGCGCGCTTGCCGATGCGGGAGCGAAAGTCACGATATACGAGAAGTCTGCGGGAAGCAGGTTTTCCGGATGCTACCAGATAATTGAAAACTACCGGCAAAACGAGGACGCCCGCGACTTCCTGCGCCGCATGGGATTCACGACGCCATCATTCTTCATCCCAAACCACGAGATGACATTCCATACGCCAGGAGGTCAAGTCAAGACGAAAAGCAAAAAACCCTACGCATACTTCATAAAAAGAGGAATGGAAGAAGACGCATTCGACAGAAGCCTAATGCAGCAGGCGCAGGAAAAAGGCGTCAGAATCCTCTTCAACCACCCCTCTCCAAAAGAAGTCGACATAGCCGCAACCGGGCCATACGGCGCAGAAGGATTCAGCATGGAAGCAGTATTTGACACAGACCAGAAAGACGGCTACCACACGCTATTTAACCCGGCAATCGCACCAGGAGGATACGGCTACCTATTCATAATCAAAGGAAAAGCCACCCTCGGATGCGCAGTAACGACCGGAAGAAAAAACCTCCCCCACTACTACAAATGCGTATGGGACTACTTCAGAGAAAACATAAAATTCAACCACCAAAAACGCATAGTCACAACAAACTTCATGAACTTCTACCTACCCAAAACCGCCCAATTAAACGGCGTACTATACGCCGGAGAAGCAGCGGGAATACAAGACTACACATTCGGCATAGGAATCCGCAAAGCCATGCTATCCGGCCACCTAGCAGCAAAATCCCTCATAGAAAAATCCGACTACGACACCCTATGGAAAAAAGAAATCCAACCCGGCATGGAATCAGACCTCGTAAACCGCTACCTCATAGAAAAATTCGGAAGCATACTATGGCGAACCCTACCCCGCACACTAACAAACAAAGACCTGCGCGAATTCGGCTTTTATCTCCATAATCCCCAAAATGTTAAACGGCTCCTACTACCCTGGGTAAAATGGCGGTGGAAAAGCAAAACACCCCGCTACGACCCACAACGCACAGAGTGGAGCCGAAAAAAGGTTGAGTGATGGAGACAACGCTAACATTAGCCCACAAGCCATACGAAGGCAACCTAACAAACGCATACCAATACTGCAGAAACGTCGCGCAAGCACGCGGCCCAAACTTCAGCCTAGGATTCAGCTTTCTACCAGCCCAAAAAAGAGACGCAGTATACGCAGTATACGCGTTCAGCCGCTACGCAGACGACATAGTCGACGAAAAACACGACATGAACGTTTCAACGCGACTAGACCTATGGGAAGACGCCCTACACCGACTATACGAAGGCGAATTCGACCACCCCGTAACAGCAGCAATGGCCGACGCCGTCAAAGGCTACCACATACCCAAGAAGCCGTTTTTAGACCTGATTGAAGGCTGCAGGATGGATTTGCGCAAAAACAGGTACAGCGACTTTTCTGACCTTTATACTTACTGCGAGAAAGTCGCCTCCACAATAAGCGTGATGAGCCTGTGCATATTCGGCTACAAAAGCGAAGACGCATTCCACTACGGAGAAAGCCTGTCAACCGCCCTGCAACTAACAAACATAATCCGAGACGTAGGCGAAGACGCAGAAAGAAACCGCATATACCTCCCTCAAGACGAACTAAAGAAGTTCGGCCTAACCGACGCCGACATCCTGAATAAGACTTATGACGAACGCTTCATCCGCCTAATGGACTACCAGACGAAGCGCGCCCTATCCTACTTTAAGGACGCAAACAATCTCATCCCACTCATAAACGACGACAGCGCCTACTGCGTAGCGCTAATGGGTTCGGTTTACGTCGGAGTGCTAAAGCAGATAGAGAAAAACCGCTTCAACGTCTACTCAAAAAAAGCGCGCATATCGCCCGCACGCAAAGCCCTACTTGTCGCAAGAAAAACGGTGAACCCCCTGTTCATTTAGCGTAAAACGATAATTAACCGCAAAATTCCTATTCTTACTCATGCCTGAGGTGGAGTATCACGGCCCCAAAAAAGGGTCGCCTCACGTTCCGGATTTCATCCACGGCGGGCTGTTTGCCAACCAGCAGGCGGCAGTAGACGACGTTGCGGCGCAGGTTCCTTCTTCGCGAATAGGCCTCTATGAGTTCAACAGGAAGCTGAGGGATTATTGGGATCACTCTGAATCCTTTCCTCCAATATTGCCTGACGGAAAAATAGGTGCTGAAGAGGGAAGCCCCGTCCATGCGGCAACACTCCCACTCGGAAGCAGATACCGGGTGGATTATGTTCCTTCATTTGGATTGCCCTTCTTCAAGCTATTTTTAGTGGCACAAGAAGGCACGAGCAGAGACCTGGCTTGTGTCAAATTCAGCCCATTCTCCCCCCCTCCATACGAGATAGCAACAAGCCAAGAACTAAACTGGCCTGCAGCGCGCCCTATGACAGACGCGGAAGAAACATTCGTTCAAACGGCAGCGAAAGCAGTTTCAGAAAAACTGGCGACAGTATTCTCCCTCCCGGAAAACGCCGTACTTTCAAGGGGCATAAACCCCTCTTTCGGAAGCATAGAAGAAGACGCAAGGCTTCTTACTGCAGTCGCCGGCGCAATCAACCCCACTTCTGTGGCAAACCTTAAGGAAACAGCTAAAATACAGCCCACAATCCCGCTTGACGCTGAATTCGGACTTAGGCTCGTGTTGACTGGGTCAAGCGACTACACCCACGGAGACGTAGAGGGCGGAGTAACCCTCCAGATAACAAGAGGAACCATAGTCGCAGGATACCAGACAATCAAGTTCGAGAACGATTCCGGATGGACGATTACGACCGACGTCCACGAGCACTTCCGCCAGCGCGGATTCTCAACGTTCCTCACGAGAGCAACCACATCGCTATCACAAAAGATAGCCGACAACACAGAAGGACGTGAAATGCATGCTGTGCAGTCAGACCCCACTTCCCCGTTCACCGTGGCCCGCCTAACCCGGCTCGGATGGTCCCAAAGCGGAAACTGGCAATGCCCCCTGGGAGAAATAAAGC
Organism: uncultured archaeon; assembly: GCA_902384455.1. Classification (GTDB taxonomy): domain Archaea; phylum Altiarchaeota; class Altiarchaeia; order IMC4; family SCGC-AAA252-I15; genus CABMCB01. The sequence continues at coordinate 44,497 of CABMCB010000090.1, forward strand.
ACATAATGAACTACGCGGACGACCACCCGCAGGAAAAAACGGAAATATACGACAGACTCCTGGGCGGAATACTAACCCACGCAGCAGGCCTCTATGAGTATTCCCATGACGGGCGGCATGTTATGGGGTCTCCTAATTCTGGCGATCGTTTGATGGTGTGGAAACCTGCCGTCTAGCCTATTAAACTGTAATGATGCGGCTAAAATTATTTTTTAACTCAAAAACAAATCCTTTTTCCATGGTCAACGGCGATAAGTACGTTGTCGTAGCAGCTTACGGCGGAAACGACGAAGCGCTATACATTGGGCTTAGGAGCTTCAGCACGGAGAAACTCATACTTCTTGTTCCTGAAAAAAAGCAAAAAGACCCCCAAAAAACGCTTAAGGACTTGGAGAAATTCAGGATACCCGTATCAATTGAAAAAATAAGGGAA
>CABMCB010000091.1 GCA_902384455.1 uncultured archaeon
AATTTGCCCTTCATGTCGTAATAGCTAACGAAGTCTTGAGTCGGGTTAGTTCCTACCATTTGGTAGACGCTGACTGATTTTTCGGGTACTGTGTTGTCGGTGCTGACGGTTTCTAAGACGATAACTTTGAAGCCTGTTATGTGTGCTTCCTCGTTTGTAACTTGTTTTTTAATGCATCTTGGCACTCGTATGTCGTATTTTGCCAATGTTTTTCACCCAGAGAAAAAGTCACCTTTGCCAAGGTGTACAGAATGTTAGTGGGCGTTCTGGTAGTGGCGGCGCTCCGCATGGGGGCTTTGGTCCACCTGCGAACCATAGCCGAGCAAGTCTTTCCCCTTCTATTTCCTCGTCAATGGTTAGCTCGTGAACTCCCCAACCGGCATCTGGGTAATCGCAAAAGCCTGATTCTGGGTGCATCTCTTCAGCGCAATTAAGACACATGCCGATGCTGGCGATATGTTTCCTTGTCACTGCGTCAACTTGTTCCCATACAAGCCAGTTAGTTTTGTTTCCACACATTCCAAGGCAATTATGTGGTTCTACGTGGGGGTCCAAAACTATTGTTTTTCTTATACCGGGTGCGATTACGGGCGTCGGAACGTTTAGAACTTTTCTGCGTAGCTGGCGTTTGAGGTTTCGGATTTCGGTGTCTCGCATGTACTGGATGCTGAGCCAACCTGTGAATGGTAAAATTGGTTCCATATGCTCACCCAAAAAGAAAAAAGAAGGTTATTTGAGGTCTGAGAGTTGAACGTGGTACAACTCCGCGACCACTGAGGCGTAATGATTCGCCAATCTTTTTGCTTTCTCGATGCGTTCTTGAGGGGGGATATTTGGCGGCAGAATCTTCAGTTTCTCGTCAGTAAGTAGAGACCATGTTAGCTTAGCGGTTGAATCGAGCAGATTTACAAGTACATCGCTGGGGACTTCGCCTTCTTTTCTGACTGTGAAGGTGTCCATAAAGAGCTTGTTTGGAATGCCCATTAGAAATTGTATTTGTTCGAGTGAGAGCTTTCCCTGTATCTCAACGGTTCCATTCATTAATCGAGTTGCGTGTATGACTGCGCCGTCGCTAAATTGAACACATGCATGCATAATTTACACCCAAAAAAAGAGTTACGGGCTTGAGATGTCAAACACGTTGGGATAGATTGCTAAGTTTTGGTTGTTGATTCCAAAGCAATGGAAAGTGTATGTTTGATTGGCTTTTACTCTGCCCTCAAGTTGCTCTGCATAGTTCCAGTTGAACCAACCTTGCCATGGAAGCGGGTTGCACTCCAAGATTCTTCCGTCGTCAAGAATGATGCGATAATGCATTGTTGTATGTGTGTCTCCATTGTCGTCTGTGGATGTGGTCGGAACCTCGTGTTTATCGGATACCGTGCCGGTGATTGTGTATTCTTTGTAGTAGGCTGAGCCTGCAAAGTAGACAACTGTGCAGATTAAGGCGATTAGCCCAATTACGCCTGTTATTATTAGTGCTTTCTTTAATTTCCCCATTTTTACACCCAATAGAAAAAGTAGCGGATGCTACTTAAGTTCTCCGAAGTCTGCTGTTTCCCGTAGCTCAGGGGGAAGTAAAACCGTGAGAAGTTCTTTATGGAAATCGCCATGATAGCTGACAAGTTTTAGTCCATTTTTCTGTATTTCTGCCGCTTTTTTGATGTTTGATTCTGTCTGTTCTATCTGCGGGAATGCTTCTACTGCCGATTCTAAGATGTTCTGAAATCGTAGATGCACGGTCTCAATGAAGTGCCCTGCGCCCTTCGATGTCTTTTCTCTGATTCGACATTTTTCTGTATAGCCATCGGGAAACTTAACTGTTAAGTCGCCAACATATCTGTTTTTCAATTGAGGCACCCATAGAAAAAGAAGAGGGAATGTAACGTTTTGCAAGTTCTTTTGCTACTTCTCTCAGTGGCATATCTGGCGCTAACTTGAACATCTCAGCCAATTCGCTCATAATTTTGTATTCTTCGGCTGTTAGTTTCTCCCGTTGGTTCGCCATTTTTTCAACAATTTTTTGCTCTACTTCCCCAAGTCTCACCGTGGCGTCTCCGCATTTAATACATGGACCTTTTTGGTTCCAGCACTCACGGCGGACCTCGCGGAAGATTCTGTTATAGCCATTTCCCTCTTGAGTAGAGCTTGATACCCCGTGGTAGTAGCTCTTTTGAAGGTCAGCATTGCAGAAAGCAATTACAAGTGGCTTTTGACTTTTAGGCATTCTTGGCACCCATAGAAAAAAGATTAGGAGCGGACGATTTCAACGTCCGTTGATTTACATTCTCTCACTGGACATCTGACGAGTCTTGCGGCGTGCGGTGTTGGTTTCATTTGGAATTCAGTTTTGCAGTCCCGACACCGATAAATTGTGATGTCTTTTCTGAAGCGAGGAACTTGCTTAGGGACTTCTGTTTGCTCTGGCTTAATCAGGTGCTCAGCTTCCGATTCTGACTTAGGCTTTTCAAGAACTAATACTTCAGCCGTTTGTGTTCGCCTCCTTTGATGCTCTACTACATGCTTTTTGCATAGCCCAAACGAAATTTTCTGTTATTGTGCACCGCTTTTTATAGCGGCTTCTTACGCTTGTGTCGAGGCTTTTCTGGTAGCCTCTGCATTGGAAACATCTTTCGCACAAGATTTGTACACCCAAGAAAAAAGGAGATTACTTAGCTGGGATAAAAACTAATTCCAGCATTGTTGTTTTTACCTGCAAGCCACTGTCGTCCGCGTTGCGGGAGATAAATTCATGGTTGCCGATTTGGACCTTAAACTTGTCGAGAGAGAAGTCGGGTTGCATTCCGCCGTTGGTGATGCCGATGGCGGGACCGTCCTTCGTTACTGCGGCTTGAACTTCTAAGCGTCCGAGTATCTGGTCGGTTCTTGCGTCGATTAACTCAATGGCTACCATGCTTAAGTCCATAGGCATGATTTTCAGGATTTTAGTAGTATCTTTTCGCATAATGACACCCAAAGAGAAAAAATTAGGGGTTGTGCTCTTCGATGTATTTTAGCATCTTTTTGAAGTCTTCGACGACCGCGCTAATATCTAGCCACTGTATGGCGCCTATGGGGACATCCATTGCATAAGTGCCGCTGTGTCCTAACTCTTCGACGCCAGTGTAATAGATTAATTCCGAGTAGTATCCGCAGTCTGCGATTGCCGCTCCGAGCCAATCTTTTACCATCTCAGGCGGGCACTCGCCGATTTGATTGTCTTGCCTGTCTTTGAAGATGATTAGTCTTAAGGGGTTTGCTTGTAGCCCAAAACCAACCGGGAATGTTCCTTTGCTTTCGCCTAAGTGCCGTTTGACTTTGTATCGAATTTTAGCTTTGAGGTTGCCGTCGAAGCCGAACGTGGTTTCTGTAACGTTAATCATGGGTGCACCCAAGAGAAAAAAGGGTTAATTGATTGCTTCGTCGTTTAGGTCCGCGAGAAATGTCAAAGGGTCTTTTCCTGATGCGGCTTGTTTATTTTTGGAGAACTCTATGAATTCATCCGCAATGCCCTGTGGGTTCTGACTTTTATGTCCTTTCGCTAAAAATTCTTTCCATAGCGTTTTGAACCACGGGGCGGCGACACTGTCGGGATTTTCGGGCATGTTGAAAGTAGGTACCTTGAAGTACTTGGCTATGAGTATCTTTTTTGCTCTGTTTTCGTCACAACTTGGCATACTGGCACCCATAGAAAAAATCGGCGGACTGCCATATATTAATTTAAGGCGGGATTATTGCTTTCAATGCCTAATATTTCTGTCTCTAATGCTTTGGCTTCCTTGTCAGTGACTTGCCGATTAAGGTTTTTTCGCCTTACAGGTTTAGACTCTTCTGGGTCAAACTCGTAGCCGATAAAGTCTTTTTCAACGGGTAACCACTTATCCAATATTGGATTATAGTACTCGTCTGTTGCTTCGACTATGTCGCCATTCTCTAAAAGAAAGTACTTGGCATATTTTGCGTAGGGACCTGTCTGTTTAGGTATCATTCTTTCACCCATAGAAAAAGTGTAGCAAACGCTACAAGAGACTTATCCGCACCAAGACCTTGACTTCCCGACCACTGCATCGCCGAGGATTTCTTCGATAGCTTTCTCTTCTTTCTCGCCGATGTAATCGGGAGTATAGACTGCATTACCGCCGAATCGCAGTACTATTTGCTGTCGTGGCATTTTGGTAGAACTCCGGCTTGAAGTGTCTGTCTTTTAATTCTGCTTTGGGGTCGAGTGACGAGATGATTTCTTGGACTTTGCTGACACACTGCTGACCTACGAAGCCTTGTGCGTCTGTTTCAACAGTGCCGTCAGGCTTGAATTTCATGAGGATTGTTTTCTTGGTCATACGTTCAACTCCAATGCAACTAAGACGTTGGTTCCTTCGATTTTGAGTTTTGTCTGTGAGTTGGGGTTTTTATTCTTTGCAATTTGGGTTGCTTTGTAAGCGTTTATGAATGATGGGGCTAACTGTGAGATGCGGTTGTATTCTTCTTTTTGTCCCCACGAGTCGCCAACTATTTCGACGCCGCCCTCTTGTGTTGCTCGAAAAGCGATGCCGTTGCGTAGGTTTGTGCTCTTCATGGCTATGTCAAAGTTGTGTAGACCTAACGAGATTTCGGTGGTGATTTCGTAGCCTAGCTCAGAGGCTAAGGCTTTGATTGCGGCAATTAAAAGCGCCTTGTCAATGTTCTTTAGTGCGAGTTTCCAAATTGAAATGTGGCTCATATTTACACCCAATAGAAAAAGTGGTTACATCTGTAACCCTATTTTATTCTTTTCAACAATAGCGTTGATTTCTTCGGTGGTTCCTTCGCCTTCAACCTCTCCCGTGTTTTTGCCGATTATAGACCACTTGACGACCTTGATTTTTACTTTTGGCAGATTTAT
>CABMCB010000092.1 GCA_902384455.1 uncultured archaeon
GTCCTTTGGCTGAGCCGGATGAGAGTGTGGATGAGTTGAGGCGTGAGAGGGAGCGTGTTGTGCGTTTGATGGATTTGGCTAGGAAGCGTCTTAGGGAGGGGGAGTTGAATGAGGAGAGTTTTAAGAAGATTATGGCGGAGTATGAGGATGGGTTTGTTGATATTGATCGTCAGTTGGGTGAGAAGCGGGGTGGGGGCAATCCGTTTGACGGGCCTTCTTCTGGCGGCGGGGATGAGAAGGGGATTTAGTTTATTTTGTATCTGAGTATTGCTGCTTTTCCTTGGAATGATTTGTGTAGTTGGCTTCCTTCTTCGCTTGTTTCGTCTAGTATTTCTACTGTTGCGCCTGTTGCTTTGGCGCGTTCGTATAGGTCGTCTATTTGTTCGTCGGGTAGTGCTTCTGATATGAATAGGGTGTCTATTGCGTTTGCGGCAAGGGCTGTTTCTACGTCTGCGCCGTATGCGACTGGTCCGTCTTTGACTAGGATTTTTAGGAATCTTTGCATTCCTACGCGGTGGCGTATTAGTTCGACTTCTTTCAGGTCGTCTGATGATGCGTCTATTAGTTCGCGTATTCCGCTTTCGTCTGTATATGTGATGTCTTTGACTGCGAGTATTTTCTTTTTGATTTCGTGGTGGAGGTAGTCTCCTTCAAGGAATTCTTCTTTGGTTGCGGCGGGTCCTCCGACGATTAGTCCTCGGATGTCTTTTATTGCGGGCAGGAACACTTCGGTTGCTGCGTCTCCGATTCTTTTTTTGAATTCGTGGCTTTGCTCTTCGACTATGCGGGCGAACCTCATTGCGGATTGTCCTCCTGCGCGTTGTTTTCCGCTGTAGCCGCTTGTGAGGCGCTTGTGTATTATGTAGTTGTCTCCTTTGAGCGTCGCAATGGTCGCTTCCTTGTTGTCCATGGCGATGAGGCCATATGCGTCTTTGGGTGCGACTAGTTGTTCGAGTGGTTCTGTTATGAATATTTGGTCGCATCTGTAGATTCGGTTTGTGATTGGTTCTGGGGGTTCGATGCTCCATATTTTGAAGTCGGGTACTCCTTCTCGTTCGCTTACGTTTCCGCAGAATACTGCGAGTCCGTTTTTTGGCGTTTGTTTGAATAGGCGTAGGTGTTGGACTGTTTTTTCGAGTGCTGTGGTGACGTTTTTGCGGGTGTTGGTGCTTTTTATGTTTGTTGCCGTGCCTTGTTCTTGGAGTATTTGGCTCATTACGTTGTTGAGGTCGTATCCTGCTGGCACGTATACTGAGACTAGTTCTGTGTGGCGGCCGCGGCAGTTTTTGAGTTCGCGGATGAGTTTTCTTAGGTGGTGGGCGTCTTTCGGGTCCATTGGAGAAGGTCAGATTAGGTCGAGGTCGGCTTCGAATGCTGCGGCTGGTGTTTCTATGTTGAAGTTTGCGAGTACGTGGGGGTGTATTTCGCCGTATATTATTAGGGGTTTTGTGGGGTCGCGGGGGGAGGGTATTTTTGCGCAGCGGCCTTGTATGAAGCTTTTGTGGTTGTAGGGTTGGGGTTTTTGGTTGTCTAGTTTTAGTGAGTGTAGGATGCCGTTTATGTCTGATTGTATGCTGCTGTATGTTGCGGTTGGGGATGCTACTGCGGCTGCGAGGCGGTGGTTGTTTTTTCCTTTGGGTGTTACTGCGTCGCCTATTTCGAATATGCGTTGCGGGTATTCTCTGTTTCTGTTTTTTTCTAGGACGGAGAGTAGGTTTGGCAGGAGCCATGTGCGTGCGGCGGTGTGTTCGCTGCTTACTGAGCTTTTTGTTTCTACTGCGTCTTCGTCTGGTAGGTTCATGCGCGCGTACTGGTGTTCTTTGTTTGTGAGTATGAGCGTCATCACTTCGGTGTAGGATTGGCCGGTAAGTAGGTCGCGCAGTTGTTCGTCTCTTGTTTCTGTTGGGGATTGCGCTCCTGATGTGTATATGTTGGGTACTTGGGGAGTGAATTTTTCGTAGCCGTATGCTATTGCGACGTCTTCGACTATGTCGATTGGGTGTAGTATGTCTGTGCGGTACGGTGGGATTTGGACTGTGATTGTTTTTTTGTCTGGTGTTGCGTCGTACCTCATTTTTTTCAGCAGGTCGACGATTTCTTTTGGCGGTAGCGTTAGTCCTAGGAGGCGGTTGACGTATTCTGCTTCGACTGTGAGTGAGCGCGGCGTGAGGTCTGGGCGTATGAGCGTTCGGGCGTTTGTTGAGTGTTCTTCCGCGTGGTTCTGTCTGGCTTGCGTGGTTTTGTTTTGCGGGGGTGACGTAGTGCGTTTCATCTGCGGGTTAAGATGGGTAGGTTCGGTTAATATACGCGGTAGACTGCGGTTTCTTCGTCTTCGTAAACTGCCGGGTAGTCTCTGAAGAATCCGGGCAGGAGGGTTTGGCCGGGCAGGTCAGAGTTGTTTATCATGTCTTTGTGGATTATTACGTATTTGATTTTGTCGCGCCACAGAGTGCTTGGGCTTATGGAGTATGACGTAGGGGCGGATTCCGGGTCGGTGAGGTATTTGTATGGCTCTGTTTTTTCAAGGTAGATGATGGCTTCTTGGGGCTCCCTGCTTATGTAGCCGCCGACTATCGGGTGGTGATGGAGCGTCTGGTAGTAGGGGTATTTCGCGTATGCGTTTTGGAATATGGTTTTGTTTTTCACCAAATGAATCGGGGAAAGGGGGATTTCGAGTATTGCGCCTTCAGGGTCCTTGGCTAATTCAGCGTAGTATGCGGGTATCGACGCGTCTGTTGTGGCTGTTGGAGCGGGAAACAATTCTATGAGCAGAAGGACTACTATCAAACAGGTTAATTGCGGCCTTTTTCTGCTTATGGCCGCTACTGTTTGGCTTGCGAGCACTGTGGCCGAGATTGTTGTGAGTAGCAGGAATCTGTAGGGTGTTCCTAGGAACATCATTGGGGGTATTGCGTATACGAAGAGGTATGGGCCGGGTGCTACTGGGGTGCTGTTGATGCTGATTATCATTCCCATGCTGATGAGCGCAGACCATATGAATAGGCCGTGCCATATGGGTAGTGTTCGTGTTTGATGTAGGTGTATTAGTAGTAGGATTGTGAGGAAGATTGTTGCGTCTCCTATGTAGCCTATTGGTGTTTTGTATGGTGAGGATGCGTATGCGGCTATGGCAAGTAGGAGTAGGGGGAATATTATGATTGGGTCGCGTTTTTTCAGGCGCATTGTTGCTTGGTGCGTTAGGTGTTTGATTTCTGCGCGTAGTTTAGTTGATTCGGTTCCGAATAGTAGGGTTGCAAGTGCTAGTGTTAGGGTGACGTATCCTATGGGGGAGAATGCTGGGTTTGGGGAGAGTGGGTTTAGGTATATGTTTCGTATCAGGTAGTTGTGGGGGGTAGGCAGGATGAATGTCATTAGGTCTACGCCGTAGTAGAGGGGGTTTCTTGACACCATCTGGGTTGGGGTGTTGATTATCGCAGTCAGCGTGATTAGGATTAGAGGCAGCATGAGTGCGGCGGTTATTGCGGCGGCGGTGATCAGGGGTTTCCACGGCAGTTTTGATTTGGGGGCTAAGTCGCTTTTGCGGTATTGGACTGCGAGGACGTATCCGCAGGCAATCAGGGTGTAGATGAACGTTTGTATGCATGTGTATGCTTGAAGCGTGAGGATGACTGCAAGGGCGACTACGGTGGATGTCGTCCGGGTAGCCGCAGATTTTTTTGCCTCGATTATTTCAAGGAGAAGAAGCAACGCAAGGGGAAGCATGAATGTCGTCAGAAGATTCAGGTGGCCGTTGTATATCGCAGTCATTGCGTATGTGCTTAGGCCGTATGATATTCCCATGAAGTATGCGGCTGTTTCGTTGTTTTTTATTAGGCGGCGGGCGAGTATGTGGGCGGTTAGGCAGGAGGCTGCTATGTTGAATAGTATGAGTAGGTTGTATTGTGCGGCAAGGGGTAGGAATATCAGCGGGAGAGTTAGAAGGCCGAGTGTTAGGTCGAGTGTGTGGTAGGCGAGTGTTGTTCCTGCGGGGTAGAATTGTAGTTGGGTGAAGTAGGGGTTTTTCAGGTGGAGGATGCTTTCGTGTATCCACCATAGGTTCCATATTGCTACTGGGGTGTCGAAGGGGCCGCCGATGTAGCGTGTTGAGAGTGTGAGTATTGCGGGGTATGTTGCTGCGAATGCGAGTAGGGTGTAGATGAGTGAGGGGATTAGTATTCGGTGTATCGTTGATTTGTGGTTGTTCATGTAGTGTTTCTCTCCATTGCCAAATCGCATTGTCCGCCGGTAATTTCTTCTAGCACTACTTTTTCCCCGCTAAACGTGTGTCCATTGCCGCATCGGAGAGTATGGACTGTGTTTTCCCATGTCGCGTTTATTGGCCTTGTTTTTTTGTCGGAGGTGAGCATGGCGTACACGTACGCTGGTCGTCCGTTGTTTAGGTATTCGTCTAGTATCTGCGTGACTTCTTCTTTTGTGGTGTATTTTATTATGTCTGTTTGTGTGCATGTTTTTGCTGGGGCTGCTTCGAGCGCGTCAATTTGTGTGTTGATTAGCAGCAGACTTCCGTTTGGGATTAAGCCGCATATTTCTTTTGTTGCCGCGTTTTGGTCGGCTCTGTTTTTGAGGTCTGTTTGCAGGTCGGTTTGGTCTGCGGTGAATGAGTACGCGAATGAGGTTAGGAAGATTAGGGTGAGGAGTGTTGCGGTCGTCCTGTTTTGGCGGAGCACAAAAATTAAGGTTGATGTGAAAGTTAGAGCTGCTAGTAGGAGGGGGTATGTGTGGATGTATGAGGCGTTCAGTTCGCCGGTGCTGTTGACGAATAGGAGGGGTGCTGTTGCGGCTGAAATGATGAATACGGCAGTTGCCGATGAGAGTAAAATCGCCGGCGGGATTCTGAATGTGCGCAGAGCATCTATCAGAGGTATGACAGAGAAGGCAACAAGATAGGGCAGTCCCTCAAGGAAGTATCTCATTGTGAACGTTGCTCCGCCGTGGGAGTTTACCCGTAAGCTGTAGAAGACGACGGGCATAAGCCCCAGAGCAATAAGGTACGTTGTCTGCGCGTTTAGTGCGCGTTTGCGCGTAAGCAGAATGATAGCCGCGGGAAGTGCGGCGATGTAGGGGGCGGACTGTAAAAGAGCCTTCTTGAATGTTGGAGGAGGGTCGTCGGGGTAAGTCTGTATGTCGATTGTTTCCGCGTAAAGCACTTGAGCGCTTTTTACTATTCCGTTGCGCGCAGGGGAGTATAATGCTGCGGCAGCAACCAGCACCATAAAAATTGCCGCGAAAATATTTTTCCGTTGATGCGAATTTTTGTTTTTAAAAAGCAGGAGTATCGCCGCGGCATATATTAACGCAGGCAGAACAACGTAGGCTGCTCCTCCGAATTCTCCCCCGAAATTTTTGTATCCCGTGGTGAGCGCGCCGAAAACAGTTATTTGATTGTGCAGAAGAAACAACGCGAAAGGAAGCGCGCCCAAGATGAAGGCGGGGAGTAAGCGGCGTTTAGCAAGAAGTATGTATACCGTCGATAATGCGGCCGGAAGCAGCACTCCGTATCGGACTGTGACTGCGGCTCCGAAAAGCAGTCCCGCAGTGAGCAGCGGGGCTTTGGAGTTTTTGGTGACGGCAATGTACGCAGCTAAAGTTGATAATGCCACAGTAAGAGAGTGGGGCCATACTGCGACTGCGTAGGGTACTATGTAGCTGAACAGCCCGTACGCCGCCATCGAGATTAATCCCAAATTTTTGTCTTTGAGTACGTGGACGGATAGTTTGTATATTATCAGTAGTGTTGCGGCGTATGACAGGACTGAAATGAGTATGAATCCTTTGATGCCCATCGCCGCATAGAATGGTGCCGCTATTATGGTGTAGCCGGGAGGGTACTGCGGGTATATTCTGCCGTATGCGGGGGTTAACGAGTAGAGGAATAGGAAGGGTGCTTGAGGTAGTTTGGGGTTTAGCGTGTGGATTGAGTATGACCCTGTTTTGACGTAGGCGTCTGTGGCCAGCAGGTATGCTACTTCGTCCGTGACTGCTACGCCGGGTTGAGAGGCCGCGTAAAGGAGTGTTGCAGTTAGAACTGTGAAGATGGCTGCGAGGGTGTCGGGGAATTTTGTGGGGCGCGGCGGATTGGGCTCTGTCTTTTTGGATGCTTTTTGTTTTTTTGTTTTCTTTGCGCTGTCTGATTTGTGGGGAGTCATCTGCTAACTAATAATTAGTATATAGTTATAGGGGGTCATCCATTTCTTAACGTATTCTTATGGAAGTGTCGGCTGTCATTCCGGTGTGCAATGAGGAGAGGGCTTTGCAGAATGTTCTTTCTGGGCTTAAGGAGGCGCTGCTGAACATCGGCGTATCCCATGAGATTATTGTGGTGGACGACGGCTCGTCCGACGGGAGCGCGGTCATAGCGCGGAAGTTCGGGGCGAAAGTCATATCTCACCGCAGAAGCAGGGGTTACGGCGCCTGCGTCAAGAGCGCGCTTAAGCAGGCTAACGGCACGTACATCGTGGTGGTGGACGCCGACGTCACATACCCAGTTGAAGCCCTGCCCGAGCTTTGGAAGCTGAGGAAAGAGTACGACATGGTGGTTGGCGCAAGGGACCCGAAGGCACTCGGCGGACTAAACCGAAGGTCAATGGGCAGAGAGGCGGTAAGACGGTTCGCGCAGTGGGCGACAGGCGAAAGCATCCCCGACGTCAACACCGGGTTCAGGCTTTTCAAGAAAGTCGACGCCTTAAAGTTCGCCCACCTTTACCCGGAAGGATTCTCCCAAGTCACAACAATAACAGTCTCATACCTGTACAGCGGACTCACCATAGGGTACGTTCCCATAGAATACAGGACGCGGGTGGGAAAGTCTAAGATTAAGGTGAACCTTGACGGATTCAACTTCCTCTTTCTTGTCCTACGGCTTATTGCCTACTTCAGGCCGCTTAAGATTTTCATTCCGGTTTCTTTGATTCTTCTTTTTGCTGCCGCGGCAGTTTTTGCTCAGGGCGTGTTTTCCGCAGGCAAGTTTTTCAGCGTCACATGGCTTATTCTTCTCCTTGCTTCTTTGGGCGTTTTCCTTCTTGGGCTTGTTGCGGACGCCGTAAGCAGACGCAGGTGGGAGCACGCGGATTACGCTCAGAAGGCGGATAGCCCAGACGAAGAAGAGGACTGATTTGTAGCCGGCCGATTTATGGCTGGTCGTTTGATATAGTAAACGGGAGGTTTCCTGTTTGGGGTATGGACCGTAGGCTTTTGGTTGTGCTTCTTTTGGCGCTTGTGTTGCGGACTGTTAATGTTGAGACTATTCCTTACTGGCATTGGGATGAGGGGGTAAATCTTCATCTTGCGTGGAATCTCGCTCACGGGGAGAGCAGGTGGTTTGCGCTCGCTTATCGTTGGGTTCCGCATCCTCCGTTGTATTTCATGGTTCTTGGTTTGGTGCTTCGTCTTGCGGGGTACACCATTCTGGTGGGCAGACTGTTTAATGTGGCGTTGTCGCTTGCGACTTGTTTTGTCGTTTACCTTCTTGGCCGCGAGGTTGATGATGAGCGTACTGGTTTGGTTGCGGCTTTGGCTTATGCTGTTTCTCCTTTTGCCGTTTATTGGGGGCGCTTAAGTTACAGCAACAATCTTGTTTCTTTGATTGCTGCGTTAAGCCTGTTTTTGCTTTTGACTTACTTTAGGACTAAGAATCCGGTGCGGCTTTATGTTGCGGCGTTCGTTTCGGGTCTTGCGGCGGTCACAGGCTACAACGGGTTTTTCGTTCCTTTGTCTTTGGGCGCAGTCATCCTTCTTACTGAAAAAAGAAGTTTTCCTGCGGTCATTATTATTTCGTCGCTTCCGTTCCTCGCCTTCGCGGCGGTAATGTTTCGCTTTGACTTAGCGGGCTTCATCCACGACTTAAATTACCAGTTTTTCAGGTTCGGAGGACCTTCGCCTCTATGGAGGTTCCTTCTGCTTTTTGCGGTTGCGTATTACATCAGGAAAACTAAGCTCGCCGGTTTTTTTGTGGAAATCTGGAAGATGATAGTAAGGGATGCGCCGGTTTATTGGGCGGCTTATGCGGTGCTTCTGGTTTACCCGCACACTGACGACAGCTTCCTAATGGGCTTTGACCCTTATTTCATTGGAGCATTAGGTTTGGTAAGCCATCCGTCCACATTCAAGAAATTCGGCATGAGAACCTACTTTGCTTTCGCCTTCCTCATGGCTTTCGCATTAAACCGGGTTGACCACATGCTCATACCGCTGCACCCGCTTCTGGCACTGGGCGTCGGCAGAATCGCAGTCGACGCGTACGGCTTAAACAGCAGGTACGTCCGCAGGCTAAGCAACGCGGGAACCGTTGCGTTACTCCTGACGTCAATACCTTTTGCTGCGGCGGCCCTATCCGACGTAGCGCTTGTAGGCTTCGGGTACCGCGTTGAGCATCAGAACCTTGACGGCTTCTTCGGCGCTGCCGCGCGCGTGAGGGAGATTACTCGGCCTGGCGATGTCGTTCTTACTTACAGTCAGATGGATTACCTTCTTCCGGATACTTTGAACGGGGAACTTGTGCAGTCTGTTCCGTACAACGGCGTTGCGGTGACTTATTATGCCGGCGATTTCCCTCCGGAACGTTGGTTGTTTAACACAAGCATCCAGAACGCCCGTGCCGTAGTGTTGTCTAACGGCACGTTGAAGTGGGCGAATGAGACTGCCGGCTTTGAGGATGTTTACGCGGAGATTTCAAAGTGGCCCCGCGAGGACGTCGGGCAGTACCTTATTCTTTTGAATCCGCGCAAACGTGTATGACGGGGTGTTTTATAGACGGCGCCCGATATAGGTAAGGGATTTATTGGCATATGGACCGCAGGATTTTCCTGATACTTCTTGTCGCTTTTTTCCTGCGGGCGATAAACTTGGAGACCGTCCCTTTTTGGCAGTGGGACGAAGGAGTCAACAACCATATCGCGTGGAACCTCGCTCACGGGGAAAGCAGGTGGTTTGCGCTAGCATACAGGTGGGTGCCTCATCCGCCGCTTTATTTCGCGCTGCTTGGCATAGCCCTCAGACTCTTAGGGTACTCAATAATCGTAGGCCGCCTCTTTAATGTGGGGCTGTCGATTGCCACGTGTTACCTCACTTACCGCATCGGCCGCGAAATAGACGATGAGAAGACGGGGCTTTTGGCGGCGGCGGCTTATGCGGTTTCGCCTTATGCGGTTTATTGGGGGCGGCTTACGTACAGCAACAATCTAGTTGCGTTGCTTACGGCAGCAAGCTTGCTTATGGTTCTTGAACACATTAGGCGGAAGTCTTCGGTCGCGCTTTATGCGGCTTCGTTGTTTTCGGGGCTGGCTTTTGGGGCGGGATACAACGGGTTCGCCGCTTGTTTGGCTTTGCTTATCGTCGTGGCTAAGATTGAGAGGAACAAGCTGATTCGTGCGGCGGCAATCATGGCCGCGCCGTATCTTGTTTTTTCTGCGGTAATGCTTGCGTGGGATGCGCAAGGGTACGTTCACGATTTGGATTACCAGTTCTTCAGGTTTGGCGGGGGAGACGCTTTCGTCCTGCATAAAATCGTCGCCTTACTTTTCGTGTTCTATTTATGCGGCAGAACGCGCCGAGGAGAAAGCGTCTATATGACTTACGCGGAAACAATCACTAAAGGAGCGGCAGCATTCTGGGCGGCGTCTACGCTGTTGTTTCTTTACCCTATCACCGACAGCACTGTGCTTACGGGACTCGACCCTTACTGGATAGGTGTTGCCGGCTTGCTCTGGCACGTGTCGGGAAAAAAACAGACTGCGATGAGATGGTATCTCTTCTCCATAATTCTTGTCGTACTCGCTTTGAACCGCTTAGACCACATGCTCATCCCCATCCAACTCCTACTTTCAGTCGGCCTGGCGCGCGCCGCCCTCACAGTCCACGCAAGGACATTAGCTACTCTTAATTCTAAGCATTTCGCTTACGCTACGGCTGCTGCTTTGATTGTTGCTTCGCTCCCTTTTGCTGCGGCATCAATACGCTCCTCAGCCTTAACCCAAGGATACGGCATCGCTAAGTATACGCCATCAGACGATGCATTGCTCGCTGCGCGCGTGCAGCAGATTACTAAGGACGGAGACGTCATCGTCATCTTCCCTTACCTTGATTCTCTTTTCCCCCGGACAAAAAACACCAAAGTCCTCCAAGTCATCTCTTACTCAGGGAAGGCCATAGCGTATTACCCCGGAGATTTCCCTAAAGAAAGGTGGCTATATAACGTAAGCCAAGACAACGTGCGACTAATGATACTAACCAACGGCACAATCCAGTGGATGAAGGAGGAACCGGCCATCAATGACGTCTACGAAAAAACGTCAAAGTGGAAGGCCGAAGACGTTGGGAGATACCGCGTCCTAATAAACCCTCGTCCAGTTGACGGTAGCCTTGCTTGAGAAGGTTACAGTAGGTATCCGCTTGCGAAGACGAACCAAGTCCAAACTATAAGAAATGCTATTAATGCCAGGAAGAGCAGCACATCTTTCCTTGTCACATCCTCGCGGATCTGTAATTGCATCGTATTTATATACCGGAGATTAAGTTATAAACACGTATAATTCGTCCCTGAGACGAACTTTACAGGTGCTATAAATGGAAGGAAAAAAGAGCTTAACGCTCATGGTAACAGTTGCCTTGTTTGTTTTTTTGGCCCAGTCTGTTTTGGCCATCACCGGCACTGAAGCCCAGTCTAGTGCGACAAACGCAATCTGCAACATACTTAATACGCTGAGGAACCTGCTTTTCCTGATAGCAGGTGGTGTGGCCGCTTTGGTCATAACCATGCAGGGCATTAAGTGGGCCGGCAGCGCCGATGACCCGGGTGCCCGCAAGCAAGCCAAGTCTGGAATTGTTAACGCAATCATCGGGCTGGTTATCGTTTTGCTTGCAGTCTGGGTAGTCCTTATGGTGTTCTCCAAGGGCTGCAATCTGACTAACCCGTAGGTTATCTGATGGCGCACGGGACACCGTGCGTCACCCCTATTTTTATTTCTTCTTTTGCCGTTTTTTAGGTTCTATCGCCAGTAAATTATTGGTTTACCGTGGGCTCTCTACCTTTATTCCGCAGGCGCTTTGCGCGGAAGTTGGTGGCCGTCGTCTTTCTAGTTCTTTTGCTGTCTCAAAACACTTTGGCTTTCTGTGTTTCATGGAGTTGCATCAAAACAGGCTATTCTAACACGGTAGAGTACATCAACTGCGTAAGGACTGACTCGGCGCAGGAGGGTGCGGTTTTGGCCGTGATTTCGTGTACGGCGAATAAGGCGTGGCAGCTTTTGCTGAGTTTTATTACTGGTGTGGCGAAGGCTATGGTTGAGGGTCTTATGGCGGCTTTTGAGTATATGTTGACGATTAATCCTTGCTTTTATAATGGGGGCATAGGTGGGATTGGGTGTACTGATCTTTTTGGCCAGCAGGTTCAGCCGAGGCCTATGGTGTTGGTGCTTGTGGGTACGTTGATTATGGTTTTGTATCCGATTTACGTTGTTTTGCTTTTGCTTGCGGGTTTTTCTTTTATTATTTCGGCTGATGATCCTCAGCAGAGGAATATGGCGAAGGAGCGTTTTTATAAGTTGGTTATTTCGATGATTCTTGTTTCTTTGTCTCCGGTCATTTTCCAGTTGTTCCTTAATTTGGAGGTGGCTTTGGTTGAGGCTGTTTTCGGGATGATTTCTGCGGAGGTTAATAATATGACTGCTTTGTCGGGGGTGACGATTTTTGCGACTATTGCCATGATTATTGGCGCTTCGTTTGTTCAGACGTCTATTGGCGCCACTTTTGCCCTCATTGTGATTGCGGTTATTGTTGTTATGGGGATCAGGTATCTTATGACTACGGTTTTGGGTTGTATGTTTCCCGTTACGTTGTTCTGTTATTTCTGGGAGCCTACTAGGAATTTCGGCAGGGGTTTTGTGACGAAGACTATGATGTGGATTTTTATTCCTGTTGTTCAGTCGGTTTTTCTGGCGTTGACTATCATCAGTCTTATGAGCATTGGCGGCGGAGGCGCGGCTTCAATAAACAAGATTAAGAGCAATGCTGTATCTGGGTCTATTACTGAGATCCTGATTCCTATGACGATGATAGGCGCTGGTCTTATCGGCATGATTGTGTCTCCTTTTGTGATGTCTGGGATGCTGCAGTACATCGGCGGCGCAGTCGCTGCTACTGGGATGGGCATGAGCACTAAGGAGGGAGCTACGAAGGTTCAGAGGGTGAAGGGTTTTGGATTGATGGTGGGCGGTGCGAGTCTGATGGGGCAGGGAGTGGGCCCCAGCGCCCAGTACGCAGCCTCGACCGCAGCTTATCTTCAGTCGAGTTTTGGTCAAAGCGACGAGAGCGCTAACCTTCTCCCGTCTTCATGGAGCGGTTTTAAGCAGGAGGTAAGGGACGTTGGCACGAGCATAGGCAGGGGCGCTAGTAGGGTGAGGAGAGGCGGCAATTTCTTTAGCGCTACTCCGCCTCGCGCGGGAGGCGCTGCTTGGGGGACTCCGTGGCAGGGACGTTTTAGGGCGCCTTTCCGGCAAGCTACCGCCCCTGTTGTAGGTATGTTAGATTCGTTGTCTCAGGATAGCGTTAACCAGCAGGAGGCCCTTAGGATGGTGGGCAAGAACAGGGGGGGCACTGCTGAGGAGGGTGAAGGTTTTGAGGGCACTAGTCTTGCCGAGAGGAATACTCCGCCTAAGTCTCCTATGTGGAAGTTTTGGGCGCCGGGAACTCCTGAAGGCGGGTACAGCGACATGTATAATACAGTCGACCAGGAGAACCGCATGAAGGGCGAAGGCAACCTGCCTCTGTTCATGTTTCCGTGGGAGTGGAGTAAGCGCGGCCAAAGTTTAGGTACGGCGTCCACTCGGCTCGCTGAGGCATTAGCCGGCAGGGAGGCGGTTGTGGAGGGGAAAGGCGGAAAGGCTCTAAGCGGCGGAGAACGATGGATGCGCGCAGGAGCAAGCCTGGGCCATCTTGCTTTGGCGTTTAAGCCTGTTAGCCCGCTTTACCCCATCCGCCACATGGGCAGGATTCTTTACGACATTGCCGTTGAGCTTGCTCCGCCTACCGGCCCCCTCTGGCTTATGGTGCCGCCGCGGCCAATACAGCCGTGGAAGGACTCTGATAGTAGATGGAAACGGGGCTTAGGTAAATTTATTTACGGTGCGACTACTGTCGCCCACTATGGCGCCAGGCCTTTTATGCCGCTTGCGTTGCTTCCCACTCAGGAGCGGCTTCATAGTGCCGGTTTATTCTTGAGCGGACTGGGTTTCCGCCAAGTGTATAATGGTATTGAATGGAAGCGCCAATGTAAGGGCCACGAAGCGGAATGGAAGAGAGCCCACTCGGACTATGAGGCCGCAAAAGCTTCTGGGGATTCTGCTGGGATGGCTGCAGCCCAAACGAGGAAGGATGATGCTGCGGCGAAGTACGCTTCTTTGATGGTTAAGGTCGGCGGCCAAGGCGGGAGTAAAGGCACCCGTTTCATGGGCGAGGACGTTAAGAATCCTGCTTTCCATCGTCAGGAGGAGGAGCGCATATCTGAGAGTAATCCTGCTTTCTACGAGCATTACCTTAGGACGGCGAGGTTAAGCAGCAAACCTATGAAGGAGGTTGATGAGGCGATTGCGGCCGGAGGCAAGTCCGCTAAGAATGCTTTTGTTACTCGGGCTATTGATGAGTTGCTTGAGGAGAGGGGTTTTTCAACGAAGGGTTTGTCATCTGGTGCTGCTGCTAGGGCTCGCGCTGCTGCTGTTGCTGAGTTCACTGTGGAGGATAAGAGGAGGATTGCTGAGGAAGCGTATTTGATGGCTTCCGCCAGCACCGCAACTGAGGGGAAGTTTGTTCCCACCAAGCAGGAGCGGCAGGAATACCGGGAGACTCAGGCCAGAAACGGATTGAATCTTTTTGAGTGGGACTCAGGCAACACTGAAATGCAGGTGCTTGCTTACGGCGTACTGGAGGGTAAGTGGCGGCAGATTGCTTTGGCCAACGAGACTCTTCTGGTGAACAACAGCGAGAACCCCATGCAGTCCATTTACCATGAGGCGTACTACAGGGAGCTTGTGGCGGCAATTAAGGCTACAGGAACGGACGCCCGCCTGAAGCTTGGCGCCCTCCCGGAATCTCCGTCAGAGGCTATGTACGAGGCGGTTGGAGGTTGGCGCAAGGAACTTAGCGAGGGAGACCAGCAGAAGGCCCGGGCAGCCCACGACAAGGCGATGGCTGCTGTTGAGGGGATAGCGAGGGGTGTTCTTTCCGAGTCTGAGATTAAAGCCTGCGAGCAGAGGGCTGCAGAGCAGGCTAAGGTCACAAACATTCCTCTTAGGCGAGGCAGCCAAGGCCGCATCTACGCTAGGTTGGATTATGTTGCGTATGTTCAGCAGTTGGGCAAGTACAACGGCGAAGCTAATGAGATGGATGAGTTGGGCGTTGGGATGCGCGCCGGGTACAGGATGAGGAAGTTGACTGACGATGAGCTTAGGGGAGAAACCGCCATTCCAATGATTTCGAGAGGCAGGAGTGCTCACATAATATACAGGGATGACGGTGCCTACGTGATAGAGATGTATCATAACGCCGATGCCGTAGATCCTGGCTTAGGCCAGTGGATGCATCCCGGAGGAGCGATTGGTCCTGCCGGTAATTTCACGCGGGTGGGCAACGAGCCGTTGGAGGAGGCGGAGGTAGTAAACAAGACGGCCGAGCGTAGGGCTAAAGTCTTTGATCATTATGAGGGGGTTGAGAAGGATTTGGTGGGTTTTGATGTTTCGGCTGACGGTCAGCTTGTGGCTTTGACAAGCGACGGTAAACGCGTGGAATTGAGCGGCGACAGCTATTTGGTGGACCAGTCGCTTTTTGCTCAGGCGACAAACGGGGGTTTGTCTTCTCAGGAGGCGGATATAGCGCTTAGGGATTACATGCACCGTCTGAAGCAGCAGGGCGTGCCTGACGATGACGCCATGATGAGGAGCATGCAAAATACTAGGTTGAGGCGGGCTCTTATGACGGACGGAGTGTCTGACGATGTCGCAAGGGACTTTGCGAGAGTCCCCATGACAAGAGCCCCTCCGGGAGGAGTCCAACGTGAGGAGGAATTGTTTAATTTCGCGGCGATACACGCAGGCGACTACAACCCGCAAACCCGCCAGAACACCAGGTTGACTGCTGAACAATACATGACGGGAGAAAATGCCAAAAAAGTGTTCACTTCAATGAGGGAGGCAGGCAAGAGGCGGGTCCAGGAAAAAGACTTGGCCACCGCAGACGCCGAAAGACAGGCTCAAGAACGGCACAGGCAAGCCGCAGGCAGAGTGCAGATTGACGGCGAAGAACTGCTGCGCCACCCCCCCGTGATATACGACCCCAACAACAGCGAACACGTCAGACTGTACGGGCGGCCTTACGATCCTGTTAAAAATCCTGACGGCAAGAGAGCCGGCGAACGTCTTGAGCCTTTGAGGTATGATCCGACTAATCCTCATCATAGGGCTTTAGGTTGCGTAGTGTACGACCACGCTAATCCTGAGCATATCCGGTTGTACGGCAGGGGTTACAGCGACGGGGACGTGGTTTTGCAGCGGTATAAGCCCGGCGAACTGGTGGAAATGCATACTCAGGAGGAGATTGACGAACTTAAGGTAGCCGTTGATGAGGTCGCGCGTAATGCGGAAGCTGCGACTTCAAGAAGAGTCAGCGTTCCAGACCCCAGTAATCCTGCGGCAACGGTGGACGTGCTTATGGGCGGAGAGCACCTTGACGGCGTAAGAATTGTGGCTGAAGGAGGGTGGCCTCCTGTTAACGCTGAAACCCGCGATTCGGGCACTACTTTGGTCATCGACATTGACGCCCAGAGGATTGTGTTGGATCCGACTACAGGGGACCCTGTGCGTGACTCCAACGGAAATTTTGTGCGGGAAAAATACACTTTAGCCGAGCTTACGGATATGGTCAGAAACTTTTCTGCAGGCCACGAGTACACTCATTCGGCTTTGCTCAAGCAGGCCGGAGCCACTGAGAGCGTTACAGGCGACGCGGAAGGCACACGGCGGCTGGCGGACCATGTGATGGCGGACCGGAAGGCTGCTACTGAAAGAGGTTCGGACGGGGTTGTAAGAGACGTGGATTACTTTTCCGGCCTTGATGCTGTTAGAGGCGATGCGAGGGCTAGGAGGCTGTACAATGCTACTGGGGGGCAGTTTGGTCTTCTTGTGGCTGAGTCTGCTGCTAACTCGTGGCAGCCAAGCGCCGGCGACCCTAACGTAAGCATATTCGGCGAGACGCGGGCAGATTTCAACCAGCATGTAAGCCAGGCTGCTGCTCAGGTTGCTGCGGCAAACGAGAACAGACGGTTGAATCGCCGTGACGTAATGGTGCTTGCCAACTTGGCGGAGGCGGCTGAGAGGGCAGGAGACGCAGCGGTTGCCGCAAGAATAGACGGCATGATCGCAGCCCCGACAAACGCGGCGTTATTGTCGGACTACAGGGAGGCCAGGCACGTGTCCGGGCTGGTTCACGACAACGTACGGTTTAAGACGCCGTAATTAACAACAGTCAAATGAACATGATAAAACTTAAGGACGCGGAAGGAGGCAAGCAGTCTCCTGAAAATGAGATAAATCTGAAGGAGATTAACCCTGTAAGCGAGCGGCCTTCGGGGTTGAGTTTCGGCAGGTTGATTTCAGGGGCTGCTTTGGGGTTGAGTCTCGCCTGTTTGACTCCTGGTTGCGCTCAGGCGGCTTCTGCGCCGAGTCCTGGTGTTGCCGAGAAAATATTTGATGTGGCGGTTTATGCGGCAAGCACTATTGTTGCGTGGGAATTTTTCGCCACAATCTCAAAGGCTGTATCGACGCATTATAAACCAAGCGACTTGTTTCGTGCAGGGTGGTTGAGGTTGAGATACGGAAGAAAACAGAATAAGGAGGGAGAGGATGGCGACTAAGGGCACGGCAGGTGAAGGCAGTTCCCCTAAAGGGTCTAAGGGGAAAACTAGGGTTAGCGAGGCAGACGCGTTAAAAATCCTGAAGGAATTGGCTTGGCGTAAACTGGAGCTCTACAAATCCGACTCACTGGATGCGATACGAGGGATTGTATTGCAAAGAAGCAAAATCCGCGGAGCAAACCTCGACCCCGGAAAAATAAGCTGGGAGGAACTTTTCAAGACTAACGTATGCCCCAACTGCCGCGGAAGACTAACTTTACTGGGCGAACGCTACCTATGCGACACATGCCTGATCGAGATTCCCGCCAACGTATACGAGGCCGCTGAAAAGCAGTATTACGGTGAGACTAAGCTTTTGGACGATGAACAGCAGGCCACACAGAATCTTTTAGATGCTGGGTACAGCATGAACGAACTGGTAGAGCTCTACGCGAAAGCGGAAAAGGAGGCGTTAACCGAACCTAGATGGGATAAGAGATGAAACCACGCATTTTACTGGCTGCGGCGTTGATACTTGTTATTTCAGCTGCGGCCTTGCATGCGCAGATGCCCGACGAGCCGGAGGAGGTTAGCCCGCCTTTTTGGGATATGGTGGCTAGAGGCTTGAACAGTTTGGCGATAGCGGAGATACATCTGCTTGTGTTGTGGACTGCTTTCAATCCGCAACTTTTTTGTTTCCCCGCGTACGCTCACTGCCATGTGACAGGTGGCGTGGACAAGTTGCTTCCAGCGTTCATATCGGTCTTGATACCGCTTTACATTCTTGCCTTGATTATAACCGGATTTTTCACCATAGTCCGGGCTGGTTCTCCGCACGGAAGAGCTAGGGCGCGAACCATGTTCAACAAACTCATCCTCAGCATGCTTCTTGTGATTCTTTCGCCGGTGCTGTACCAGCTGATGATAGACACGTCCCAGTCCATGACTAAAGCCATAGTGTACGGCTCCGACGTGGACTTGGTTTTCATCCAAATACCCATGCCGACAAGCGCCAACCTCGACATGCTGGAGAAGACTTCCACCACCAAGGTAATCGGAATCCTCATATTATCGGCCATGACTTTGTTTGCCGCCGCAATAGGCATCGTAATAGCCATAATCCGATGGTTCTACGTCTACATCTACGGCATCGTGTTTCCGTTCATAATATTCCTGTATCTTTTCGAGCCCACCCGCTCTTGGGGAGAAAAATACCTGCGCAAGGCAGTAAAATGGATTTTCATCCCCGTCTTCCAGGCATTCTGGCTCTCGTTCGCCGTGGCAGTACTGGCGGCAGCCGGAACATACTCGCTGGTTCCCGTATGGCAGGGGGGAATACCAGCCAGCGCACAGTCGCTAATAGACGAATTCTTCGGCGTACTCATAACCTACTTTATGGTGGGCGCTTCAATCTGGATGTACATACTTTCACCCTACGCCATAGCCAAACTTATGACATGGTTCGGCAACGGAATGATATCATACGGCTACGCAAGCCACCAAGCATGGCCCATAACATGGGGCGGAATAATGGCCGGCTCAGGCGACTCAAGCCTGCTTTCCGCCCACGCCGAATGGAACCGTGAAAGAGCCTTCGAACACTACCAGATGGTCGCAAACGGCGGACTCATGGGCACGCGCATGGGAGCCACAGCCAGCCGCAGAGGAGGAGTCGAAAGCGGAATGTACGGCGGCGTAGGAGGAGGACCAACCGGCTCAAGCGCCGCACCCGCAACACCCGGCGGACCAGACTACGGCCCAGTGTTTGGAGGAAGCAGCGGAGGGTATCCGACAGCTGGCCAACCAGATTACCCCGAACAAAGAAGCGGAAGCGCATTTCCTACATCTGGCCGACCAGATTATCCTGAGCGAACAGGTCAAGGAAACGCTCCTCAGAGCCCGTACAGCTCTGCGGCAATGGGCGTTGGACAGTGGGGTGTGAACGAAGGAGAAAATGCCGGCGAGCAACCAAACGCAGGCGTGCGAGCGAGAGCAGGCAGCAGTAGTACTGCAGCTTCTTCGGCTAGAACCTCGGACGAAGGAGGAGGACTGCCGAGACTACAAGGCCCCGCCAGGACTCAACCGGATGAGCAGGCACGCTTCGATGAGAGTTATGAACCAGACCAAGTCGTCACGTCCACGCAGAAGGGTGGAACCGGCACAGGATATGATGCGGGAAGCACTCAAGGATACGGTGATGACGCACAAGAGGGGGGGGAGGATGCTGAATATAGTAATACTCCAACAGGTACGAACGCAACCGGCGGCCGGACGTATAGTCAGGTTCGTTCTGCTGCGGCAGCCGCGCGCAGGCCTGGAACTGCTTCGCCGACTGAGTTTGATGCTCCTGGCGAGAATCAACTGGTTTCATCGCGTGATGATGTTCCTGGCGACCCCGGAGGCACTAAAGAAGGTGACGCAGGGCCCGACGCAACTGTAGACGCAGGAGGTGGAGTTGCTTCAGGCAGAGCCCGAAGGACGAGAGAAGCAGATACTTCAAGCAGAACCGGACGCGTTAGAGAAGCCGACTCCGGCGACCAACGGGCAAGGAAACGGAAAAAAACGGATTATTTCGACGACGTTGAAACCGGGCCTAAAGAGGATAGGAGTAGTACAGACAGGACTGCAACAGACGATAGGACTGCCACAGATTGGGGTGCTTCAAGGCTGAAAGCACCCCCACGGGGGGTAGAACCAGTACAGCAGACGGAATCCAACCAGCAGGCTAGGGATGATTCCTCATACAACGATACTGCTTCCGCATTAGGAGAAAGTAGACTAGCAGAAGAGGACTCGGATGCGGCAACGGATGCAGGAAAGGATGAGGATGTGTTAGCTATAATCCGCAGAGAAAGTAAGAAGGCCAAGCAGGAGGGGAGAAAAGGCGGCTTCGATAAAGACTTCCTTAAGGAAGAGCTCGACCAAATCAACAAACAAAAACAAGGAACGGACAAAAGATTTGACTGGGAAACACAAGGAGACGACACCGCGATTAAAGAAGGCGAAAACAAAGTTTATTCCGCAGTCGACAAACGAGCAACAGCCCGCAAACTTGAGGCCGACAACGCGGCTGCAAACTTGGACGAAGCAAAAAGGTTTACGGCATCTGAAAAAGAGAAGGAAAAAGGCAGAATACAGGACACTAATAAGAATATAGTTACAGCCAAAGCAGATGCGAAAAGCCAAAAACAAATCGCCAAAGACCAGGCGAAATTCCAACCTAAAGGCAAATCAGGAGAAAGTTAAAATAAACCCCCAGCTAACTAATAATTGAATAACCACATGACAAGCGAAGAAAAAGAAGGCCGACGAAGGATACTGCAGGACTTGGAGAGGGACGTAATCCAAAGCCCCCGCGAACAAGAGGAACTCCGAAGAGAAATACGAACCCAAGACGCCGACGACATCGCAATCAAAGACCGCATACTACGCCAAGCAGAACGCATAAGAACCACGGCACCACCACCCGGCACACACGTAAGACAAACAACCTCAGCAGCCGGAGGCTCAGGAGGAAGCGGAGACGACATAGTGCAAATACCACTCAGAGACGAACGCCTACGCGACATGAGCGTCGGAGAAATACAAAACAGAATACCACCCGGCGCAACAGTAACAATGAGCAACGACGGAATAACCGTCGGCCTACACAGAAGCGACATAACAGAAATACTCATCGACCACATTTTCATCGCGGCCGCAGGCCCCACTAAAAAAGGGAAGTCTATGCTTAAGCCAGCTGGCGCCCCATGGGCATCGGAGGCCGTGAGCATGGAGCTCGCAAGCAAAGGCGTGCGTCCGGTATGGCACCGCATAACTAAATACGAGCTTATGGATGACTACTCCAGGTACTATCTCCTGTGGGAGTGGGACCATCAGCTGCTTCGTATCCAAAACGGACTAGCCGCAGGATACCAACCCAGCGCACCCCGCACATGGTGGAAGAAAAAAATCAAAAGCGACGTAGACGCCATGATAGACGACCTCAACAGAGACCTGTCTTATGAAGGCCAATACATGAAGAGAGTCAAAGGCAGGATGGAGCAACACGCAAAAGACCATGCTGCGGCCAAAGCAGCCTTAGACCATTGGGAAGAGGACCTTAGGGGATACGACAGGTTCACGACTGAAGAGGAAAAAAGGATAGCGGACTACACAAAAGGCGCGATGGAGCAGGCAATGGCCGCCGAGAAGATAGAGGAAATATCCGACTAAACAGAACTTAAACATACAAACTAACACTTAACCACATTATGCCGTACGCAATACCTAAAAACATCCGGTACGAGGAGAAGCTCCTAGGCCCCCTCACCGTCAAGCAGACTGCTTACGTCGGAGTAGGCGCGTCAATAGCCGGCTACATTTACATGATGAGCGGCCTGCAGGACGAAATCAAGACCGCCGCGGTACTGGTCGTGGGGTTGCTGACGATAGGGTTTGCCATGTTCAACCTCGACACCCTACTTCGGACGTACGTGGGCTTCATGCGGGCGACTAAAAAGAGCAGTTGGATATCGCCTGCAGCACGAGAACTCCTTAACATCCAAAGCATCCGCGCAGACGCAGTCTACCTGAAAGACAAGAGGATACTTGGGCTGCTCAAGGTTAGGCCCATAAACTTCGGCGTCCTTTCCGCGCACGACCAAGACACCGTCATCTACGGCTTCCTTGAGTTCCTCAACAGCCTCAACTTCAGCATACAGATTACAATGCGAAGCGTCAACCTCGACCTTGAGGATTATCTTCGGCACCTTAAACGCCGCATAGTGCACAGAGATGACAAGGTGGCTCTGGCGTACTACGAACACTTCGCAGAGTACATGCGCACATACATCAAAGTGAACAGAATCAACGACCGGCACTTCTACGTGGTCGTGCCGGCCGCAAAAGGAAAAGACGAAAAAACAACCGTATTAGACCTGGAAAAAAGATGCGAACTAATATCGGCTACTTTAGGCTTGAGCGGGATAGTTAGCGAACGGATGGACACCCATGCGTTAATCAATTTTTACAGCAGCTACTTCACGGAAACATTCGAGATATTCGAGTCATACATAAGCCCCATCACACTGTACAGGAAGATGTGGAAGCAGGCGCCAAAACACGTGTTAAACCAAGCAGGACCCGGAGTTTCTCCGACTGCGCCGGCACAACAACCGCAGGCGAAGCCGCCGGAATAATACCATGGGACTAGCTGACTTACTACCTTTCGGAGGCAAAAAGAAGGAGACGACGGGAGCCGGCAACGAGACATACTCAGAATACGAAGACCGCCTCATAGAATACCTGACAAGCCCCTCCACGATCATCCAGCACAAGGAAGACATACAAATCAGCAAATACCACCGCGTAGTCGCAGCAATAGACTTCCCCCGCATCGTAGACCCAGGCTGGCTAACCCGGCTCATAGAAATGAACCTGGACTTCGACCTGTCGATGCACATAAACCCCTACAACGTAGACTCCACAATCAAACTGCTGGAGAACGAGATAAAGAAGCAGAAAACAGACCTCTACGCGCTCGAATCAGAAGGAAAAATAGTGCCCCAAGCCCTCATACAACAGCACCAAGACACACTCGCACTACTACAACTCGTACAGGAAGGCACTGAAAAAATGTTCGACGTCTCCCTCTACATAGACGCCAAAGCATACGCCTCAGAAGAACTGGACTCAAACGCCAAACAAATAATGACGACGATGAACAGCATCATGGTAACCCCAAAAATACCAAGCTACCAGATGTACAAAGGCCTCAAAAGCATCCTCCCCATCGCCGACGACCAATTGAGGGTGACGCGCAACATCACAAGCTCAGCACTCGCCGCCTGCTTCCCGTTTGCCATAACAAGCCTGGAAACTCACGCCACAGGCATACTACTGGGGTTCAACGAATACAACAGCATCCCCATCATAATAGACCCCTTCAACTACACCAACCCCAACGTGCTCGTCCTTGGAACCAGCGGAGGCGGAAAAAGCTACACCCTAAAACTCATGATAATGCGGGAATTCATGGAAGGAGTATCAGTCAACATGATAGACCCGCAAGCCGAATACACCGACCTCGTCAAGACTTTCAATGGGAAGACCATCAGAATCGCCCCCGACAGCGACAGCATAATCAACCCCTTCGACCTCATGGGACAGACACTCGACGAAAAGAAACTATCATTGCTCGCATTCTTCCGCGTCCTCTTGGGCGAACTGACCGAACCAGAACGCGCCATACTCGACGACGCCATAGACAGAACATACGAAGAAAAAGGCATAACAAACGACCCAAAAACATGGAGCAAAAGACCGCCGCTACTCGAAGACCTATACAACGAAGTCCTACCCCTAACACGAAGCAGCAAAGACATAGTCTACAAACCGGCAATGGCCATAGTCAACCAAATGAAAAGCTACGTGTTCGGCCCCATGAAGTTCTTGAACCAGCAGACTAAGATTGACCTAAGCAACCGGATGATCAATTTCGACATCCGGGACGCACCCGACATAGGCAAAGGAGTCATAATGTTCCTGATTCTCGAGTACGTCTACACCCAGATGAAGAAGAGCAAGACCAGAAAGATGCTCGTCATCGACGAAGCCTGGACGGTGCTCTCGGCAGGAGACCAGGCCGAGTACATACTGCGGCTCGTCAAGACGTGCAGGAAATTCAACCTAAGCTTGTGCATGATAACCCAAGACGTAGAGGACGTGCTGGTCAGCCGCGCAGGCCGCGCCGTGCTCACCAACACCGCAACCAAACTGCTTCTGAAGCAGGACACCAGCGTCATAGACCAGATTGCGGACAAATTCCACCTAAACGAAAACGAAGTCCGTTTCCTAAAGACCGCCCGCGCAGGACACGCTCTGCTCATCGCAGAAAACACGCGCGTCCCCATCTTCATCCAAGCAAGCCCCGAGGAACACCGCGTAATCACCACCAAACCAGACGAACTCATACAGCTGGAGCAGGTAATGCGGCCTATGGGCGACGACATCGTGCCTGAATTCGACATCAACAAGAAGATACACCAGAAGGCGGAACTCACGGACGACCAGATTAAGATACTGCAGGACAGAGACTTCGACGAAACCCGCATCACCACGCTAACGGGAGACAACGAACTGTTCATCATAAAGAACGAGACTGAAGAATCCGACGAACACTTCGTGCTCCAACACCTGATACTGGAAGAAACCAAAAAACACACCGATAAAGGACTGTCCCACCACACCCAGCTGCCGGACGTAACGTTCGAAGCAGGAGGAGGACGCCTCGTCGCAGTCGAAGTCGAGACGGAGGGAGGACTCAAGAGGGCGCTTGAAAACATGGACACCAAACTCCCAGTCATGAAGAAGTACGACGACTACTTCTACGTAGTCACAAGCCCCACCATCAAAAGAGACTACGCAGACAGATTCGGCGGACCCGAAAAAGTCATTATGCGGGACGAAGCAGCAGCCAAAATCGCCTCATACTTCTGATTTTTAGTTACTGCCGGAGAGTATGTAACAATGGGCCGGACAACGTTCATTTTATGCGGCGTAATGCTCGCTTTTGCGGTCGCGGACTGCTCGGCGCAGTTCACAAGCATACCCTCCAGCTGCGTCGTCGGCGGAGGCAACCTTGGTTACACTATCGCGCTAGGCAACTTCGACCTTTTAAACACTGAAATAATGAGCGTCGCCAGCGCCGCAGCAGTCGTGATGATTGGTATGCAGGCGCTAAAGTGGACCACGGAAACAGACCCGGCAGGCCGCGAGAGCGCGCGCAAGGGAATTATTTACGTAGTGTTGGGTTTGGCGTTGATGATGAGCGCCGGCGGCATTGTGGGTTTCCTTCTCTGCTGATTTTTATCCGCTATTGCCCAGTAGGTTATGATGAAGGCGACGGTGTTGTTTGCTGCGACGTTCATTGTGTTTTGTTTTGCGAGTTTTGCGGCTGGAGCTCCTTGTTCTGTATCTGGTGCAGGTCCGATTACTGCGGCAGGCAGCACTTTTTACGACATGATTTGCGACCTTGTTGAGATTGCTTCCGCATTGGGGACTCTTATGATTGCGATTCAGGGCCTAAGGTGGGCTGTCGCGGACGGCGCTTCCGAGCGCAATGAGGCGAAGAAGGGTATTATGTACGTTGTGATTGGTTTGGCTTTGGTTGTGAATGCGCCAACTATCGTTGACACAATTTACTGGAACAACATTCCGCCGGCGTATAAACCATAAAACTGCGGCCGTATATCAATAAAAGACTTTCTTCGGCGCGGCTTATTCTTCTTTTCGGTTTTCCCGTTCGGTTTCAGAGTAGGCGTCGCTTATTTCCATGCGGGCTTTTTCCCGTATGAGAAGGTGCAGTTCAGGTTCTACGCGCACTATGTCTGATTCGGTGATTATTCCCGCTATCTTGTTTTTCTGGGTGACTATCAACCGGCGTATCGAGTTGTCGCGCATTAGGCGGGCGGCGTTGTCTACCGAGGACTCCGGGGAAACCGTTATGAGGGGATGAGACATCACAGTTGACACGGGCGTCTTTGACGCGTCCTTGCTGTCCGCGACTACCTTGCATATTATGTCGCGTTCGGTCAAAACGCCTATGCCTTCGCCTTTCTGCAAGACGAGCAGCGCGGAAATCTCGTATTTCTTCATGACTTCAGCCGCCTTCTTGACTGGGTCGTCCACGTTTACTGTTATGACGCCTCGCGTCATCACGTCGCCGACTGTCAGCTCTTCGATTTCCTTCACGTTAAAGTATTGAGAAAAGGCTTAAATAACGGGGATTGTTCAGCCTTATTTTTTATCTTTAAGGAATTCTTCCGTGGCCGGACAGAAACTCACAACCTTCATGTATTCCATTCCGTACATGCAAAAGAAGGGGAATTCGCCGCATATTTCGGGGCGATACGACTCCTTGTGTATGCTGCATTTGTCGTCTTTAAGGAAGACGCATTTGCCGTTCACCCGCCGCATTTTGTCTCCGATGTAGGCGTCCGGGAATCCTGCCGCATCAAGCTTTTTTTTGTCCTCGACGGTCACCTCTATTTCCCTTAGGCGGCAGCAGTTTCCGCACACGTGGCATTTCCATTTTTTCTTGTTCCTGGCGAGCATTACTCCTCGGATATACATGTAGTACGCCGGTATGCCCGCAAAGAATGCGGCGACGATCACGCCCGTCATGAACTCTGAGTACGCCACGGTTAGGTTAGGAAGAGGGAATTAAAGAGACTGCCTGTTCACGCACGCTTCTTTCTCAATCAGCGACTCTATCATGCTGCCTGTTCTGTACCCTGAGACGTCGAGCGTCACATAGACGAACCCGGCGTTCCTCAGGTTTTCCGTTACGTCCTGCCTTTTAGACAGCAGCATCTGGAAGTCGTCCGGCCTGACTTCTATCCGCGCTATGTCTCCGTGGCTTCTAACTCGCACCTGCTTTATTCCAAGGGACTTGAGGTAAGCCTCAGATTCCTCTATCCGCTCCAGCTTTTTAGGGGTAATCTCTTCGCCGAAAGGTATTCTGCTTGCCAGACACGCGTCCGACGGCTTTGCCGCCACAGGCAGACGAAGCTTCTTGGCCAGACGGCGAACTTCCTCCTTGGTGAAACCGATTTCTGCGAGAGGAGACAAAACGCCCCTCTCCTTTACCGCGTCGAATCCGGGCCTGTGACCGTTAAGCTCATCGGCGTTTGTCCCTTCCACTATGGCGTTGAATCCTCCGGATATGGCAAGAAGCCGCATTTCATCTGAAAGCATCCCCTTGCAATGGTAGCATCGGTCAGTCGGATTCCTTGCGAAATCAGGGTTCTTGAGCTCGTTGTGCTTCAGCACAGTATGCCTTATGCCAATTGACGCCGCCACCTCACGCGCCTCAGCAAGAGCGATTTTAGACAAAGTAGGAGAATCCAACGTCGCAGCAACAGCGTTATCGCCCAACTCCTCATGAGCTATTTTAGCCAAAACGCTGCTGTCAACTCCGCCGCTAAAAGCCACAATAACACGGCCTAAACCTCCTATTTTTTTGCGCAGCGCCTTCTCTTTTACGTCCATTACTGTTTTTTACCTCGCGGATTATTGTTTATGTAGTCGCAACTAAAAGCAGAATGGCCAACTCTCGACTTTCCGGCTTCTACAAGCTTCCGCCGCATGAACGATTGTCGCTCGTAGTCAAAGAGTGCGCTCTCACGAAGGAGGAGTCGGATTCGCTGTCCGGCATAGGACTGTCTGTTTCACAGGCAGACCGGATGATTGAAAACGTGGTGGGCCTCTACAGTCTTCCAGTCGGGATTGCCACGAATTTTCTCATTAACGGCCGGGATTATATTGTGCCGATGGTTGTGGAGGAGCCGTCTGTGGTTGCTGCGGCGAGCAATTCGGCGCGCATAGCGCGCGAGGGGGGAGGTTTTAAGGCTGAGACGACTGACCCGGTGATGATAGGCCAGATTCAGGTTATAGGATTGGTTGATGCTAAGGAGGCTGCTGAAATTGTTTTGTCGCATAAGCAGGAGATTGTTGATTTCTGCAATCAGCAGGACAGCATCCTTGTGAAGTTCGGCGGAGGTTGCCGGGACGTGGAGGCCCGCGTGATTGACACTAAAGGCGGGAAGATGCTTATAGTCCATATTCTTGTGGACGTCCGCGACGCCATGGGCGCAAACGCCATTAACACTATGGCCGAGCGTGTGGCGCCTAAGATTGAGGAGTGGACGGGCGGAAAGGTTCTTTTGAGGATTATAAGCAACCTTGCAGTCTATCGTCTTGCTCGCTCTAAAGCGGTGTTTCCGGCGAAGGAGTTGGGCGGGGAGGAAGTCGTGGACGCGATACTTAACGCTTACTGGTTCGCTGAAGCAGACCCCTTCAGGGGCGCAACGCACAACAAGGGGATTATGAACGGGATTTCAGCTGTGACAGTCGCAACAGGCAACGACTGGAGAGCGGTTGAGGCCGGAGCGCACTCGTACGCTTCATTCAAACACCACAGGTACACGACTCTTTCTCATTATGAGAAGGACAAGAACGGAGACCTCGTCGGCACTATAGAGCTTCCTCTTGCGGTGGGGCTTGTTGGCGGCGCAACCAAAATTCATCCGACAGCGCGCGCAAACGTCAGGATACTCGGCGTCAAAAGCGCGGCTGAACTATCTCAAGTCATCGCCTCAGTCGGGCTCGCTCAAAACCTTGCGGCACTTCGCGCGCTCGCGACTGAAGGCATACAGAAGGGCCATATGAGATTGCACGCGCGCAACGTTGCTGCGACCGCAGGCGCCGAAGGCGACGACGTGGAGGAAGTGGCGCGTTTAATCTACGAAGCCAAGAAGGTGAACGTGGAGTACGCCAAAGAAGTTCTCGCCAACCTGAAGAAGTGAAGTACCATATTGAAGAGACGTACAAAGGAGCAGGCTCCTGGATATGCGGCGACGGAATAAGAGGCCTCCATGAGTTGGCTAAACGCGTGGATGAGGCAGGCATATCAGACATCGGGGATTTGCCTGAGCCGCTTGCTTTCAGGAAACTTAGTATCAGGAAAACGCGGTTCACGCCGCCTGAATCTGGCCTTCCGCTTAACGCCCTGCAGGTGTCAAGCGAGGGCAAGGATCTTTATTACGTCGTGAAATCGGAAAGAGGGTTGGGGGTCTACTTGCGCATAGAGGAACTTGACAAGCCGGTCAAGATTGCGGAAGTCGTCCCTAAGGAGTCTCATTGACTTATTAACTTTTTCCCCCAAAATTAGCCTCACATTATGCAGCCTAAGACTTTGTTTGAGAAAATCTGGGACGCTCATGCGGTAACTGAGGTGGACGGCGAGACCTTGCTCTACGTCGACACTCACCTGGTGCACGAAGTAACAAGCCCGCAGGCATTCGACGGGCTGCGCGCAAACCACAGGAAAGTCCGCCGGCCAGACGCGACTTTCGCAGTTCAAGACCATAACGTCCCCACGATAAACCGCGACAAGCCAATCGCAGACCCAATAAGTCGCGCTCAAATCGAGGCCTTAAGGAAAAACTGCAAAGACTTCGGAGTCCGCCTGTTCGACTTGGACGACGTACGGCAGGGAATAATACACGTCATAGGCCCCGAACAAGGAATCACATTGCCTGGGACGACAATAGTCTGCGGGGATTCCCATACCGCAACCCACGGAGCATTCGGCTCAATCGCATTCGGCATTGGCACAAGCGAAGTGGAACACGTCCTAGCCACGCAAACCATAATCGAAGAGCAGCCTGAAACCATGGCCATAAACATTGACGGCGAACTGGACGCAGGCGTCACACCCAAAGACGTCATATTGAACATAATCGGCGCCATAGGAACAGACGGAGCAACAGGCTACGCCGTGGAATACCAAGGCGAAACAATACAGAAAATGAGCATGGAAGGGCGGATGACAGTCTGCAACATGACAATAGAAGCCGGCGGAAGATTCGGTTTGATTGCACCCGACGAAACAACATTCAACTACCTATATGGGAGGCCTTTCGCGCCTAACGGCGATTTGTGGGAGAATGCGGTTTCTTACTGGAGGGCTTTGCCTTCAGATGATGAGGCGGAGTTTGACCGCCAGATTTTCTTGCGCGCAGAGGAGATGGCGCCTATGGTCACTTGGGGTACTAATCCCGCGCAGGTTATGCCTATAGACGGCAGCGTGCCAGACCCATCGATTTTCACCAACCCTGCGGACCGTGAGACTGCGATTCGCGCGTTGAAGTACATGGACTTGAAGCCCGGCACACCCATGGAAGACATCAGGATAGACCGCGTATTCATAGGAAGCTGCACTAATGCCCGAATAGAAGACTTGAGGGAAGCCGCCGAATACTTGAAAGGCAAAACCGTCGCCAAAGGAGTGGATGCTATGGTGGTGCCAGGAAGCGGTTTGGTGAAAAAGCAAGCTGAAAAAGAAGGCTTGGATAAAATATTCAAGGACGCGGGTTTCAGCTGGCGCGAAGCAGGATGCAGCATGTGCCTATGAATGAACCCGGACATACTAAAGCCGGGACAACGCTGCGCCGCAACAAGCAACAGAAACTTCGAAGGACGCCAAGGAAAAGGAGGAAGAACACACCTAGTCTCACCCATAATGGCGGCGGCAGCAGCGGTCGCAGGCCGCTTCGTCGACGTAAGGCAGAAAGCAAAGCAGAAGAAGCCGGACAAAAAACTGGAGGCTTCGGGGTACTAAAATGGAACCATTCACTTCGCACACGGGGAAGGCCGCGCCGCTACTTAA
The DNA here is from genome assembly GCA_902384455.1 of uncultured archaeon. Classification (GTDB taxonomy): domain Archaea; phylum Altiarchaeota; class Altiarchaeia; order IMC4; family SCGC-AAA252-I15; genus CABMCB01. The sequence continues at coordinate 30,108 of CABMCB010000092.1, forward strand.
GGCGAACGTGGACACAGATCAGATTATTCCCAAACAATTCCTCAAGCGCCTGACTAAAACCGGCTATGAAGACGGATTGTTTTACGACTGGCGATTTAAGGAAGACGGAAAAACCCTCAACCCCGATTTCGTCCTAAATAAGCCGCAGTTCAAGAACGCAAGTATTCTCATCGCAGGCGAAAATTTCGGAGGCGGAAGCAGCCGGGAACACGCAGTCTGGGCGCTAAAAGACTACGGATTCAAAACAGTCATCGCACCCGAATTCGCAGACATATTCCATAACAACAGCACAAAAAACGGCCTACTACTAATCACACTACCCGTCGAAGAAGTTGAGGAATTGGCGTACCAAGCAGAAAAAGGCCTGACATTGACAATAGACCTACCCAACCAGACAGTCAAAACACCAAACAAAACCATTTCATTCCAAATCGACGAAAACACCAAACACAAAATCCTCACAGGCGAAGACGAAATAGCCTCCACACTAAAACACGCCAACGAAATAGAAGCCTTTGAAGCGGAACACAAAAAGAAAGAACCGTGGGTTTTCGGAAGATAAGTCATTAGTAAAATACGCTCAGGGAACTCCTTTTGTGCATGAGGGAATTTTTAGGCGAAGCCGCCTAATCGCCAAGATTTAAATACGCGGGTATATTACGCTTAGTGGTAGAAGATGACCCCCTTAAAATTTCTAAGACGGCATTGGCACGATATTGGTATTTTTTCGGCAGTGGCCGCAGGGGCCTACCTGATATCTGCGTGGAATGAGCTGGTCTTTTTACAAAAACTTCTTATTCTCAACTTTATTGCCGTTCTTATCCACCAATTTGAAGAATACAGTTGGCCGGGCGGATTTCCGGCGATTGCGAATAAAGTTTTTATGCCAAGTTTAAAATTAGACCGCTTTCTGAACCCGCTGAACCAGAATTCGTCCATGGTGGCTAACCTTATTTTTGCATACGGGTTCTTCTTGCTTCCAGTGTTTTTCCCAAACGTGATTTGGCTAGGTTTAGCGCCTGTCCTTGTCGGCTTTGTTCAATTCATCGGCCACGCCATTTATGTAAACCTGAAGCTAAAATCTTTCTATAGCCCTGGCGTTGCCTCCATTATTTTTGGTTGGATCCCAATCGGCGTGGTATACATATATTACATTCAAGCAAACAGTATGGTGAACTTGTGGGATTGGCTGCTTGCAGTGGTGTGGGCGGCTGTCTCCATGCTCCTCATTTTTTATATAATTGAACAAAAATTGCTCGGCAGCAAAAACTCGCCTTATCCCTTCGACCCAGATGAAATGAAACGCTTCGACGTTGAGAAGAAACTTGAGCTTGCCAGACGATAATGGGATAAAAGAAAAAATAAAGCATGAAAGTTGTCTCAATCAATAATCTGTCAAAAGACTTTAACGGTTTAAAGGCTGTCGACAACATCAGCTTTAGCGTTGAAGAGGGAGATGTTTTCGGCTTTCTCGGACCGAACGGAGCAGGCAAGACAACCACGATTTCTATGCTGGTGACATTGCTCAAGCCAACTTCGGGAGACGCGTTTGTAAATGGTTTCAACATTAATACTGAGAAAGATGGCGTGCGAAAATCAATTGGAATCGTCTTCCAAGACCCAAGTCTCGATGAGGAGTTAACGGCATATCAAAACATGGACTTCCACGGCAGGTTGTACAAGATTCCGAAAGAAGTCCGTGAGAGACGGGTTCTTGAACTATTAAAGCTGGTCGAGCTTGACAATCGGAAGAACGACCTTGTTAAGACGTTTTCAGGCGGCATGCGGCGTCGCCTTGAGATTGCAAGGGGTTTACTTCACGAGCCTAAAGTGCTGTTTCTGGATGAACCCACGCTTGGGCTTGACCCGCAGACTCGAAATCACATTTGGGAGTACATACAAAAGCTTAACGAACGCAAGAAGACCACCATTATCCTGACTACTCATTATATGGACGAAGCCGACCGGTTGTGCAATCGCGTGGCAATCATTGATCACGGCAGAATAATCGCCGTGAACACTCCGCAGCATCTGAAGGAGAGTATCGGAGGCGATGTCATAACCATTCGAACTCATGATGGCAGCAGGCTTCTAACAATCGTGGAGAATGCCAAATGGGTGACCGGCGCTAAAGAGCATGATGGGCATGTAACGCTTAATGTAAAAGACGCTGAAGAGGATGTTGCAAAACTCATAACTCTTCTAGGCGACAAAAAAATCAGAATCATGTCAGTAACCATCAACAAGCCGACGCTTGAAGACGTGTTCTTGCACTACACAGGCAACACCATCCGCGAGGAGGAGATGACTGGAACAGATGCAGTTCACATGAGATACCACATGTGGCAAAGTATCAATAGGAATAAATAAAATGCTGGATGTAATTTATGTGTTATGGCTTAGGAACGTGCTTCGTTACATACAGTCTAAAAGCAGAATCATCGCACTCCTCGGAATGCCACTTTTCTTCCTCATCATCCTAGGGTTTGGATTGAATCCGGTCATGAACATACCAGTCCAACAAAACGGCTACAAAGGATTTGTGATTCCCGGAGTTGTTGCCATGAGCGTCCTCTTCATGTCCATATTTTCAGGCGTACAAATTATCTGGGACAAGCAAGTCGGATTCATAAAGGAAACCCTCATAGCCCCGGTCACAAGGCTAGAAATCATGGTCGGCCAGACGCTCGGCGGCGCCACAACTGCAATAATACAAGGACTTCTGACTCTCATCATAGCCGTCTTATTCTCAGGAATCACCGTTTTTTCGCCATACGGATTCTGCGTTGCACTAGTATTCATGATGCTTGTCGGCATATCGTTCACAGCGCTCGGCATAGCATTCTCATCGCAGATGGAAGACACACAAGTATTCCAACTTATAATGAGCTTTGTCATCTTCCCCATCTTCGGCCTTTCAGGAGCCCTCTTCCCCATAAGCACGCTACCCTCCTGGATGAAGTTTCTCACCTACCTTGACCCCCTCACCTACGGCGTGGAAGGAATAAGATGGGGCCTCTTCGGGCAGTCTGCAATAAACCCGGTCACAAGCTTTATCGTCCTTTCGGCTTTCACAGCAGTCACGGTGACAGTAGGGCAACACCTCTTCAAGAGCATAAAAATATAAAACAATAAGGCTTGTGTCAAACTGCTGTTGAATTTAATATTATGCTGTGGAAGCAATTTTTCTTAGTTTTGTGATTGTTTGTATATGTTGTCGTGGTGGTCATAATCCTCTATTACGACGGTTTTTGTTTTTTCGTTGATTGAGTATGTGAGGACGAAGTTTTTGTCTATGTGAACTCTTTTGAGGTTTTGAAGTGGGGCTTTGAGGTTTTTATAGTGCTGCGGGTTTATGCGGATTTCCTCTATCTTTTTCCCTATTATTTCAAGTTGCTTCGGATTCTTTTTAGAAAGCTTGCGAAAGATTTCTTCGACACTTTTGCGAATTTCACAGGAGTACATACTATTTCAGGCCGAATTGCTTCTTGAAGTCGGTTACTTTCACAGTCGGCTCTTTCTGGCGGGCCATCATCTTTTCTATGAACTCGGGCCTAAGTTGCGGCTCAAGTAGGGAGGCGCCGTATTCCAATACGACGTATTCTATAGCCTGCGACTTATCCTTAAGGTTGTGTTTCGCTTTCACAACGTTCAGCACTTGATTCGCGTCCTTTGATATGTTCACCATAGCTTGAACCATATATTACACCTATATTTGGTATATATTCTATGTATATAAATGTGCTGCGGGGACTTCTAGCAGCCCGTCACATGAACGCTGTTAATGCCGGAGTTATTTCTTTTGTTTCCATTTTCCGGCGGCCAAGGGTAGGATGAACGTTAATGCGTAGTATATGTATACGTCTATTTTGTAGTATCCGTCTGTTGGGTTGAGCATCTTGATTATGAAGAGGTAGTCGAGTACGACGGCGATTAAAGTCCAGAAGACTGCGAGTTTTAGGTAGTATTTGAGGTCTGTTGCTTTGATTTTCGCAAGCAGCACCCAGAGAGTTATTATTGTGCCTATCGGGAGTATGGCCCAGCCGATTAGTTGAGTGGGCAGTAGGAAGTAGAATATGAATCCGAGTATGTAGCCTATGAGCCAGAGCAGTATTCCCCAACCTAACTTGTCCTTAAGGATTTGCTTGTTGAGTGCCACGTTAATTCTGCGGCAGACGCAGGTAAAAGCCGATTAATGAGACGGTCGCGTGGTTTTTTAAGGGCTTACAGCAGAAGGTAATACGGGTTAAACGTTGTTTACCCGCGGAGAAAATGAAAATTAATTACGGTTGGATTACGCCCGCTTTGGCGGTCGCCTTGTTTTGTCTTTCAGTTGCTGCATCAGCTTCAATGATTATTCCGGCAAACGACAACGCGAAGGAGAATTCACGAGGTCCTGCGCACTCCCCGGTTATAGACGACCAATGGAGCCTTGAGAGGGTGGATTTTATACACTACGCTAAGCCTCCGCAGCAGGGCGGCGGGCCTAAAACTGACGTCTGCTATAAGTTGATGGGTGTGAAGTGGACTTCTCTTCCTGCGACATACATTATTAACCCCACCAATCCGCAGGGTTTGATGCCTGCGTTTGTGACTTCCGCGGTATCTGCGGGGGCTGAAACATGGGATGCGGCCACTTCAACCGAGTTGTTTAACAATGCGTATTCAATTGATTCTTCCGTTCAATATGGCGTCCAGGATTACAAGAACGCCATCGCGTTTGGGGATTACCCTGACGGCAATGTGATTGCCATAACTTCAGTCTGGTTCACCAGAAAAGGAAGTAAAATCGTCGAGTTCGACATGCTCTTCAACACAAAATACGTCTGGGGCGACTCCGCGGTCAACCCCTCCGTCATGGACCTTGAGAACATAGCCACACACGAGCTGGGCCACAGCATAGGCTTAAGCGACATCTACAGCACCTCCTGCAGCACTGTGACGATGTACGGTTACTCGAATTACGGAGAAACGCAAAAGAGGTCTCTTGAGCAGGCGGACGTTACGGGACTGCAAAAGATGTACGGAGCATAAATACCGGATAAACGAAAGGTATAGGAAGGTGATTTAATGGCTAAGTCGTTGAAGGGAACACAAACGGAAAAGAACTTGCTTGCCGCTTTCGCCGGCGAGTCTCAGGCTCGAAACAGATACACTTATTTTGCGGGCGCGGCCAGGAAGGCTGGTTTTGAGCAGATAGCCAACGTCTTTATGGAGACCGCTGAGAATGAGAGGGAGCACGCTAAGGTTTTCTTTAAGTTGCTTGAGGGAGGAGACGTTTCATTCACTGCGTCCTATCCCGCCGGAGTTATCGGCGACACCAAAGCGAATTTGCTTGCCGCCGCTAACGGCGAAAATATGGAGTGGACGACTATTTACTCCGACTTCGCCAAAACAGCAAGAAACGAAGGGCTTAATGAGGCGGCGGTTGCGTTTGAGCAGATTAGTAAAGTCGAAAAGTTTCATGAGGCGCGTTACCGTTCGCTTCTTGCGAGCGTTGAAAAAGACGCGATCTTCAGGAAGCAGGAGGTGGTTAAGTGGCATTGCCTCAACTGCGGCTACGTTCACGAGGGAACAACTGCGCCCACGCAATGCCCCGCATGCAAGCATCCGCAGGCGTTCTTCGAAGTCCTCGCGGAAAACTATTAAGGCTAAACAGTTCGCGCAGGCAAGAATGGCAATAACTAAAAAATCTTTGGGGCCCAAGGCGGTTGTTTTTCCAACGCCGGTGTTTGTGGTAGGAACATACGATAAGCTGGGCAGGCCAAACGTTATGACTGCGGCCTGGGGCGGCATATGCTGCTCCAGTCCTCCGGCTGTTTGCGTGTCTTTGCGCAAGGCGACTTACTCTTACCGCAACATACTTGAGAAGAAGGCGTTTACGGTGAACATTCCTTCGGAGGAGCTGATGAAGGAGGCCGATTTTTTCGGTTTGACTTCTGGGAGGGATGTTGATAAGTTTTCTGCCGCTGGAATCAAGCCGGTAAGAAGCGATTTGGTTGATGCGCCCTACATACAGGAGTTTCCTCTCACGCTGGAATGCAAGCTGGTAAACTTCACTGATTTGGGGTTGCACACTCAGTTTGTAGGGGAGGTTATGGACGTCAAAGCGGACGAGCGCATAATGGAGAAAGGCAAATTGAGCATTGAAAAGATTAAGCCGCTTGTTTTCGACCCTGAGGCAGGCAGGTATTACGCTTTGGGGAAGTACGTGGGGAAAGCATTCAAGACGGGGGAGATATTCAGCATGCCGCGCGATAAGATGGAGTAGTGATGGCGGCAGGTTGCTTATTTTCCGGTTAATTCTTTTTTCTGTTTTTCGTATTCTTTTTTTGTCAGTTCTCCTTTTGCGTATTTTTTCTTCAGTTTTTCCAGGGGTGTTTCTTCAGGGGATTTGTTTGATGCCGGCCTGAAGTACCAGATTATGAGGATTATGAGGCCTATGAGGAAGAGGATCCATGTTAGCGGAGTTATGGCGTCGAGTATGTTCATGCGTTTGTATTAGGCGCCTTTTTTATTTAGTTTCGTTAATGGGTTGTTATGAAATGGGTTTTCCTTGTTTGTTTGGTTTTTTTGTGCGGTTGCTTGGATGGTTCTTCGCCTCAGACGCAGCAGACTCCGTCGGGCGTTGCTGATAACTGCAGCACTTGCGTTGTTCCGGCTGTTGGCGCTGTGGTGAACGTTGACGTTAAGGATTTTGCTTTTAGTCCGCAGGATGTGCGGGTGAAGGTTAATGACGTCGTCGTCTGGACCAACAGGGACTCAGTGCCTCACGCTATTGTTTCCGATTCCGGCGGCGAACTTAACTCCGCTCTTTTGAATAACGGCGAAACGTTTTCGCATTTGTTCAAGTCAGCGGAGGTTGTTAACTACCATTGCTCTGTGCATCCTTCGATGAAGGGTACTGTGACTGTTGAGTGACTTATTTCCTTTTGAAGTAGGCAACAACCTTTGGCAGAAGAGGAAGCGTTAGCAGTGCCGCAGTTGCGATTTCAGGAATTTCCGCGTTTGACGCTAGAAAGAAGATTGTGGTCATAGCCGCTGGCACCGAAAGCAAGTCGGAGAATTTTTTGGGCACGAATCCGTTTAACGTCGGGATTATGAAGAGGAATGACGCGGCAATAAAAATCAACGCTAGGCAGTGCCCTATTTGCTCTGTTAGCAGGCCGATTGTTTGCGCTTGCGTGATTAGTCCCATGCTCGTAAGTATGACGCTCCAGTCGTGGGTTTGAGGCGTTAATGCGATGCCGCCGAACCCTGTTCCGTATGGGTTTTCCGCGGACTGCATGTACTGCCCTGCGTGCTGAATCGACAGTGCGGCGCACAAGAGAAAGACGGCTGCGGCGTAATTCGTCTTTTTGTTTGTGAACAGTATTGCCGCAGGAACCAGTGTCGCCAGAAGCTCCGTGAGTGTTCCGCTCAGGCTGCATATGAATCCGCCGCCGGTTAAGGCGCAGGATATTCCGTGCCCCGCCTCATGCACCCAGACGATTATCATGTTGTAGAAGAAGCCCACTGGGGCGTTTACGAGGGAAGTGAATGCCGCGGGAAATGCGAAGGCCAAGAATAGTATTCCGGACAGCAGGATGTTTTCCTGGCTCTGCTTTTCTTTTTCCTTTAGTTCCAACGCACTGTTGAAAGTAGAGTACCTCTTTTTCTGCGCGTCTACTTCATCTTCCCTAAGTTCCGGCGGAACCCAGTCTTCCACGCCCAGCTCTTTAACCGAAGGAATCGGCGTCGGCACAGTTAAGTATTCTAAGGAACACAATTAAGCGGTATTTTTATCTGAGCCCACACACTTTTTTATAGGATGGCCAACCGAAGCATTCTGACGTTGATGCTTTCGTTCTTACTTATCATGCCTTCGCTTGCTTGCGCAGACTTGGGGCCTAAGCCTACAATGGACTTTAGTCTGGTTTATGAGACGTCGAAGCAGGTTCAACTTTTGGGCGGGGAACAGTTTGAGTGCGAGGACGCTAACTGCGCAGACATTAAGCCGCTTCTGCAGGTTGGGCCACAAAGGTTTACTTGCGAAAGCGAGTCTTGCCGAAGCATGGCCTACGGGTATTCTCGCTATCAGAAGCTTGTGTTGAATTTTTCAGACAGAACTCGGGAAAGCAACGTGTTTAAGTCGGGCGCATTTTCTTCTAATTACGTTGTAAGGGTGAGGGATGACGGCCTTTTTGTGGAGGATATGACGCCGCCTTCCGTGGGGAGGTTTCTTTTGTTCTGCGTTTCCCTCCTGGTTACGCTCGTTTTGGAGTCGGTGGCCGCGTTAGTTTTCGTCGTTTTCCTTAAGCTTCCTAGAGGTAGGATTGTTGCATTTGTCGCTGTCGCAAACATAATTTCGCTCCCCATAGTGTGGCTTGTTTTCCCACTGCTAGGCAATGCGATTCTGGTGATTTTGCTTTCAGAAGCGTTCGCGGTATTGTTTGAGGCCGCTTTTATCCATCTTTTGAACAAGAAGATTCTGTCTCTTAGATTGGCGTTGGCGTTGAGCATCGTGACCAATCTCATGAGCTTCGTTGTTGGCAACATCCTTCTTTGGCTGAGCCTTAGTATGTGAGCCGGTTTTATTTGCTGTTGCTTAATGGTTTCTGGTATGGCACACAAGATTGCTGTCGTTCCCGGAGACGGAATAGGGCCGGAGATAATTGGGGAAGGCCGGAAGGTGCTGGACGCCGCCGCCGAAAAACACGGCTTCAAAATCAAGTGGGAGGAGTTTCCTTACGGAGCAGACCACTATTTCGCCACAAAAGAGCTTCTGCCGGACGAAGGATTGAAGAGGCTCTCCAAGAACGAGGCCATTTACCTTGGAGCGTTAGGAGACCCGCGCGCAACACCGGGAGTGCTCGAAAAAGGGATACTTCTGAAGATGAGATTCTACTTCGACGAATACGTGAATCTTCGCCCAATCCGCCTTCTTGAAGGCGTAGACTGCCCATTGAAAGGCAAGAAGCCGGGCGACATAAACTTCACAATAATCAGGGAAAACACCGAAGACTTTTACGTAGGAATAGGCCACCGAGCAAAGCAAGGCAAAAACAAGCAGGAGCTTGAAGTAATACGCGACCTGTACCGCGTCAAATTCGGCCTGGACGTTGACGTGGACGGGGACGAAATCGCATACCAAATCGGCGTCATAAGCAAAAAAGGGTCGGAAAGAATCATACGGTACGCATTCGAGTACGCCAAAAAGAAGGGGAAGACTAAGGTTACTGCGGTCGACAAAGCGAACGTATTGGACAAAGTATACGGCCTGTGGCGCGAGCAAGTTGAAGCAGTAGCCAAGGATTACCCGGAAATCCAGTATGAATTCAATTTCGTGGACGCAATCACAATGTGGTTCGTCAAGCAGCCGGAATACTACCAAGTCGTCGTGACGCCCAACATGTTCGGCGACATCATAAGCGACCTAGGAGCGATGATTCAAGGCGGATTGGGGCTTGCGCCAGGCGGCAACATCAACCCCGACGGCGTCAGCATGTTCGAGCCAATACACGGCAGCGCCCCGAAATACAAGGGAATGAACGTGGCCAATCCTCTTGCCACTATTTGGGCGGGAGCTTTGCTTCTCGACGAAATCGGACAGGAGAAGGCCGCTGAAGACGTTGTCCGCGCTGTTGAGTCCGTGCTTAGGGAAGGTAAGGTTAGGACGAAGGATTTGGGCGGCACAAACACCACCTCAGACATGGGTGACGCTGTCGCCAAAAAGGTTTTGGGTAAGGGATGAAAGGCAGTTGGGTTTACGTTGCGGTGGCGCTTGCTGCGGCTGCTTACGTTGGGGGATGCCTTGGCGGCCAGGACAGCAATCTTAATTCGAATGCTACTTACGTCATCTTGTCTGCGCCCGACTTCAAGGCTTTGATTGAGGGGGGAAACGTCTTTCTCTTGGACGTCTACGTGCCTAAGCAGACGCAACTGATAGGCACTGACGCCACCATACCTTACGACAAGATTAAGGAGAACGCCGAGAGGCTGCCGCAAAAATCGGCTACAATCGCGGTGTACTGCAAAAGCGGCGAGATGGCCAAGCTTGCCGCCAAAGACTTGGTTGATTTAGGTTACACGAACGTCTACGTCCTAGAGGGTGGAACAGACGCTTGGAGAGCCGCAGGATACGACATCTGACATTATAATCGCGTGGTGACAATCACTTTGTCCGGCAGAATAACGCTCGTGTGCTCGAACTGGGTTACGACGCCTTTAGACTTGTCTGAAAGCACAGGGTAACCGCGGATTACGCCCTGCTGCATAAGATGCAGCAACGCCTGATTCAAACGCAGCTCAGGAAGCAAATCCGCAAACCAACGGGCTGCGAAAGGCAGACTGCCCCGCTCATAAACCGCGTCAAGAAGTAAACGCGCGTCCTTAGGCCGCACCGGCCGGTCGTTTTGCAAAGAGAAAATCTCGACCCTGCGGCTCTCAACAACGCGGCCTGCTCCGTTTGTTGCGAATGGTTCTATTGCGACTGCGGTTCCTGGGTGTATTGTTGTTTTTGAGTTGAGGGGTATGTTTGGTATTGCTATTCCGGCGTGCAGGTCGTATTGGCGCACTTCGTGGCCTGTCAGGTTTTCTATTGGGCGGAATCCTGCGTCTGCGAGCGTTTTTTGCACGAGTGCCCCCAGTTCGCTCACGTTCAATCCTGCGGAAAGCATCGCAAGCTCCCCGTCTAACGCTCTTTTGTTGGCTTCGATCATCCGCCCGTGTTTTTGGGACAAGTCGATTGTTGCTGCGGTGTCTCCTATGTAGCCGTCCACGTGCACTCCCACGTCGACTTTGACGACGTCGTTTTCGGTGAAAATGCGTTCGTCGTCGGCTGCTGGAGTATCGTGGGCTGCTGCTTCGTTGAGGCTTATGTTCACCGGGAATGCTATGCCTGCGCCCGACTTTAGTATTAGGGTTTCCACTTCTTGCGCAACAGAAAGAAGCGTTTCACCTGTTTTGACTCTAGAGACTCCATGCTTAAGCGCTTCAGCCGCTATCCGGCCTGCTTCCACGTATTTTTCTATTTCCTCCTGTTCCATTTGGCGTTACTTGTTGGTGTGGTGCGGCTAAAAACCCATTATAGGATGGCTTTTATCCCGACGATTCCCGTATTAATGTATGTCGGCCAAGCATGTCGTAGCCGGGGATCCGGCGGCTGTAGGAGCACAAGATTCTGTTTTGCCTGCGTCTGTTTCTGCGGGCAGCCCGCCGTTTGTGAAAAGGGTTACTGGCAACGCTGATTTGATGCTTTCTCTTGAGGCGATTTTGGGACCTCAAGATAGCGTTCCTGCCGTTGAATCCGCTTTGGCCAGGATTGGTGAAGATAGGGTTTATGCTTTGGCTTCGCGCCTGCCGGCTGTAAATCCCAAAGGCACTCGGTATCCCGGGAACGCCAAAGGCAGCGACATGGCCGAAGTCACATTGTTCACCACTGACCCGCGGCTTAATCCGGAGAAGGTGCTTCCGGTTCTCCAACTTAAGGCATCAGCTGAACCATCAACTGCGGAAGACAAAGTGGAAATGAGGGGAGTCGCTTATTCCCTACAGCACACGCCCCAGGCAATGAAAGCATGGTCTTCTTTCCTGCCTAAAGACGCCTCGCACGAACCCGACGCCATCGCCACAAGACTCGAAAGGCTAACTCCCACAGAATGGAAGGTGCTGCGCGCAGTCGCAGAAGAAGGCCTCCACGACTCGATGGGCGACGTGGATTTGATGGGACTGCTTGCTGAGGGAGTTGGAGTTGACTCTGCCGCTTCCGCCGCTCATATCGCTCACCGAGCCATAGCCGTATTAAACAACAGAGCCCGCGTCACCGTCGACCCTGCTGTCGGGCGCGAAATAGACAATCTAGCTACTGAAGGCGCTAGATTGGTGGCGGCCAGAAGCAGGTTGGATGAGCAGCATGACGCGTCGCGCGCGGAATTCGAGGTTCATTTCGCTCAAGCGTTCCCCGGCCACATAAACAGGCCTGCCGTGGAAGCTGCGGCGAAACGAGGAGTCGTGCCTGCGGAAGCTAAAACCAATCCTCTTGTTTTGGCTGAACAACTTTCGATTCAAGACAAACGTGACTTACTTGCCCACCTCGAAGAAAAGGGGTACAGCGAGGCTCGCGAAGTCCTTCTTAGGTCTAGGGCAATAGTTGCTCCAGACGACCCTGAATCAAGGTTGGCGTATGCAAGGAGCGCTATAGAGAGGATAGCGGAATCAGGAAGGAAGGTTTTCGTCACCCATGCTCCTTCAGCCGGAAGATACAAGTCCGACGAAATGGGTTGGATTCTTGCCGCGAGGTATCCGCGTCAGGGAGACCAGAAGACGCAGGAAGAAACAGCCCAACAGATGACTGAATATACAAAAGGGCAGAAGAAGTACACGGTACAAGATGTGGATCAGATGGAGAAGGTGCTGCTTAGGGAGATGGCGGGATACACGTTCCTGCTCCCCGCCGGACAGAAATGATAAGTCAACGGCGACCGTTTATTATGTTTCCTTCTGCTTTGATGTTTAGTTTGAACTGGCGTGCTACGTCCATGTTTGTTTCGCAGTGTCGGGTGATTTTGGCCGCCTGGATTTCTCCGCCGTACAGTGCTATGTAGGGTATTATTTGGTCTGCGAGGTGCGAGTCGACTGCTGCGCCAGAGTTTAGTTCGCAAGTAAGTAAGTTTGCGGCTTCCAAGCCTACTGTTTCAGAGCTTATGTTTTGGCCGCCGAGAGCGCATGCGCCTATGGTTGAGTTTTTGCAGACGCCCCAGAGGGTTATTCCGCTGCCTAAAGACAGCGAGTCAACGTACTGGTTAGCTAAAGAAGGGGCCATGTGGAATGAGTTGTATAGGGGCGTGCGGGCGGATTTGCTTTGGCGCTCTGCGACAGACCTTTTCGCAAGTTCCTTGTGCGCGTGGGATACTCCGTGAATGGACTCTATGTTTCCTCTTTCAAGCAGGACTAACGGTTTGGGGTCAGTTAGCGGCTGGATTTCCGCCTCAATGATACCTCCTCCGGCGGGATAGTATCCGCGGCGTTTCACTTTGAACTCCACGTTCGCGCCGAAGTTTGATAATAGTGGAAGAAAAACTTTTTCGACGTAATCCGACGAAGGAGCATGAGACACGTCGGTGCCGCCTATTAGGGTTAATGACACGGGTTGGGGCGCAGACAGAGCCACAGGCAAAATGGCCTGAAAAAGAAGTGGTGTTGAACCCGCGGTGCCCACGTCAAAACGGAAGTGTCCGCCGATTATTTTCCGGGGAGTAAAAGAAACCTCCGTCGAACCCACCTCAAGCCCTTCAACCTTTGCGTCTGACATTTGGGCTGCCGCTTTGGCTGCGGTCAGATGCTGCGGGCGCAGTCCCGGATTTTCTCTTTTAGACCTTATGTTGAATATTCGGACTGGTTCGCCGGTTACTGCTGAGAGCGCCACACTTGTTCTTAGCATCTGGCCGCCTCCTTCTCCTTTGCTTCCGTCGATGTTTATCACAATGTAGATTACTTAAGGTTTGGATTGGAAATAGGTTGATGTTATGTTTATTGTTTTGGAGGGCGTTGACGGTTGCGGCAAGTCTACTCAGGCTAAGTTGCTTGGGGAGTATTTGAAGGGTTTGGGTAAGCTGGTTGTTTTGACTGCCGAACCCAGCAAAAGCATGGTTGGCGTTGCGTTGAGGCAGATTTTGAGGGGGGACGCTGAGGTTGACGCTAGGACTCTTGCGCTTCTGTTTACTGCGGACCGGATGGAGCATCTTAAGGCTGAGATTCTGCCTGCTTTGGAGTCCGGCAAGATTGTTGTGTGCGAACGGTATGTTTTGAGCACCGTAGCTTATCAGGCCGCTCAGGGTGTGGATGCGCAGTGGATTCTTGAGTTGAACAGGTTTGCGCCAAAGCCCGACGTCTCTTTCCTTTTGGAAGCGGACCCTAAGACGGCTGCTGCCCGCGCCAAGTCCGGCGAAATATTCGAGCGCGAAGACTTCCTAAAGCGCGTCACTCAGAATTACTACGCTTACGGCGGAGAACTGATAAGGATTCCGCCTCAGAGTGTCGATAAGGTTCAGGCCGCAATTAGGAAGGTCGTTGCGGGGCGGATTTAAGTCTGTTTGGCGGGCCCCTGGATTTTCGGCATAAGGTAGATTATTAGTAGCCCGAAGAACACGGGGTAAAGCTGCCATGTGATTACGTAGGGAGAGAACGTGTTTATCGCCCAGAATACGAGGGCCACTATTATTGCAGAACCTACGACAACCTTTATTCCGCTGTTGTCTTCCATGCCGTTAATATCTGTGGTCGCCTTATTAAAAAAGAGGTTAGGCCGTCAGGTATTTGTTTGCTTGGAATCCTTTGATTGTCCGGTGTTCTGGCGGCGCTATGAAGTATATTTGGAGTCGTTCTGCCTCGTTTTGCTCAAGGGAGCGGGCGAGGCCGCTTACTTCGTCTATGCGGCGTAGTTTTTGGTCGTATTCTACTTTGACGCGGTATTCGCTTAGTTTTGGTTCGGGTATGTCTATTATTAGGTTTCCGTTTGGGATTTGGTTTTCTTTGGCTGCTTTTTTTTCTGTTTTTGCTATGTTTTTGATTGTTTTTGCGCGTCTTTTTTCTGGTAGTGTTGAGTATTTTTCTGTGTGGAATATTTTGAATAGGCGTCGTTGGTCGAGGCGTTTTATCATGTCTGATACGTATCCTGGTGTTTGGCGCATGTGGTGTATTAGTTCTGCGTCGTCCATTTTTTGGATTTCGTTTGGCTGTTGGTTTTCGAGGAATTTTGTTAGTGCGCGGGAGAACATTGCTTCTGCGATTCTTTTTGTGTGGTGGCGGTATACGGTCTGGTACATTAGTGAGCGGGCTATGAGCAGGCTTTCCGCGGCTTCTATTCCGCCTTCCCCTACGACGAGTTCTTTTCCGGTCCACGATAGCCGAAGAAGGATTCTTTCCACGTCTATTACTCCGTAAGTTACGCCTGCGTAGTATGCGTCGCGGACGAGGTAGTCCATTTTGTCGGCGTCTATCTCGCTTGAGATTATTCTGCTTAATGAGCCTTCTCCCAATACGAGGCCGGCCACTTTTTTAGGGTTGAGTCCGTGTTCCAACAATATGTCTGATATTTCAGTTTTGCGTATTATGCGGGCGCTTTCTTTTTCGTGGGGGTAGGAAAGCGGAGCAAGCACCGCGTCTGTCGTGTGGCTTAACGGAGGATGCCCTACGTCGTGGAGTAAGGCGGCGGCTGTGACCAGTTTCTGCTCGTCAGGCGGCAACTCCAGGTGTTCGGCTATCTGGCGGGCCACGTGCATAGTGCCTATGCTGTGTTCGAACCGTGTGCTGTTCATCGCAGGGTAAACAAGGTAGCATAAGCCGTTTTGCTTTATTCCCCTTAGCCGCTGCATGTAGGGTGTGTCTACTAGGGATATGCTTAGGTCGTCGAAGGGGATGTTGCCGTGTATTGGGTCGCGTATGACTTTGGTTTTATGGGCCCGCACGTATTTTATTTCGGGGGACTGCGTTAATAAGAAGAGATGGAGAAAAAACGTGATGCCAGTAGCTGGAAGTGGCGGGCTCTTGCTATAGGGGCCGTCGTCTTGGCGGCGTACGTTTGGCTGAGCCATACGGGAAGCGAAGCGGACGTATCCGTTGGCAGCGCAATAAATCCCGCGCACCTTATCTCTTTGATGGGGGCTGCCGTATACGATGTTGACGCGTACAAGTTTAACGTCAGCTTCGTTGACAGGGTCTACGGAACAAACCAAGGAGGATACGTTAACGCTGTCATGGGAGTGCAGACTAAGGGCGTAGCAAACGTTAAGACACGTTGGCTGGCTTCCGACGTACTCACAGGGATGCTTTGGTTCGAGGGGAACACTTCATCAGACCAGGAAAAGAACATCACAATATACGTGATTGACAACAGCATGTATTCTAAGCCCCAAGACATCTGGTTCAAGCAGAATATTACGCCCAAAAAACTCATATGGAACAACCTCACACACCCCCAACAGCATTTCAACCTCCTTAAGGGATCGGAAATGAACATATCAGGCCCCACATACGTCGGCGGCCACACAGTCTGGGTTGTTGACGCCAAACCGCGCAAGGAGGCCGTTATGGGGTATTTGGAGCAGGCCACGAGCGGGGGGGGAATAGGAGGTTCTGTGGAGGGGGCTCAGACTATAAGGGACGTCAGGTTGTGGATGTGGGTTGATGCCGAAAGGAATCTGCCTTTACGGTCGGACATTATGGTGCAGTTCGTTGACGGGGATGTTACTTCGCAGGCGGAGGTAATCACTGACTTGTTTGATTACGGCGGCTTGGGAGCGATTACTGTTCCGCCTGAAGTAGAGGATGCTATAGAAGACCCAAGCGAGATTAATTAATTGGCGGCAGCAGATTTTGTAGGCCGCATTTTCCATATCGCTAATGCGGCTATTGTCACGAATATGAATGTGGCTGTTGTTGTTGTGGGGTTTGCCGGCACTTCGAACGTCTTGCTGAGGAAGTATAGTATGAGTGGGGGTGTTAGGCCGAGTATGAAGCTGTATCCTAGGCGTTCTAGGACGTCTAGGTCTTGTTTTCTTGGGAATATTGCGTATGAGATGGCTATGCCCGGTATTAGTAGCAGTGCCATAAGGACTATAGTGCCTTTTACTGCGGTGACTGCGTCCATGGGTTAATACGTTCCCTTGAGCCCTTAAAAATGCGGTTAGAACAGGTCGAGGAAGAAGCCGGGCGCGTTTGATAATGCGGTGAACGTCAGGTGCGGGTCCTTTATCAGGCTGCTTATTGTTTTTGACGCAAGGTCCATGTCCCCTTTTTCCTCCAGGTTCGTTGCGTGTTCCGACAGTATCCGTATTAGGCGGTCCATGTTTTTTGGCGGCAGCCTTCCCATTAAGCGGTGGACTGTCAGATGCAGCCGGAGTTCTTTTTCTATGTCGGCCCTCCACGCTTTGTCGTATTGCGGGTCGTTTGCGTGAGTGGCCGCTTGGCATCCCATTATTACTCCTCCTCCTGTTGTCGCCTTGACTTGCCCTGCGCAGTCGCCGACCATTATGAAGCGCCCTTTTTGCGTGGGAAGCCTATGTTCGAATATGGGTATTGCGCCCCAAGTTTTTTCAGCTATTGAGCCGGCCTTTACTCGGCCTTCCCGCTTCAGTCGGCTTATGAACGCTTCCAAGTGGGGCGTGGGGTTTTGGTATGTTGCAGTGCCTATGCGCACGGTGCCGTCGCCTTTCGGTATTATCCACGAGAAGAATCTGGGGACTGTGAAATGTAGTTCCACCATGTCCAAGTCACATTCTATTTTCATTTCGTATTGAGCGCCGACAAGATGATTCTTTGGGACTCTAAACCCCGCCTGAAGAGGCAGACGATAATTGGTTCCGGTGGCGAGGACTATTTTTTCGGCCGCTAGTTCCCCTGACGGGAGGGTCACTTTGGGGGTTACGTCGATTGCGCGCTCGTTGATTAGCACTGCGCCAAAGTCGACCGCTTCATCCTGCATGCGCGCGTCTAATGTGCGTCGGTCATAAACGAAAGCCTTATACTTCTTGGGGCGTATTTCCGCCGTTTCCCCTCCCGGCGAAACGAGCTTCGCCCCCCGTATTCGATTGAGTACTATGTCGTCTGCTTTTACGCCTAAACGCCCCATCCCGCTGACGCTTATGAGCCCGCTACATTGAACCGGCTGCGCATCCTTCTTATGTTCCTCAACGAGCACGACGGCGTTGCCCGCCTTCGCCATAAACTTCGCCGCCATAGAACCAGCAGGCCCGCCTCCGACTACGGCCGCGTCGTAGCGCATAATTCACGGACCTCTGCCGTCTTTCCGTCTTTTTAGCGCAGCTAGCAAATGGGGGGTGGCTATGAACGTCGGGTCCGGGCTTTTGGGGTCGCTTATTTCCAGGAGGTTTTTTGCGGCGAGAGCGTCGGCCCATTTGCGTATGAGGTCTTTGTCTGTGTCAAGGATTATGCCGACGTCTATGAATTTTATCCGCCCCAAACGCACGAGGAGTTCTATGAAGTCTTGCATTCCTTTCTTTTTGCGTGCTTCGGAGTGGGGGCTTAAATCCAAGAGGTCTTCGTCGAACAGTTTTTCTTCCTGACGTTTCTCCCAGTCTGAATTTATTCCGGGCGAGGATACTAGAAGGTCTTTTTCCGCCTGAAGGCGAGTCTCGTGCTCTGCAGTCAGGTTGTTTCTTAAGCCTTCGATTTCGGTTTTTGCTTCGTCCAGCTTCTTCTTAAGACCCTCAACCTCTTTTTCCAGGGACGCTATGGTCTCCTGCGCTTTAGGCAGCTCCCTTTGGCAGGCCAAATGCTCGGTGTGCTCTTTAAGCAGCTGCCGGCTTAAAGTCTCAACCTGTATGCTCTGTATTCTCTGAGGGTCAGAGCTCTGCTTGGTCGCCTCCTTGTAGATTTCATTGTAGGCACGCTGGGCGTTGGAGGCTTCCTCCTGGCTTTTGCCGAGCTCTTCCTTGAGGCGCTGGTTTTCCTCTTTTAGTTTGCGGACTTCTTCGTCACTCGCCATATGTTGAAAGATTGGGGCTTGCGCTTAAATGGTGGATTATTTCCTCAGGTCAATCAGGTCTTCGGAGTTTGGCCCTGTAGAAATGAGTGTTACCGGTACGCCGACTTTCTTCGCTATTGCGTCCACGTGACTGCGCGCTTCCTTCGGCAAATCCGCGATTTGGGTTGCGCCCTGACTTTCAGGGAACAGCCGGTCTAAGCATGTGACCGCAATCTGTGTTGCGCCGTTCAATCTTGCGCTATACCTTGCCAGCTCGAAGTCGAAGTCGCCCATGCGGCGAGGCCTTCCTGTGACCGTGCCTTTTTCGCTGAAGAAAAATGCTATCCGCTCTTTGAGCGCCCCTTCCTTGAATCCGGCTTTCTCTGCTTTAGCGAGTATCCCACTCCACATGGGGTTTTTCCTTATTTTTTCGTCGGTAAGCTCAGTTGCGAAAGGGCCTTCTCCCACGCGCGTCGTGTATGCCTTGTAGACTACTATTACATCTTTGACTTTTGTCGGCCCTATCCCCACGTCCGCTGCCGCCTGGCTTGCTGTCGTGTCTTTGCTTGTGACGTAGGGGTAGATTCCGTAGTAGAGTGAGAGACCGAACCCTTGACTTGCTTCAACGAGGACTTTCTTGTTCTTATCCAGTGCGTCGTTTAGTTCAAGCGGAACGTCCGTCAGGTACGGGCTCAATTCTTTGACTGATTCCGCAAGACTTATGGTCCGCATTGCACGTTCAGCCGCGGCGGGCCCACATCCAGTCCCAGTAGAACCCACCTTCCCCTTAAGGTGCGGATTAGTCTTGTCGAGTTCACAGTGAGTCTGAGTGATTATGGCGCACCTTCGATCCACGCCGAACCTCTTTGCGACACCCGTCACCTCAATCTCCCTTAGCATGACTTCCGGGTTCACAAGCACTCCCGCACCAACAAGAAGCCGAGCCTTATCATAGACGAAACCGCACGGCAGCATCCTCAGCCCAAACTTCTTCCCGTCCTTATAGACGGTGTGGCCGGCGTTCGGACCTATCCCTGCGCGGGCAATCACGTCCGGTTTGTCGTTTAAGGCCAAGTATGCGACTACTTTTCCTTTGCCTTCGTCTCCGTAGTGTCCGCCGGTTATTACTGTAGCTGGCATGTTGGGTGTAGGTTGGAATAGACTTTTGATAGGGGGGTATTAAATGCTTTAGGATTTTATTCGGGTCGTTCGATAGTGTAGTATCAACATGCCAGTCGCTTCGCTTATGCAGATTAAGGGCGTCGGAAAGAAGATGGCCGACTCCCTGATTAAGGCTTACGGCAGCGAAGAAGCCGTTCTTTCCGCGCTGGCTTTAGGCGACGTCGACGGGCTGTCGGCGGTGCCGGGCGTTGGAGGCGGCCGCGCTTTGAGTCTTGTGCGGGCTTTTAGGGTGGGTGGCGGAGGTTGGCCTTTGAAGACTGAAGCGGCGAATGAGGTTTTTGAGCGTCTATTGGAGGTTATTAGGAGGTATCCTGTGACTGACGGTGGCCGCCGCAGCGTTAATGCGCTTGTTGTTTATTCGGATTTGGATGGTGTTTCACGGGGTTTTTCGCGCGTTAAAGACAGCGTTTCTTTGCCTGAGGGTACTGTTGCGTCGGTTAGGGATGCTCTTTCGCGGGTTTGCGCCCTTAAGCCAGTCAAACGGCCTTTTTTTGACGATAGGGTTGTCGGGGCTTTTTCTGAATCTGCTTTTGAGCGTGCTCATTCTCTCTTGTCAAAGTACGTTTCTGTGGCGCTTTGGGACGGCCCGGATGATTTGAGGAGGCAGGAAGGTAAGAAGGTTTTTTTGGTGACTGACGGGCAAGAGGATGTTTCCGCGGGGGACGATGTTACTGTTGTTTCGGGTGAGCAGCTTAACGTGCCGGACGTTGTGCCTGAGGCGGTTCTGCTGCCGTTCGTCCAAAACAAAGAGACTGTTGACGCCTTGAGGAAGGTGTCTGAGTGCGTGAGAAACGAACCTGCCTTATCCCGGTTCACTGCGGCATTTAACCTTGAGTTTCTTGCCGGCGTCTCACTTGACGAATTCGACGAGGAAGGCCGCGTTAATGAGGGTGTTGTGCGTGAGGTTGATAAGGCGTTGAATGTTTCTTTGCGTTTGGTTGAGGCGGTTGAGCGGGAGACTAAGGCGATTAATGAGCGCGTGGGGCAGCGGCTAGAGGCGGAGAAAGTGACTGTTTCCGCTTCGGCCCTTTTGAACTTGGCGGCCGGAGGAAACATAGAGCAGGTGATGCCTGCTCTCGCTTCAATCGTCGAGGAGGAGATTGACGCCGCAGTAAGCCGGCTTAAGACTGAGTTTGACGGGCATGATTCTCTGATGGAGGCCGCAGAATGGTTCAACGAAACGTATCCTGTGAAGGCTAATTTGGAGGCTGCTGAAGCGGTCGCCGCGGCTTCTGCTGTTGAGGCGTCTGATGTTTGCTTTAGGAGGATTAGTTTTGCGGCGCGCAAGCTTGTTGGCAAGAGGAAGAGTGTTGATGAGGCGCTTGCCGCGACGTATGAGCTTGATTTGTTTGTGGCGCTGGGCGTTTTCGCCCGCGAAAACAATCTAACCGAACCCAAACCGGGAGAGGGTTTGGGTTTTGCTGGCGGACGAAACCTTTTCATCAAAGACGCCCGGCCAGTCAACTACAGCTTAGGCTCAAAGTTAGGGCCGAATGAAAGGGTCGCCGTCCTTACCGGCGCAAACAGCGGCGGAAAAACAACGCTCCTCACGCTTCTCATGCAGGTTCAGCTTCTTGCCCAAATGGGGCTTTACGTCCCGGCAACTGAAGCGGAATTCAAATTGGTTGAGGAATTCTACTACATAACAAAACACAGGGGAACAATGAACGCAGGCGCATTCGAAGAAAGCCTTAAGACGCTCGTGCCCCTTGCGTCGGCAGGAGTGCCCAGGATGGTGCTCGTAGACGAACTGGAGGCAGTCACAGAACCAGGCGCAGCAGCAAGCGTCCTATCAGTGCTCCTCCACCTCCTTGCCGAATCAGGCTCACACGCAGTATTCGTCACACACCTCTCACAGGAAATAGCAACAAGACTGCCAGCAGGAGTAAGAATAGACGGCATAGAAGCAGAAGGCCTCGACGAAAACCTCAACCTAATAGTAGACCGCCAACCCAAATACGGAGTAGTCGGAAGAAGCACGCCCGAACTAATAGTACGCCGACTATTCCACACCGCAGACGGACAAGAAAAAGAAGCCTACAGCCTCATACTGGAGACTATGAAAAAAGACGCGGCCGAAGCCAAAAAATAGGTATACGCGTCCCGGCCCTCTGGCGCAAGTCATTATTTAAACGGCCTTTTCCTTCCTTGATTACTGCGGGGAATAAGATATGGAAATATTCAACGTTGAAGTGCGGGTGATGCTTAAGAAAGGTATG
This sequence comes from uncultured archaeon, assembly GCA_902384455.1. Classification (GTDB taxonomy): domain Archaea; phylum Altiarchaeota; class Altiarchaeia; order IMC4; family SCGC-AAA252-I15; genus CABMCB01. The sequence continues at coordinate 51,972 of CABMCB010000092.1, forward strand.
ACTGACGCGGAAGGAGACACCGTCCAGAAGTCGCTCGCACTACTTGGGTTCAAAGTCCAGAAAGTCGACACAATAAAGACGTACGTCTTGCATGTGGAGGCCGCTTCCAAGGAGGCGGCTGTCGCGGAGGTTAGGAGGGCTTGCGAGAAGCTTATTGCTAATCCGGTGATACACGATTTCAAGGTTACTGTTCTTTCATGAAGCAACTTTACAGACCGTATTCGGATGGCGTCGTGGAAATCGATTTGGTTGGCGCAGACGACGCGACTCTTGAGCGCATCTCCAAGGAGAGGGTGCTTGGGTTGAGTTTGAGCGAGATGAAGCTTGTTCAGGCGCACTTCAAGAAGGAAGGCAGGAATCCGCGCGACATAGAGCTTGAGGCTTTTGCGCAATCGTGGAGCGAACACTGCTGTTACAAAAGCAGCAGACCAGTGCTTAAGCGCACGGTCTTTGGCATAGAAGCGCCACAAAACATAAACGTAATCTCTGAAGACGCAGGCGTCGTAGACTTCGACAAAGACCACGCTTACGTCGTAGGATTCGAAAGCCACAACCACCCAAGCGCACTCGACCCCTACGGAGGCTCATCCACAGGAGTAGGCGGAATACTAAGAGACGTAGTCTGCATGGGCGGACAACCAATCGCGCTCACAGACCCACTGTTTTTCGGGCCCCTAAACATCAAAGACAAGGAAGTGCCGGAAGGAACAAAACACCCCAGATACCTGTTTGGGGGAGTCGTTTCGGGAATAGCAGACTACGGAAACCGCGTGGGCATTCCAACAGTATCCGGGCAAGTCACATTCCACAAAGGATACGTCACCAACTGCTTAGTCAACGCAGGATGCGTGGGGATAATAAGAAAAAGCAACGTCATACATAGCCGCGTAGGAGCAGTAGGCGACATCTACATTATGGCCGGGGGCAGGACAGGCCGAGACGGAATCCATGGAGTAAGCTTCGCTTCGGCGCAGCTGGATGAGAAGAGCGACGAAGAAAGCCGGCCTGCCGTGCAGTTGGGTTACGCTAATGTTAAGGAGCCTTTGATTCACGCGTGCCTTGAGGCAAACGAGCGGGGGCTTCTGACCGGCATGAAAGACTTCGGAGGAGGCGGTTTGTCTTGCGTTTCCGCCGAGATGGCGCATTCCGCAAAGTTGGGCGGAGTGATAGACCTTGACAAGGTGCCTTTGAAGGAGGAGGGGCTTAGTCCCTGGGAAATCTGGGTTTCAGAAAGCCAGGAGCGGATGATGGTCACAGTCAAGCCGGAGAATGTGGAGAAGGTTCTTGAGGTGTTCAGGTTCTGGGACGTCGAGGCGACTGTCGTAGGATCAGTTGAAAAGTCGAATAGAATCCGCGCAATGCACAAAGGAAAAGAAGTCCTCAACCTAGACCTTGAGTTCCTCATCGCAGGAGTGTCATACAACAGGCCAGCAGTTTACTTGGAACGCGACGAAAGCGACCCCACGTACAAGACGCCTAACCTTTCCGAAATCGCAAAGAAGCTTCTTGCCAACCCAAACATAGCAAGCAAAGAAGGAGTCATACGCCGCTACGACCACGAAGTACGCGGCTCCACAATAATAAAACCCATGCAAGGAGCAATCAACCACTCGACACACGGCGACGCAGCAGTGCTCAAACCGCTCAAAGACAGCAACCGCGGACTCGCAATAGCCACGTCAGTAAACCCCTACTATTGCGAAATAAACCCCTACTGGGGAGCGGCCTCCGCTGTCGACGAAGCAGTAAGAAACCTCGTCGCAGTAGGCGCCGCACCGCACAGCCTAGCAGACTGCCTAAACTTCGGCAACCCAGAAAAAACAGACCGCATGGCAGACTTCATCAAGGCGTGCGAAGGGCTTAGGTACGCTGCGGTAGCATACAAGGTGCCTTACGTTTCGGGGAACGTCAGCTTGTACAACGAGGGGACTACAGGCGCAATACCGCCGACACCCTCAATACTTGCCGTTGGAATAATAGAGGACGTACGTAAAGCGGTGACAAGCGACCTCAAGAAAGCAGGCAACATACTCTACCTAGTCGGAAACACCCGCAAAGAAATGGGAGGAAGCCAATACTACCAGGAACTCGGCCTCACCGGAGGACAGGTTCCCATAGTCGTCCCAGAAGAGACTAAACAGGGAATGGACGGCCTTCTTTCCGCAATGAAAAAAAGCCTTGTCGCAAGCTGCCACGACCTATCCGACGGCGGACTGTTTGTTGCCGCATGCGAGATGGCATTCGGCGGAAAACTAGGCGTCAAAATAAACCTCGACGCCGCAGCCGAAAACCTTCCCGCAGACGTAACTCTCTTCTCAGAAAGCAACGGCCGATGGCTCACAGAAGTCCCCGCAGGCAAGACAACAGAATTCGAGAAAACAGTGAAGGCCCGGCGAATCGGCGTCGTGTCTGAGTCCCGGATTGTTTTTGAGTCGCAAGGCAAGAAGGTTCTTGATGAGGACGCTGAAGCGCTTTACGGAATCTGGTCTAACGCCTTAAGGTAAGATTATTATGCCGCTTAAACGCCTGAAGGAGAAGACTACGACTGAGAACCTTTGGCTCTACATCTTAGCTTTGCTCATAAAGAAGCCGGTTTACGCCTATGAGATACGCGACAGAATCAGCGAGGAATTCGGGTTCGACATAGGCAACGTCACCGCCTACATAGTCCTCTACCGCCTGGAAAAAGACGGTTACGTCACGACCGAATGGAAGAGTGGAGTGCACGAGAGAAAGTACTACCGCATAACCCCAAAAGGCAGGGAAGCATTAGACGACGGCATAAACCACCTTAAGGAACTCGTCAAAATGCTTTCTCCTAAAAAAACAATCCGACAATAGACGCAGAAACCGTCTTCACAGCCGTGCTTGCGGGTGTTGCGAATTCATAGTGGTAACCGAAAAGCCACCACAACACCAGGACAATCAGGATTAAGAGAATCGCACCAAACAGTATCGTAAGCTCAATAACAGGTATCCTTATTTCGTGGTCCACTTATCTTAATTACGCGCGCTCATCATAAAAAACATGGAAAGCGGGCTTTCACACACGGTTCTCGCACGATACCCCTTCCTAACGGAAGCCAAAGCTTACGTCGCCGGATTAGGCCTCACTCTGGACGAGATAGTGAAGCACCCGGTATACAGCATTGCGGTCGAAAAAGCGGGGCAGCGCCTTGAAGGATGCGTCAAGGGGGGGTACGTGCCGGCAACAGACTCCGACGTCGACCGCGACATAGCGCTCCTGTCTTATCCGCTTGCGAGAGTCGCCGCAAACCTGTCTGGAAGCCCGTGGGTTATTGAAAAATACGCCGCCGGAGAAGCGGAAACAACGCTGCACTACCTCACCGAAGACGACAACAAAAACCCCAGAACCGTTGACGCCATAGCGGCAGAAATGGGGCTCGAATTCAATGCGGGAAAAATACACATCCTGACGTACCTAAAATCCACGGCAACGCTTGCCAGGTCAGACCCAAACTGGAAGCTCGCCAACCGGCAGGTGAACAACGGATTCGTCGAAATAACCCGCCAGGAATTCAGGAAGATGATTGCGGAAGAAGTCCGCAAAAAAATAATGGAGCCGACTCCAATCGCCGACGCCCCACCGCAACTGAAGAGAATAGGGGAAGCAGCCAAACTACTCAACGCGCAAATGCAGCCGCGAAGAACAGGCGGCAAAGTCACCCTCGACAGCCTACCAAAAAAATACAAGCACCTCGCCGCAGGAGTCGGCGAAGGCCAGCGCGACAACGCGCTCACGTCCCTTATCGGAGTCCTTAAGGCAGTGGGACTCACCAAAGAAGAGGCACTTAAGGAAGCGACGGAATTCTGCAGAAGATGCACCCCGCCCATCGAAGAAAAAATAGCTCAAGAAAAAATCAACCGACTGATGAAGTAAACAATGAAAGAAAACGCAACCAAACAAACAAAGAGAACCAACGTCATAATCGTGGCCGCAACAGTAATCGCCGCCGTAGGCTACTTTGTGGCGTATTTTACCCCGGAACTGGGCGCGTGGAATGCAGGCGCATTAGGCCTGTCAGTGCTTGCCATAGCGTACTTCACCAGCGCCCTTGCCTTTACCGCTTCAGTACTGTTTTCCGTCATCGCCTTTTTCACGGCCATGCCCGTAATCGGATACGTTTATGTCGCAGTAATTTACACCGTATCTAAGACTATACAGTGGATTCTGCGTTTCATATTCAACCAGGTGCTGTACAGAATTCCGCTGTACAGAAGCGTTGAAAAGAAATTCAAAGCAAACTCCATAGTCCTCGGAACATACGACGCAGTAAACAAAATTATGGTTAAGGCCGGACTGAAGGAGTACCTGACTCTGTCAGTGCTTGAGATGAGGATGTGCCCGTTTTGCGGCGAAGACACCCCTGCCGGCGGAAACTACTGCTTCGCATGCGGAAACAAACTCAAGTAAAGCCGAGTAAACGTCTTGCGGGCTTAGGTTTATTTTCCCTTCCAATACGCAAGCGCCTGCGCCAGTTCCTTATGCGATTTGGAGTAGGACTCAAGAGACTGCCGCTTAATGCAGGCGTCCACCGCCTGGCGCATCGCTGTTGCTCCTGCCTTAGTTCCTTTGGGGTGGCCGTGTATTCCTCCTCCGGCTTGCACTACGAAGTCGTTTCCGAATAACTTCATTAGTTGGGGGACTCCGCTCGGGTCTAGTCCGCCGCTTGCGACAGGCATGACCGGCTTGATTGAGCCCCATTCCTGAGGCAGAAACACCGGGCCTTTTTTGACTTCTTTCTCTCGGACTTCGTTGATGATTGCTTTGGTTTCTGCTGGTCCGCCTTCCATTTTGCCTACTTCGCCGGTGCCTACGTGCAGGGTGTCGACTCCTATTAGACGGTATATTTTGGCGAGCGCGAGCATCGTCATTCCGTGGCGGGGGTTGCGAGTTATCATTCCGTGCATTGCGCGGTGGGCGTGTAGCGGCAGCCCCAAATCGGCCTCCCTGAGGGATTGGACTGCTGCGAATCCTGCGGTCAATACGTCTATCATAAGGTAGTTTGCTCCCAGCTTCTTGGCGAGCTTTGCGCGCCTGATCATCTCGCCGGTTTCTGCCGTCACGTTGATTAGGTACGCCTTCTTTTCCCCCGTCTTTTTCTCGGCTTTCTTCATGAGCGCAAGCGTTGCTTTGGCGCGCTTCTCAAACGGGTTGAAAGACTGGCTCGTAAGATTCTCGTCGTCCTTCACCACGTCGCAGCCGCCAACCCAGGCGTCATACGCGACCTTAGCGTGCTTCTGGTAAGGCAACCCCAGCTTCGGCTTTATAATCGTGCCCACAAAAGGGCGCTTCTCTATGCCGAATCTTTTTCTGAGACCGTCAATCCCGTACTCCGGCCCGCGATGCGCCTTAAGGAGCGCCGGCGGAAACTGTATGTCCAAAAGCCGAAGGTTCTCCACTGCTTTCATCCCGAATATGTTTCCTGCGATGCTCGACATTATTCCAGGGACGTTCTCGAACTCGAAAAGTTCCGGCGGATAAGCGACAGCAAAAACACCCTTCTTTTTGTCTATCTTGCATATGTGAGGCGCAAGTCCACCGATAGAATCCTTGCTTGTGACTACGTCGGTCCACGTGCCCACGCTGCTTTCGCCAGCGACGTGCTCCGCAGTCCACTCAAGGGTTTTCCCTCTGGGAGATTCAGCGTAAAACAAGCAGACGACTTCCTTCCTTTTTGGAGTATAATCCGTGTTGACGAAACCCACGTAGGCCATGATAGAGAATCGTATGCCGGATTAATTAGCTGAGGATTTACGCGGCCTTAAGGTTAGTTGCGACCGCTTCGCTGCTGTGAGGCACGACCTTGCTGAACAAAGGAAGGAAGTGACTCCAGTTCTCCAAAATCTCGGCTGCCCTCGGGCTTCCAGTTACCTCCAGGTGGCGTTGAATCATCTTCTGAAGCAGCGCCTCGTCTTCCGCGTCAAGGACGGGTTCAAGGGCGATAAGCTGAGGGTTTATGCGCTTCTCCAAGTCGTCTCTCTCGTTGAGGACGTACGCAATTCCGCCGGTCATACCGGCGCCGAAGTTTCTGCCCACGTCCCCCAAAATGACGACGGTCCCGCCGGTCATGTACTCGCACCCGTGGTCGCCCACCCCTTCTATGACCGCGTTTCCTCCGGAATTCCTGACGCAAAAACGCTCCCCAGCCCGACCTGCCGCATACAACGACCCTCCGGTTGCGCCGTACATTACGGTGTTGCCTACTATGACGTTCTCATGAGTCCTGAAAGAGCTTTCCTGCGGCGGGCGGACAATTATTTCCCCGCCGTTCATTCCTTTGCCTACGTAGTCGTTTGCTTCACCGGCTAGTATGAGGCGTACGCCGTTTATTAGGAATGCTCCGAAGCTTTGGCCTGCGCTTCCGATGAAGCTGCATTCTATTGTTCCTTCAGGGAGGCTTTTGTTTTGGTGCTTGCGCGCTATTTCGCCGGAGATTTTTGCGCCAACCGTGCGGTTTATGTTGCGGATTGATTTGGACGTTTTTACTGGTTTACCCCAGTCGATAGAACTGCTGGTTTCATCCAGTATGGAGTCGTCTAATGACGTCGCTTTGGACATTTCATTTCGGATTTTCATGTTGCGCAGGTGCTTTTTCCCCGTCGAATCCGGGCTGGCAAGAACACCCGCCAAGTCCATATTACGGGTCTTTGAGTAATGGACCCCGTCCTTCAATTCCAAGAGTTCCACGCGCCCTATGATTTCATCCAGACTGCGGCACCCTAATGAAGCCAGAATCTCGCGGACATCGTTGGCCACGAACATCATATAGTTCATCACCCATTCGGGTTTGTTTGGGAACTTAGCGCGGAATTCCGGATTCTGCGAAGCAACTCCCACCGGGCAATTATTGTTGTGGCATTGGCGCGCCATGACGCACCCAGCCGCAACCAAAGCGCAAGTCCCGAACCCATATTCCTCAGCGCCCAAAAGCGCAGCTATCACTACGTCGCGGCCGGTCTTTAATCCGCCGTCCACCCTGACTACGACGCGTTCCCTCAAGTCGTTTCTCACAAGAACCTGCTGGACTTCCGCGAGCCCCAGCTCCCAAGGTATGCCTGCGTGCTTTATTGAGCCCAGCGGAGACGCGCCTGTTCCCCCGTCTGCTCCGCTTACGTGTATGACGTCCGCGTAAGCTTTTGCCACCCCTGCGGCGACAGTTCCAATGCCCGCCTCAGACACCAGTTTCACTGCGACCTTAGCTTGGGGGTTAACCTGCTTTAGGTCGTAAATCAGCTGCGACAAATCCTCTATGCTGTATATGTCGTGGTGAGGCGGCGGCGAAATCAACGTGACACCAGGAGTAGAGTGCCTGATTGCCGCAATCTCGTCGGTGACTTTATGCCCTGGAAGCTGACCTCCCTCGCCGGGCTTGCTTCCCTGAGCGACCTTGATTTCCAGTTCCTTAGCGCTAACAAGATAAGACGGAGTGACTCCGAAACGACCTGAAGAAACCTGCTTTATGGCGCTGTTGCTTGAGTCGCCGTTAGATAGCGGAGCATAACGAGAAGGGTCTTCCCCGCCTTCTCCGCTGTTGCTTTTAGCGCCCAAGCGGTTCATCGCTACCGCCACCGTCATATGCGCCTCCTTGCTCAAAGCGCCGTGCGACATCGCAGACGCAGAAAACCTTTTGATTATCGACTCCGCAGACTCCACCTCATCAATGGGAACAGGACTCGACTCCTTGAACTTCAGCAAGTCCCGCAGATTAATCAGCTCACGATTCTCCACCAAAGAAGAAAACACCTTGTACTCCTGCATGCTGTTGCTTCGCACGGCCTTATGCAGCGCCGTGAAGAACTTCGGGGCGAACGCGTGCTCTTCCTTGCCTGAGATGAATCGGTAGTAGCCCATGTTTTCCAGTTGGGCGTGGCCTTCCGGTTCAAACGCCTCTTTGTGGAAGCGCAGGACGTCTGACGCAATTTCTTTGAAGGATACTCCGCCTATCCTTGACGGAGTGCCGGGGAAGCACTCGTCTATGACTTCGGAGGAAAGTCCTACTGCCTCCAGTAGTTTTGAGCCGCGGTAGCATGATAGGGTGCAGACGCCCATTTTGGACATTATTTTAAGTATTCCTGTTTCGACTGCGCGGCGGTAGTTGAGCAATGCTTGCTTTGGGGTTAGCTCGGGGAAGTATCCGCTAAGCATGTCGTGGATTGTGGAGTACGTCAGATAAGGGTAAATGCAGTTTGCCCCGTACGCCAGTAAGCATGCGAAATGGTGGTCTTCCCTCGGCTCGCCGCTTTCCACCACAATGCTGCACTTCAATCTAAGCCCGTTTTTAATCAGGGCATGGTGGACTGCGCTTACTGCAAGAAGCATGGGAACTGGGGCGTTATTCTTGTTGACGCCCAAATCCGAAATGAACAGCACCGAAGTGCCGGATTCTGCCGCCGACACCGACTCTTTGCACAGGCGGTCCACCGCCTTTTTTAGTCCGGCCGTTCCTTCGGACACTGGGAATGTGGCTTTTAGTTCGCATGATTTGAATTCTGGGTCGCGGTTGGTGCGTATCCAGTCCATCTCAAAGTGGGTGAGGATGGGGCTGTTGAATTTTATGAGTTTGGCGCTGCCCGGCTCCTCAAGTAGTATGCTTCGCCTTCTGCCGAGCGCTGTGTGCAAAGACATCACAAGCTTTTCGCGGTACGGGTCAATGGGGGGGTTGGTGACTTGCGCGAAGCGCTGCTTGAAGTAATCGCATATGTTCCTTGGAAACTTTGAGAACACTGGAAGAGGCGTGTCGTCGCCCATGGACCCGACCGGCTCCTTGCCTTCCTTCGCCATCGGAAGGATTATGCGCTCAATCTCCTCCAACGTGTATCCGAACGCCTTCTGCTGGCGGACAATCTCGCCGTTGAACGGGCTGCCAATAGACCCCTCACCGCGCTTGTCAATCTGAAGCGCAGACGCCCTAACCATATACCTCTCAATCCACTGCTTGTACGGCATCCTAGAAGCGTGCATCTGCTTTATGTCGTCGTTCTTAAGGAAAACGCCCTCGTCGATGTCGACGGCAATCATCTGGCCAGGACCCAAACGGCCCTTTTCCGCCACGTCAGACGGCTCAATGTCCACAACGCCGACTTCGCTTGCAAGCACCAGTAAACCGCTTTTAGTCAATGTGTAGCGGGCTGGCCTTAGGCCGTTTCTGTCTAGTGCCGCGGCGACGTATCGTCCGTCAGTGAATGCGAGTGCCGCTGGGCCGTCCCATGGTTCTGTGAGGCAGGCGTGGTATTCGTAGAAGCTTCTTAGGTTTGGGTCCATATGGGGCATGTTTTGGTGGGCTTCTGGTATGAGCATCATCATTGTGTGTAGTCCTGTTCTGCCGGAGAGCACTAGCAGTTCGTATACGTTGTCGAGGCTCATTGAGTCGCTTCCGCCGGGCTGTATTACGTTTTTGACGTCTTTGATTCTTTCGCCCCATACGTCGCTTGAGAACTCGAATTCGCGGGCTTGCGTCCAGTGCCTGTTTGAGTCCAATGTGTTTATTTCTCCGTTGTGGCCAAGGCAGCGGAACGGCTGGGCAAGTTGCCATGTGGGGAATGTGTTGGTGCTGTATCGTTCGTGGAATATGGCAAACGCTGTTTCATAGTCGGGGTTCTTCAGGTCGGGGTAGAATTCCGCCAGACGAGGTGAAACCACCAGTCCCTTGTAGACTATCGTCTTGCACGAGAATGACGGGGAGTAAAATTCCGTTATCCCTTCGTTCAAGGCGGCTTTCTCCATCGCCTTGCGGGACAGGTAAAGCTTCCACTGGAACCCGGCGTCGTCCACCCCAAACGGCCGTCTGACGAGTACTTGCTGTATGTCTAGTTGGGATTCTGCCGCTCTTTTTCCGAGCGCTGAGGGGTTTACGGGGACTTTACGCCAGCCGATTAGTTCCAGTCCTTCGTCTTTAATCGCTTTTTCTATTAGGTGCTTGCACACATCCCGTTGGACGGGATTGTTTTGGGGCATGAAGAATACGCCTACCGCAAAGTCTTCGTCGCGTTTTATGTGCGTGCCTAGTTTTGCGGCCTCCTTTCTGAAGAGTTTAACTGGAATTTGGGTTAGGACTCCTGAGCCGTCGCCGGATGCGTAGTCTGCGGATACTGCTCCGCGGTGAGTCAGGTTTTTCACCGCAGACAATGCCTTAGTGAGTATGCTGTGGCTGCGCTCGCCCGAGACGTTCACTACGAACCCTACTCCGCAGCTGTCATGCTCGAATGAGGGGTCATATAGGGTGCGCGTTGGCGCGCCTGATTCCGAATTTGGCGATTTAGGCATCCGGATGATATTTGATGGAACGCTTAAAAAATCAGCTGACGAGTATGGAATTAAATAAAAATATGTTTGAACTCAAATGAATGGTAAAGTCTTCCTACCGAAATAATGAGAAAAATAGCAAATCCTTACTAAAGGACTCCTTTGGTGCTGGGCACTGCATCCCCAGAAACGCGCACCGCCTCCTTAAGCGCCCGCGCCAACGCCTTAAACGAAGCCTCCGCCTTATGATGGTCGTTTCTACCTTCCGTCTTCATATGCAGATTGAACTTGCCGTTAACGCTAAAAGACTCCAAAAAATGCTCGATATTCTCCTTGCTCACATCCCCAACCCTAGAATCCTTGAAATTACTCCACCCGATATCGATCACGCTATAAGGCCGCCCAGACAAATCCACCGCAACAGTCGACTTGGAATCATCCATCGGAGCAATGAAGTAAGCCATGCGGACTATGCCTTTCTTGTCTCCGAGCGCTGTGACAAGGGCATGACCCAACGTTATTCCCACATCCTCCACCAGATGATGATCATCCACATGCACGTCTCCTCTGGCCGAAACCTTCAAGTCGAAGCCCGAATGCTTCGCTAAAGACTCCAACATATGGTTGAGGAAATTAAGAGGAGTTCTTACGGCCGCTTTTCCGCTTCCGTCGAGGTTCAACTCCACCTTAATTAACGTTTCCTTAGTCTTCCGCTCTATGCGCGCCTTCCTTGCCATGCAGTTAGAGTATCGTGTTATGTAAAAAAAAAGCGATGGATACCGGATTGCTTATATTCGCGCAGGCCGTATAGTAAATCGCACCAATTGTGTGATTAAATCCGCTATAACACTACCTATTGTGTCCAACCCATGAATTGCCCGTACTGCACCCACACTGAAACTTCCGTCGTAGACATAAGAAAAAGCGAAGGCGGGATAGTAAACCGCAGACGCAGAGAATGCGAGAAATGCGGGAAAAGATTCACCACATACGAACGCACAGAACTGCTGACGATCACGGTAATCAAAAAAGACGGCCGAAAAGAGCCTTTCAACCGGGAGAAAATCGTGTCCGGAATCAGGAAGGCGTGCGAGAAGAGGCCTGTGACGGAAGATAGGATTCAGGAAGTGGCCGACGACATCGAAAGGAAGATTAGGCGCAGAAAGAGTACTGAGATACAAAGCCGCGAGATAGGTGAGATAGTCATGAAACGCCTTAAGACTCTTGACGCCGTGGCATACGTGCGGTTCGCCTCGGTTTACCGCGAATTCGACGACGTAAAGAAATTCAAGGACGAAATAAAGTCGATAACTTAAACGCCTTCGTATCTTGGAAGCCCTTAATCCGCAGGACCGGCGTTTGAATGCCCGTATGCGACAAACGATTTTGTGAGTCCGAAGAACTTTTCCGTGTAGAGTGATGCTTGAGGGAACATAGCTAGCAGTTCTTTCTTTGAGAGTGGGCGTATGCTTTCGACGTGAGAGCGCGCTTCTGTTTTGCTTGAGCGGCGTCCCCCCCACAGCCAGGTAGAGTACTGGGCGAAGAACACTTTTAGGAACAACGGAAGAAAAGGAAAGAAGGGTATGAGGAAATGGGGTTCAATCGGGAAATTCCTGTTAGGCGTCTGAATAAAAAACCGCTTTCCCACCCTCAACATCTCAGCTGCCGCCTTCCTTTGGCCGTCAGATGAGGGTATGTGCTCTATCATTGAGTTGGAGAAAACGACGTCGAACTCCTTATCCGAGAACATCCGCATGTCACGCGCGTCGCCTACGACGCAAGTGACGGAAGGATACTTAGGCTCAACGGAGGACAGATTTAGCACTGTTATGCGGAGGGTGTTTCCCGGCAGAAACCCGGTCCGCTCCCAGAACTCGACACTTCCACCCACGTCAAGGACACGCACCGGCCGCGGCAAAGACTTTATGAACTCCTTGAAGAACTCCATCCGCCGCCTGCGAAACTTAAGCGACAGAGAACCATCCCGCATGAAATCCCACTTCTTCCGCACACACGCTCCAAACCCCAGCATATCCACCGTACCGACATTACGAATACGAAGCAGACCGCTTAACTACATCAACTTAAGCCGACCTTTAAAAAGGAACGCCCTAATTATCCTCCATGAAGGTTCTTGTGGTTGGAAACGGGGCACGGGAACACGCAATAGTTAGCGCATTAGCCGAAAGCCCCACCGGCCCCCACGTGTACGCATACATGGGAACGAAAAACCCCGGAATAGCACGCCTCGCCAAAGAACACCACATAGGCAACATCCTAAACGCCAAAGACGTCGCAGACTACGCAGTAAAATGCAAAGCAAACCTGGCGGTAATCGGACCTGAAGCACCCCTTGGCGCAGGAGTCGCCGACGCACTAGAAACCAACGGAGTACTCACAGTAGGCCCAAAGAAAATCGCAGCGCAAATAGAAACAGACAAAACATTCACCCGAAGACTACTGGAAAAACACCGCATAGACGGAAACCCCCGCTTCGGAATCTACACAAAAACAGAAGACGCGTTCGACCTAATCGACGAACTAACACCAAACGTAGTAATCAAACCCGCAGGACTAACAGGCGGCAAAGGAGTCAAAGTCCAAGGAGAACACCTAAAAGACGCCGAAGAATCCAAAAAATACGCCAAAGAAATACTAAACACAAAAATAGGCACAATACCCGCCGTAGTAGTCGAAGAAAAACTAATCGGAGAAGAATTCACCCTACAAGCATTCGTAGACGGCCACACAGTCGCAGGCACGCCAACAGTCCAAGACCACAAAAGAGCATTCGACGCAGACGTAGGACCAAACACCGGCGGAATGGGAAGCTACAGCGACTGCGGAAACCTACTCCCGTTTCTCACAAAAAAAGACTACGACAAAGCCATAAAAATAATGGAGGAAACCGTCAAAGCCATATGGAAAGAAACAGGCACCCCATACAGAGGATTCCTCTACGGCCAATTCATGGCCGGACCCAAAGAACCCAAACTCATAGAGTATAACGCGCGACTGGGAGACCCCGAGGCGATGAACATCCTCTCAATCATAGATTCAGACTTCACAGAAGTCTGCGAGAGGATAATCGGCGGCACACTGAAAAGAAACGTCGCATTCAAGGAGAAAGCCACCGTAGTCAAATACGCCGTCCCAGCCGGCTACCCCGACGCACCCAAAAACAACGTCGAAATCAAAGTTGACGAAAAGAAAATCAAGGAACTGGGAGCGCTAGTCTACTACGCAAGCGTAAGAGAAGAAGGGCGAAGAATATACACTTCAACTTCACGGGCAGTCGCAGTAACAGGCATAGCCAACACAATAACCGAGGCCGAATCCATTGCTGAGGCCGCCATGACAAGCATAAAAGGCGATATTTACCACCGGAAGGACATTGGTACGAGGAACCTCGTCAGAAGCCGGGTAGAGCACATGAAGGAAATCCGCCCAAACGCCTAACTCAGATAATCAAACCGGCCGCAAAGGATAACAATGATATTTGGATTGAAACTGGGCAACTTAATTCCCGCCCTATTTTTCATAATCAACGGCTATAGTTACATCTTCTACGCCCTGAACGGAAGCAGTCAGCTACATTACAGCGCCGCATTACAGGGAGTAAACATGATGCTGGTGGGAATATTCTTTCTCACCAGAAAAGACGCCTTAGTTGTGTCGGAAGAATCGTCTGAAACGCTAAGCGCATTAGTAAGCACTTTCACGCCCGGCTTCTTCATGGCCGTAAAAAGCACTGCTGCGTACGCTTTAGGGTATGGATTGCAGACGACAGGCATATTTCTGTCCATCGCCGCCACAATGTCGCTTAACAGGGCGTTTGGAATACTTCCCGCCAACAGGGGGGTCAAAACGACGGGGCTTTACCGTTTCATGCGCCATCCCTTGTACGTAGGATACCTGCTTAGTTTCGGCGGCTTCATTTTGAACAATACGGTGGCAATCAACGCGGCGGTTTTCCTCGTATGGCTTATTGCCACACTGCATAGGACGCTGGCTGAAGAAAGGATACTTTTGAAAGACCCCGATTACGCAGAATACGCAAAGCGGGTCAGATGGCGCTTTATACCCTACGTCATTTAATGGCGCTTCAATCGCAGGGCTCTCCCGCAAAGCCCCAGTTTTTCTTAGGGACTTCCTCAAGAAACACGTGAAGATGCTTAGGGTCGGTCTTGATGCTGTCCAAAACCGCCTTGGACACGTTGCGGATTAAAGCCTCCTTCTCCTTGGGCGAACGGCCCTCCCACAATGTGATGCGAACAACAGGCATTTTAACCTTCCGAATAATAGTAGCACAATCCGCGTTAAAACCGATGAAAATCGCAATCGAAACATACGGCTGCAGCGCCAACCAAGCAGACAGCGAATACATGGCCGGACTACTGACGCGCGAAGGCCATGCTTTATCGCCAGTAAGGTCTGCGGACGTCGTAATAGTCAACACGTGCACAGTCAAGTCCCCGACGGAGAACAAGATCCGCAAGAGACTTGATTACTTTGTGAAAAACGGCAGAAGGACTGTAGTCAGCGGTTGCATGCCTGCGGCGTCGCCGGGATTGTCTGAGGAATACCCGGCATTCAGCTTCATAGGAGTAAATGTTGGCGACATCATCCACGCCGTAGACGCGATAGAGGGTGGCGGACGCCTTGTGAAAATCCAGCCGCCCGGCGAGAAGGTCTTAATCCCCAAAGTTAGGCGAAACGATGTTGTGGAGATTCTTCCCGTGGGAGAAGGGTGCGTTGGAGCCTGCAGTTTCTGCGCTACAAAAAAAGCCAGAGGAACGCTCGTATCCTACCCGGAAAGGGACATCGTCCGCGCATCCTCAGATGCCATAAAATGTGGGATTAAAGAGATTTGGCTCACGGGACAAGACACGGGCGCATACGGCATAGACACAAAAACCAGCCTGCCAACCCTCATAAAAAGAATCTCCGCACTACCCGGCGACTTCCGGCTGCGCGTTGGCATGATGAACCCCGACCACGCCCTGCGCAACCTGGATGAACTGCTTTTGGCATACGAAAACCCCAACGTATACAAGTTCCTCCACCTACCAGTCCAATCGGGAGACAACCAGATACTATCAGACATGCGCCGCAGATACACCGCCGAAGAATTCCTCACGGTAGTATCCGCATTCAGGAAAAAATTCGACGTCACCCTATCAACAGACGTAATCGTAGGATACCCGACGGAAGACGAAAAAGCGTTCAAAAAAACATGCGAACTCATACGAAAAACCCAACCAGACATAGTCAACGTCAGCCGATTCTGGAGAAGACCCGACACCCAGGCAGCTAAACTGAAAGAACACCCCGGCCGCATCACAAAAGACCGAAGCAGGCGAATACAGGAATTCGTTGACGAAGCCGGAATGACCCGCAACAAAAAATGGGTCGGATGGACTGAAGAATCCCTTGTTTCAGAACGCAACAAAGACGGAACATACACCGCAAGAAACGACCACTACAAACCCATAATAATCACGTCGGACTCAGCCGACTTACTTGGCAAACGGATTAAAATCGAAATCAAAAGCGCCAACTCATTCTACCTCACAGGCACCATCCGTTAATGACCGCTACATATTGTCGTTAACGCAAGCAGACAAAACAGCAACAAGAACCGCAAACAAAGACACCACCCTTATGTCATTGAAAGCCGGGAAAAACACCCCCACCACAAAAGCAGCAACCAAAAAACCCTGAAACCCACGACCAACCGCCCGAGTAAAAGGCTCTTGAGACGACCGCGCCCTCAAAGAAAGCCGGACAGAAAAGGATACCAAAGATAACAACAACAATAAACCCAACAGCCCCAACCGCATAAGAATCCACAAGAACGCATTATGCGGCCCACCCACAAGCAGCGCGCACCAGGAGGGATACGCGCATTCTGAATTCATTTCCGAGAACACGCTTGAAACCCCAAAACCGCTTCCTAATAAGGGGGATACAGCGAATGCGGACACGGCAAGGGCGTTCTCTTCAATCCGCCCCAAAAAATTAATGTCCGAAGACGGACTCAACAACGCCACATAATCAGCAAACACAGACCACACGCCGCCTTGAGCGTAATGCGCCGCCAACACCGCCAACAATACGACCGAAACAACCGACAAAAACCCTGCGACACTAATTCGCGGACGCGAAGGAACAACAAAAAACAAAGCCGCCAAAAGCCCCACAAGAAAAGAACGGCGAAGAGTGAACAACACCGAAACAACAGCCCCTCCAAAAAGAGGCCAGACCCAAAACCCCGATGACCCCTCCAACGCCAAAGAAAACAAAAAAGGCGCAAGACAAAGAATAATCACAGCCTCAAAAGACGTGACCGTTTCCCGACGCAAAAGCTGGTTGGCATCAAAAAAAAGGATCTGACGAACCATGAAAAAAACAAGCAAAACAAAAAGGCCGTTCAATACTTTTTTCGCGTCTTTTTTTGAGCGGATTGAATCAACAGCCCAGACAACAGCGGCAAAATAAAGCATTCCGCGGACTTCCGCCAGCAATGAGACAAACCCGCGGCCAGACAAAATACCTAATCCCGCTGTGAGGGTAACGAAAGAAACCAACGCGAACGTTGCCACATTAAGAAACGACGCATTAAGTTTTCTGCGGGACAGAAGCAGATTCAAGCTCCACTTCAAAAGTGCTGCCGAAAGCAGAACATCCGACAGGAGAATATGAGACAGCGGATTTTCGCCCAACGCCACCGGCACAAGAGGGGAAGATAGGACGCATAGAAACACGAAAGAAACCAACGTCACTGCAGAACCGCAAAACAAAGGCACCAGCAACGCAAGCAAAAGAAGATAATTAGACCGCCCCGCAAACGAAAAAACGAATAGACTTAACAAGAGACCTAACACAAACGCCGTACGCCCGCCAAGTCGTGGTAAGGAGAATCTGGAAAAAGTTAAACTTAATGTATCCACGACGCACCGTAAGCAACTGACTTAACTACGGATAAGCGATTACAGGCGTGTTGGTGACGGCAACCAGTAAAGCCGCAAGGAGCACTCCTGCAAGCACCCAGTCTGAACGGGACATGTTACTAATTTCTTTGCGCAGTTATAAAAACGGAAAAAGAGCCTCAGACACCGATTTACGGGTTAATAGACAGTGAAATCCACGCAGAAGCGCGACAAAGAAGGATTGAAACTGCCGCACTCAACAGACGCCAATATGCCGACTTTACGGCCGAACCCTGCCGTCAAATCATGCACCTTTTTTGCCGCCTCAGATGCGCTACCTGCGAACATGTAAAAATGCACTACGCCGCCTTTTTTCACGGCTGGAAACACCACGTCAAGGAAGTCGCCTGCAGTCTTGGGAAGCGGCATCACAACGCGGTCAAACAAACCCAACGCCGGAGTAACGGCACGCGCATCCCCCTCAACCACATTCACGTCCACCTTATTCAAAACAACGTTCTCCCGCATCAAAGAAACCGCCTTAGGATTCAACTCAACCGCAACAACCTCGCATGGCCGCCTCTTTTTAGCGATTATTACGGGGTAAGGCCCTACGCCAGCAAACAAGACCAAAACCCTTTCGCCGTCCTTAACAAGGTTTGCCACCCGCAGGCGTTCCGTGCCTAATCGGGGCGTAAAATAAGCTTCTGCGACGTCCACGTTAAACCTGCAGCCGTGCTCGACGTGGACGGTGCGTGTGCGATTCTGCCCCGCCACAACCTCAAATGAAGGCACCCTATATTCAGTATCCACCGCGCCCACCTTCATAGCAACAACGTTGATGTGGGGGAAAACCGAAAGCACCGCCTCTCCGATGGCGCTTCGCTTAGGCCTAAGCTCTTCTGGCAGCTCTAAAAGAGCTATGTCGCCCACGACGCTGTAAGACGAAGGTATGAGCGAAATCTCATTTTCAGTCAATACACCGGAAAGAGCCGCCTTAAGGGATGACGGCTTCCGTCTGACAGGCACAGAATCCCTAAGCACCACCTCACCACCTTCCACATCCGCCTTTCCGCTCAAAGGAAGAAGAACAAAAGACCCCTCCTTAAGCACCTCCCGCCCGTAATCAAACAAACCAAGAGAAAGAAGCCGCCTGCGCGCAGACTCAGCGCCCGACGACTCCACCTTAAGGTAAGGTAATCTGCCCATCAAGGACCGGAAGACCTGACGGCCTCCAAAATCTTGCGCGTCTTCGAGAGCGAGCCGTTATGGAACAGCTTGACGCGCACAACACTGCAGTTTAACCCCCGCCGCTTAAGCTCCGCCTGAAGCTCCTTCTCATCGAACTTCTGGTCCGGCCCCAACGCGATTATGTCCGGACGGATTTTGACTACCGGAGCAAACATGTCTTGCGCGTCCCCCAACACTGCGTCATCCACCGGCTTCAACGCCAAAACCATCCTAAGCCGCTGGTCTTGGGGCACAACTGGCTTGCGCCCCTTAAGCTTCCTGGCAGTAGTGTCCCGCGCCAGAATAACAACAAGCCGGTCACCCAACGCCTTAGCCTCCTCAAGGTAAGCCACATGCCCCGGATGAAGTATGTCGAAAACGCCGGTGGCGACAACCGTAACCATAACACCGAAACATTACTCAAAAGGCCCTAAATAACTTTTTTAACGCAAATACCCTAAAAGCAGTGGATTTCAAATGGCAGAGAAGACCGAGAAACCGGAAACAAAGAAAAAGACGCCTAAAACAGCTGAGGAAGCAGCCGAACCAAAGCACGCTCACACTGAACAATCCTCCAAACCCAAGAAGGAGGAGACCGACTCTTTAGCTGAAAAAGAGGAGAAGGAAGAAAAACCTGAGAAGAAAGAAAAACCCGCAAAAAAGGCCAAACAAAAGGAAGAAAAGAAGAAGGAAGTCAAAGAGCGCATAATCACGATAAAATTCAGGGCAACCAAAGGCTCAAGCATAGGCAGAAGAAAAAACAAGGTCATAAGCACAGTAAGAGCCGGAGTCCAAAGAGGCCACAAAGACAAGAGGGTAGTCATCACTATGGAACTCAACCACAAACTCTGGTCTATGGGAAGAAACAAGCTTCCCAACAGCATAAAAGTGCGCGTTGAAGACGACGGCGAAACCCTAAAGACAAGCCCCGCCTAAACATGTATTTCTACCAGACGAGAGTCGACGGAGAAGACTTCGTAGGACTCTTGGCAGTAGCCACAGACGCCTACGCCGTAATATCCCCGGGTTTCAAAGGCTCAGAAGTCTTCGGCGTGCCCACAGTGCAAACCAAGATATACGGCACCAAACTCATAGGCCTATTCGCGGTAGGCAACAGCAACGGCCTGCTTCTTCCGTCTTTCACCTCCGACGGCGAACTTGCCGACTTGAGGAAGAAGCTTGGGGACGGCGTGCAGGTGGAGCGTATTGAAGAGGAGTACAACACTCTTTGCAACTTCATAGCCGCAAACGACAAAGGATGCTTAGCAAGCCGCGAATTCGCCAAGAACCCGATAGTAAAAGACGTCTTAGACGTCGAAATAGTGGAGGGGAAAATACGCGGCCACCCGGAAGTCGGAAGTTACTTGGCCGTGACAAACAAGGGTTTTCTGGCTCATCCTCACGCTGACGACCAGCTTAAGGATTTGGAAAGCATACTTAAGGTTCCGGGCAAAACCGGCTCGGTAAATCAAGGCCTTCCTTTTATCCGCGCGGGACTTGCCGCCAACAGCAACGGTTACGTCACTGGTTTGATGACTACGGGGATTGAGTTGAACCGCATTGAAGAGGCGCTTGGGTTCCTCTAGCTGCGTTGCTGCTTTATTGCCTTCAGCCGTTCTGGCGCGCCTATTTCCTTAAGCACTTTTTTTGTGCCGTCCGGAACGAGTTCCTGCCAGCTTCCTCCTTCGCGCATTAATTTTTTTATGTGGGTGCCGCTGTACAGGTTGCGGGCGAAAAAAGGCGGCTCCTCAACAATCAAACCCATGTTGCGGAAGATTCCTCCAACCCAATTGTCGTTGGAGAATACTACGTCTACGCGGCCCACCTTAGACAACACGAGCTTGCCCCATTTGACGTCGTCGTGAACGTCATCTATGCAGATTGTTCGTATGCGGTCCATCTGATTAGGCATGCTTTCCGCAATCATCCGCGCGCGCTCTTCGACTGAAAAGGGGTTCTCAAACGTGTTGCTGCTGTCGCCGCTGCCGATTACAACTATAAGTTCGTCTGCCTTATTCAGCATCCACTCTATCGACGCTTGATGCCCCTTATGGAAGGGTTGAAAGCGCCCTACAGTCAGCCCCTTCACCTAAATCCCCGCAAGCGACGCTAGTATTACGACAACCCAGAAACCCAACCCAATTAGTACTCCGTTCACCATAGGGTGGATTGTCCACTGGAGGTTATGGGGTAGATGGTGGTTTTTCCCCAAAATCCGTTTCTCCAACTTGCGGGAGAGGCAGACTTCGTTGTCGATGAAATCCTTCATCTTCTTGAAGTAGACCATTGTTCTCATTAACTTTAACGACATCCCACCATATATTAGCTTTATGACTGTGGGCCAAGTCATCGGTTCCACCACGCTCAATTCATACCGGTTCGTAATCAGGTCCGGCGCAGAAAAGCACGTGAAACGGGAAGAGTTCGTGTCAGTTCCGGAGTCGGTTACCGGACGGCCCGTCATAGGGATAATAAAGGACATTGTGACTGCAAACGAGCTTCTGCCCGATGAATTCTGCAGAGACCTCAAGGCCGCCGAAATCGTCCTTTCCGAAGGCGAATATCCTGTGCCATTGGTTAAGGTATTGGGTATTGAGGAGGACGGCAGCCTGGTTATGCCTCGTTACGGTATTGCGCCGGGTTCGCCGGTGTCTTTGGTTGAGGACGAAACTCTCAGGCGGCTTTTGCATCAGGACGAGGGGAAAAGCGCTTCGTTGGGGCAGCTTGCTAGCAGGGATAGTATCCCGGTCTGCTTGGACATCAACGAGCTTGTGGGTAAGCACTGCGCTGTTCTGGCCATGACTGGGGCGGGGAAAAGTTATACCGTCGGCGTCATTATCGAGGAGCTTTTGGCTAAGAAGGCGTCAATAGTCGTTTTTGATTTGCACGGGGAGTACAAGAACATTGAGTATCCTCCGGCGGCGACAAAGGTTTATGGGATGGACGGGAAAAACAAGCTGAGCATTCCCGCAGGCGACCTTTCCCTAAGCGACTTCATCAACCTCATCCCCGATATGACAAGCACCCAGAAAGACCTGCTTGACGAAGCGCTCAACATAGCCTACAGGTTCTACGACAACTACGACCTCGCGGTTCTCCTTGAGATACTGGGGACGCTCTACGACTACAAGAAAGGCGACAACAAAAAAAGCGTCAACGAAAGCGTCCTTCCGCCGGGACTGCTCAAGGAAGTCACCAAGAAGATGGGGCTCTCAACCATAGGCGCCTTAACCAGACGGATAAGACGCTTAGACAACATGGGCATATTCAATATGGAAGGCGCCCCCATACGGGAAATAGCCGCAAAAAACCAACTCACAGTAATAGACCTCTCTGAAGCCGACGAGCGCGTAAGCGAAACAGTAGTTGCCGCACTATGCCGCCGCATATTCAACGCCCGCCGGAAAAACGTAAAGGAAGAAAAAATCACCGAAGGCCTCCCTCACCCCGTCTTTATCGTTCTTGAGGAGGCGCACAATTTCGCCCCCAGGATGGCTGAGGAGAATACTCCGTCCAGAAGCATATTGCGGCGGATAGCCCGCGAAGGCCGAAAGTTCGGCGTAGGATTGTGCATAGTAAGCCAGAGGAGCAACAAGCTTGATTCGGATATTTTAAGCCAGTGTAACACACAAATCATCATGAAGGTGGTCAACCCATCCGACCAGGAATACATTAGGCAGAGCGTTGAAAGCGTCACCGAAGACGTCGTCAACGACCTGCCGGGACTCGCCCGCGGGGAAGCCATCGTCGTCGGAAGCGCCGTGAAGCTGCCGGTACCAGTCCGAATCAGACGCAGAAAAACGAGGGTCGGCGGGCAGGACATAGACGTTGTGGAGGCGTGGAGCAAATGAAAGACGAACTGAAGGAACTGCGCAATAAGATAGATGCCGTCGACGAGGGCATACTAGGCCTTCTTGAAGAAAGGGGGCAACTCACAAGGAAGGTCGGCGAAGTCAAATCAAAAAAAGGATTGAACGTCTACGACCCAGTCAGGGAACAGGAGATACTGAACCGGCTAACAGCTAAAACAAATCTGCCGGCGGAATTCGTCCGAAACCTGTTTAAGGAGATAATCGAATTCTGCAGACTGGACGAAAAAAATAAGACCGCACATGCATCTTCAACGCCTAAAACAGCCAGCCAGACGAAGGCGGCCAGACGCGTCGCAGTGCTCGGACCGCAAGGGACGTTCTCAGAATCAGCCGCCAAACTGCTTTACCCAAAAAGCAACCTGGAATTCCAAAAAGACATCTCAGAAGTATTCTCTTTCGCAGAAGACGGAAAAGGCGCCGGAGTCGTAGCGCTAGAAAACAGCCTGGAAGGCAGCGTCCCAAAAAACATGGACGCACTCCTAACCCACAAAGTATACATAACAGGCGAACTAACGCTCGACATACGCATGTGCCTAATGGCGCGCAAAGACGCCAAAAAAATCGAGGCAATACTATCCCACCCGCACGCCCTTGCCCAATGCGGCGACTACCTAAAGAAGCACTACCCAAACGCAAAAATACAACCCACAGACAGCACAACCGCCGCCGCAAAAGAAGCAGGCAAACACAACAACTGGGCCGCAATAGCCCCAATGGTTGCCGCAAAAACATACGGCCTCAAAATCCTTGACGAAAACATCCAAGACGACGTAAGCCAAACAAGATTCATAACCATAGACAACAAACCAACCATAGGAAACAAAACAAGCATACTCTTCACACTCAAAGACAAAGCAGGCGCACTACACCACGTACTCGGCCTCTTCTCAGACAAAAACATAAACCTCACAAAAATAGAAAGCAGACCAAGCCGCAGACGCCTAGGCGAATACCTATTCTTCCTCGACTTCGAAAAAGGCCCGCTCACCACAAAAGAAGTAGAAGCGCTGCTTGAGGCCGTAAAATCCGAAACGACTTTCTTCAAGAAGCTTGGAAGCTACTGAAGCCATGGACGAAACCCCCAAGACACTCCAGCACCCGCTAATACGAAATGCCGCACCCCAAATGCGCCGCTACCAGGAGGCGGCTGTAGTCAAAGCGCTCGACGAAGACACCCTCGTCGTACTGCCCACAGGCCTCGGGAAAACTTTGATTGCCGCCATGGTTGCGGCAGACCGCCTATACAAGTATCCTGACGGAAAAATACTCGTTCTTGCGCCAACACGCCCCCTTGTAGTCCAACATGAAAAAGCCCTCTCCGAAATACTGACCGAAACAAACTCGGCGGTGCTGACCGGAAAAATCCCGCCAAAGCAAAGACACGAAATCTACGAAAAAGCCAGACTAATCTACGCAACACCCCAGACGATAGAAAAAGACATCGCCAGAGGCCTCAACCTATCTGACGTCGTGCTGCTTGTCTTCGACGAAGTGCATCGCGCCTCAGGAGACTACCCTTACGAGGCAATAGCCGAACACTACAGGAAACACGCCAAGAACCCGCGGATACTTGGACTGACAGCATCTCCCGGCGGAAACGCCGAAAAAGTCAAAGAACTTGTTTCAGCCATAGGATTCAAAGTGATAGAGGCCAGAGACGAACAGGACAGAGACGTCCAACCTTACGTCCAGGACGTGAACATAGAGTGGATACAAGTCCGACTGCCGCCCCAGATGCTAGAGATTAAAGCGCTACTTGAAGAAACCCTGCGCACCCCAGTCAGACGACTCAAAGAACTAGGATACCTGCAGACAGCAGACCTAACACGGCTCACAAAAAAAGACCTGCTAACAACCCAAATAAAAGCCGTAACCACAAAAGACGCCACAGGAATAAACTACGAAGCAGCGTCACTTGCGGCCGAAGCCATAAAAGTCAACCACGCCATAGAACTGCTTGAAACCCAGGGAATATCCTCGTTGGACAAATACATAAGCCGCCTAACGGCCAAACCAAGCAAGGCGGTAAAACGCCTCCTTTCTTCGCCCACAATGGCGAAAGCCACCCACCTCACAAGCCAACTTAGGCAACAAGGCATCGACCACCCTAAGCTGGAAAAACTGGCGGAAATCACGGCGCAATACGCAGGCAGGAAAGTCCTCATATTCACCCAATACCGCGACTCAATACCCGCAATAATAGACCGCCTAAACGAGAAAGACATACTCGCTCACGAATTCATAGGCCAACAAGCCAAAGGCGACCGCGCAGGAATGACCCAGAAAAAACAGCTCGAAACACTGGAAAAATTCCGAAACGGCGCATTCACCGCACTTGTAGCCACAAGCGTCGCAGAAGAAGGACTAGACATACCCCGCGTAGACGCAGTAATATTCTACGAACCAGTTCCAAGCGAAATAAGAAGCATACAACGCCGCGGACGCACAGGAAGAACTACCGCAGGCAACGTCGTAATACTAATGACCAAAGGCACAAGAGACGAAGCCTACTTCTGGTCAGCAAGAAACAAGGAGAAAAAAATGAAAGAAGTCATCTCCACAATGAACGAAGAAACAACACAGGAAGAATCACCCCAAAAAACACTCACCGAATTCGACGATAAAAAAACAGAACCAACAGAAAACACCCCGACATTCAACACACTACCACAAGGAGAAACAGTACACATATACGTAGACGGCCGAGAAAGAGGCAGCAAACTTATTTCTCTTCTGAGGGAAAACGCCGCAATCGACGTATGCAACCTGCCGGTAGGCGACTTCCTCCTTTCAGACCGCGTCGCAGTGGAAAGAAAAACCGTCGCAGACTTCCTCCAAAGCATCATAGACCAACGGCTTCTTGCCCAAGCAAGCGAACTAACCCGCAACTTCCAAGCACCCATACTAATACTTGAAGGAACAGACGACCTTTACGCCCAGCGGGCAATACACCCAAACGCAATACGCGGAGCCCTCGCAGCCCTCGCAATAGACCTGAAAATCTCAGTGATACCAAGCCAAAACGAAGAAGACACCGCAGCCCTGCTTCTGGCCATAGCCCGGCGGGAACAATGGGAAAGCAACCGCGAAACGCCTCTGCGCGGCGAAAGAAAACCCATGCTGCTTTCAGAACGGCAGCGTTTCATGGTGGAATCCCTCCCAAACGTCTCCTCAGTACTAGCACGCCGCCTACTATCGCAATACAAAAGCGTAAGAAACCTCGCCGCAGCAGACACCAAATCTCTCATGAAAATCGAAGGCATAGGCGCCAAAAAAGCCGACGACATACACCGCGTCCTAACCAGCGAATACGACGAAGAAACCGCTATATAAGGCCCTGCGATTAATAAACCACTTATAGCGAGGCGCTAAAGGTCATGGAAGGCGGAGAAGAAAAAATTGCCGAATGGCGCAGGGTCATAAAAAGCGACCGGCAAAGGCAACAACTTCTGGAAGACCTCAGGCGGATGGCTGAAAACGGCTCCCAAAAAAGCGCCAAATCAGCGAAAGACCTTCTTAAGATGGTGATAAAAGTCGGAGAAGTTACATCCGACGACGCAGCCAGCCTCCTTGCAGTAAACCGCGACGTCATAGACTCGTGGGCTCAGATACTCAAAAGCAAGGAGATGATTGATATAGAGGGCGACAGAACCCAGAACCCCACTATACTTCTATCCGAAATGATGAGAAACCGGATAGACTCCCTTAGAAAAAGAAGAGACGGCGACACCGCGCAAACCGACGAACCTCGCGACGCAGACGAAATAAAAGTCGCAACCGACACCGCGCGGCAGGAAAGGGAAAAACGCTCCAAACTCGAAGAGGAACTCCAACGCAAAACGCAGGAGATTAAAGAAAAGGAAGAGGAGCTGGCACAAGAAGCGGAAAAACGCAAGGAATACGAGGAACAACTACACCAAGTCGAAGAGCAAATAAAAGCCGGCCAAACAAACGAAGAACTGGAAACCCTGCGCAAGCAACTGGAACGCGAAAGAAAAGAGCGGCTTAAAGCGGAAGAAGAATGCAAAAGAGAGAGGGAAGAGCTGAAAAAAGCAGAAGACAACATCCGCACCGAACACGAACACAGCATAGCAGTCGAAAGCGACATGAAGAAGTACGAATCCGACCTCCGCGAGCTGCAAAAGGAGATTGTCGATAAAGACAAGCAGATAAAGGAGGAAGAAGAGGAGATAGAGCTTCTTTTCGGGGACGAAACCGTGTCGAAGAAGAAGGCGGTCGAGCAACTTACCGAAATAGAGAAACTTAAGAGGGCGCAGGAGGAAATAGATACAAGGAAAAAGGAGCTTGTTCACGAAGAGGAGGACATACACAAGCGCCTGGAAGGAATCAGGAACATGGAAGAATCCGTCAAAAAAACAGAGGAAGACCTAAGGCGGCTGAAACTAGCCCTAGAAAGCCGCGAAAAAGGCGTCGAACTACGGGAGAAAGAGCTTATAGAGAGGGAAGACACGATATCGTCAAAGGAGAAAGACCTCGGAAAAAGAGAGGACACCGTCAAAGAAGAGGAAGAAAGCGTAAAGAAGAAAGCAGAAGTAATCAAAAGAGTCAAACAGAAGATAATCACCGAAAAAGAGGAAATAGACGCCCTAAGCGAGAAACTCAGGATTCAGGCCGAAAACCTTAAGAAAGAGGAGGAGGAGTTGGAGGGTATTCTTGGGAAAGAACTCGTCGACCTTAAGAAACGCAAGGAAACGCTCGAAAAAATATTCGCAGAAGAAGTCAAGAAGGTAGGGATTGACGACATAAACGAGCTCAAAGACGCCGAAGAACCCAGAAAGCCGGCTGCTCCACCCACTCCGCCCCCGACGCCTGGCGGAGGACCAGGCAAAGGAAAACCAGACAAAGGAGACGATTCAGGCAAAAAAACACAAGAAGAGAAACAGGATAAGCAGTCTGAAAAGGCGGAAGAAGACGACGGAGACGAACCGCCTCCAGCGCCGCCGCGCACACCGCAAAAAAGACCTCCAGAACCTCCGCCAAAAACAGAACCTAAAGAACCACCTCAACAACCAAAACCCCGGCCGCCTCAGCCGACACCTCAACCGCAAAATAAAGAACCCCCTGAAACATCAGACGACATACACGCGGCAGTAGAAGCCGAAATAGCCGCACTACTCAAGAAAGAGTCGACGGCAAAAGCCCCGCCAAAAACAATCCAACCCCAGCAACCAGAAAAACAGGAGCCGCCAAAACAACAACCCCCGCAAAAGACCGCACCAGCACCCGACGCCGAAGAATCAGACTTGCTCGCCCTACTTGAGGAAGCCAAACGAATAAAACTCAAGGACGCCGCCAAACGCCTAGGAGTAGACGCAGAAGTAGTCGAAAAATGGGCCGACAAACTCCAAGCGGAAGGAGCGATAAAAGTCACCGGCCACCTTGTAGGAGGCAAAGAACTCGAAATCGCCGACAACACAGCGCTCAAAAAAGCTGAAGAAACCGCCAAAGCAGACGAAATAAGAGACGAAATACGCCGCCTAAGAGAAGGAAAACAGAATTAGAGGCGCGCCAACTTATCCTGAAGCACAGACAACTCCTTACGCAACTCCTTCTGAAGCCTAGTTTTCTCCAAAGGACTCTTATCACTCTTAAAAGTAGCCACAATAGCCGCCTGAACGCGCGCCATCTCCGCCTCCACCAAAGCCCTATCCTGCTGCAACTTCGCGTCGGCTCCCGCACTACGTCGGCCGCTTGCCATAAGAGGATATAAGGAAGGAGAGGTAATAAGGGTTATCTAACCATGTACGTCATTCCATCGATAGACATTTTAAACGGCAAAGTGGCTCAGCTGGTAGGCGGCAGCCTAGGAACCGAAGTGTACTACGGCGAACCGCTGGAAGTAGCCGCTAAGTGGGTCGAAGCCGGAACTGATTTTCTGCACGTAGTAGACCTTGACGCCGCCCTTCGAGGAGGAAGCAACCTGGACACCATAAAGAAGATGAAAAGCGGCAGACGAGTGAAAATACACGTCGGCGGAGGCATACGCAACATAGAATACGCCAAATCCCTCCTTGATGCCGGAATAGACCGCATAGTGCTCGGCACACTAGCAATAGAAGACTACATGCAAGGATTCCCCGTGCTAGAAGAACTAAATAGCACATACGGAAGCGAACGCATAATCATAGCCGTAGACTCAAAAGACGGCTACGTCGTAGTAAAAGGATGGGGAGAACGCACCAAAGTAAGACCCCAAGACATAATCGCCAAATTCATGGGCCTCTGCTGGGGATTCCTATACACGGACGTAGACGTGGAAGGCCGTTTGGAGGGAATCAACATTAGGGGTGTGCGGGAGGTTGTTGAGTCCACGTCTCAGCCGGTCATAATATCTGGCGGAATAACCACTAAGGAGGATGTGGACGCGATTAAGGCAAGCGGAGCATGGGGTGCGGTTATCGGAAGGGCGTTCTACGAGAATAAACTTGATTTCACCGAATTCAAGAGAAATTATTAGGTGAAACATGGAACCGGCAAAGCTTATGCTTGGGAGATACGCAGACACCTATAGGCTCAACTTGCACTCCATAAACATCTGCCAACGGGAACGCCCTACATTGGACATAAACAGGACCGGGCTTCTTATGCACGGCAACGAACTGGATCCCACTTCGGTTCTTGAATACGGTTTGCTTCCGCGCCGTACGCCGTACACGAAAACGCTGAGGAGCCCGTTTCAAGTGTGTTTAGGGCTGAACAATACCAATCCGGACCAGACGATTCTCACTCACGGCGCAATAAAAAACACCGCTGTGAAGTACGCCGGATACTTCAACCGCCGCGGAGTAATCTACGTAGTTCACGACGAAGTCAAGGAATACAAAAGTTACTATGAAGAGTGGGAGAACTTGGGGGGGTATTCCCGCGGGCTGGCGTGGGTTGAGCAGAGGATACCTGTAGCACTCATACGCGGAGTCGTAACATGCAACCTGTCTCTTGCCGCCGCCTCAATGATTCACACAAACTGCTTCCTGCCGATGTACACTCCGGACGGAAACGAATACGTCATCGTCAGGGGATAGGCTATGGCAAATCCCCGAACAGACTGCAGAACACACGCCGAAAAAACCGTTCTTGTAGACGCCCACTGCCACATCCTGCATCCGCTCTTCGACAAAGACAGGGAGGAAGTGATTCAAGCGGCACTAACCGATGGCGTGATTGTTGTTGCGTGCGCTCTTGGAGAGGAAGAAGCTGAAAAAGCCGCGTTGATTGCGGCTAACTATCCTAACGTCCGCTGGACGCTAGGTGTTGAGCCAACTCAACTTGATGAAAAGAGAATTATTGCGTTTGAATCTGCTTTGAGGAAACATCATACTGAAATCCTTGCGGTAGGCGAAATCGGGTTGGATCACTACTGGACTAAGAAGAAGGAAGAGCACGCTAAGCAGGAGGAAAACTTCCGCAGATTCCTCTCTATAGCCGAAGAACTAAAGAGGCCTGTCGTAATTCACAGCCGCGACGCCGAAGAAGACTGCGTAAGGATTGTTGGAGAATACGGTGTTTCCGCGCTCTACCACTGCTTCAGCGGCACCGTTGAGCAAGCCGACAGGATAGTATGTAGAGGAGACTTGATTTCAATTCCGTGCAGCGTCGCATACTCCAAAAGCAAACAAGACCTTGCCGCGCACGTCCCGCTGGAAAACATCGTCCTTGAAACAGACGCCCCGTTTCTCGCCCCAACGCCAAAGACCCGCAACGAACCCAAAAACGTATCTGTTGCCGCACAAAAAATTGCTGAAATCAAGGGGATTACGTTTGAAAATACTGCAAAGGCAACCACAAAAAACGCCCTGCGCTTTTTCAACAACGGGGTTTAAACAAACGCACCGATATTTAAGCGCCGCTTAATTAGAAGATAACTCCCGATGACAGACAAGAAGAAGCCCACGACATACGCCCAAGCAGGCGTAGACATAAGAAGCGAAGACACCGCAATCAAAGGCATCAAAGGGTGGATGCAGAAGACGTTCAAGTTCCGCGAAGGAAAATTCGGAAGTGTATCAATGGACATCGGCGGCTACGCCAACGTCGTGGAGGTAGGACCGTACCTGCTTGCGATAACAACCGATGGTGTCGGCAGCAAAGTGCTTGTCGCCCAGGAATTGAACAAATACGATACCGTAGGGATAGACGTCGTAGCCATGAACGTCAACGACCTCATATGCGTCGGCGCAGAACCCATTTCAATGGTCGACTACTTAGCCGTAACTTCAGTCAACGAACACATCATAAGAGACATCTGCGCCGGAATATACGAGGGGGCACGCCAAGCCCAAATCGCAGTCGTAGGCGGAGAAACCGCAACACTCCCTGAAATAATCACAGGCCAAGAAGGGCACGGATTCGACTTAGCCGCCACCGCAGTAGGAATCATAGAACGCGGCAAAGTCATAACAGGAGAAAAAATACGCCCCGGAGACCTAGTGGTAGGAATCAAAAGCAGCGGCGTACACAGCAACGGCCTAACTCTCGCCCGCAAAGTGCTCCCTAGGGACATGTGGGCGCACTTGCTGACTCCCACTCGCATATACGTCAAGGAGGCTATGACGCTCATGCGCGAATACGACATACACGGATTCGCCCACATAACAGGAAGCGCATTCCTCAAAGTCAGACGCCTCACAAACTACGGGTTCACGTTCGACTCACTCCCAGAACCGCAACCAGTGTTCAAAAAAATCAAGGAACTAGGCGGCATAACAGACGAAGAAATGCACAAAACATTCAACATGGGAGTAGGATTCTGCGTAATCGCCTCGCCCGAAGACGCCAACGCAATGGTCGAAAAATACGGCCAGGAATACCAGATGACAATAGTAGGCCGCGTGGATGCGGAGCCTGGGGTCCGCGTTAAGGTGGGCGACAAACTGATTAAGCCGTAAACTCAGCTGGTATCCGCGACAGATTCGCGCTAGGCAGGTTGCTTAAATAGTTGTGCTGCGCGATTACTTACATGACTGATTACATGCTGCGTATGAAGGTTGCTGATGATTCTCGCAGGCTTGTTGACTTGTATGCTCCGTGGGATTTTAGGGTCGACTCTTTTGAGAGAGTAAGAGAGTATGTAAACGGTGGCGGCGCTGTCACTCCTGAGGTGCTTGTGAACGCAGGAGTGTTCTCGTTGTTTAACCCTCAAAGCCAGTACACCAACGTCCGGCCGTTGTACGATAAAGCAGCTGAAACGCAGGGGGAAATTACTGGACGCGTCCGAACAGCAGTTGAAACGTTGGACGCACTCAAACATACTCACGACGCTAAAGTTGACGGATACAGCGACCCGGCGGGAGCGGCCAAAGCATACTACGCCTCAGCATATTTGGTGTATACCGGCCTGCCAGGTGACAGAGACATTTTCATCAAGGGAATTGAAGATAACACTCCAGCATCCGGCCAACCTAACGCAACCGTGTCATCCGCCGTCATAGCGAATGTAGGCATATACATGCTAACTAGACCCAAACAAGAGGATGCTGCACGCTGCGCCCGCCTCATGGAGAGGTTCAGGGAAACGCGTCCAGACGTTACTCAAACGGTGCTAGACGCGGTGAAGTCGCTGGAGACTCTACGAGGCCTGATACCGGAGGACCAGCGAGGCCTACCTGACCCAACCACCCAAACAAATGGAGCAGGCCGAAGACGGGTTTGAATTGTAAACGCCGCTTGTCCGGCGTTTTTCTAATGTTTTTTAGGCGCACGCCCATAAGGGTAAGAACATAAAATGCCGCTCACAGAAGTCGAATACATCTGGCTTAACGGGAAAATCGTCCCATGGAAGGACGCTAAAATCCACGTTCTAACTCACGCCCTACACTACGGTAGCGGAGCCTTTGAGGGAGTCAGATGCTACGAAACAAAGAAGGGGCCGGCAGTATTCCGGCTCACAGACCACCTGAAACGCCTTGAGTCGTCCGCAAAAATATACATGATGGATTTGCCTTACGGCGGAGTCGACGGACTCAAGAAGGCGGTATTCGACGTCATCAAAGCAAACAAACTCAAATCCTGCTACATCAGACCAATAGTCTACAGAGGATACGGCGAAATGGGAGTAAACCCCCTCAAAAGCCCCGTCGAAGCAGCAGTCGCAGTCTGGCCTTGGGGAGCATACTTGGGAGACGACGGCCTCAAAAACGGCATCCGAGTCAGAGTCAGCAGCTACAGGAGAATAGACGCCAACGTCATACCACCCAGAGCCAAAGCCACCGGCCAATACCTCAACAGCATACTCGCCAAGATAGAGGCCATACAAACGGGCGTTGACGAAGCAGTAATGCTTGATTCACGAGGCATGGTCAGCGAATGCTCCGGTGAAAACCTATTCATAGTCCGAAAAGGAAAACTCTTCACTCCGCCAACAAGCGCAGGCATACTGGAAGGCATAACCCGAGACAGCGTCCTGAAGATAGCCAAAGACGACCTCGGACTAAAAGCCAAACAAAGAGACATAAGCAGAGACGAACTCTACCTAGCGGAAGAAGCATTCCTCACCGGCACCGCAGCCGAAATAACGCCCATACGCGAAATAGACGGCCGCACCATAGGCAAACCCGGGCCCATAACCAAGCAGATTCAAGAGAAATTCTTCAGCATAGTCAAAGGAAACGACGAAAAATACGCCGAATGGCTTGAGCACCCAAAATAGCTTACACCCTACGCCTCTACGACCGTCCCCTTAAACGGCTTACCGGACACCGCAGCCTCCATGTTCCTAAGGTCGCGGCCGTTGAGGAACACCGTCTTGATTTTACTGCGCTGAATTATTTTTGCGGCCAGCAAGTCCATTAGGGCGTAGTTTCCTGCGCCGGAGGA
>CABMCB010000093.1 GCA_902384455.1 uncultured archaeon
GTGTCGGGCTGGAGGAAAGTTCGCTCGGACTCTTCGGGGAAAAAAACCGCTTCATGGTTCTTCAACCGCCTGGTTAGGCTGCTGTCTGGTGTTCCGCTGCACGACGTGAACTGCGGGCTTAAGGCGTACCGGCGGGAGGCTTTGTCCGATTTAAGCTTGTACGGGGAACTCCACAGGTACATTCCGGTCATACTCATGTGGGAGGGATATGCGGTTGGCGAAGTGGAAGTTACCAACCACCCAAGGTTACATGGAAAATCCAAGTACGGACTAACCCGCCTGTTTAAGGGCATGCTAGACCTTTTGACCGTAAAATTCCTTGGTGCCTACGGCACAAGGCCACTGCATTTTTTCGGGCCTGCGGGAGCGTTTCTTTTTGGCTGCGGATTCGTTTCAGGCATTTATTTGCTGTACGTTTGGGCGTTCAGGGGCGGCATAGGGGAGAGGCCTCTTCTTATTCTTTCTGTTTTGCTTATGATGGTGGGCGTGCAGTTGGTTTCTATGGGTCTTATTGGGGAGATGATTACTCGGCTTTCTTGGGAGGCGCGGAATCGTAGGCGTTAGTGTTTTTTGTGCTATGAGGGGTATGAGGGAGGTGGTTGGTGGGCGTGTTGGCGGTGGGGGGACTGTTCTTTTTTTGTGTCATGCTTTTCCTCGTTTTAGGGATGATGGTGTTGCGCCGTTCGTTGGGACTCTTGCTGGTGCTTTGAGGGCGTCGGGCTTTAACGTGGATGTTGTTGCGCCGCACGCTAGGGGGTTGAGGGTTAGTGAGGATATTGGGGGCGTTACCGTGCATCGTTTCAGGTATGCTCCTGAAGAATGGGAGACTCTTGCCTACAGGGGTGTGATGCATGATGTTTTGATTAAGAATCCGCTTTATCTTCCTTTGTTTGCGTCTTTTTTCGCATCTTACGTCTTGGAGGCGGTGAAGGTTTCGAGGGATAAGAAAGTTAATCTGATTCATGCGCACTGGTGGATTCCGGGGGGGGTTGCTGCCGCCGTTGCCTCTAAGATTACGGGCAAACCGTATGTAATCACATGCCACGGTTCAGACGTTTTTCTAGTCAGGAAGTGGAAGTGGCTTGCACCTATTATGCGATGGACCCTAAGTAACGCGTCGTCTGTGACAGTAGTTTCCTCATACATTAAGGACGAGCTTTCTAAGCAAGGATTCTTAGGGGCAAAAGTCATCCCCATGCCTGTTGAAGAACGCCTCCTGCCCAAAAAAAGAAAGGATAAAAGAGGGGCTTATCGCATAGTCGCTTCGGGCAGACTCGTCGAAAGAAAGGGCTTCACATACCTACTTGACGCCCTTGATGCTCTTGCCAAAAAAAGAGTAAATTTTGAAGCTGAAATAATTGGGGACGGCCCCCTGAGGGATTCTCTCGTAGGATACGCCAAGGAAAGGAATTTGAATGTCTCCTTCACGGGCGCAATGCCCCATTCTGAAGCAATAAAGAGGCTTGCCTGCGCGGATATCGTGGTTATGCCGTCAATCACCGACTGGAAGGGCGAAGCGGAAGGGTTGGGGATGGTTTTGGCCGAATCTCAGATGATGGGGATACCGGTTGTTGGTTCGTCTTCTGGGGGTATTTTGGATGTCGTAGAGGATGGGGTTTCGGGGCTTCTTGTTCCTGAGAAGGATTCTAAGGCTCTTGCTGCGGCTTTGTTCCGTCTTATTGCTGACAATAAGTTTGCCGGAAAGATTGCTGAAGGTGGGCGCAAAAGCGCGGTATGCCGCTTCAGTTTGGAGGGTGTGGCAAAGAAGTTCATTGATGTCTACGGGAAAGGAGGGCTCAATTGAAATCCGATTCTTCAAAGAATGCGTACGAGCGCCTACTGAAGGACGCATCTTATGCTAAGACTCGGCCTCAGAAGGCTGCTTTGATTGGTCGTCTTCTTTCGGGCAGTATTGGGGGTGCGGTTGTTGTTGACGTTGGTTGCGGAGGGGGGGTGATTACGGAGTGTTTGAGGAGTGATTTTGGAGCGTTTTGTTTCGGCGTGGATTTGGATTATTCTGGTCTTGGGGGTAAGGGTTTTTTTGTCGGTGGGAGTGCTGTTTGCCTTCCTTTTGAGGGCGGAAGAGTTGATGTGGTTGTCTGCAACAACGTCTTTGAGCACGTGAAGGACAAGGATGCGATGCTTTCCGAGTTCAGGAGGATTCTTAAGCCGGACGGAATCGTTTTTATTGCCACAGGCAGCCGCTATTTCCCGTGGGAGCCGCATTACAGCCTTCCGTTCTTAAGTTGGCTTCCTAAGGGGTTTGCTGACGTTTACGTTAGGGCGCTTGGGCGGGGAAATGGCTATGAAGGGGTTTATCCTGTTACTTACGGCGAAGCGGTCGGCTGTTTGGAGGCCGCTGGTTTTTCAGTCAAAGACAGGACGTTGGAAGTATTGTTTGGCGACTTTCCGTTGAGGGTGGAGTATGAGAGGTTCAGAATCTTTGTCAGGGTGATTCCTCGCCCGCTGTTGAACCTTCTTTTTCGAGGGTTTTCTCCTCAATGGTTTCTTGTGGCGTCAAGTCCAAAAGCCGGTCAAGTGCAGGAATAGCCCCTTAAGCCCCAAAAGTAGGAACGCAATGATTAGCCCGGATTTTATCCACGAATCTCTTATTCTGCCCAGACTCAAGAACACCGGCCACAGCATGATGAGGTAGCGTGGCTGGGATACTGCCGGCATTCCGGCCAAAGAAATGCTCATCAGGGCGAACACCACGCAGTAAACCGCCATTGCGGGAGAAATGGCTATTAGACTAAAGGAAACGATGAAAAGAGGCAGCGCATACAGGTAGTTTTCAAACATGACGTTTTGGTCTCCTGAAATAAGCTGGTAAAATTGCCAGTTAGGCCCCTCGAATATTCCTTTGCTCTGCCATTCCTTTCGGACGTCAAATAGGGTGCGGTACGATCCGGTCTGGGTTTCCAGGTAAACTATGAGGAGGATGAACGCTAATCCGGGCAGTATCGTCCCTATGAAGAATGAGATCCATTCTTTCCGGCTGCGGGGCCTTATTTTCTTGTCCGCGGCGGCTGCTATCGGGTTTATCACCGCTATTGCTCCGCCCATGTATCGGGTGAGGAGCGCTAACGCGGAAATTAGGCCTGATGAGATGTAGCGGCGGCGTTCAAACAGGTTCCATGAGGCGACTGCTAGAAACAGGTATAGGGTTTCTGTGTATCCTAGTATGCCGTATACGAAGAAGGCGGGGAATGACGCCAGAAGTATCGTCGCCCATGCGCTTTCTGTTTTGTTTAGGTGGCGGCGGGCTGTGTAGTAGAACGCTATTATCGCCAGGTATGAGAAGAGGTTTGAGATTATAAGGGACGCCGCGAGGGGGTTGCTGGTTGCTGGCGTAATCACGCTTATGGCCCACCCGTACAAGGGGGCGAATGCGGGTTTGCTTGCGAACCCTTTTTGGGCTATTGTTAGGTAGTGGCTTGCGTCCCATTTTGTGGCCAGTACCGCAAGTATGTATTTTTCTTTGACGTCTACGCCGAATTCCTGCCTAATGTCCTGGACGCTTTTTCCTGAAACAAGCCCGTCGGAAAGAAGGAAGTCTGAGTAGTATAACGCGACCACCTTCAGCAGGGACAGATAAATGACCAGAAGGATTATGTATGTTCTGTCGGAGCGGCGACCCATCAAAGCAGAAATGCGCTTTCCTTCGGCTACCGCCAAAAGTATTATTGCGCCCAGAAAAATCATCAGCGGAGTGGATGGAACAGCGCCGTAAGGGCGCAATGCGACTGTGAATCCGCCCCCGACGTTTTCCGCCTGAATTTCCAGATTGTGGCTTCCCTTTGAGACGTTAGCCATATTGACGTCTGTGCCTGCGCAATCAACGCACTTTGAACAGCTAGCCCGCTCCAACTGGACTATGCCATCCAGCGAAACACGCCGCGCACAGTCGTCTACTGCCAGTATTATGGGCAACTCTCTAAAGTCGCCATCTACTGTAAGGTTCACCCGAACCAAAGCCTGCTTTTGTTCGGCGGACAAACCCAACGCGGAACGCCTGAGCACATCCTCCGTCCTCCAGTCGGCCGAATTTTCTCCGCAAGAGCCGTTTTCGGTCGTGGCGTAAGAATAATGCCAGTCGGAAAGCGCCGCATAAGGGGCGCCTTCTTGCGCCACCGGACGGGCGTCCACGTTGAAATCGCCGCCGACGTTTCCTGCCACGACCTCAAGCAAATGGCTGCCGGCGGACACTTTTGTGAAGTTTATCACAGTGCCGCCGCAGTCAGCGCACTGAAAACATTTTTCCCGCTCAAACTGAATCACGCCATCAAGGGAAACCTCCCACGCACAATCATCGACCTTCACCAAAACAGGAAGAACATCAACCGGTTGATTCAACGTAAGATTCGCCTGCAACACGGCCTGACCCCACTCGGAAGACAAAACCACCGGGGAATCTGAAAGCACACAGTAGGAGTACCGCCAGGATGAGAACTTCATGGGCTCAGAAGAAGCGAGCCCATATGCGGCAAAGGAGAAAGAAACGAACACAAAAGCCAATAAAATAAACCTGCGCCTCTGAATCAACGACGAGACTAAACTTGAACCCCTTTTTTCCCGGACGTTTTTCTGGATTTTCAAATTTCTCCTTAAGACCAAATATCGAGCAAACGACTAAATTAAATGAAACAACAGAGCCCTAAGACCCAACATAATGAACGCAAGAATCATGGCCGCCTTCACCCACGGGTCTCTTATTCTGCCCAGCGCCAGAAAAACCGGCCACGCCATAAGGAGGTACCTGAACTGCCCCGCAGCCGACTGCCCTGCAAGAGACAGAAGCAGGAGGGATATCATAAAGCAGTAAGCGCTAAGGGCCAAAGATACTGGGAGTAGGCTGAAAGCGACAATAAGGAAGGGAAACGCGTACATGTAGTTCTCGAACATCACGTTGTTGTCGCCTTCAAGAAACCGGTAAACCTGCCAGTGAGGCCCCTCAAATAAAGTGGGGTCCCAGCCCTTGCGGACCTCGAATATTGTCGTGTAGGAGCCGGAGGACAAGCTAACGTAGAACATCAGACCCGCCAACGCCAAAACCGGGAGGGCAAGCCCCATAAGTAACGCGGCCCATTCATGCTTGTTGTGAGGCCTCATTTTTTTGTCGACTATTATTGCTATGAGGTGTATGGGTACGAGTATGCCTCCGAGGTATCTTGTGAGGAGCGCGAATGCGGCGAATACTCCGGATGTGAGATACAGCCGGCGCTCTATCAGGTTCCATGATAATATTGCGAAGAACAGGTACGTGGATTCGCTGTATCCTACTGTTCCGTATGCTATGAACGTGGGGAATGACGCCAGTATTGCCGCGGCCCACGTGCTTTCTGTGGGCGTTAGGTGTCGGCTGGCTGTGAAGTAGAACGCGATTATCGCCAAGTACGAGAAGAGGTTCGAGACTATAAACGATGAAATGAACGGGTTGTGTATGACGTTCATGGCTCCGCTTACTATCCAACTGTAAAGCGGGGCGAACCCCGGGTCAGTTTCGTATCCGTGCAGCGCAATCTTCAGGTAATGCGCGCCGTCCCATGTTGTAGCGAACTTGACCAAAAGAGGCACGGCAGACGCAGGAACACCCAAGTCCTGCGTGATGGCGCTTACGCCAGGCATTGAAAGCCTGCTTTCAGACATAAGATATGAGATGTACTCTACCGCAACCACCTTAAGCAAGGTCACGTAGATTATCAACAGCACAACATACGCCGTGTCTGAGCGGCCGCCGAATGCTTTGCTTATTTTGCTAAGTTCCAGGGCTGAGAGAAGAATGATGCTCAAAAGCAGGATGAACGTGTATGGCTTTGGGCCTATGTATGTTTTGATTGTGACGTCGAATCCTTTAGCTATGTTTTCCGCCCGGATTTCAAGTATATGACTTCCTTTGGAAACGTTTTGCATGTTTATGACTGTGCCGCCGCAGCTGCCGCAGCCGCGGCATTCATTATTTTTGTACTGTATTTTTCCGTCAAGAAGCACCGCACTCAGACAGTCGTCTGCGGCCAGATTAATTGGTAGTTCTGGCACGTCGTTGTCTACTGTCAGGTTCACGAGTATTAGCGCCTGCTTTTCTGTGGGGGATAATCTCAGTTTGGAGTTTATTGGCGTAGCGTCCTGCATCTGCCGGCTTTGCTTTTCGCCCCCGCAGGTGGCGTTTCCTTGGGGGTAGTAGTAGATCCAGTCGGAGAATTCGGGTGTTGGGGTTCCGTTTATTTGGAGGGGCCTCACATCCACGTTGAATGCGCCCACGAAGTTTTCACCGTCAATTTCTATGGTATGGCGTCCGCGGGATACTTTTGTGATGTTGATTATCGTAGATCTGCAGTCGGCGCATCCCCTGCATTCCTTGCGTTCAAATCTTATTTTGCCGTCAACCAAAACCCTTCGCATGCAATCGTCTACGGTAAAATTCAGGGGGAGCAGCCGGACGTCGCCATCAACGTCAAATTTCCCTTGAACCACGACCGATTTTTCCTGGGGCGATAGAATCAGCGGCGGACTGCTGACGAAGCAGTACGAGTACTTCCAGGATGAAAGCGAAACGGACGGCTCAGAAAAATAACCGTAGAGTATTAGGGCAAACGAGGCCACCGCAGCGGCGGAAAGCAAAAGTGTGATGCCTTTCTTCAGGGTCTTATTCATCTTTTTACCCGCTTCTTTGCGTTAGGGGCTGTAAGATACGCTGCCGATCCCGCAAGCGCCAGCACGGTGATTAAAGCTCCTGCTGCTAGTCCGGGAGTTGTGTAAGTGAAAGTGACTTTGCTTGTGAGCGGCGAAACAGCAACAGACACAAGACCAAGATAAGGCTTTACAACGCCAGCATCCGAACTCCACCCATCATGGTAATTCTGGTTGAGCACAAGCAAAGTAGGCTCAAGAGTGCCAACGGATGCAGTAACCCTGTTTGGCGTGAACTCGATTATATTCGCATTCCCGCCGTTAACCAGATACGCTTCGCCGCGATAACTCTCCTTAAGCACACCACTTACTTTCCACGGAGTCGCATACGCAGTCAAACCGCCCGGATCATAACAGTCTAAGGCGCCGTGGTTGGCCAAAAACACCTCGTACATTCCGCTGTACCTGCGGTCGCCAACTCCTTCCGCAAGAGTCTGCCTGAAAGTGGAGTCGGCATTTATTGTGCGCGCAGTTATTGGAAAAGACATTGAGAGTATGCTCCCGTTGACATTCCACAAGTCAAACAAGACAAAAAACAGGATGACTACTGCCATGCGTTTGTCGTGGCGCTCAATGGCGTTCAAACCCATTGCAGCGCACATTGCAAGAATGAAGTTCACCATCAGAATCAGACGCTCAGGAGTGCGCAAATTCCCCATGAAAGGAGCATAATCATGGAGTATTCCCCACAGGCCCAAAGGCGAACTCTCGTTGAAAGCCAATATTAATATGAACAGGAGAGTTAGTACGAGGGGCTTGTTTGCGCGCCCAAGAATTATTGCGGCTAACGCAAGTATCAGGGGTATTTCACCTATGTATCCGCCGTACTCATGCCACCCCCATACCTGCCCCTTGAAGCTGTGGGCTCCCAACGCCTGATAACGGTCTATAAGGCTTCCGGCAAGAATATCCCACGTTAATCCGCTGCTGTCGTTTATTGTGCGCGGATTGTCTTTGGTGTAGAGCACCTGAGGCACAATCTTTATTGCCCCGAACAAAAGGCACAAAACTAGGATTACCGCGGTGACTTTGACGGGAGTGAACGTCCTTTTGAAAAAAGAGGTAAGCGGAGCGTACGATAAGAGGAAAAGGATGACGTAGACGAAAAGGTAAGCGTGGCCTTCAAGGTATATTAGCGCAAGTGAAAGTGCTGCAGGAACAGCCCACTTCATGTCTTCCTGCGTTGCCCGCAGATAAAAGTATGCGACGTAAGGCACCCATGCGGCAGCAATCCACGTGTAATGGCCTTCGGCGAAATGGA
Organism: uncultured archaeon; assembly: GCA_902384455.1. Lineage (GTDB taxonomy): Archaea > Altiarchaeota > Altiarchaeia > IMC4 > SCGC-AAA252-I15 > CABMCB01. The sequence continues at coordinate 7,952 of CABMCB010000093.1, forward strand.
GCGGAATCACCGCTGAAAGCATGTACACGAACGCCGCCATATGGCTTCCGGCCTCGCCCATCTTCAGAAGGCGGGCCAGCAGATACATACCTATCAGGCCGATTAGGTAGTGAAGAAGCATCTGCAGTTTAATGCCGTATTCCACCCCGAACAGGAGAATCAGATTAAATGTGGGAGTAAGGTAGAAGCTTTGCGGGTTGGCGAGAATTACCGTGCCGCCGCACGCGTAAGGATTCCACATGGGCAGCTGATGGTAAGTAAGTATCGTTTTCCGGGCGACTGCGTTGTTGAAGAAGAAGTAGTCCCAATCGTGTATTCCCCAGTTGCCGGCGTTCTCTACCAAGGGGGTTAGGAAAGATAGTGTGACGAAACCATATGCGAAAAGGATTAGTAACGCCTTCAAATGCCACCGACGCACCCTGGCAGGCAAAAACAAAGCAGCCGAAAGAAACGCCATCGCTACGAGGAACAATGACGTTGAAGGCCGGATGTTAAATGATAACCAGGGTTGATCCTGCTCTACCTTGAACATCCCTGAGCCGCCGTTGTTTTTCACGTGGGCGGCTAATGTGTGGTAGGGTTTGTCTGCGCGTATGGGCAGACGGAACATAATTCCGGAACAGTGCGTACAGGCTCCGCATTCTGTCGCGTTGAAGACGCTGATTCCGTCAAAGTACAATTCCAGCAAGCAGTCGTCAGCGTAGATGGTCAGATTGACGCTGCTTTGGCCGGGGTCGGCATCAACGAACCCCTTGAAGTACAGGTCGGATTGAGTGCTCTGGCTTTCGTAGGGTTGAGGCACCAGAATCCATTTGGTCACGTCAAAGTCGTCCTGATACCACCCTGGAAAATACACCGGAGAATACGCCCACGAAGAAGTCGACGCCGAAGAAACAAACAATGACGCCGCCAGCAGAAACACCGCGACAGCCAACGCCTTCTTAATCATGACAACACCCTCCTGTGAACCAAAAATAGTATTAATCCCGCACAAGAAAAGAACGAGACTGCAGCACCCAACGCAAAACCAGGCAAACTATAGACGAACGTGACCCGGCTAACACCCGCAGGAACAGCCACAGAAACGCGACCTTCATATGAGGCGACCGAACCGGCGTCTGAACTCCAGCCGCGATGGTAATTCTCATTTAGAACCAATGTCGTACGAGCTAAGGCGTTTACTGAAACCGTGACCTGATTGGGAGTGAAATCAACAACCTCCGCCTTCCCCGCATCCAGCAGATACGCTTCGCCTTTGTATGACTCGTTTAACACGCCGCCCGTCTTCCAAGGCAGCACATGAGACGCCAATCCGCCGGGGTCATAGCAGTCTGCGGCACCGTGGTTGGCCAAAAACACCTCGTACATTCCGCTGTATCTGCGCTCACCAACACCCTCTCCCACAGTCTGCCTGAAAACAGGGTCAGCTCTTATGTCCTTAGGCAGAATCGGGAATGACCCGCTAAGTATGCCGCCATTTACCACCCACAAATCAGCAAGAACAAACAACACTATGAATGCGGCCAGCCACCTGTCGTGGCTTTCGATTCGGCGCAATCCTTCGCCGGCAAAAATCGCAAGAATGAAAGTCACAAGGATTATTAGGCGCTCAGGGTTGCGGAGGTTCCCAAGGAAGGGGGCGTGGTCATGAAGGAAGTCCCACGGAGCAAAAGGAGCGTTAAGGTTGAACGAAAGCGCCAAAATAGCCAGCAAAGTGATAAAAAGAGGCGGATTATACCGGCGGAAAATAGCCGCCAACGCCAAAAGAAGGGCTATGTCTCCTACGTATCCGCCGTACTCATGCCACCCCCAAATCTGACCTAAATAAGCGTGCGCCCCCAACGCCTGATACCGGTCCAAAAGACTTGCAGACAGAATCTCCCAAGTGAAACCGCTGCCATCGCTAATATCCCGCGGATTCTCCCTGGCATAAATCAACTGCGGAATAAACTTCACTGCACCCAACAAAAAACACAAGACGAGTATGCACGCAGCCAACTTAACCGGCTTGACACTGCGTTCGCTTAAGGACTTCAAAGGGGCGTACAACACGACAAAAAGGCACACGTAAATGAAAAGATACGCATGACCCTCAAGGTAAATAAGCAACAAAGCAGCAGCAGCAGGCACAGACCACAAACCCCTCTCAGCAGCCCTAACATAAAAGTACATAAACCAAGGAAGCCACGCACCCGCAACCCAAGTATAATGCCCCTCAGCAAGATGAAGCGACATCACAGACGAAAAAACAAAGACGAACGCGGCCAAATGGCTTGCCGCAGACCCCATCTTAAGGCGGCGCGCCAGAAGGTACATCCCTACGAGGCCGATTAGATAGTGCAGGAGAATCTGCAGTTTAATGCCGTATTCCACCCCAAACAGCAGGATTATGATGAAGGTAGGCGTAAGGTACAGACTTTGGGGGTTGGCGAGGATTATGGTGCCGCCGCACGCGTAAGGATTCCACAGAGGAATCTGATGGTACTGAAGGATAATTCGACGGGCGACCGCGTTATGGAAGTAATACTGATCCCAGTCGTTTATCCCCCAGTTGCCGAAGTTCGCAATCAAAGGCGTCAAAAAAGACATGACAGCGAACGAGTAAGCCAAAAAGATAAGAGGCACCTTGACGTGCGGCCGCATTATTTTGGCGGGAAGGAACAACGCTGAAGCTAGTAGGGTTAGTGCTATTGCGAGTAGCACCGTTGATGATTGTATTTTGGAGGATGATTCGGACGCACCGTACGTTTCCACCCGGAATTTTCCTGGTCCGCCGTTGTTTTTCACGTGGGCGGCTAACGTGTGGTATGATTTGCCGGCAGATACTGGAAGTGTGATGTTCATTCCGCGGCAGTGGGTGCATCCTGCGCATTCGGTCGAGTTGAAGACGATGACTTGGTCAAAGTACAATTCCTTAATGCAGTCGTCGGCGTAGAGCGTCAAAGTAACGGATGTTTGCGAGGGGTCAGCGTCTACGAACCCGCGAAAATACATGTCTGAGGGAGTTTCCTGCTTCTCGTAAGGCTGGGGCACCGAAGTCCAGTTTGAGGCATCAAAATCTTCCGCATACCAACCCACGGAAGATACCGGAGAGAACTTCCACAGAGACGTCGAGGCCGATGCAACAATCGCCGGCGTTGTTAGGAGTATTAGGGCGGCTGTTAGAATGATTTTCGAAGACCTCATTTTTTTCACTTAAGGTCGAATGACATGTCTTCTCCGACGTCGGAAATCTGTATTGCCATCAGGTTGCCGCCGGAGTGGACGTACTTGGTTATGTCTATTACGCGCCCGTTTTTGTCCGAGCCCGGACCGCACGACGTTGAGGAGTAGGCCTGTTGCCCGTTTACGTAGACGTTTGCGACGCAGTCGTCTGCGAGTATTTTGGGTTGGACTAAGTCAAACGATTCAGGTAGGGTGAAGCGGGCGCGCACGTACATGCTTCTGAACACGTGCACTTCCTCGCTGAAAGGCAGGTCTGTGAGGTCCCAGCCGTCGTCGTTGTATCCGGGGTCAGTCCACCCTGCGGCGGCAGTCCGGCTTGTGCGCCATATAATGCCGCTTAATCCTTGAACGCTTAAGGATGATGCACCTATGGCGTTTACGAGCTCTATTGCAATCGTGTTTTTGCCTTTAGTCAAGTAGGGAGTCACATCAAGGACTTCTCCGTTGCAGTGAGTGCAAATACCGCATTCCTCCTCGACGTAGACTATCTGCCCGTTTATAGCAAGCGTCTTAATACAATCGTCCGCTGAAATGTTCAGCTTCGTTTTAGCGACCGAATCAACTGTGAATTCCCCGCGGAAAAACCGCGACTCCCTGCCTTTGACGGGGTAAACTGCCGGAAGGGATGTAGAAGACCACTTCGCATCATTGTAATCGGAGCTATACCACGCTCCGACAGGGTTCAGGCTCACCCGCAAAGAATCGTAATCCATCTTGGAGCGAGAGGGAGACAGGAAAGACGTGGGGAAAATTCCGCCCCCGTAAGTCGAAGCTTCGCGGAAATAACCGAAATAGAACGCTCCGAAAAGAAGCAGATACGCGGTGAATAATGACAGGAAAACAGGATTCTTCTTGACGGAAGACAGATGCCGTTGAGCCGACACCGACTTTATGTCAAACGCCAGATAAGCCAAAAACACCACTACGACAACCGCATCCAACCCGAAAACCCAAGGATGCTGATTGGACAACAGACCATTCTTACGCCCCTCATAAAACAGCTTCAGGTTAATCTCATAAATAGGATTCTTGTTGACTTCAGGATAAGGAATCGGCGTGACATACGCACCAAGAAACGCATGAAAAACGCTCACCGCAAGAAGCAACAAAGAAACCGCCAAAAGAACCCACTTAGAGATACCGCCAAAATGACCCTGAACCCTCTTCAAATAAGCCCCGTCAAACAAAACAGCCGCCAAAAGAGCCAAAAAAGGCAAAAACAAAACCAAATGACGCGGCCCAAAAGCCAACCCCCCGCTTGCATAACTATACGCCGAAATAAAAGTAGTATGAACAACAGGAACGCAAATCAAAAACAACGCCTCAGAAGGCCTCTTCCTGTAGAGCAGTATTGCGCCTGGCAACGCCAGAAGGAGTATGGGGCTGTAGAAGAACAGTCCCCGCCAAGTGGAAACAAGGAGTATGTAGTACCCCTCAATCGGGTTGTTTTTGAAGTTCTGCGTGGAACTCATCCCCGCATACTGGTAAGCGCTTTGGTTGGGGCTTCCGAAAGCCACCGTATTGTATGCCGCAAGAAGCAGCCCACACAACAGGACTAACGCAGCCAAAGCGCCCCACGCCTTAAGCAGATGATTAATGTCTTTCCTTACTCCACCATAGTCGCGCACGTCCTTGGAGGAAATTAGGGATTCGACCGCAACGTAAGCAAAATAGAGAGGGAAAACAAAAAGAACCGTTGTGTCCACAGTCACCGCATAACCAAGCCAGCCGCCCGCGTAAACAAGCTGCCTTAAACCCCCGTCCCTGCGCCAAACAAGCATATGATAAAACGCCACAACCAAACACGTAGCAGTCGTAGCGTGACTGAACAAAGTAGGAGCATAAACCCAGTAAATAGTCCCAGCAGACAAAATGAAAGCGGCCGCAAGCGACGCCCTCTCGGATAGGTTAAGTAGTATGCCGGAGTCGTATGTGCGCAGTGCGCCGTAAGCCGATATGGCGGCTATCATCAGGACGATTATTGTGTATGCGTATCCGTCTGCTGGGTCGTTGTAGTATCCGCTGACGGGGAGGGGGATGTTTAGGTAGTATAGCAGGTTACCTATCAGGTAGGCGGGTACGAGACTGTACGCTAGGCCCGGCGGTTTGTCGCTGTATATTACGCCGTTTCTTATGCTGTAGTCCATGCCGGAGTAGACTTTCATCTCGTCTTCCGGCACCTGCAGGGTGTGGTATTTGACGAGCGCCTTCACCAGCATGAAGCGGCTTCCGGGGTTGGTTCCTTCGCGGACAAACGAAGCGCAGCTTATGAAAAGTAGGAAGAAGACGAGGTAGATCATCAGTCTTTGGCCTAGCCGGTCTCTGATGCGCGGCAGGCGCATTAAGCTGAAAAGCTCGGTGAACGCGGCGCTAAACGACAGCATAAGCTGGTAAATGCTTGCGGCGGTTTTTTCCAGGCCGCCGTATGCGGCTGAGTTTTCGACTGTTTTGGAGGAGGAGGATATTTTCTTGGATGTTTTGGATGCTTCCGTGTAGAATGACTTTTCGATGTTGTTAAATATTGGGCTGATTTTCTTTCTTGTGGGAGCGTATGAGAGGAGGATTATTGCTGTTATTGAGAGTATGCTTGCGATGGTTCCTATGTAGTCTCCGGTTGTGTGTCCGTAGTATAGGATGACGTGGTTGCTTGTGGGGGTTATGAGCATGAATGCCGGCGACACCATGATTGGGTCTGACGCGCCTAGTGTCTTCCAGTTGGGGAAGTAGCTTATGCTTATTATGTGTGGTTTGCCTGGGCATGTGGTGTTGAATTCCAGCCGTTCATTCTCCCGGTTTTCGGTGATCACGCATTCTGATGCGCCTTCGACTGGCACCTTAGGCAGGTTGTCAAGGTTTCCGTCGTAGCTTATTGCGGCGCCGTATTTTTGCACGTCGCTTTGAGTGATTTTGCTCGCGTACACGAGAGGCACGTCAAGCAGGTCCTCCCTCTGGTACCATGCTATGCCGTCCTTACGCCAGTCCGAAGTCTTGAACAAAACCGGCTGGTAAGCGGGCACTGTGACGTAGTGGCCGCTGTTGTTGATGCGGTATACTTCTATGTCTCCGAAGCGTGCCATGAAATTGAAGTTGCTATCGTGTGAGAGCGCGTTCTTCACTTTGCTTGTGGTGGCGACGAAGTAGTCTATGTTGAGCGCCTGAAGGTGCTTTATTCCTCGGTCAAGGTTGAATTTCTGGCAGGGAACGTAGCTTATGGGGCAGCTGGGCTTGTCTGAAAGCTCCGGCTGCAAAATGAATTCAAACGGAGCAAACACCGCCGCGTCAATGAACAACCCCTCCATAGTAGGCTTACCCGTGTACCGGGGTATGCTCTCAAAAGTCCTGCTGCTACCGAACATGTGATCGTGGCTGCCGCTGTACTCATGGAAAATGCGGCCGTAAGGCAAATCCTTAAGGTAGCTCATCAGTCCAACTAAGTCCTGGTAGTTGGCTTTAGTCTCCGCGCCCTCGAAATTCCACTTAATCCAGCCGGTAATGTCGCGGGCGGTGTTTTGGTCGGCCCATTCGTAGACGGATTTTATTGGGGCGGGAACCCAGTCTGGCGCGTCAGACGGGCTTGCCGTGATCATCGCGGTTATCGCCAAAAACGCAAGTAGGGGAACAAGCGCTTTTGCCTCAAGATTTTTCACGAGTTCGCCCAGCCCGTAAGCCGCAATCAAAAGGTACATCAAGTAAATCGGAGGCAGAAACCTAGTCTCCCACAGGTTGCCGTTGGGGATAATCAGGTATATGACCGCAGACACGACTATGGAGTAGAGCATGTAGTATATGCGGTCGTCGCGGCTACGCAACGCCATGTATAGGCCGAATATTACGAGGAGGTAGAAGGGGTTTAGTTCGGATGGGAACAGCATGCCGGGTTTGTGGTAGTTAAGCCAGTCGTAGCTTGTGGTGTAACCCATTTTGGTGTTGAATGGGATTGTGTAGAATCCTACCAGGAGGTATCCTAAGCCGAACACCAGAATGAGTATTCGGACGTTCCCTAAGAAGTCCGCTTTCCGCCTTTTGAACACGAAGAACGAGCTGGATATTGCGGCGAATATGACGAGGAAGATGTGGCTCAACACAGTGAGGGATAGCACTATGGCGTTGCGTATCACATGCTTCTTCTCCTTGACGCCCTGGTAGAGGAAACCGAAAAATAAGACGCCGAGGAACGTCCCGTACGCGTGGGCGAACTCTCCGGCAAGAAGACTCTTTATGTTGCCCCCGTACATGCTGTAGTTTTCGCCGTTAATCGTCTCCAAAAACAAGAACTGGAGAGAAAAAACAGCGGCAATCAAAGGAGTAGGAAAAGAAAACTTCATCGCCCTGAAAGCCAGATACACCGCAACAGGCAAAGCAAAAACAGCCAAAACCTCCCCCAGCTTAAACGCGACAGCCGCAGAAAAAACCAAATTAAAAAGCAGCATCACCACATAAGGCACCAAAAAGTAATACTGGAACAACGGGTAACCCGCATACCAACCAGGATCCCAACCAATAAGCTCCCCATGCGGAATAAGATACTCCTTCAGATACAAGTAAGGATGAACGTGACTAGGCGTATCACCCCCAGAAGGAAAACGATCAGAAAAAAGATACGCAGGCCTAAAGAAACTCAAGATTAACCAGAATATTCCCAGGAATACCGCGGCCGTCACCAACCACTCGAGCCGGCTTATCTTCATCTTTCAGCTTCTTGCGCCCCCACTGCGCTCCACTTTTGCGTCTGCTTTTTTGTTTTGGCTCTGTGGCGAGCCAGATTTACCGCCTTTGCCTTTGATTTGCAGGTAGACTATTGCGAGTACTATCAGAACGGCAACTCCGAATATGATTGAGGTGCTGGGCAACTCGAAGACGGAGGCTTTTACTGTCACTTTGACCATGCCTCCTGCGAGAGACGAGTAGTGCATTCCGCCTTCGTCGTATTCCGCGGTCGCAAGTATCACGTATGCGCTGCCAGGCAGAGCGCCGAACGACTGCAGGGTGAACGGAACCTCCTTGTCTTCCCGCCCCAACAGCTCCACAGTTGTTGCGTCCTTGTCCAGCTTCAATTCGTTTGGTGCGTAAATGCGTATTGAAACATTGTGAGGATCCTTCCCCGTGTTAGCGATGCGGAACATGAACGACGACGACTCATCTCCGCTCACAGTGACTTCAGGCAGAACTCCGCGCAACAAAATCGGCGTCGCAGTCTGATAGACAAAATAAGTCGGCGCAATCGTGGAGAAAGGATAAGAGTTAGCGTCAGTGTAATGAGTCGAAAGAACCAAAGGATAACGGCCAGGAGAGACGTTTTCCGGCAAAGTAAGCGGGAAATACAGGTATTGAGTGACATTGGGCTCCAACGTCCCCGGAAACACCGGCTTAGACGTAAACCCGTCAGGAAGCATCAATTCAGTCTGCACGTTCAACGCAGGCACATTACCCGTATTAACGATAGACACGTTCAGACCGCTGCTTTCCTTCGAAACAACCCCCCCCTTACCAACCTCAATGAAAGTCGTAGTCAGAGTGATAACGTCCGAAGACGCCGTAGAAGACAGCGTCAGCAGAACCCCCACTAAGAGAATAATCCCCCTTGTCCTCATGGTGTACATACCTTAGAAAAGGTATTTAATAATGCCCTACGCCGATAATCTAATAATCAACAGACATGGCCAAAGTTTCTTCTATAAAACACCGGCAAGGCCAGTCATCAATAGAATACTTAGTCACATACAGCTGGGTCATACTAATACTCGGCCTCGCCGTCGTAGCCCTAATGGAAATGGGCGTATTCAACCCCCCAATACCACCCAGAGGAAGCCTAGGATTCTCCCAACTCAAACCCTCAGACTGGGTAGTCTCAACAGACAACCACATATACCTCGACCTCACAAACCAAGCAGGAGACAACATAGAAATAAAAGACACCGACTTCAAATTCAACATCGGCGAAATAAACTGCACCAAAGTACCAGACAACGAAAAAACACGCTACCCCCTAAAACTAGGCCCCGGAGCAAGCACCCACGTCACCATAGAATGCGACAACACACCCCAAAGCATACCCAACGCATACCGCCCAGGAGACTACTACGAAGCACCCTCAAAAATAACATACTATAACCTACGCACACAAACCACACACGAAAGCGTAGGCAAAATATTCGGCCCAATAGAAGTACCCGCACAACAAATACTAAGCTCCACAACAACCACACAAACAGTCACAACCACAACAGAAACAAAAACAACCACAACAACATCAAGCACAACCACAACAACAAACAACCAAAAAGACAACCCACCCCAAGTACGCATCTACGCCTACAACGCATCAACAGGAATACCATACGTAACACCAGGAGACACAGTCACAGTAGACGTAAACGGAACCGACGACTGCGGCCTAGAATGGGTCGTAGGAAGCTATCACGACAACGGCACAGGCTCAAACCCGGCCAACATACAGTGGCTGCCTAGGATTCCCTGCCCGGGCTACGACGAAGACCCCAACGACCCCGAAATGGACTGCTCCTACCAATACACCCTCACCGAAGACACTCCCGGAGTCTACTACGTATACGCCCAAGCCAGAGAAAGAACAGACATAGACAGAAGAATACACCCCAACTGCGAAAACAGAGGCCGCTACACGTCGGTAGTCAACGCTTCTTTCAGGGTGTATAAGGGCTGGCTGTTCGTGAATCTGGCGTATCCTAAGCCGAACGGGGAAGTCAACGTATAAGTCTAATCTTAAAATGCCAGCGTTAAGGCGGAAAGGTTACGTTCTCATGTGGGATGCGTTCATCTCACTGAGCTTCATATTCATGATAATCGCCGGAGCAGTCACGCTGCAGTATTTCGTGTCGGTTAACTCGGAAAAAACCATGTTCAGGCGGGCGCAATACACCGCAGAAGACGCGATGGAGGTGCTCAACAAGAAAGGCGTCCTGGAGGAAATAGGCATAACATGGTACGACGGCGATAAGATGGGAGCCGCCAACATAGCGAGGACGTATCTGGAATCCATCCTGCCCCCAATTGAAGGATACCGCCTAACAATAGACGGGCAAACAATCACGGAAAGCAACTCAACGCGTCCTTCAGAGAGCTTGGCTTCGGATCAGACTAGAAGTAGGCGGCTTGTTTCTGGTTTTGCTCAGAATGAGAGCAAGGGCGGTTGGACTGCGAGAGCGTATCTTGAGGAGAATATTAGCGGTTTTGGCGGCGATTTTTATTACGCAGTCGGGGATTTGGGGACGCCCAATTTGACGTTGCAGCTTGATGCTGATGGTTCTGCCGTGGGGTACGTTAAGGTGCCGGTTGGCACCACGGTCGACCATGCCGCCTTTACTCTTAGGTGGGCTAACAGGAGCGACTGCAACCTGTGTCCGATGTACGCGTGCAACATGCCGGAGTACGAGGAGAACATCACTTGGCAGCAGCAGAAGTACTATAATTTCACTCTCAACCAGGTTTGCAGCGCAAACGTCACATTGATTACTTACGGTGAAGTAGACTACGACCTTTACGTGAGGTGGGACGGCAGCTGCCCCTACTTCGATGACTGGATGCTTTGGGGGATAGACCCAGCAATTTGCGTCTCAAGGAATCCGCCTCCAGGGTTGGGCGGAACAAACGTCGAAAACTGCTACATCCCAAACCTCGCCCCAGGAACGTATTACGCTATGGCGGACTACTGGGAACCGTATCACGGGCCGGGCTTGGGAGTGGGCGGCTACAACATAACAGTCAAACTCTCCAACTGCTGAGATATTTAAGCTAAAATGCAGTAGATTAATGTATGCCTGTTTCTCGCGATTTTAAGCGCCTAAGAAACGTTCTAGAAGAAAGTTTGAGCGAGCAACATGTCTCCGTCATCGAATCCTTGGACGAACCAAAGTACGACGAGGACATAGCCAAAGAACTCGACTTAAAAGCCACCGTAGTTCGAACCATACTGAACGAACTGCACTCGAAGAGGCTGGTTGAATACGACCGCACCAAAAACAAAAAGACCGGCTGGTACACCTACCTTTGGAAGAAACGCGACGACCAACTCGGCGAATACACCAAGGGGTACCTGGAAAGCCGCCTGGCGGAACTCAACGGACAACTGATGAAGGAGAAAAACAACGCTTACTTCTGCGGACCAAACGGAGTCGTAACATTCGAAGAAGCCACAGAAAACAACTTCACATGCCCCGAAACAGGCCAACCTTACGTTGAATACGACAACAGCGAGACGATTGATGGGATAATCAACGAAATAAGCCGCATAAACGGCTTACTCCACACCCACTTCAGCGCGAAACAGTAAACTGATTCTTTAGGCATAAATGGGTTTGAACGGAAAGGGTCGAACAGCGCGCCCTCTTAATTTCAACTTTAGGCTGCACTAAAGGCGCAAAACGTTCAGGTTCCCCTCTAACGCCTTTTGAAGCTGAAACCTCCAGCCTTATGCCGCAACGAGTCGAATGACTCACTCCCTAAAATATAAGGCGGTAATAAGTATCAATATGGCGTCGAAAACAGCCGTAGAGAAAATCACCAAAGAAGACGCCTTACTTCTGCTTAAAACAAACAACGTACCCGAAGACGTAGTCACCCACAGCAAAAAAGTCGCCGAACTAGCCAAAGAAACGGCAGAACAAATAAAATCCCGCGGACACCGCGTGGACGTGGAATTCGTGGAAACCGCGGCGCTGCTGCACGACATAGGCCGAGGCGTAACACACGGCATAACGCACGGATTAGAGGGAGGCAGGATGCTTTCGTCATATCCCCGCTACGCCCGCGCAGTAGAAAACCACTTGGGAGCAGGACTTACCAAGAAAGAAGCCGCCGAATTAGGCCTGCCTCGTAGGGATTTTATTCCCAGAACTATTGAGGAGAAGATTGTGGCTTGGGCGGATAAACATGTGTCTGGGGGTCGTATTGTGGCGGAGAATAAGTTGGTTAGGAAGCTTCCTTTGGGGCATCCGGCTTCTTTGAGGGCGCTTGCTTTGGATGAGGAGGTTAATGAGCTTGCGGGCGTTGATATGTTTTTAAAGAAGGAGTAGATAATATAAACCATAAGTTTGGTGACATAATGGTCACGTACATCATCGCACGGCAATTGGGCGGGAAGCCCGTTATAACTGTGGGCGGCGAAGAGTTAGGCCGTTTGGACGACGTCGTTATTGACGAGAGGACTGGGAAATTCATTTCCATTGTTGTGGAGCCTATTTCGGAGGCTGCGGTTCGTGTTTCTTATCCGAAGGATAAGGACGGCAACTTGGTTATTCCTTATGACGCAGTTAATGCTGTCAGTAAGGTTGTTGTCGTAAAGGATTAAGGGGCTGTTTTTTTTTCAGGTTTTTGGCGTAGCTTTAGGTTGTATTAGGGCTATTATTTTGTTTCGCGCTTCTTCTGCTTTTTCGCCTATTTCGGGTAGTGCTAGCGAGGGTTTTTCGTGGTTGTCTTTGACGAAGACTATGAGTGCTGTGTCGGATGATTCTAGGGGGTAGAAGAGTATGCTGTATCCGAATATGCGGAAGGACATGTATTTGAGTCCGTATATCGAGAGTATTTTCACGCCGGATAGCGCGTAGTTGAGGCATTTTGACAGTGGCTCCCATATGGGGGTTATTTCCTGCTGGAATGATTCGGGGAACATGATGACGCCTTCAAGCCCTTCTTTTACGACGAGTACGCCGGATATTTCTTTGCTGCTTTTGTGCACGTCTTTAAGGACGCTCATTATTGAGTCGACTGTTGTCTTCATTTTTATTCCTCTGAGACCACTTTCAGCCCTTGGGGAGTGAACTCGAAGGGGCATCTTTTTGTGTCTATTTTGGTTCCGCGCATCTTGCGCACAGACAGAAGGCGTTCGAATCCTCCGCCCATCTCGTTTCTTAGGAATATGACGCCGTCTGCGGCGAATTCGCTTATTGTGTCGCGCGATAGGAAGGGGGTTTCTTCGCCGACTTCGCTAATAAGCAAGCTTGTTACTCCCAGCTCGTTGATTCGTCCGACTATGTAGTATATGTCTTTCCGTGTGACTTCGCCTCCTGCGACAGGGAAACTGCGCGCTTCGCCTTCGCGGTCGAGCCTGCTCATTTCCTTGCTGATTTTGCTGCGGTATATGACGCCGTGCTCCACCATCGTCGTGAGGGAGTCGAGTACGAAGCGTTGAACGCCCTTTTTCTTCACAAGAGACTCTACTTCGGCAAGAATCTCCGAAACATCAGCATTATCAGCTATGTAGAGTGTGAGCATCCCCTTGCGCTCAAGGGCTTCGAAGTCCCATCCGAACGCTTTTGCCTGAGAAATTATTTTGTCGCGGGACTCCTCGAACGTTATGTACACTCCGGGTTCGCCGGATTCAGCGCCCGCCTTGAGAAACTGAAGCCCAAATATGGTCTTTCCTGTTCCGCAGCTGCCTGTCACCAGAACGCTGTGTCCTGCGGGTATTCCGCCGTCAATTAGGGGGTCTAAGCCGGGTATGCCACTGTGGACTCGTTTCATTTATGTTCTCCTTTGTTATGTACTTAATTAAATTCTTCTTGTAATGACTTAAGAGTATGAGAAAACGGTTTTTAGCCTTCATAGCGGTCTTCTGGCTTGTTCAGGTTGCCTTAGCGCAGAATGCCACAATCAGCGGGCATGTGACGGACAAGGATACGGGGAGGCCGTATTCGGGTGTTAGTGTGGAGGTGTTTAATGCGACTGATCATTCGGTTCCGGTTGCAGCTCTTGTGACTGATGATAAGGGTTTTTTTGAGACTGAGGTTCCGGGTATGGTTAATTATGATATTTTTCTTCGTGTTGGCAAGAGTAATCCTTCGCAGTCGGTGTATGTGCAGGCGGGTCAGATTCAGACTGTTGATTTTATTGTGAGTTCCCGGGCTGTTTCGGCGTCTGAGGCGGAGGATTCCGGCGGGTTTATCGTTGTTGTCGTCGTTGCTTTGGTTGTGCTTGCGGTTATACTCGTTGATCAGGTTCTTTCTCGCCGCAAGGGTAAGGCGGTGGTTGGAGGGTCGGCGGCTGTCTTGCCTGCCAAGGAAAGTCTTGAGCAGAGGAAGGCGCGTTTGACGTCTGAGAAGGCGCGTATCGAGGAGATGATTTCGCTCACAAAGAATAAGTATCAGCATCGGCTTATCGACGAGGAGAGTTTTAGGGAGATTATACGCGACCATCAGAAGAAGCTGATTGAGGTTGAGGCGCAGTTGAAGGAGTAGTTGGGGTGTAACTGCTGATTGACGGGGTTTCTTTTGGCGGCTCAGTTTTTTTGCTTCGTAGGTATATGTAGAGGATTCCTATGAGGAGGATTATCGCTGTTGGTACGGTGTAGTTTCTGGCGGGTATGTAGTCGTAGATGTTTTCTACTAGGCCGAATACTTTCTGTTGGAATCCGATTATTGCGTCTCTTATTGGTGCGGGTTCGGGTATTGTGATTTCGGTGGTTTTGATTAGGGGTGGGTCCATGTCGAATTCGTTGACTAGTATTGGGTAGGTTCCGGGTGGGGCGTCGTTTAGTGTGCGTAGGCGCCATGTGAATGTGGCTGTTTCTCCGTCTTTTATGCCTGTTGTTTGGGGGGCTTGTTCTATTAGGAAGTGGTTTGGTGCGCGCAGTACGGGTGCGACTGGGGGTATTTCTTCTCCTTTTGCTGTGACTTCGAGTTTGAGGGTGAATGTTAGGCCGCGTATTGCGTCTCCGTCTTGGTTTAGTGTTGCTGTGTATGTGGGTGTTGTTGCGTTTGGGAGTGGGGTTGTTTTGTTGTTGGTTATGTGGCCGGTTGTTTCTTGTTGGTTTTGTGGGGTTGTTGTGGTTGGGGTTGTGTCTTGTGAGGTTTTTTGTGGTCTGCGTGTGTGGGGTGTTTCGGGTTGTGGTGTGTTTGGTGTTTGTGTTGGGTTTTGGGTTGTTGTTGTGGGGTTTTCGGTGGTTGTGGTTGTGGTTTGTTGTGTGTTTGTGGTGGTTTCTGTTATTGTGGTGGTTGTGGTTGTTGTGGTTTCTTGTGGTGTGGTGGTTGTTGTTTCTGTCGTTGGGGGGGTTGTGGTTGTGGAGGATTCTTTGGGTGTGGTTGTTGTTGTCTTTGGGCATCTTCCGCAGTCGCTGGAGCATGTTTCGCATGTTTCTGCGCCGTTGCAGGCGCCGTCGCCGCAGTAGCGGTGTCTGACGGGTGCGTTTATTGTGAATGAGATTTGGCTGTTTGTTTTGTGGCCTGTTGAGTCTTCTGCTTGGTATGTGACTGTGTATGTGCCTGTTTGGGTTGTGTCGTTGTATGTTGTTTCGTATGTGGATGTTGTGGCGTTGTTTTTTGTGAGGTTTTTCTGTGTTTCGCCTGGTGGTCCGCTTATGTTTGCGGTTACCGAGGTTAGTGTTTTGTCTTGTGCTTCGACGGATAGTTGTATTGTTGCTTCTTGTGTTGCTCTGTTTGGTGTTGCTGTGGGGTTGTTTAGGTTGGGGTAGTTGTCGACTGTGATTAGGTGGTTTTCTGTCTGGGTGTTTCCTGCCTGGTCGGTTGCGGCGAATTGGAGTAGGTAGTCTTTTTCTTCGGCTGTCCATTGGAACGCGTAGTTTCCTGA
>CABMCB010000094.1 GCA_902384455.1 uncultured archaeon
AAACACTCGCCAAAGCCCAACTAACCGGACGCGTCCACAACCAAATAGACGGACCCCCAGACTACAAAAACACGGGAAACTTCAGAGACAGACTCACAAGCGCAGTAATACAAGAACTCGTTGACATAGGCCGCCTAACAGCGTAAATTCCCCTGAAAACGAAGCGACGATCTGCCGCAAACGAGGCCTCACTCAACTCAACGTTTTTTTCCTTACGTTGCGCGTATGTATGTGATGATTGAAGGAAGGCCGGTTTCACGGGCTCCTGCCGCGTTGGGGGAGCAACCGGATTTAAGGAGCGCTCCCTCTGAAATGAACGTCATCGTCTTCGGGGAAAACCTAGGTGTCGTGGAAACTGTAAAAGACGTATTCACGCGAATCTCAGGCGAAACTGGATTGAAATTCAAGGTTACAGACGAAGTGAGAGAAAGCATGGCGTATATGGCCCAGCAAATAGACCATCAAGACCTCCTCGTGTGGGTAGGCTACGGCGTCCCCGGAACACAAGGCAACCAACACAAAGAGAAAAACATCGGAAGCCTTGTAGAATGCCTCGCGGGAACGGCTCCTGACGGGAGGAGGCCCGCATTAACGAATCAGTCTCCGCTAAACCCTGGAATCAGGGTAATAGCGGTTACGCCGGTTGACGAAGTGGAGGCTGCGAGCAACCCTTACTTCGACGAGCAAACTCTTGAGAAGGCGCTTCTAAAAGGGCGCGTCCACGCGCAGATATATGGACCGCCAAGGGGAACAAACGTAATAGCGGCATTGAGACAGCCTGCGGACGGTTGGGTTAGGGAGGAGTTTATGGCGAAGCTGAGTGAAACTGTCAGAAACCAGATTAAGGAGATTGGCCGCCTCACCGCATAGCATTTAAGCTGCACCGCATATTTCAAACCATGAAGAAGATTTTTGCCGTTATGTTCGTGTTCATATTCTTTGCAGCGTGTGCGGCTGCGGAGTCTAACAAAGATGTGGGATTGATTGCGTCCATGATAAACGCGATCAAATCGTTTATTGAGTCGTTGACGGGGGGCAACAAGACTGTTTCCTGCGACTCCTGGGAAATCCGCGACGGCGCCGGCTGCTGCCCGGACGTCAACAAAAACGGCGTCTGCGACACGAGAGAAACTACGACCACCACAACCACCACAGTGAAAGAGATCACTACGACCACAACAACTACTACGACAACGACTACGACTACAACGACGACTACATCAACCACGACCACCACAGTCGCACAGCCGCCAAAGCCGACTGTAGCATGCCAGACCAACAAGGACTGCGGGGTAGACCGCGAGTACTACAAATGCTACGAAGGCAACGTCCACCAGATAACGTCATACTGGGTTTGCACAAACCCCGGAACAATAGCAAGCGCATGCAGACTCAAAGAAGCAGGGTTCTTCGACAGGCAAGGCAACCCCACGCCGTACACAATCTGCGGAAGAAGCGAAAAGTGCGTTGACGGACAATCCGAATGCGTGCTCGCAAGTTAGGTTAATCAAAAGAGGAATTTCAAATGAGCAGAGTAAAAGACAAGAATCTTGCGCCCCAAGGGCGCCTTAAGATAGAATGGGCAGTAGACCACATGCCGGTCCTTTCCGCGATAGAGGCGGAATTCTCAAAAGACAAGCCGCTTAAAGGAATCCGCGTGGGATTCGCGCTACACGTCACCAAAGAGACCGCGGTGCTGGTCAATACGCTCAAGGCGGCAGGCGCCGAAGTGGCGATAGCAAGCTGCAATCCGCTGTCAACACAAGACGACGTCGCAGCTTCTCTCGCCAAAGACGGCGTGGAAGTGTTCGCGTGGAGAGGCGAAAACACAAAGGAATACTACGAGAACATCGCAAGCGTCCTCGACTCCAAACCGCACATCACGGTGGACGACGGAGGAGACCTAGTGTTCATGGTCCACAAGGAAAGAACAGACCTAATCAAGGGGATAAAAGGAGGCTGCGAAGAAACAACGACAGGCGTCATACGGCTTCGCGCAATGGAAAAAGACGGCGTACTCAAATACCCCGTATTCGCCACAAACGACGCAGACACAAAACACATGTTCGACAACCACTACGGCACAGGCCAAAGCAGCCTCGACGGAGTGCTAAGGGCCACCAACATCCTTTTCGCAGGAAAAACAGTGGTCGTCGCAGGATACGGCTGGTGCGGAAGAGGAATAGCCGCCCGAGCCCGAGGAATGGGCTCCCACGTCATAGTCACAGAAGTCGACCCAATACTAGCACTACGCGCCGCAATGGACGGGTTCACAGTCAAAAGCATGGACGACGCAGCGCCACTTGGCGACGCATTCATAACCGCCACAGGAAACGTCGACGTAATAACGGAACGCCACTTCAAGAAGATGAAGGCGGGCGCTGTGCTCGCAAACGCAGGCCACTTCAACAACGAAGTCAGCATCCCAGACTTGGAGAAGCTCGCAAAAAGCAAGAAGGAAATGCGCCCAAACGTAGAAAGATACGAACTACAAGGCGGACGCCACATTTACCTTCTGGCTGAAGGCCGCCTTGTGAATCTTGCGGCTGCGGAGGGTCATCCTAGCGAGGTTATGGATATGAGTTTCGCCAATCAGGCTCTTGCCGTCAGGTACATCGCGGAGCATAAGATGAAACCGGGGGTGCATGAGATTCCTCGTGATATTGATGAGCGTGTTGCGCGGATGAAGATTGCGTCCATGGGGATTACAATTGACGGGCTTTCGGACAGGCAGAAGAAGTATCTTTCCTCTTGGGATGAGGGAACATAGCTTTTAAATTAAGAGGAGTAGATAGATAGGCGAAAATAACTAACAAGCACGATACATAGGTTCGAAAATGAGCAATGAAGTTACATTATGCGGTGACTACCTGGGGACGATAGAAGAATACGTCCCAGGCAAAGGCACCTACGTGGAAGACGGAAAAATATACGCAGCCATCATAGGCAAACCAAATCTCGACAAAGAAAAACACATCGCAAGCGTCGAAGGCAAACAACCAGCAGACCTCAAAATAGGCGACGTAATCTACGGCGAAGTAGTAGCGATGCGAAAAAACATAGTCACAGTAATCGCCTACCTAATACAAGGAAACAAAACCAAAGTAGACATAAAAACAGGCCTATTCGTCTCAAACATAGCCGACAAATACATAGAACGCCCAGAAGACATGTTCAGCCTAGGCGACCTAGTCAAAGGCAAAGTAGTCAAAATAGAACCCGGCCTAATAGACATCTCAACCAAAGGAGGACTCGGCGTCGTAAGAGCATACTGCAACAGATGCCGCCACATACTACCAAAAGGAAACCCAGGCCCCACAACAATCGAATGCACAAGATGCGGCCTAAGGCAGACACGCCACGTAGCCGAAGACTACGGAAGAGTAGAGGACATGTAAGGAGGAAAAAATGAACATACGAATTGTCACCAAGAAGAAGGACGAAATAGAGATTGAATGCGACGACAAAGGAATAGCAAACGCAGTGCTAAACGCACTCATAGACCAAGGAGCCGACGCATACACATACGAACCGCACCCGCTCACAGCCGGATACCGCCTTAACGTCAAAGCCGACGACCCGCAGAAAGAAATGAAAAAAGCAATCGACAAAGTAAAAGGCGAAATCCAGCAACTACAAAAACAAGTCGAAAAGGAACTCAAATCCAAATGAGCGAACCGGAAAAAAAAGAAGAAACACCGGAAGCCCGACCAGGCGTCCGCCACATGCTTGAGAGAACAGTCGCCACAGGATTCTTCAGCCGACACAAAAGCCACCTGCCAGCCACACTCAAACTCAAAGCAGACATCACCGAAAAACCCGACAAAATAATACTCACAACATCAGTCGCAGGATACGCAGAAGCAAACGTCAAAGTATCAGCAAGCGAAAACACAATAGACGTCGCACTAATAACCGACGAACCAAAAGAACAAAAAGAAAATAAAGGCCACGAAGACGACCCAACATTCCACTCCGCATACACAACACCCAAACCCATAGACCCAAAAAACCTGACAATAGAAATCAAAGGCGGCATCCTAACTGTAACGGCACCCAAAAGGAATCCCAAAAAATGAACCCCACAGAAGAAGACAAAACGCTCGCAGGACTACTGCTACACCAAAAGCCCGCCAAAATGCTTCTTGCCCTCAAAAGCACCACAAAATACGCCACACAACTAGCCAAAGAAAGCGACTGCACATACACCCACACACTCAAAATACTAGACGAATTCCAAAAATACGGCCTAGTCCAATTCAACAAAGAAGGCCGAATCAAAGAAGTCACATTAACCGACCGCGGCGTGGACATAGCCCACGAACTCGAAGGCCTCGTACGACTTCTGTCGCGGATGGGGCCGGCCGAGAAAGCAGGAGACAAAAACGAGACGACAGAAGCCGCAGTAGAATAATATATAGGATATGAGGGCGGATCGGAGGATTGGGGGGATTTTTTGTTAGAGGGTATATGGCAAACTCAATTCAAAAAAATGTTCGGACTATTCTCTCGGTTCTTTATAACGAGCCGACAGATCATTTAGGTCATGCAACGGTAAATGGGAAAAGGTTACAGGAACTAACTCAGTTGACACCACCAGAGATAAATCATGCAGTTACCGTTCTGGAGGATATGGGTTATGTGGATTGGATGCGCTTTTTAGGGACTGCACCTTTCACTTTCGGTTTCGTCGAGATTAACCCTCGCGGCAGATACGAGTTTGAACGTATGAAAAAAGAAGAGACTGTTCAAGCAACATCAACACCTCAGATGATACTCCCGAGAAGCCCGGTTGGATCACCATATGGCTTTAGAGATGAAGACTGGGAAATCGTCTCAGAACGAAAGAGAGAGCAACGGTTATATGTCGTTTTCGGATTCAAATTTGAGTCGACGTATTATGATACAGAAAAGTTGAAACTAAATGTTGAAAATATGTTTAAGGTGGCTTTAGAGGAGTATAAAAAACTGCCTACTGCCATTTCGGTTGACCTTGTTTTTGAACCACTTAGTGCGGGTTATGGTGAACATCTCTTTAACAAAATCGCTCGTGATATAATCTCGGCAGATATTGCCGTGTTTGACACATCTGATCAAAACCCTAACGTCATGCTTGAAATGGGGGTCGCCCTAACGTGGGGTATCAGGGTGCTACCTATAAGAGAAAAAGATAGCCCGGCAGTACCATCAGATATTTCTGGCCAAACATGGGCACGATATGAAGGTAGTGGTAGAGTATTTGTTGAACCCCCAGATCATATAAAAAAATTAAGCACAATGATTGAGGGAGCAGTTCGGAAAAAAGGAGTTAGTCAATAAATCTGTTAAAACCCATCATCCGCTTCTACGCCTTTCTTTTTGCGCGCCGTGACCACATTAACGTTCCACGCGCCCGCAATCCGACTTAGGTAATTGCTGAATGTAAGCGACTCAGACACCACAAGAGGCCTTCCTCTGCCCATTGTTCCCATGGCGAGCCGTTCGCGTTTTATGAGGCCGAATCGGGCGAGTTTGGGTACGACTTTGTTTTCCAGCGTGCTTTTGCTGTGGCCGGTTGTCTGCAGGAATTCGCTTATTTCCTTTTTGCCCACCCTTTTTGAAGCCAAAACTAGGTTTAGGAAGTCGCACGCCACAATGTGGTATGTGGGCTGGTAGCGGCGGGGAAAAATAAAGTCCACCACGTCCTCCACCGCCCAATGAACGTTGGGGTCTAAGCCTCCTTTTCTTTTTATTTCTTTTCCTTGGTGCGGCGGAAGCCATAGGGAGTCGGCTGACGGTATGCCTGAGGAGGAGGGAGGTTTAGGCGACGGGTTTCCTTTTGGCGGCATTGCGTTAGGAGAAGGGAAACGCGTAATAAAATATGTTTTAAGGGCGTAGGAGTAAGGATAGGTAGTATGAAGAAGTCCGATGAGGAGCCGGCCGGAAAATCTCCTTACTCCGCCATTAGGAGGGAATTCTTTTTGTGCCTTGCCGAAGAGGACGCAGTCAAGGCGGTGACGCGCGGGTTGCTTACTGCTTTTGACGCTGACGTGGTTTATGTCGCATTAATTGACGGGGATGTTTTCCGCATAACTTCCGCTTCTCGCGTGGGCGTGCTGCATGAAGGCAGTTCCTGGGTTGTTTCAAGCGGCAAGACGCCTGTGCTTAAGGGGGTTTTAGGCAAGCGCGGAAGCGTTTTCTTCGATGCTTTGGCCGCAGACGACGCTTTGTTTTCCAAGATGAAGGACTCTTTAATCCGTTCGGTCTGGAGTGCGCCGTTGGAGGCGAGGGAGAGTACATTAGGCGTTGTCGCCGTTGGGTACAGGAAAGCAAAGACTGAGAAGAATCCTTATTTTGATGAGGCGGTTTTAGATGCCGGCGCTGCTTTGGACAACGCCAGGCGCTTTGAGGATTTGCGTCGCTTAAACGAGGCGAAAGACAACTTTATCGCCTCTATTTCAGGCGAACTAAACTCGTCTCTTACCGATATGCTGCGTTACGTTAATCTTCTGGTTCAACCGCATATGCCGCAGAACAAGAGGAGAGCGTACGTTGACGTCGTATCCAGAAGCGGCTCCCAGATTCGCCGCATAGTCCAGGACCTCGTCGACTTAAGCGGCCGCCGGGGGGAGAAGATTGAGCTTGCTCTTAAGCCGATTGACGTGGGAGGGGTTTTGTATGAGGTTCAGAGGGAGACGGAGGTTGTTGCGGCGGAGAAGAACATTCCCGTCTGCTTCATCATGGCGGACAATCTTCCGCGCGTCGTTGCTGACAGGGACCGGCTTAAGCAGATTCTTCATACGCTCATAGGGAACGCAATAAAGCATACGCCAAACGGCGGCAGCGTTACGGTTTCCGCGAAGAAGGACCTCAAGTTCATACTCTTTAGGGTAGAAGACACGGGGAAGGTCGTTCCGTTGCAGCTTCGTCCGCTGATATTCAAGAAGTTCATGAATGCAGGCGTCTTATCGGGAGACTACAGGCTGGAGATGAGCCTGCCTGTCGCCAAGGAGCTTGCCGAATACCACGGAGGAAACGTCTGGTATGAGGAAGGAAAGAAGGGCGAGTCGATGTTTATACTGAGGATTCCGGCCGAACCAGCCCCGCTGAAATAAGCGCCTCTTACTTGCTTGTTTTACGCTGCTTCTTCAGGCGCGCATACGTCTTAGACACGTCCGTCTGCTTCAAGGGGACAAGCTCGTCCATGTCCAAAGTTATCTTATACTTGCTCCCCTGCCTGCTGCCACGGTTTTTCAACTCGCGCTCAACGCGCGGAGTCACGATGTTGCGGTACGTATCCCACGTGGGCGCAAGCTTAGTCTCCAACCCGCAGTCCTTGCTCAAACGCTGAATAAGGACATACGGCGACAAATGCTCCAAAAAGTCAGCCACAAGATTAACGTACTCCATGAAACCAAGCGGCCGATACTCGCCTTTCATGTACTGTTGGGCTAGACGCGTGTCTTTCATGATGATTAGAGGGTAAAGCTTTATTGCGTCAACTCCGAGAGCCGAAATTATGCGCGCAGTCTCCATCATCTCAGTCGGAGTCTCGCCGGGCAGGCCCAGTATTATGAAGGACAGCGCCTTTATTTTCCGGCTGTGACATTCATCGACCACGCGGATTAATTCCGCAAACCCGTGGCACCTGTTTATCGCCTCAAGCGTGTGGTAGTGGACTGTCTGCTGGCCTGCCTCAACCCATACGTCGTATCCGCTTTGGACATATTCTTCAAGGAGGTCGAATACTTCGTCGGGGAGGCAGTCTGGCCTTGTGCCGACTGTGAATCCTATGACGTCTTCGTGGGCTACGCAGTCGTCGAAAATCTTGCGTAACGTGGGAAGTGGCGCGTAAGTGTTGGTGCCGAACGCCACGTAAACAAGCGCTTTTTCTCCCGCGCCCATCGACTTGTAATGCTCAATCTGATGCGCAATCTGCGCCCTAAAACCCTTGTCTATGACCTGCCTGAAACTGTCGTACGTAAACTGCCGCGCCAAAGCAGGACAAAAAGTGCACCCCCCATTAGAGAGGCGGCCGTCCCACACGGGGCAGGTGAACTCCGCGTTCAAGGGCACCTTAAACACCTTGCAGCCGTGAACCTTCCTCTCGTAAGACCCGTACTTGGAGTATATGAGGCCGTCTTTAGCGTAGAGGTCATCCACTACCTTTTGGTCTATGATTTGTAGGTGGCGCATGAGGGTAGTGATACGGAAAAACGGGGTTAAAAACCGCCTTAAACCTCTTTACTTTCGCCTCAAAGATGTTACCATGGAATACGGAGTCGCACTTGTTGCGTTGGCGTTCCTTGTTGCGGGCGCGCTATTAGGTTGGCTTATCGGGGCTTATTCGACGGCCCGACGGCTGGAGAAGGAAATACCGGCTCTGAGGGAGGACGCTGTCAAGAAGAGCAGGCAGGTTCTTGCGGGGCAATTTAGCGAGCAGCTTGCGCCTTATCTGCCCGATTTCCCCTTCAATCCCACCGAAGTCCGCTTCTTAGGGAAACCCGTGGACTTCGTCGTGTTTAGGGGGCTGGATGAACGCGAGCCGACTGAGATTGTTTTCGTTGAAGTGAAAAGCGGAAACGCTCAGCTGTCGCCCACCGAAAGAAAGATAAAGCAGATAATAGCCGAAAAGAAAATCAGCTTCATCGAATACAGGATACCTAAAGACCTCACTGACGACAGAAAGAACTCACACCAACCTAACTAGAGGGAGTACTCGGACGGCAGTACACTACGATGTTTCCCATAACGTTCTTCGAAGTGAAGTTCATCTGGTTTAATGCCCCGGTGATTTCAATCACCATCTCTTCATACCGCTTGGTGTAAGACGCAGGGAAAGACGAAGGGACAACAGAGGACACCTGATAATTAGTGTCAATAAAGCAGGCTACGCCCTTAGTTACGTTGCTGAAATACCCCACAGAAACATTGTCCGCATAAAACCTGTTCTCAAAAAACTCTATCCCATCAGGAGGTATAATGCGGCCGGATAGTATTGCGGCAACTCCCGTCACCGCGGGAGAGCCAAATATCAGGTCTCCTGAGTTCGTCTTGTTTTGTACGTATGAAACGGCGGTAATTACCTGCTGGTTCTGCGAATACACGTCGATTAAAGAGTCCGAGCACGCGGAAATAGACAGAGACACCGCCATTACGACGAGGAGTATGAATCTGACGGGAATACGGGCGATGAACCACCCGCCGAAAACGCAAAGAGGAAAAAGAAGAATGACGGAATGCATGTAAACGTGGGAGAAAAAACAAGGGCGCTTAACGAACACGACAGCAAGAAACGCCAGCGCCAGATAAAACAAAATTAAGTAGGACCCGTTAGAATCCTTCTTTTTAGCAGGTCGCCTAAACAGATAGGCAAGAACTCCGGCAACACCAAAAACCCAAACAAGCAGCTCCTTAAACGCAGACCCCAGAAGGTGGATTAATTTGCCCTCAACGTAGCAGTCTGGGAATTTAGAGTGATGAAGGAACACCTGATAGACGAAATTAGGAGAATAGAAAAACAGCAGGACTACGGCCGAGAACGCAATGAAACCTCCCGCGATATGTAGAACCGGTCGAATTGAACGTTGCCTTTGCGACCAGGCGAGAAACAGAATCTCGCATGCTAAAGGCAGGATTCCGAAAAGCCGCGACCAAAAAGCCATTGAAGCCGCGATTCCTGCAAAAAAAAGTAGTGTGGGACGCTCTTTCTTTACTCCGTCAAGAAACAGCCAAAGTGAAAGCATAGACATGAAGGTCATAGTGGAATAAAGGTTATTGGTTGCCGTCAGACTCCCCAAAAGCAAAGAGGTGGAAAAAAGCAGAGTCGAAAAAACAGCGCCTGCCCCGTCTCCAAGCACGCGCCTAGACAGCAAGTACATTAAAGGCAGCGACGCAACAGACAACAAAAAAGGCATAAGATGAAACTGGACAACGCCCACCCCAAACAAACGGAAAACAAGCGCAGTCAAAATCAAATCCAAAGGCGGCTGAGAAAAGAAGAAGTCGACATAAGGCTGATGGCCCAGGAAAACCTGGTATGCCGCATAAATGTAAAACGGCTCGTCGTTGAAGGAAAAAGTAAGCAGATAAAACAGCCGCAAAACAACCCCGAAAGCAAAAACCAGGACAAGAATCCGCCCCTCATTACCCCTCAAAGCACCGCCGATGCTTAGGCGCTTAAACCGCCTTAAAGCCCCCCCGTAAGAAAACGCAAGCCACAGAAGGCACGATAAGATGGCAGCCAAGAAAAAGAAGTCCCTGGACGCCGCCAGAAATTCGTTTAACTGAACCATCGAACACCACCGGCAAAGTGATTTAATCCTTTTGACATATGAATTAAGATTTATCCGCCTACACACAGAATAAAACCGAACAAACATGTGCGACGCGCCAATAGGAAAAGTCATCTCAGTGAAAGGAGACGAAGCCGTAGTGGAAACTCCCCGCAAAAACAAAACGACGGTGAACACCAAAATGGTCGGCGGCGCAAAAAAAGGGGACTACCTTTACTACAGCATCAACCTGGCCGTGGAAAAACCAGACCGCGCAGACGGCCGTATTCAGTGGGAGGCACGTAGGGATGCGCATCGTTGAGCGGGGTCTTTTTTTCAGGTATGCGCTTCCTTGCGCTGGAACGCTTGTTAGAAGGGGGAATATTTCGGGGGAGGAGTTGGATGAGGTTGTGGCTCTTGTCGCTGCGGGTAAGGATGCGCCGAATGGTTGGGAGAAGCATTTTAAGGTTGCTTTGACTTGGCTTACGTTCATAGCGGAAAACAACGGGAAGAACGTGATTGACGCCGACGTAATGCACCGCTACTACTGGTTTATGCACGATAGGGTTATAGCCGACAGGTACGCTTTGATGGGAGACTTCG
Organism: uncultured archaeon; assembly: GCA_902384455.1. Classification (GTDB taxonomy): domain Archaea; phylum Altiarchaeota; class Altiarchaeia; order IMC4; family SCGC-AAA252-I15; genus CABMCB01. The sequence goes on from CABMCB010000094.1 coordinate 10,857, forward strand.
ACCCGCAGTCATGCCGCATACACGTTGGGAAAGTGATGAATGTGCGCGGGAAAAAAGCAATTCTCTACTCAACAAAAGGCAAAGTCGCGGTATCAACGCTTCTGTCCGGCCCGCTTAAGGAGGGGGACTACGTAGCATTCCACTACGGCTACGTGGTGGAAAAAATAAGCGAAGACGAATACCTGGCATTAAAGACGCTTAGGGAAAAGCCTCTGCCAAAACCCAGAAACTAGGATTTTACGCCAGACGGCGCCCTACCTAACGTCGTCCTGAATTCTGCCTCGAAAACCCAGAACAAAAGCCCCGCAGGAACAAGAACAAGGCCTGCCGCTTGCGTGAACGTCAACGATGAGCCGGCGAACAAAAAGGACAGTAGCGCCGTAATTGGAGCGCCCAAAAGCAGTATCGCAGTTGCAACGCCGGCGGGAAGCCGCGACAAAGAGACATACCAGCAGCCGACATAAAGGAACAAAAGCACACCAGTAACAAAAGACCACTCCCACGCAGCAGCAGACAAAGACAACAAACCGCCTAATTGACCTGTCAACGCTAGATAGACGAGGAGGAAGACCGAACCGAACACCATGCGCGCGCAAGCAAGAACGCCCGAAGGCACGGACGAAAGCAACCTTCTGCTTAAGAGGTTTTCTGCCGCCCAAAACAACGTCGCAGCAGCCACAAGAACGTCTCCAAACTCGACGCCGGACGGGGAGAAACCAGCCAAAAATGCGCTGCCCAAAAGCAACAATACACCTGCGAAAACAACGCCAAAAGTCAAACGCTCACCAAGCAAAAAAACCGCGCCAACCGCAACGAAAACAAACATAGTCTTGTGTATGAAGGCGGCATGAGCCGCAGACGTCAACGCAAGACCCTTGAAGTATAGGATGAAAGGCACGCATCCGCCCACCAGACCAACCGCCAAAAGACCCGCCCACTGCCAACGCGTCACCCTGCCGACCTTAGAGTAATCCCTGCCGACAAGAAGCACCCCGGCAAGAAGAGCCGCCGCAACCATGTTTTTTGCCGTAGTGTACACGGAGGGGTCTGCTATTGATACGCCGTATTTGTTGATGAAAACTGAGAACCCGGACATGAATGCCGTTGCAAGCGCCAGCTTAAGTCCGAGTTTGTCGTATTTGAGGTTCATTTTCACTGAATAGCCACTAATTAGTTGAGCGTCCTGAATAATAAAATATGGTAGGTAAAAAGGCGCACAACAATAAACCCTGCGTTCTGGTTGTCGGAAACCTTCTTCTACCAGACGACAACCTGCCGCTCAGACTGCTTCCTCGACTGAAAAAATCCCTGCCGCACGTACAGTTCATAGAAGCCGACCCCGCAGAAGACATACACAGGTTCGGCAGAAACCCCATCTTCCTTGACGCCGCAGAAGGAGTAGAAAAAGTAACAGTCGTCTCAGACGTAGACCAAATCGAGTCTGCCCCAACGCTATCGCTGCACGGCCACGACCTCGCCTGGGAAGTAAAACTCATGAGGAAGGCGGGGATGCTTGATTCAGTCAGGATAATAGCTGTACCCAGAAACGCCCGCGCCGATGACGTCGTCGAAGACGTGGTTTCGGCAGTAAAATCCCTGACAAGCTAATGCCGGTGAATGTGCGGCTTGCCGTCGCCTTTCCACTTTAGCTTAAGGAAGTGGCTTGCGCAACTCATGCAAGGATCATAAGCGCGCACCATCTTCTCCAACTCAAACCTTATTTTGTCGTCAGGCAAATCCATGACGGAAGGCAAAAACAAGCGGATGTCGTTGGCCAGTTTAATCTGGTTTTGAGCGGAGGGAATCACAAGGTTGCCCCAACGGACAGTTCCGTCCGCGTTGATGGAAAGCATGTAATAAAGAGTCCCCCGCGGCGCCTCAATTACGCCAACCCCCTCGCCCGCCTTAGGCTCAAGGGAAGGCGGCTTCTCCTGCTTGAAATCAGTAGACTCCAAAAGCTCCACTGCCGCATCTATGCTGTGCAAAGTCTCTATCGCCTGAGCGAGGTTGTTGTCGAATATGTTCATGCTGGGGAACCGCTTGAGGTACTCGCCGACGTCCCTTCTTGTATCCTTGTGCAGGCTATCGCGGTTTAGGTTCATCCGGGCAAGAGCGCCCACCATGTACTCCCGGCCCTCAAACTCAAATGCGGTCGCCTGACTGTAGGGGATGACGACGCGGTTCAGGTGCTCCCAATAGTGCGTCTCGTCAAAGCAAACGCCGGCGGTGCTGTGAATGTGCCCGGTAAGGAAATTGTAGTCGTCGTTAACAATCCCCACGAAATTGGATTTCCGTTCAAAACGGAAATCGCATGCGCCCAGCACCCCGATAAGATCGAGAACGCGCTCTCTTACAGCCTTCAGCTCCTGCGCAGAATTCTTGCATTCTTCGGCAGTAGGCTGCTTCATGTAACCTCCGGGTTGGGCTATGGTGCCGTGAACCGCCCGACCGACGGTTATCCGGGAAAGAAGGTTTCCCGCCGCCTTCACTGCGAAAGAATCGTGGACGAAACGCTCCAATTTGCCGTCAAACTCCAAAATGCTATCTTTGCCGTACAAGTCGGGGAGAGTGAAAATGTACAAATGCATCGCATGGTCGCGCACCATAAGACCGTACATGCCCAAATTACGCTGAATCAACGACTGCTCGCTAAGCTGTATCCCCCACGCATGCTCCACCGCCTCAGCGCAAGCAGTCAAATGCGCCACACTGCACGTCCCGCAAATTCGAGATACCATCTGAGGCAAAAGGGCAGCAGACTTACCGCGAATAGCCTGATGGAAAAACCTCTTGTTCTCGCTAATCGCCAGCTTAACGTCCTCTACTTTGCCGTCGCGCACAGTGACATTCAAGTCGACGTGCCCCTCAATCTTGCTTACCCCGTCAATATGTATGTCCAAATCGCGGTGCATCAGGACATCACCCCGAACTCCTTAAGGTAAGAATCCATGACTTCCACGAATTTCCCTTCAATCATGGGGCAACCAGGCACCTCCGCATCCACCTGAATAAACTCCTTCAAAGGAACGACCTTAGGCAGATGATGGAAACGCGTAACCACCGAATTAATCTCAGCCAGCCGCTCCTCATCGAAAAAGTTCCTGTGATTGCTGGGAGTACCGTTGATTGCGCAACTGCCAACTGCCACGACCTTCTTCGACAAATCGCGGATTAGCTTAATCCGCTCCCTTTCCCGCTCGTTGGCTATAGCCCCCTCCACGAAAGCCACGTCCATCGGCTCCATCCTGTTGTCGCTCTTCAACGCGCGGGCGTTGATGAAATCCAGATGAGGAAGCCAATCCCTGTATTTGTAGTTAAGTATCTCTATGAAGGTGATTATGCACCCTTCATCGCTGGTGAACGAAAAAACGCCCACCCGCAGTTTCTTTCCGCCATCCGTCATCGCATGAAGCCAGACTGTGTTTGATACGAATTACGACTCAAACTACTTCTTCTTGGGCCTTCGCCCAACATGCTTTTTCTTCTTCCACTCAGGCTGCACTGGCTTGCTCTCAACAACTTTCTTGACTTTTGACTCGCCGGACTTCTCCGTTTCCGCCTTATCCTCAACCGACAGCATCCTCGACGTCGTCTTCTTCACCTTAGACTCAATCTTGTCGGACAAAAGCATACCAGCACTATAAAGCGTACCAACAGCCCAAAAGAACATGACAATCAACACTATACCCGACAAAGCAGGGTGTATCTCATTCAGGAGGCTGCTGAAAAACAGGAACGCAATGGCCGCGACAAGAACATACGCTAGACTGCGCACAGCCCTCTGGTACACCTGGGATTCTAGTGTTGCCGTGTTTCTGTCTATGGAGTAAGCTATGATACCAGCTATGGCGTCGCATATGTCGCGGATTTCCTTGAGTATTTTCAGGATTATCACTAGGATTGTGAGTATTGCGACCGCTACTATGACCGATGAGGCTCGGACGTCACTGTATAGCGTAATGTTGCCCAGCGGCACGAAAAGGAATTTTGTGAACAGCCAAATCACGAATGCTGTCATCGAATAAACCAATGCTTTGGGTATGCTGTCTACAAGCTCAAACTTGAATTTCTTTACTGCTTCATTTTCTGCCATGAAAATCACCTGTAAGTTTATGAAACAGTAGGAGCGAGCCAATAAAAAGGCGCTTTTGATGAGCATACGATGTGAAATTCCCGACACGCGGCACATGGATGGGATAGGCGGAATATGCCCCCGCCCCCAAGCGGACAAAAATTCCCTGTACACAATATGTCGTATATTCGACAACTGTATTACACAATATATTGTGTTTCCAGAGAACAAGCTTTTTAAGGCGAACGCTAACAAGTATAAACCCAAAGAGACGAGAGGAGATCTACCCAACTCTGACGGAAAAAAAGAGAAAAAGAGGAACTGGCAATGAACGCACCATTCGCAAAAATAAGGAAAAGGGACGGACGCATAGACGACTTCAACTCGGAAAAAATAACAGAAGCTATAAGAAAAGCCGGCGAAGCAACAGGAGAATTCGATAAGCAGACAGCTGAAGCCCTCACGCTCCTTGTGTTAGACCTTGTGAAAAGGCGGATTGACGGCGAAATTCCTTCCGTCGAAGGGGTGCAGGATTGCGTCGAAGACATATTGCTTGCGTCCCCGTACAAGGAAACGGCGAAGGCGTACATCATCTACCGTGACCAGCATGCGAGGATAAGGGAGATTGTTTCTTCCGCCGACGTAGAACTGGTAGACAAGTACCTTGAGAAGCTCGACTGGCAGGTGAACGAGAACAGCAACATGTCGTACTCGCTTCAGGGGCTCAACAACTACATCTCAACAGAAATAAGCAAGATATACTGGCTTAACAAGATTTACCCGCCCGAGATAAGGAAAGCCCACTCTGAAGGCGACTTCCACATGCACGACCTCGGAGTACTATCAGTGTACTGCGTAGGCTGGGACTTGCCTACGCTGCTTATGGAAGGATTCAGGGGAGCGGAAGGCAAAGTAGAAAGCCGCCCCGCCAAGCACTTCAGAAGCGCTCTGGGGCAGATAGTCAACTTCTTCTACACACTACAAGGAGAATCTGCCGGCGCACAGGCGTTCTCAAACTTCGACACACTGCTCGCACCATACATCCGATACGACAAACTCACATACACCGAAGTAAAGCAAGCGCTTCAGGAATTCGTATTCAACATCAACGTACCCACAAGAGTAGGATTCCAGACGCCGTTCACCAACATAACAATGGACTGGACGGTGCCATCCATCTACGCCAACGCGCCAGTCGTCATAGGGGGCGAATTCAAGAAGGAAACATACGGCGACTTCCAGGAGGAAATGAACATACTAAACAGAGCATTCCTCGAAGTAATGATAGAAGGAGACGCCAAAGGACGCGCATTCACATTCCCAATACCCACATACAACATAACCAAAGACTTCGACTGGAACAACCCCAACCTCGACGTCCTATGGACAGTCACAGGAAAATACGGCATACCCTACTTCAGCAACTTCGTCAACTCCAGCATGAACCCCGAAGACGCACGAAGCATGTGCTGCCGCCTAAGACTCGACACCCGTAAACTGGAAAGCCGCGGCGGAGGACTATTCGGAGCCAACCCCATGACCGGCTCAATAGGAGTAGTCACAATAAACATGCCCCGCATAGGATACCTCTCCAAAAACGAAGACGACTTCATAGCGCGCCTAGACCAAATAATGAACCTAGCCCGCGAAAGCCTCGAAATAAAACGCAAAGTCCTAGAACGATTCACAGAACGCGGACTATACCCCTACACCAAATTCTACCTAAACGACGTCAAAAAACGCTTCAACGAATACTGGAAAAACCACTTCTCCACAATAGGACTAGTCGGCATGAACGAAGCATGCATCAACCTACTAGGGAAATCAATAGCAACCCCAGAAGGCCACGACTTCAGCGTACGCGTACTGGACCACATGAGAAACAAGATGGTAGAATTCCAGGAGCAAACAGGAAACAACTACAACCTAGAAGCCACACCCGCAGAAAGCACCTCATACCGCCTCGCCCGACTAGACAAAGCACGCCACCCGGCAATCATCACGGCAAACGGCGCGGAAACCAAAAAAGGAGCAGAACCATTCTACACCAACTCCACGCACCTCCCAGTCAACTACACAGACGACATATTCGAGACCCTCGACCTGCAGGACGACATACAAATCCGCTACACAGGCGGCACAGTCATCCACATATTCGCAGGAGAACAAATCAACGACAACGAAAGCGTCAAAAGCCTAGTCCACAAAATATGCCACCAATACCACCTACCATACTTCACACTAACGCCCACATTCAGCGTCTGCCCAACACACGGATACATCAAAGGCGAAGAACACACATGCCCCAAATGCAGCGCCTCATGCGAAGTATACTCAAGAATCGTAGGATACCTCAGACCCGTAAAACACTGGAACCCAGGCAAAAAAGAGGAATTCACAATGAGAAAATCCTACAAACTCAGCCCAACATGAGGATAGGAGGCCTACAGAAGGTTTCGCTCATAGACTACCCTGGAAAGATCAGCGCCATCGTTTTCACGCAGGGCTGCAACTACAGGTGCCCATTCTGCCACAACAAAGAACTTGTCTATCCCGAGTTCTACGAGGAGCCCATCCCCGAGGAAGACGTGCTTTCTTTCCTGGAAAAAAGAAAGGGGAAACTGGACGCAGTAGTGATAACCGGCGGAGAACCCACAATACAAAAAGACCTCCCGCAGTTCATCAAAAAAATCAAGTCAATGGGCTACCTCATAAAACTTGACACAAACGGAAGCAACCCCGAAACCCTCGCAGAACTGCTGAAAAAAAGCCAAATAGACTACGTAGCCATGGATGTAAAAGCCCCGCCAAGCAAATACGACACCCTCACAGGCGTAGAAACAGACACCAAAAAAACCCAAAAAAGCATAAAAACAATCATCGCCTCAGGAATCCCACACGAATTCAGAACCACCGTAATGCGGCCGCTGCTGAAGCCAGCTGACGTGTTGTCTATTGCTAAGGAGATTAAGGGCGCTAGGCTTTATGCTCTGCAGAAATACGCTTCGCCCAAGGACAAGGCAGGTAGTCATTCTTCTTACACTTCTTTCACTGACGAGGAGCTCGCCCGCCTCAAGGACGAGGTGAAAAACCGATACGATGTGGACTGTCTGATACGCTGACTCTGGTTTGTGGTGCCGGTTTTTATGGTTCTGGATAAATAAGATACCGTCATGGTTTACGTCACCAAACATTCAGGCGAACGCGAAGAATTCGACCCTCAGAAAGTGGAGTATGCGCTTCTTAGGTCGGGAGCGGACAAAACCCTGGCCCAGTACATAACCGAGGAAGTCAAACGTAGGCTGTATGACGGCATAAAAACAGGCGAAATATACGCAATCGCATTCGAACTGCTGAGCAAAAGCGACACGCACACCGCCGCCCGATTCGGACTCAAGCAGGCGATAATGCGCTTAGGCCCAAGCGGATACACTTTTGAAAAATTCATGTCCCGCGTCCTTGCGGAATACGGCTACAAGACGAAAATCAACCAGACTATTCCGGGGCGCTGCGCCCTGCATGAAGTAGACATCGTAGCGGAAAACGGGAAAATGAAGTACATGATAGAATGCAAGTACCACAACACCCAAGGCATGGACACAGGCCTCAAGGAGGCGTTGTACAGTTTCGCGCGCTTTGAGGATCTTCGGGACGCAGGGAACGATTTCACTGCGCCTTGGATAATCTGCAATACTAAGGTGACAACTGAGGCCGTGAAGTATGCGGAATGCAAGGGTATGCGGGTTACTAGTTGGGGTTATCCGCCGCAGGGTAGCCTGCAGGAGCTCATTGACGGAAAAAGCTTGTACCCCCTCACGATGCTCGCCACGCTCACTGAAGATGAGAAGAATAAGCTGGCTAATTCAGGGGAAGTGTTGCTTCAGGATTTGATTAGTATGGATGCCCGCAAGCTTGCGGAGATTACTGGCGTCCCGGAAGGCAAGCTTAAGCCGCTTGAGGAGGAGATACGGGGTATAGCCACCAACCTGCCTAAGGGGCTTTAAGGAAGAGAGACTAGTTTAGAATATTGGCACTTCCCCTTTGAATCTTGCAGGAACCGTAATGCCGCGATACTGCAGTTGAAGAATCCGGTTTTCCGGGTGGTCTCTTAAAGCGGCCACGCATTGTTCGCGGTCGGCTTTTCGTTCTGCGCCACCAAGATTCTCCGGAGCCTCCACTATTTTTGTCATCAAGGAGAGTTCTATTTCACCATAAGCAGACCAAAGAGGCGGGCTTGCCCCCGCAACTGAATCAACGGGCAGTAACTGAGGCCGGTAAGGAGCTGCGGCGACGGGCGCCCCAACTATTGGGTCGCCTCCCGTTCTGCATAATGCGTCTCTGAAAGAATTGTATGCGGCAGGGACCTGTATCCCAAATTCTATGGCAGAAGCAACTTCTGGCACAAGCCGCCGTAATGCCGTACTCTTAGCATCATCTGCGCGGGCTTCCGTATAAGCAACAAGATGCTCCCTAGCACTAGCGCCTAAAACACCGCTAATAGCCGTCCATTCCTCTGCGCGCACTGTCTTTTGCCTAAGACCATCATCGCCTTGCGCTATCGCCATAGTAAATACCGTGCAGAACAAACATAAAAGAGGGGGTTAGGCGCAAAGTCGCATTTAATTTTGCTTTCACATCCATATTCCATGCATTCTCAAAAGGGAGATAACCGATTGGCCACCAAGGCGAGAAGCAAAATTACTTCATTCGTAAGCCAGAACCCCGCCGTATTATTGCTAAACATCACAGCCCTGCTGACTTTCGCCAAGCTGCTTGACGACGTCGTGGAAAAAGAACTCGTATACGACATCGACACATGGATAAACCACATGACAGCGGCGATAAGAACACCGTTCACCAACGCGATAATCCTCAAAATCAACGAACTAATGACACCCATATTCATACTTCTAACGCTCACTACACTCGCATACCTAATAAACAGAAAAAAACTACGCGAAACAACCATCCTAACGCTAAGCCTAAGCTGCGGATACGCCTCAGAATACGCCATCAAACCCCTAATACACCGAGTGCGGCCGGAAAACGCCCTTCTTCCTAACGCAGACTACAGTTTCCCAAGCGGACACGCAACGCTCTCGATAATCATCTTCGCCTTCATCGTCTACGCATTCAAAGACGAAATCAAAAGCGAACTAAAAAGATACGCGTTCATACTCGCCAACATCGCTGGCATAACCGCGGTCGGATTCGAACGAGTATACTTGAGCGTACACTGGACAAGCGACGTAGCAGCAGGATACGCACTAGGAATATTTTGGCTGACAACTATGGTACTAGCCCTAAACTATACGACCGCCAAAAAAAAGCGGCACCGCTTTTTAACGGAGGCGACATAAAGACAGTACACGGTGGTAAACATGGCAAATGAAACTGCACGGACGGAAATCATCCAGCTCTTGAACAAAGCACTTGAACTCGAACATCAAGCTAACATCCAATACCTGTCGCACGCGGAAGTAATAGACGGATTAAACTGCGAACCAATCATAGAGCGCCTTAAAGAAATCGCCTCGGACGAAGCAAAGCACGCGGAAAAATTCAGAACCCTGATAGGAGACTTCCTAGACGGGACGCCTTCCGTGAACATGGCGAAAGCCGTAAACGCCAAAACCATAAAAGACATCCTCGAAGTCAACCTGAAAGGCGAAAAAGAAGCCGTCGACTACTACAAAACAATCCTCAAGAAAATCTCAGACAACAAAGACAACCTCCCCTACACCTTCCTTACATTAGAACACGACATACGCCACGTAATCATGGACGAACAAGAACACATAGCCGAACTAAGACGACTACTATCTAAGACAATCACAGACGTAGAGAAAAAATAAGCCGCCCGAAAGAAGCAGGCCGCTGAACCTGCCCCGCTTAATGCCGCATTAAACCCCCTTAAAGAGGGCATACACACAGGAATTATATTTTAGATACCAAAAGGTAGTGTGGAATTACAGATTTTCTGGGCTACCGGCTTCACCCTACTAGTGTGGGCGACCTTTTTTTCCGTGTTTTCAGGCGTCGGGCTTTTAGTGTCCGCGCCGTTCAGGAAAAAATCGTTTAACGCAGAAAACTGGCTTATGTCGTTCTGGGTTGGGTGGGCGTCCACGATATTTCTTTTGCAGATAGGGCAGATTTTCCTGAAAGTAGACTATAGGCTACTCACAATAGTTTCGTTGATAGGCGCGGTCGGCCTAACTCTCGGGCGGGCGGATTTGGCGCAGTTTATGAAAAAACTGCCTAAGCATTACTTTGTTTTATTTGTCTTCTTGGCGGCGTCTTTGTTGACCGCGAACCGCGCATTGCAGGCGGAGAGGTTGTCCGATAGCGGCTTGTATTACCTTAATTACGTACGTTGGGTGGCTGAGTATCCTGTTGTCCCGGGACTTGGCAACCTGCACATCAGACTTGCTTTAAATAGCCCTTATTTTCTTTATGTCGCGCTTTTGGGGACGTTGCCTTACAGTCCGGGCCATTTTGCTAACGGGCTTTTGATTCTGGTTTTTTTTGCGCAGGTTCTTTTGAGCATCCGTAGGGTTTTGGCGAAACAGGGTGCTGGTAGGGCTGATGTTTTTTGCGGCTTTTGCCTTTTCCCGGCGGTTACGCTGTTTTTTAGCGACGCAGTTCCGTCTTTATCGCCGGATTTGCCTGTTTTTATTTTGGGTTTTGTGGTTTCTGCCCAACTGCTGAGGTTGATTGAAGCCCACCGTTTCGACCAATCAAACGAGCATGTCCTTTTCTCAATAGTTGTTGTCGCTCTCGCGGGGGTTTTGGTAAGGTACGGCTTTTTTGTGTTTGGAGCAGCGAGCTTATATTGGGGGGTTTACGCGTACCGCCAAAAAAGTGAGGTAGGACGCATACGCATCCGCTGGATGCCTAAGTGGTTGACTGCGATTGCGGCGATTGCCATCCTACCGGCCGTGTATAGGAACATTGTACTTACAGGTTACCCGTTTTTTCCCGTAACATACGGCGCTTTACCTGTGATATGGCAGGTGCCTCAAAGCGTAGTTTCTGACTATACGAACTGGGTGATGTCGTGGGCGCGCACGCCCGGACCCCACTGGTCAACGGTCCTGGGGAACTGGGACTGGATTAAGCCTTGGATAATCAGGACATCCGGCAATAGCGACGTCGTTTACCCCATGATCCTGACTTTCGCAGCCTTAATTTTAATTGCCATGCAGCACTTCAAGAAGCGTATTTTAGGAAAAACCGTTGAAAGCGCAATTGTCTTCATACCGCCCCTGCTCAGTCTGATATGTTGGTTTTTTGTCGCCCCAGACCCCCGATTCGCAGGCGCGTCTTTTTGGGTAATAGGGTTGCTGGCACTAACGCTAGCAGTTTACTTAAGCAGACACCTGAAAAAAATATTCGCCGTGTACATAACCATATGCCTGCTTTACGCAGCCTCTCAAATATTCGTCGACGACGGAGGCCTTATTCCCGCGTTAAACGATAAAGGTTTGGAGGGAGCGTTAAAACAGCTGCGTTGGAACCTCGTTCCTGCAGGTTACGACTCGGGATTCCATCGAACAGAGCCCGTCGGCTTAAAGCATTATGTGACGAATTCAGGGTTGGCCGTTTATGTGCCGGCTGAGGGTGATGGTTGCTTTGATTCTCCGCTTCCTTGCACCCCGGAACCTAACCCTGCTTTGAATCTGCTTAACGGAAACGATTTGGGAGGCGGCTTTTACGTTCAAACAAAAAACGCATCAGGAAGCTGAGCAAGACCCATTGAACGCAAACCCCCCGCAGGGAGCCATCTAGACGTTTTATGCCCCCCATCAGTACTATCATATAATGCAACCCCCGTCAACCGTACCCGCCGAAAAACTTAGGAGAATTATCGCGAGCAAGACGGTGTCTGACGCTGATTTGGAACTCCTGGGAACATTAATGCTTAAAGGAGACTTAAGCAGCGAAGCTGCCGAACGGATTCTCCAAGGAAAAACCACCGTACGCGGCGGCTCACGCAGGCAAACTCCCAAAAAAGATTACCGCATCGAGGAGGATGAAGGAGCAGTAAGAATCGAAATGCAAGACGGCGAGAAAATAGGGGATTTCCAATGGAGCACACGCAAGTTTTCAGGAAAGCCTGTGATGTTCATACACGAGATTTACGTCGAACCCGAATACAGAGAGAAAGGATACTGATCCCATCTAATGGAATACGCCAGTGGAATAGCAAAAAGAGACGGATTGAACGGCATCATGCTTGAAGTGGACCAGCACAACACCCGCGCAATAGACTTCTTCTCACGACAAGGCTTCTTCGAAATCGACGCAACAAGCCGAGGAAACCAAGACACACTAACAATGCTGAAAGAAACATAATACGGCCCTCAGTTGCGACTTTTTACAACCCATACGCCCAGTACCCCAACATACCCACTCACATGAACGAAACGCCGAAACACATTCACACCCCAGACAGCTTCTGGCCAAAATAAATCCTCCGGTGATTAGTCGCCAAAGGATGCTTGGAGGGCTTCAACGGAGCCAGAACCCACTTCACCACATCTTCCACCGGAAAGTCCCCGGCATCGACGACGTCCACCCTGAAACCCGCCGCCTCCATCCTACCGCGGAAGTCGAGGCCATAAATCCTAAGGTGATCATACTGCCCAAACAACCTCTCGCGCATCTTCGGCGAAGTAGCCGACGAATCCTCAAAAGTCGTCTCCAACCCATCCTTCTGAGGAACCGAAAAAACCGCGGTTCCCCCTGGAGCCAACACACGATAAACTTCCCTCAACGCCTTCAAATCGTCCGCGACGTGCTCCAGCACGTCGAAAGCAACCACCGCACCTAAGGACCCGTCCGCAAAACACCTCAAATCCGAGATGTCCGCCCGAAAATCCAAGCCACCATAAGAGTACCCGCCACCACCGAAGTCCGCGCTAAGGTACTCCCCCGCAACCTCCATCAGCCGCTTACTCAAGGAACCCTCAGGAGCGAAATGCAAAACCCGCCTACCCCCAAACAACCGACCGACCCCAAAACGGTCTATACAGGAGACTGCAGCCCAAAAAAGCCGATGCCTAACCTGCGACCCGCAACGGGGACAGACTGTCCCAGGATGCCACCTGTCGCCTGAAAACCTGAAGCCAACCCAACCGCAGAGATTGCACTCCAACCTCCGCCCGCCAAAAAACACGGGGAGGCCGTACAGAAAACTCTCAAAACGCCTAACCCAACGGCGAACCCAAACCCGCAGACCCGCCATACATCACCTATCTGAAAAACAAGATAAAAATGGGCCGCCCCGAAGCAGGCGCGAATCCGGCGGCGTCCTGATCAAACGCCTGAGGCAGACCAAGCAACCCAGCAGGAGGCGAACTTGCCGACATAGCGCCCTACTTAGGCAGCATAGTCCGCCTCTTAAGGCGCTTTTTAATGCCCACAATCCTAGTACATAGACACCGAAAACACCGGAATTTTCCCTTACCTGTGGCGTACTCTCTTTCTACCACGGCTAGGCATACCGCCAAAGACTAGTTTACTGCATTCTGTCAGTCCACACAGTGTATAATGACGACTTTTTAGAGGCGACTTTTTCGCTGTTTGTATAATAGTCGGCTTTTAGGTCTTCTCTGCCGATACGAACTGGAGGGACCTGTTAGCAGGAGCGTGAAAAACGTTGTATTTCCAGCAACTTTGCGTTCCATAAATTCAAGGGTGTAACGTTTCTTTAATTTGGTGAAGAGGGGTTGAAGAAACCTGCTTTGAACGCGTTAAGGCTGGATTAGCCGCTTTTTCTACCTCTTTCTAAGCTTCTTTAAAACCACCTTCTCATTGTCGTGCCCTGTTTAATGCTAATAATCCGCTAATCCATTAGGTTGACTGGTGGTGGCAAAATTATGAGAAACTTAGGTAAAAGAAAATCGCGTAGTTTAGTGGTTGATCAGTTAGAGAATTTATCCAAGAGATGGTTTACTACTCACTATAATCTTATTACTGAAGCCATCGGAGATTCCCCCGGCATCTATGCTCTCTATGATGGTGATGAGTTGTATTATGTGGGTAAATCGATAGAGCTCAGGAAGCGAGTAAAAGAGCATCTTCGGGATAGGCACTTAGCTAGTTGGACTCGTTTTAGCTTATTTCTTGTACGGAAAGAGGAACATATCCCTGAAATTGAATCTTTGATAGTTAGAATCGCTAATCCAAAGGGGAATAGGCAAGTACCAACGGGAAGAGCAAGCAGTTCTATGTTGAAGACTCTTGTAGCTAAGCTCAACGAGGAGTTTAATCAGGAAAAGGAGGAATTAATCGGCGGCTTAAAATCGAAAGGTGCAGGAAGAGTTAAGATGTCTATTGGAAGAGAACTGCAAGGCTTAGTTTCTAAGAAAACGCCGCTATATAAAACGTATAAAAACAGGGAGTATCAAGCAATTTTGACGCCATCTGGGGTTATCCGGTACAAAAATAAGGATTACACTAACCCAACCGCAGCAGCGAAAGCAGTTGTGGGGCGATCATCAGTAAACGGTTGGATCTTTTGGTACATCCAAGACCCAAAAGGCGACTGGATAAGACTTTCAGAATATAATTGATTCTAGAGATTTTTGTATCCCTATTAGAATCATGTCTTGACAGGGGTTGACTAAGACTAACGTTATTTTGGTTGGAGCATATTTAGGACAATTTCTTTAAGGTTCTGGTGTCGTTCTGTTAGTTTTTGCATATCCCATCGATCTAAGCCTTCTAATTCTTTAGTAATAAGGAACTCTGTGCTCTTCTTTTTTTTGTAGAAGTATGTATCTTTCTTCTTCTTGAATTCAAAATTTTGTGCTGATGAATTTCTCATTCCGCTAAGTAGCACAAGGTTTCCTAATTTGTTGGTCCATTCGAGTCTTTGTTCTTCAGAAAACAGCCGCTGCCATTCACTATCTTTTGGCGGATTTCTTGGCAGAATATGTTCAACAGTAATAAGCCCAGTATATTCTTTACTAATATTAGCTAGTTCTGATTTTTCAACGTCAATCCGTAGGAGGAAATATCTTGCTAATCGGCCACCGTATATGCTATACAATTGCGGGTGGTCTAGGACGTCAGTTAGTATTTTTTTGACTTCTAACTGGTTACGATAGTCGATAAATCTTGCTTTTTTACCGCGAGAATCATCTTCGCGATAATATAACATCTTTTGGATAACCTCACTTGGGTCATCTGTAATATCAATTAATTTTATTATTCTATTGAAGCTTGTTGTCCTTTCGCTAAATGTAAATCCAGAGGATAACTCAACAATCACCTTTTTCTCTAAAGTTAGGAGGAAATCGAGGAGAAGGTCTTCTCTTTTATACTTATGACAGAAGTGGATTAGGGGGGGTATCCAGTCCGCGAAGGGGATGTATTGCCCCATCAAATTTACGATTATTTTATATCTGTTCTTTGTTACTGAGTCGGTAGTGTTGATCTCGCCCTCAATTATCTTTTCCTTGTAAATGTCTGCAATTTCCTTAACCAATTTAATGAATGCAGGGCCTTGAGGAAGGAGTTTCTTTTTAAAAATGGTCTGGTATTCTTCGTATATGCTTACTTTGGCTTTTTCCTGAAGTATTATAGTCCTTAAGAACCCCATTACATCTTCAAGTTCTTCTCTTCCGATGCTTTCTTCTATATCCACCCAGATTTTAGCGTATTTCCTTCTTTCGTTAGAATCTGATATCTCTCCAAGGCTTTCGTTCTTTAGTAAATCTGATGTTGTGAGTGGGAGTCCTCTAGCGTTTAGCACACTAAAGAGCCTAAATGCAGATATAAGATCTGTTGTTTTGATGTAAACGATATATACTCTATTCAGAAGATATTTCACAAAAGATTCTCTATCGGTTATTTCTTCTAATTTCGTCTTGAAGGTGGAAATAGCTTCGTATAAATGGTAGCGTGGAGTTTCTTCATCAATAAACTTTATCCGCTTATTTTCAAAATCTTTTAAGAATAGTGCAGTCCCTCCTATGGAGTACACATATTTTCTAAAATCATCTTTTAGTTCGTCCCAAGGCGTTACTTTCATAGCCTCTGGAATTTCTTTTAACGTATCCTCTTCAAGGTAGATGTATTTTTGTATTTGAGCCTTTTGCTTTTCATCCGAAGTGTTATCTCTTATGACTGCTAAAAGAACGGAGAGGGATACAATTCGTTGCTGACCATCAATAATCTCAAATAGATTTTTACCTTTTCCTTGAAGGATTATCGAACCAATAAAATACTGTTCCTCCCCGCTTGTTTGAGCATCATAAATGTCTTCTATTAATTTCTGAAAATTTTCGCTTGTCCAGCTCAATGGTCTTTGGTATTCCGGTACTTCGAAAAGGAATTCATCACTAAAAATACGGGATAATAGTACTTCTCTGGCCTCTATCTTTCGTTCTACTTCCATTCGTTCTACTTCCATTGTATCTACTCTAATAAAGAAGCTATATTAAGTGTATCTATTCCGAGCGATAACAGTAAACACCCCTTTTTTCGCACAATCATTTTGGAAGGATTAATGAGGTCTGGCTCTTTAAGTCATTATTCTATCCTTTATTGTTATGAAGTATTCGTATTCTCGTCTTCAGTGTTTTGAGAATTGTCCTTTGTCATTCAGATTCCGGTATATCGATAAGCTAGAGGTTGAGGCTTTTGAGACTATTGAGGCGTTCATGGGTTCAAGAGTCCATGAGGCTTTAGAGAAGTTCTACATCGATAGAAATCATGGAAAAATAGCCTCGATTGAGGAGCTTATCGTCGGCTACAATGACTTGTGGAAGCGCTATCTTACTCCGGATATCGTAGTGAATAAAGAGGGTTTGACGCCGGAGCATTACCGGATCGTCGGGGAGAAATGCCTAATCGACTACTATAACCGCTATAAGCCCTTTGCAATCGGCAAGACGCTTAGTACCGAGGTGATGGTCAACATTGACCTCCTAGGCGACGGGGAACACCAGTTCATAGGCTATATCGACCGCCTAGATGCCGTCAACGATGGCGTATACGAGATCCACGATTATAAGACTAGCCAGCACCTACCGACCCAAGACCAGAAGGACCGGGACCAGCAGCTTGCCCTCTACGAAATAGGGATACGACAGATGTGGGACGACATCAAGGAAGTAGATCTAATCTGGCATTACCTCGTGTTCGACAAGGAAATCAGATCAAAAAGGACAAGCCAACACCTAGAAGACCTAAAGCAAGAGTTTCTAAACGTCATAAAGCGGATCGAGGAAGCCGAAGCCAAAGACGACTACCCTGCCATCGAATCCGGCTTATGCTCCTGGTGCGCCTACCAAGAACACTGTAAACTCAAGAAACACCAGGTGAAAACGAAGCAGCTACCGCTGAACAAATACATGACAGAGGAGGGCGTAGTCCTAGCCAACAAGTACTCCGAATTGAAAGCAAAAGAGAAGGAGTTCACGGATTGGTTCGAGGGCGAATACAATCAGCTCGCCGAAGCACTCATAGCCTACGCCAAAAAAGAAGGCGTAGAATTCATCTATGGAACAGACAAACGAGTACGCGTAGCCATAAAAGAAGCACTCAAATTCCCCGCCGCTGAAACCCCAGAACGCCAAAAACTAGAGGAAATCCTCAAAAAAGACGGTTTCTGGGAAGACGTAAGCACCCTAAACATCCGGGGACTAGAGAAGAAAATACAGGAACACGAATTTCCATCCCAACTAGAAAAAATACTTAAAAAATACGCCACAACAGAAGAAACCACGCGACTAACACTAAGCAAAATCAAAGAAAACGACTAATAATCTCTAAATTAATACATAATAGGTCGAGGTCTATGGCAGGGTTACAGGAACATGATATGCGATCAATGAAAGAATCATTGCAAGCCTATCTATCAAAAACACCTGCTGAAGAGGATGATGAAGAGGAAGAAAAAGGTAATGACAATAAAGTTAAGACGTATATAGTTGAATCAAATATTGACGATCCTAGGCGAATTGAATATTGGCCTTTGGAATCTAAATTAAATGGGACCACTGACTCAAACTTATGGACGGTAAATATTCCCACGAATAGTAGTGATGACTTGTTTCTTTTTTTGGATACCACAGATCCGCGTTTCTGGCTATTTCACACATATGGAAAATCTAAGCCAGTACAAGATTTTATAGATAAACTTATAACTCAGGATAGGAGCAAGTTAGATTATTCTTGGTTTGCGTCTAACTTCCTCGAAAATAGATGTAATATAGGCGTTGGGACTGGTTTTGGATTGAAATATTTTAATTCTTTTTTGGAGAACACAGAAGAGATTGAGGAAAAAGGACTCCATCGATTTTCTATGCTCTTTTGGGGACAACAGCCTAGTCAAGTTCTAGCGGGGTTAAAAGGAAATCAAGTATTAGTTTCGGGTGTAGCGTTATCGCGAATAAAAAGGATATTTAAAACGCAGGATGGTTATGTTAAAGAAAATATTCATTCGAACGGGCAGTTTACCCTAACAAAAGGCGATTCAATAGATAGTCATTTTTTAGCAGTGGATAAAGTCAAAAATCAATACTCGCAATTGATAGAAAAAATTGAAAATAATTATAGAATACAATACCAAAGTACTGATTCTGGTTTTAGAATTAAGGGAACTTATGTGGTTATTGAATTCACAAAAAAGATAGAGAATATGGGGTTATTCATTAAGAATTTTCTTTCTTGCACTCAACCATTTAGGCTTTTTGGCATACCCCGAATAGAGAGTGAGACTTTTGTTAAAGTTGCAGCTGTTGATCTCCACACCTATGATAAATTCAATATGGAAATAACTCCTGAAAGCATCCGACTATTTTTAGATCAAGAAAGTTGTGGAAATGTGATTACGCGATTGATGACAAATCTTCAACACTACTATGATTCACAAATAGTAATTAAGGGGTGCAATGATGAGCAAATCCTCTAAAAGTACGAAATTATTGAATTGTATTATTGCTCTCACAACTAAAACTCCGGATTTTCCTAGCCCATTATACGACAATGGGTATCAAATAGAAGTTATAGAACCAAGAATTTTATTGTCGGATGGTTCTCAATCAAATCCAGATATTCAATTAAAGAAAAACGATGATTACCTATTGTTCTTTGAGTGTAAGGATGGGTTTTGTGAAAAAGATCAATTAGATAGGTATAAACGGATGACTTGTGATGACATCAAGCGAACAAAAACATCATCTCTCTCCTCTTCTAAGTTATATTATGACCTAAGTTATTTTTGCACAAAGGAAAGCGAGGATAAGTTAATACCAAGCATTGACAAGGACGGAAATATTTTTCCGATTATCGTTCTCGATTCGGATAAAATTTTTCATCATGTACAATCCAAAGGTTTTAACAATAAACAAACAGAAGCGATCTTAAAAGAGATCAAATTTGATAAACCTGTGCCCGAAAGCTTTATACCCTTTACAGTGGACGATAGTAATGAAACAATCACGATATTTCTATTACAGCATTTTATGTCTCGTTCAGGATATGAGTTTACATTAGATACTCTATTACAGGAACTCTTTTCGCATTTAATATTCAATTACTCCAGAAAAAGTAAAGACGAACTAAAGGCTAGAATTGGACAGATAATAACTGGTTTAAAAAAGCGACCGGATATAGATGGTGCGATAACCCAAAAAGGGGATAAATACAAAGTTGAGCCTTCTGGCCCTAAAAAATTTAGGAGTTCTTGCATGAAAATTATTACTCAATATGAAGAACAACAGAACAAAATAACTCTTCAAAATTGGATGGACTGATTGGATATACTAAGTCCTCTCTTTTTCCCATTGTTCCCATTCTTGTTTTTCTTGTTTTTGTATCTCGTTGAGGCGTTCCTTCTCCTTCTGATCGTCGTGTTTTCTTCGTGTTCGGGCGGTGGTGGTTATTGCGTCCCATTCATCGGCTATTTTCCTTAGGAAGGTGCTGAATTGCAGGCTTTCGTGTTCGTAACTTCGTCTTTTGCTTTTGATTGTCCAACGTGTGTTTTTTGGTATTTCTCTTGTTCGGTGGATTAAACCGAATCGGTATAGTTTGGGTATGATGTGTTTGTTGAGGGTGTTTATGCTGTATTTATTTTTCAGGCAGAATTCGACCTTGTCTTGGTAGGTTACTTCGCCTTTTTCGACGAGAAATTCGACGTATTTTGCCGCTATCTTATGGCATATCGGACTGTATTCCGTTGGGAAGAGGAATTCCAGAAGGTCGTCTGTGTTCCAGCGGAAGGAGTAGTCCCATATTTTGGCGCCGTATTTTCGTCCGCCTTTCTCCGGGAAATATAGGGCGTGCCTTGAGGGTATTCCTTTTCCGTTGTGGTTACCCACCATAGGTATCACCGTATCTAGCGTATATCCTGAACCATTCTAAGCCGATGAAACGTATCCTGTCTGAGAAAGCCTTTTCCAGATGAACCGTGTATTTCTTGCCTTTACCTCGTTCTCCCTCAACCCGGACTAGCCCGAACTTCTCGAGTTTGGGCAATACGACGCTTATCAGCGTGTGGTAGTCAGATCCTACAACCTGCTTGATGTTGTTGCTCTCAATGGACTTGAGCTCAAGCATCTGTTTCATGAACTTGAAGGCACAGTCAAACTGCTTCTTGTTGGTTTCTTCCGGGAAGAACAGCTGCATGAACTCCCAGACGCCCATATGCTGCCTCCCGTCAACCCTCCGTAACAGGTCGTCCTTGATGAATACGCTATCGTTAGCCCTTCGGTTCATTTTCACAGATCAATACCCAACTTTGAGCCAGATACTCTAGGTACTCAAGGAACTTGTCACTTAACCTAATCTCATACTGCATCTTGCTCTTACCCACCTTCTCTACCAAACCAAGGTACATGAGCTTATACAACATGACATCCCTACTGCTCCTGCTATGGCTCACCTTACTGGAAAACCTAGCCCAATCATCCTGCGTAAAAGACTTACCCGCCCGCCGATAAGCCACCAGCTCCCTCAAAAACATCAAACAGATATCAGAAACATAGCTAGGATGATCATGCCACAAAAAAGACACAAAACCACCCAAATCTACGAGCTCCCCGGAATCGAACTTCTCAGTCAAACCCTTACGAAAAAATAACTTCTCAACCCTCAACTCATTATCCCGGTTACTAGGCGCGTGCTTACCCATCCTCCACACACGTGAGGAACACGCATATAAAAACCCAGATCCTAGCAAAATTGACTAATTTTAACTGTCCAGCAAATAACATACCATGACCGAGGATTTTGATTTTAGCACTTTCCTAAACCAGGGGGCTATAATTGATAACCGCCGGTCATTTAATGAAAAGACAGTAACTCTAAAAAGGGTTTTAGAGAGCCTTGCTAAGGGTTCTGAGGCGTTCAAATGTGCTGTTGGATACTTTTACATTGAGGGTCTTTCTGAGATAATCAACTCCTTAGATAACTTCAAAGAAATAAAGATTTTGATGGGCAGTGAGACAACGCCAAAAACAAAGACAGAACTGATTAATGCATTCAAGAACGGCTTCGATAAAATAGAAAAAAATGAAACGACTATTCCCGCTATCCTACTTTTTCATAAGCTTGTTAAAGAGGCAAAAACTCTAAAAGTAAAAGTCTACTTGGGTGAAGATGGTAACTTCCAAAGACTACACTCAAAACTATATTTGTTCATAAAAGATAACGAATCAAAAGAAGCCTTAGATAAGTACAAGGCCGCGGTTGTCGGATCATCCAATTTAACCCCGAGCGGTTTAATCGGCAATACTGAACTTGATGTAATAATTGAAAGAAGGCCGGATTTACAGTATCTTGAGAAGTGGTTTGACGGTCTGTGGACAATTGGGACTGAGGAATTCGAGAAACTCAGGGTATCTGATGCAATAATTGAAGCTATCGAAAAGTCGAAGTTTGGGGAGCATCTAAATGAATCGTATACTTACCTAGAACCGGTTGAGTTCTTTACCGTATTAATAAAATTCCTAAAAGCAGATTATCTCTTTGAAGACTGGAAGAAATCAGGACTGTTCAAATTCCAAGTTATTGACACTATACGGTGTTTACGGCTCTTTAGGGAAAAGGACTATCGGGGCGTATTCTTAACCTCCTCAGTAGGTTTAGGTAAATCCTATGTGGCCTGCCAAATATCTGAAATACATTTACGCGAAAAAAAGGACGTACTCATAATAGGTCCAGCAAACCTTGTGCAAAGCGAAGACCAATGGCCGAGGTATCTAAAGGAGTTTAATCTTATTGGGAAAGTCCACCTTGTCTCTATGGGGGCTCTTCAGGACGATCCAGGCATAGTTTTCAACAAGAGATTTGTCAATTATTCCACCGGTGGAAAAGTTAAACTTGATAGCGAAAACAAATATGACCTCATTATTGTTGACGAAGCCCACAACTATCGTAACCCCGATGCTTACCGCACACGCAACCTAAAGAGGATAATAGATTTAAACGGTAAAGCAAAGATACTTTTCTTAACTGCCACGCCGATTAATACACGCCTAGAAGACTTGATAAACCTGATTAACTTATTCCACCGACCCGGCGCGAATCTTTACTTTGATAAGATAATCCGTGACTTTAAGGCCATCCTAGGACATTTAGCGACTACTGAATTTGAGGATTTAACCGAATACGAAAGGGGTGAACTGGTTAAATTGCAGGAAGAAGTTGAAAAAGAATTGTTTGTCAAATCAACAAGAGAAACAATAAAATCAGATGAAACATACATCCAAGAACTCAAGTATTTTACTGGTGTAGACATAACCAACATACCAGACCCCACTGTTGAGGGGGAGGTATATGTCCTTCATGAGCGTTACAGGCCCATTGTGAATGGAATTGTAGATTTCATAAATAGCCTAAGTGCAGCACACCTACGGATAGTAGACCCCGAGAAGGGTATTAGGTTAGGTGGATTCTTCAAATGGGTGCTTTACAAGAGATTTGAAAGCAGTATCTACGCATATTACCTAACTCTGACAAGATTAGCCAAGAAAAACATAAGCATTGAATCTGCAATACAAAACCGAGATATTAAATACCTTGAACCTGAAGACGAAGATGATATCCCGATCACTTTTGAGCTTGACTTCAAAGAAAATCTTCAAAAAGTTATCGACAAAATAAAACAGGGGAAAGGCGCAGAACACCTAGCAATCTTATCTGAACTCACAAAGGATAGGGAACTGATTCAGGAAGAACTGAAAAAATTGACGCCCTTACTCAACAAAAAACAAATATTCGAGGACGACAAAAAACTAGAGAAATTAGAGCAAACACTCAGAGAACAAAAAAATAAGAAGATACTTGTCTTTACCGAATACAAAGACACACTAAAAGCAATAAAGCAAGTAATAAGCGAAAATTTCGACCAGGAAACAATAAGATTCGTCTCCTCAGACACAAAAAACAAAGAAGGGATAATAGAAAAATTCAACAACAAAAACTCCAACCTTAGAATACTAATAACTACCGACACCCTATCTGAAGGAGTTAACATAAGCGGGGCGGATATCGTAATAAACTACGACATACCCTACAATCCCGTAAGAATCATCCAAAGAATCGGTCGTGCAACTAGACTAGACAATCCCAAAGAGGTCCTAGTTATAAACTATAAACCTGATTCGGACATAGACAAAGAGCTTGAATTAGTCTCTAAGATGGATCTCCGAATCAAGGACATAATCAAATTCGTAGGAGTAGACTACAGAGTATGGATTGACAAAGAAAATGAGGTAAAAAAACTCTTAGAAGAAAGACGAGCAAGAGATAGGGTAAACTATGCCAAAGTACTAGAAAACATAAGAAACGACGTATGGTCCGGAGACTTCTCAGACCTCGAATCCAAGATACAATACACAAAACCGTCGCTAATCCTATTACAAAAAGCAATAAACAAATACCACCTGAAAAGAGAGGATATAGAAAAAACACAAGAAATACCACAAAAAGCGTACACCTGCCTGCAAGGACAACATAACCTATCTGTATTCTACGGTAATGGAGAAACATTCAACGAAGAGCATCTCTCAAAAATCGACATAAAAGAGACGCGAAAAGAGATAATACTCGAAAGAGAATTCAAGAACGAATTAGATGACTTTTCAGAGCAACTAAAGAAGGAAAAACAAGAGGAGTTAAGCCTTAGGTATTATAACGACCGGATTGATAGAAAAATCTACGATGTACTAGACATACTCAAAGCCGAGGGGTATACTGAGATATATCCAAAATCTAAGGGGTTTATTGATGTATTATTATCCGTTAAAGACAATTGTGGGGGTACTACAGAACAAGTTGTAAATAGAATACATAACGATATACGCAAAATATCAAATCAGAATTTAGATGAATGGATAGAGCGTATAACTATGAGTTTCACAAGAAAACACGTGCAAGAAAAACTAGTCAAAGAATCAGAGCACCGGCTAGCATTAGCACTCATTGAATAATCAAAGATGAGGATACAGGACATCTTAGGGGGGGGACAAAAACTTGAGGAATTTTTAATAGAAAAAGGCTATAAAGTTGAAACTGAGTATATTGACAAAGAATATCCCTCAGCACTTTTTATTAAGTTAGATAAAAGACGATTACTAGCAATTATTGAATTATCTAATGAAGAATCTATTAAGGAAATAAAAAATTATTTTCTTATTGATAAAGGATTAACCCATTGTTGTTTGATTCTTCCTCAAAAACTGTTATTCTTTAGGAACTTCGGTGAACGAAGATATTTCCTATACTCTCAAAGGACTAGTGATTCAATTTCAAAAATCGACAAACTAGATAAAATAAATGATGATTTTGATTTGTTATTCCAAACTCGAGATGTCTCTGGCGACTTTTACGAAAAATTTAGACTTAAACGAGATTTTCTTGTCAGGCATATACAGAATGATTTTGAGTCTCCAGAAAAATATCTCATTGCTCAAAAAATATTTGATAGAATCTTCTTTATCTATTTTTTGTGTCATAAGGGTATAATAAAATTTTCAGATGGTCGTGCTATAGGGGGGAAATCTCTATTTAAAATACTGCTTGAAAATGGCGAATTCACAAAAAATTTAAAAAATTTATTCCATCTATTCAATGACGTTGAAGGAAAGTCCATTAAGATTGGTGATAATGTTATCTTAGTACCATATCTTAATGGTGGCCTTTTTCGCCCAGATGTTTTAGAGCTAGATTTAGATATTTCTCTCACAAATAAAGATTGGAATTCTATCCTAGATTTTCTTAATGACTATCATTGGATTATAGAGGACGATATTACCGTAGCTGTCCACGACGAAGAAAAAGTATTAACTCCCGAGATATTGGGGCATGTTTATGAACGGGGTGTAGTTGAATGGGAGAATATTGGTTATAATAATGCTGCAGATGAATCTACAGGTAAAAAGTCGATAAGTGAAAGGAAGAAGAAGGGAGTATATTATACTCCCGAAGAGATTACTGACTATATATCTAGAAACACAATTTTCCCATATATCCTTGAAAAATTTGGGGGAAAGTATTCGAGTATAGAAGATATCTTGGATATTGGGGATAAATCAGATTTAGAAGAATTAAAAAATATTTCATTAAATCTGAAGATATTAGACCCTGCATGCGGTAGTGGGGCTTTTTTAATAAATGCGGCCGAAATTTTGTTCTATCTTAATGCAAGAATAAATTCAAAGCTGGGTATAAAACAGAGATATTATGACATTAAACTTGATATTGTAACAGAAAACATATATGGTGTTGATATACTGCAAGGATCTTCAGAAATATCAAAGTTACGACTATGGTTATGGTTGATAGCTGATTATGTTGACGTAGTAGATATCAAAGCATTACCCAACATCGAGTATAACATCCGTGTAGGGAATAGTCTCGTTGGATGGATAGATGAAAAATTGGCCCAGATACCATTAAGGAGCCCACTAACAGATGAGATAGTGGGAATATTCAAAGGACTTAGGGTATACTCAAATAATCAAGATACGCAAAAAATTGAAAAAGCTAGAGCATTATTAGGGGATAATGAATGGACCTCAAATAACCCTACCCATCCATTAGAGCGGTATATAGAAGCATATTCACTTCTCTACTCGATATATAGGAAATCTCATGGGATTAAGGCTGAAAATTTAAAGGGCATAATCGAAACTATTCGAAAAGCAATTTACTCGAGTATAAGTCCCGGATATTACGAGTATGTTAATGACCGCTTAAAAAAAGACCATATTCGCCCTATTCCGTATACTGAATTTTACCAATTAAAACCATTCCATTGGAGAGTAGATTTTGGGGATATTATCAAGAGGGGGGGATTTGATATAGTAATTGGAAATCCACCTTATGTCGATGCACAAACCCAATCATCTAAATATGAAAAAACAACGATTAAGGCGCTGTATTTGTCATACACAAATAATTGTGATTATTATGTTCCGTTCATTGAGCTAGGTGCAATAAAACTATGCAGTAAAGACGGTAGGTTCTCATATATCTGCCCAAATAATTTTTTAAAGCTAGAGTATGGTAAAAACATAAGGAAGCTATTAGAAGGGAGAGTGTATGAGATAGATGATTTTGGAGCAAACCAAGTATTTTATGGGTCAGATATCACTAACTATTCCCTTTTGATATTTTCTAGAGGCAAATGTAAGATTCTGGATTATCGATATTTTAAGTATAAAAAAGATTTTGAACCTATCCTTAAGTCGGGTAGATTAAACTTTTCTTATCCAGCTGATGAATTTGAAGATAATATTTCATATCATTCATTATATCAAGATTATAAGGGATTTGTACTTTTTAATGAAAGTCCCTGGATTTTTTTAACAAAGCTTGAGGAGAAATATCTCCCAAATATAATAACAGATAATATTCCATTAACTGAAGTTATTGGTGCAAAAATCCATGAAGGAAGTAGTACCGGAGATGATGATTTCTATCTCTTAGAGGATTGTAAAAACAAGAAGGGTTTGATTGAGGGTTTTTCTAAACTGAAAGAGGAGAGGATTACTATTGAAAAAGAGTTATGTAAAAAATATGTTAAAAGAATATCTGAAGACTTCAGGATAGTTGATGAAAATATGTTCTTGGTATTTCCATATAAAAAACAGGGCGACGGATACATTTCCCTCTCCGAAAAAGAACTAAAAAAATACTCGATTGGTTATCCATATTTCAAGGAATTTAGGGGTAGACTGGAAAAACGAGAAGACATTAAGAAGAAATCAAATTTTGAAGACACGTGGTTTCTATTCTCTGCAGCGAGAAGTTTAGAGTATTACGATAAAAACAAGATTATTATGAAATTTACCTCTAAAGACAAACCAAAATTTGCTATCGATAAAGAGGGATACTTTCATAATGCTTCGATTAATAACATCACGATAGAGGCATCTATTGATATCCCGGTAGAAGTGTTATTCAATATTCTAGTTTCAGATTTTACAAAATATTTTATTGCAAGGTTTGGTACTTTTCTCAGGGGGGGGTATATTAGATATGAAGAACGTTTTTTGAAAAATTTACCAATACCAAAAAAGATAAAGACGAAAAGATGTACGGATATGAAAACTAGTTATGGATATGATTCCTTATTTGATAAATTTATTGAAAAATTTTTAGAAGAATGGATTTCAGATAACGGTAATTCAGAACTGCAATAGTCTGTCACAAGTTAACTCGAGTATATTATTTGTTCATGCAAGTACATGAACAAAAGATACGTCTTGAGCATAAGCGGGCTGTTATCCATTCTTTTTCGCCTTATCTGGCAACTTTTCCGGATGAGATTCCGAAGTACGTTATCGACAGGTTTCTGCCTCCTGCGGCGTTGAGGAAGAATTGCGGCGGCAAGAAGCTGATTCTAGACCCATTTTGCGGCTCTGGGACCACGCTCGTCGTGGCGGCCGAGAACAATGTGAAGGCTATTGGGGTGGATTTTAATCCTATGGCGGTTTTGATTTCGAACGTCAAGTGTCGTCCTTTCTGTGAGCGGGATTTTGCGGATGCCGAGGCGCTGCTTGAGGAGATCAGCGGGTGTTTGCCTTTCTCCGGCGGCAGAAACATCGATTTGTCGGTGGATTTGGATAAGGTGAAGTACTGGTTTCACTCCAAGGTCGCGGATGACCTATTTACGTTGAGGGACGTTATCATAGGATGCAGGAACGAGAAGGTCAGGAACCTGGCGCTGGTAGTCTATGCCGTCACTTTGAGGGCCTGCAGCTATGCAAAGAATGACACTCTTTCGAGGGCGAGGAAGACGTACGCGATAATCGAGGCCTCTCGCGCCAATGCCTTCAGGGATTTCGCCGGGCGGTTCGAGAAGGCGTTGACGTTGAAGCGGGATCAGAAGTTGCTGGTCGCGGATAATATGGCTGTGGAGGGGGATTCTAGGCGTCTTTTCTTCGATGACTGCTTGTTTGATTGCATTGTGACGTCGCCGCCTTACATAGCGAGCATCAGCTATTCGACTCCTTTCGATTTGTTCTACGTCTTCATGAACCAGCGGATTGAGAAGAAGGGGTTCATCAACGGCGAAGACAAGGAGAAGTTCTTCGACGGCATGAAGCAGGCGTATAACGAGATGTTCAGGGTCTTGAAGAAAGACGCTCCGTGCGTGATGGTCGTCGGCGAGCGGGAGGTGAAAGGCACGATAGAACACATGGTTGAGGCCGGATTCGTCCTTGAGGAGAAGTTGTTTTACGACATCAAAGGCGGATGCCGCGGCTTTTTCCACGGAATAAAGAGGCTGAAGGAATACGTGCTGGTGTTCCGTAAGCCTTAGAATTCAGCCGAGAAGTCGGGGTTGATGAGGCCTATTATTTTGTTGGCCTCGTTTATCGTTTCTTCCTTCTTGCAGGGGTCTTTGAGGTAGATTTGTATCGTGCCGGAGGTGAAGAACAACACCGAGGCGTCGGGTAGGTGGACTATAACCCTGTTGGTTATGTCCGGGTTGTATTCGGCTGAATACTTCTCGTTCAGCAACTGATAGAGCTTGTCAAGGTTGATCCGATTCTTTATCCTGCCCTTCAGCATCATACCGCATACTTTGTAGTCCACTTCGACACCCCCACTCATAGTCTAAGTTCTTGGTTATCCCGTGACTTGTCGTTTTAGCTAGTCCTATCGGTAGGCATCTATGTTCTTCTCCACCGTCCCTAGGAATTCCTTAACCTCCCTTATCTTGTCTTTGGTTATCATGACGTCGCCGAAGTTCTCCCAATGGCCTCCCTTCTTCTTGGCTTCTTTGATTCGTATGAAGGGTTTTCCGTACTGGGATATGAAAGTGTCCAGGAACAGGATGTGGTCTTGGTCGAGCCTGACCCTCTTCTGCCATTTCCCGTTTCCGTTGAAGAAGTAGATTATGGAGTTGCCTAGGCGTTCGCTGTTGACCCTGCCGATGGACTCCAAGTAGTCCATGTGTTTTTGCACTGTCGCCCAGGCAAGGTTAGTTCCTTCTGATACTTGGTTTGTGGATGCCTTCTTGTTCTTCGCAAGGAAGCACTCTATCCGCTTTCTCGCCTCGTCCTCGACTTCGTTGTGAGTCGGCTCTTTCATGAGATAGATTGCGCTCTCGCGATATAAAGAACTTCTCTCAGAGAGCATGGGAAAAGTTTCATTTTTCCTGTGGACATCGACGAAACCCACAAGTGAACCAACTGCATCATATGTTACCTCAAAATGGACAACAAACTTTTCACCAGAACCGTATGGAAGCCCGAGAAGGGCGAATACATCGTGGAGATAGAGGAAATGGGGAAGATGCTCGTGGACACGCCCTACGGGAAACGCAAGGCCGTTTTCATCAAAGTGGGCGGGGAGCCGTACGTCTGGTTCATAAACCACTACGGCAAGGTGGTGGAGAAGGCCATAGAAACGCGGCTTGACGGCATACTCTCTAAGAGGAAATCGGGCAAGGCGCTTGTCAAGGTCACTGTGGATGAGGCGGACGGGAGGAAGCTCTATGACATTGAGGAAGTCAAAGCTACGCCTGAGTCCATCGTCGTTTCCGTCGGTATATACGTGAGCGACGGCGAAGGCGAGGACTACCACCTCATCCACTCTGACACGATACCCGTTGGAGGTAAGAAATGAAGGAAAAACTTTGGATCACGATGTTTGCGGTGATGGTGATGACGCAGATTGCGGTCGCGGGTCTGGGGGACATAAACGACCCCAGCCAGGGGATAGCGATAAACGAGTTCCTCTGGAACGTCATAAACCTCATACGGTTCATAGCCGCCGCAGTCTGCGTACTCGCCCTAAGCTGGGCTGGCCTAGTCATGATATTCGGCCTCTTCGGAGGTACGGAGAACCACGCCAGAGCCAAGGAAATAGCAGGAGCCGCGATACTAGGCCTCATCCTGGTTGTGCTGGCTCCGAGCATAGTGAATTGGATAGTCAACGGGATTCACTGAAATCCCGTCTTTCCCCATCAATGAACTTTCGAGCCCTCGTAGTCTTGGTCTTTCTGTCCCAGGCGGCGGCAGCACTCGGCTATACGAACCTGCCTCAGATGAACCTGACAATAGCCACGCCGCCCTACCAAGTAGTCTGGGGCTACAACCTGGTTCGCGGCAATTCCACGAGCGGGCCGCCCAACGGGACCGTCCTCTCCCAGGGTTCGGGGTTCACGGACGCGTGGGTGAAGATACTGGCGTTGGACAAGGCCGTATTCGACAGCGAGATCAACTCCTCGTACGCGTCAAGGCAGGGGCAAGTGCTCTCCAAGTACGGCTACACGCCAGTCTGTCCGCCCTCGGACTACTGCTGGCCAAGCTGCATAGGCACGCGATACGAGTACGCAGGCTCGACAGGAAGATTCACCCTCTTCGCCAACGGGCAGTTGCAGGGCAGCAACGCGATACAGGGCTACAGCATTCCTGACACGGCAACTCAATTGAATCTTAACGCGCAACTAAACGTGGACACGCGGTGCAGGAAATACAAGCTCAGGTTGCGCGTAGATCCGAACACCGGGCTGAGGTACTGCAATGAACGCTACTTCGGCGTGGTGACGTTCAGCGGGGTCGTAAGCGATAAGGCAGCCTACGGTCTCTTCGACCTTAAGCCGCAGGCTAACGTTTCCTTTCAGCGCATCGCCCAAGACGTTTCCGAAATCAGCCGAGGAAGGCTGACTGTCAGAACGGCAGCGCCCTACTCCAATCTCACGTTCATTCTGGGAAACAACTCCCTGTCCTACTCCGGGAACGCCTACGACGTCGGCTACTACCTACCCGACTACAACCTCCTGAGGGTAAGCACATACGGCCTCTCGAGGATAACGCAGTACGGCCTATTCTCAAACGTTTCAAGAGCCAGAGAAAACGGGAGCGGGGTCGTGGTTACAGACGTGGATTTCACTTTGACGTATGGCGAAACCAAGGCCCTACTTCAAAGGAGGATATGTAGGCTCATCGTCGAAGACTTGTTCAAGCGGCAGTACGTGCTCGAAAATCTCTGTCCAACGGACTGGAAGCAGCCTGTAATCGACGCCTCGACCAACGGCAGGATATTCGCCGACAACGGCGAAGTAAACATATCCGTATCTTTGGCTTACAACGGAACCCAGATTCCGGGCAGACGGGTGTTTGTTCGCTACGCGAATAGACAATACGCTAAGACTACGGACTCTAATGGCAAGGCGGACTTCGTCTTCAACGCGGAGTATCCAAACAATAGGGTAGAGGTCGAGTTTCCCGGCGACGGCGTTTACCTAGGTTGCTCCAAGACGGTCTTGATAGCCGTTTCAGACTCCGAGGTGAAAGATCTGTTGGCTCAGATACTGCCTGCCTTTCTGGTATTCGTAATATCGGTCTACGGGGCGTATCGGATGCTCAAGTTCTGGGGGTTATAAATGAGGAAACTAGTTCTAGCTGTCCTGAGTATAGCGTTCGCCACCTCCACAGCCTCAGCGGACTTGATAGGGGACTTGGGAAAGACTCTTGTCGAGGCGGTGTATACGCCAGCCTACAACGCAGTATACGCCCTGCTCACGGCGTTCATGCAGCTTGTTTTGGATATCCTAGTCTGGAACCCTCCGCTCGACTCCGCATATGACGCCTGGAGCATAGTGCGGACCGTCATAACGTCGATGTACCTCGTGGTGTTGACGTATGCAGGCCTCAAGTTGATGGCGGGAACGATGGTCGGGGAGAATGAGCGGTCTACGCTGAAGAAGTGGGTCGGCGGCTCGATACTCTCCCTACTCCTCGTGAACATGTCCTATGTCTTGTACGAGTCGGTCATCCAGCTTAACGTGGGCCTGTCTGCGCTCGTCTACAAGCAGCCAAACATCCAGGGGTTCATAGCGGCATCCGCCGCCTTCATCATACTCCTCTCCTTGCAGACCTCAATCGTGATGCTGGTCATCCTCCTATTGATAGTGAGGACGCTATTAGTTTTGGTCGGCGTGGTACTGTTCCCTATAGGCATCTTCCTCTACTATCTCCCGCCGACGAGAAGGTTCGGGAAGCTGATAATCACCGTCATATTCGCCAACATATTCATCCAGTTCTTCGAGGTCCTATGCCTCAGGGTCTGCCTGGACATGTTCGGCGCCATCGGCGGAAGCTTCACTAGCTCAGTCTTTAACACCATGTTCGGCATGGCGATGATGCTCCTGATGCTCTTCGTGCCTCTAGTGTCCTACGGCTTCGCTACTCTGACAGGGATGATACTACAAAAGGCCACGGAAGTCGTAACAAACGTCGTCCCCATGCCCGTACACCTTGACACGTTCAGGACGAGGGGGAAGCAGTAGATGGCGTACGACATACCGCAGGAATTGAAGTACAAGGAGATATTCGCCTACGGCATGACCTTAAAGCAGTTCATCTACGGGGCGATATTCGGCATGGCGGCGGTCCTGATACTGTCGCAAGACAAGATTCCGTGGGAAATAGGGGCGGTCGCCGGAATCGTCCTCATGGGCATTGCGGTGCTCCTCGGATTCTTCGACTTCGACAAGAAGATAATCGAGTTCATATCCTACCTGCGAACCCCGAAGAACATAACGTTCCTGACGAAGGAGGCCTCCCAGTTCCTCGGCGTAAAGTACCTCAAGGACTCGGCGATAGTGCTCAAAGACGGCACCCTCGTTGGCGTACTCAAAGTAGAGGCCATAAACTTCTCCATCCTCTCCAAGGAGCAGAAGGACGCGGTGATACACAACTTCATGAACTTCCTGAACTCTCTGGGCTTCAGGATACAGATCATAATGCGGACGGTGACATTGGACATGACCCCGTACCTTAGGAACATGGAATCCAAGACGTCCGCCAACGCAGAAGGCGGCCTCGCCGAGTCCTACAGCCTAAAGGAGTTTCTCCAAAACTACGTCCAAACGAACAAGGTGACAGACAGGGTATTCTACATAGCAGTGCCCCTGAGAAACGCAGGCCCTTCCGTCAAAACGATCAGGGGATCGGGTAAAGAGTCGCTTGCGTTCAGGGAGCTTGAGGAGAGGATGGAAGTCGTCCGCGAGTGGCTCTCAAAGTCGATGCTCAACTCAAAGAGACTGGACAACACAGGCCTTCTGGCGTTCTTGGCCTCGTTCTTCGACGACGGCGTTAAGCTGGATGCGGGATGCACAAGTCCCTACACGGACTATAAAGGTGACTAGGATGGTCTGGAAGAAGACGCCTAAGGAAAAGACTGACGAGGAGCTCGCGGAGGAGGCGAGGATAGAGGAAGGCCAACGTATGAACAGGATAATATTCCCCAACCTCATCCAGAACCGGATGAGCGAGGTCAAGATAAACGACAGATGGAACAGGCTGATTTCTGCGGACGGCTACCCAAGAAGCGTCAGCGACGGCTGGCTTGACAAGCTGGTTTCCATGTCCGGCAACTTCGACATGGCGATACACATAGAGCCTCTCGAGCTGAACAACGTAATGAACCAACTCAACAGGGAACTTAGAAAGCAGGCAAGCGACATAAACACCCTATCCAAGAAGGGCGAGATAATCCCGACGTCCCTCCAAATCCAGCACGAGGACACCAAAAGCGTCCTACGCGTCATCCAGAAGGGCGAGGAAAAGATGTTCAACGTATCGATATACGTCAGCCCCAAGGCCGAAAGCCTGGAAGAACTCGAACTGCTGACTAAAAGAGTCAATGCGACGTTGAACAGCGTGATGATAGTACCTAAGATACCGACGATGCGAATGCTCGACGGCCTGAAAAGCATCCTGCCTTTCGCGCAAGACAAACTCAAGATAACGAGAAACATCACTTCCTCGGCGTTGGCCGCCTGCTTCCCCTTCACCACGTCGGGCCTCAAGATAGAGGATAATGGCGTGATGTTCGGCGTAAACTCGAACAACAAAATCCCCGTGATAATAGACCCGTTCGAACTCAACAATCCCAACGGGCTAATCCTGGCTACGTCAGGCGCGGGCAAGAGCTTCTTCGTCAAGATATTCGAGATACGGGAGCTATTGCAGGGCGTAAACGTCATAAACCTAGACCCACAGGGCGAGTACACCAAACTCACCGAAGCCTACCACGGGCAGTCAATCAAGATATCCAAGGACTCGGACACCGTCATAAACCCCTTTGACATGATGGGCATGGACTACGCGGACAAGATAGCTTCGCTGCATTCGCTGATGCACACGATAGTTGAGGACATAACCTCGCCGCAGCAGGCCCTCCTCGACGACGCATTCAGGAGAATCTATCTCGAGGCGGGGATAACCGAGGAGAAACACACGTGGAACAACACGCCGCCCACGTTCAGCGACCTCTATTCCGTGATCAAGGGGAAGGAGTCGGACGAAAACCACTTTACTCGGGCCTCGGCCATGGCGTTGACTAACCGCCTCAGGATGTTCACCGAAGGGTCGCTCAAGTTTCTGAACCAGCAGACGGACTTGGACTTCGACAACCGCATGGTGACGTTCGACATAAGCCAGGTGCCTAAACTCGCCAAACCCGCGATGATGTACACAATCCTGGAGTACATAATGCACAAGATGAAGCATGACATGAAGCGGAAGATATTCGTCATAGACGAAACTTGGCTGCTCCTACAGCATCCGCAGGCCGCAGAACGGATATTTGAGATAGTCAAGACTAGCAGGAAATACAACATGAGCTTCATCCTCATAACTCAGGAGGTGAATGACCTCCTGAGTTCACAGGCCGGAAACTCCGTTCTCGCCAACACAGCCTGGAAGCTGCTCCTAAGACAAGACCCCTCGGTAATCGACTCCGTATCCAAGACGTTCAAGCTCAACTACGGCGAAACCATGCTGTTGATGAACGCCCAACCCGGCGAAGGGATACTCATGGCGTACAACAACCACATACCGTTGAAGGTCATCGCCTCCAAGAGGGAGTACGACATAGTGACGACTAAGCCAGAAGACCTACTCAAGCTGGAGCCTAAGACGCAGCCGCAAAAGCTGGAAACTTTGGAAGAGCCCAAGAAACGGTTCGACATAACAAGAAAACTCCACTTGAAAAGCGAGTTGACGCCAGGGCAGATAGACATACTCAAACGGAGCGGCTTCAAGGAAATACGGGACCCCAGTTTTGTCAAAGGACGCGGGCCGGTGTATCTTGTGAATAACACCACCGTAGAATCGGACGAACACTTCATCCTACGGCAGCTCGTCTACGACGAAATCAGGAAATACACCGGGGACTTGACGCACAACTTCACCAAGGAACCGGACATAGTATTCAAGACCCCAGAAGGTAAAGCCATCGCAGTCGAGATAGAGACGGACAAGTCCCCCAAGTCCAAGGAGCAACTGGAGCTGAAACTGAGCATACTACAGAAATACGACGGATGGTTCTTCATACTCACAAACTACGAGTCCTTCCCCCACTACGGAACCTACGGGGAAACGATAACCCGGACAAAAGTCCCGGAGAAGATCAAGTCATACTTCAGGACTCCCGGAAACGAACCAAACCCGGAAACGGCAACCTAAAACCAAAAACAATTAGAACGCCAATCAAAGCCAAACCGCTGTTCAATCTACAACCAACTACAACAGAAACGCCCAAAACAACAAACAAAGCCCAACCAAAGACTTTCAGAAAATGTATATTCCTCCTCTAATATCCTGGCTCGCCTACAGCCGCCTAGGACAGAAGCGGCTCAGAACCTATTGAAACACCAATAGCCCGGGGGGAAATACGCATTAAAACACGTCTTACACGGTGCAACATCAGGCCGACACTTTGTTGTGGTGGAGCGTCTGTTTGCTCTGGTGCGACTTAGGTTGTTGGTTGAAACACATGGTTTACCGGATATAGTCTGGGCGCACCCGTTTATGACTTGTTCGTTTTGGGCTCCACCGCTTTTTATTTTAATGTGTTTTAATAGGTATGGTAGTTTAGGAAAGAGAGAATTACACACAGTGTATAATACTCGCCAGTATTACACACAGTGTATAATTCTTCCTACTTCCAGAAAAGCCGGAAAAACGCGTTATGCAAGGCGCAGTAAGCGTTTTTACTGCTTTTAGAGCCTAAACATCCATACATGACATTTGCCTCAAAAAGGCAAATCGAAACCAATTTCCATTCCTTTGCCGTTGTGGTTACCCACCATAGGCGTGCCTTGGCACAAGCAGTTCTGTATTCGCTAGTTGTGGAGGCCTGCAACACGAGGTTCCTTGTGATGGAACCTCATCCCCCGCAGCTCCGAACAATTTTTAATACGCTAAATCCTTATAATTAGACACTCAAACGCCCAAAAAGGCCAAAAACCTTCATCACGCGGGGGTGCCGGAGTGGTCAAACGGGCAGGGCTTAGGACCCTGTGGCGAAGGCCTACGCGAGTTCGAACCTCGTCCCCCGCAAACCTTTTTCTTTAGAAAAGAAAAAGCGCAACGAAGACGTCGGTCTTCGTGCGCACCGAGACGAATGTCTCGGTTGCGTTGATGGAAAAAGAAACTGTTTGTTTGAATGCTCGAACGGGGTGGGGTCAGGATTAACCTAAAACTGGGGGAGGGGTGTCCCCTCCCGCGGTTTGGTACTCGTCCCCCGCAAACCTTTTTCTTTCAGGTAGAGTGTTTACGTTAGGGGGTATGTTTCGTTGAACTGCGTTAGTATGCCGTATATCCGGTAGAAGCGTATTTTGTACTGCGGACCCCACGAGGCCTCAACTATTAGGGTGTTGTTGAATGTGTTCCTGTATTTTTCCTGAAACACGGTGTATTTCGGCAGGCTTGTGTCGGGTTGATAGTAATATAAGCATATTTTATCCAAAATCAGGTTTAGGTTTTCAGGTGTCGCCATCGTTTGGTCTATCACACGCATTTTGAGGCCGGACAGGATGTAGGGGCTTATGCCCGGCGCTAGCACGTAGCATTCGCGGTTTATTGTGCCGTTTACCGTTAGGTTATGGATTATCTCCGAGAACTGGTCGTTAGGGTGCTTGTTTACGGGAGGACTAAGCGTCAAATAATCGGTTGAGACAGCTAACGGATTTTGAAGGTTTAGGCCTCCTGTTAATGCGGATGCTGTAATTAGGAGTATGCATCCTGCGGCTGCTCTTTTTTGTTTTTCGTATTGCGTGGGTAGTATTTTGTTGAGGGCGTATCCTGCTGTGATGGCGAGTGAGGGGTATAGGACGATTAGGCGGCGTATGCTGTATCGTGTGTTGTAGTCTATCCACCATGCAGGGTAAAGCAGGAAAGGTAGTGTGAGCATTAGCAGTAGGATGAGTAGTTCGCGTTTTTTCCCTTTCTGCGCAAGTGTTATGAATCCTGCCGCCGAAAGCAGAAGCAGCAGCGGGCTGTGGTTGTTTGTGCCGGTTAAGTATCCTATGAAGCCCGTGAAGTTGGTGATGTACCGTTCTACGGTGAAGCCTATGTTGGAGTTTACGTCGCTGTGCAAAAGGGCTTGAAACGCAAGCGGCACGATGAGTAGTGGGGGAATAATTCCCGGCAGAACATTCTTTAATTCGCTGCGTTTTGGAGCGAGAATTGCTATTAGAGGTATGAATGCCAGGCCGTTTTCCACCCTGAGGAATACGGCGTACGTCATGTATGAGACAGACGCGAACAGAAGGGCGTAGGAGGGTTTTCTTTTCCACGCTAAGGCCAATGCGAACGAGGAGGTGATGAAGAACAATGCGGGAACCTCCGAGTTCGTGGATGAACCGTACGTTAGGTACAACGGCAAAACAGCGATGAAAACTCCGGAAAACACTGCTCCAACTAAGCTGCCAAGCAGCAGATAAGCCAAAAACGCCACTGCGAGAGGAGTTAGTATTGCGGTTAACTTGGGGATTATGAAGACTGCGTTAGGGAATTCTCCCCAAAGCATATAGGAGGGGGATAAAAGCATCGCCTGCCCGGGAGGGTGATAAGGGAGATTGAACGCCGGACATACGTGCACGTCGCCCATTTGACAGGTGCCGTATATGTGGCGGACAATCATCGTTTCAGCCGCCGCCATATCCTCCCACTCATCGTAACTCACTTGATGCCTAAGAGGAACAGAAAGATTAGTCCAACAAGAAACAACAAGAAGAAACAACACCGCATAAACGACTTTTTTCTGCCTTATTCGGCCGCCGAAAACTTCCAGCAAATCTGAAAAAGCGAACGGAGTGGCTGCGAGGACCATCAGCAGGCTTAAAGCTGCCGTTTGGAAGAGTATGACTTCTAGCATCACGGGAAAGGGATTAAGCGTACGCTAACTAGAAATAGGAGAGATAATAGAAAAATGGGGGAAGAAGGCCCCTGAAAAGCGGGGCCTTCCTTCTTTTTATTGCGTTTGCCTTTATGTTGCCTTCGCAAGTTGTTCGTCTATGACTTGCTTGAAGTTTGCGTAGGGTTGGGCTCCGCTTAGTGCCGTGTCTCCGACGAAGAATGACGGTGTGCCGGATACTCCTACTGCTTCGGCGTCGGCTGTGTCTTTCTGTACTGTGCTTGCGTATTTTGCTGTGTCTAGGCAGTCGTTGAATTTGGCTGCGTCAAGTCCCAGGTCTGTTGCGTACTTCTTTAGTGACGCTATGTCTAGTGCGTTCTGGTTGGCGAATAGTTTGTCGTGGTATTCCCAGAACTTGCCTTGCTCGTTGGCGCATTCCGATGCTTCGGCTGCTTTTTCAGCGTTTGCGTGTAGGCTTGTTAAGGGCAGGTTTTTGAACGCTATTTTTACTTTGCCTGTGTCTACGTAGTCTTTCTTGATTGACGGGTATGTGTCTGTGAAGAACTTGCCGCAGTAGGGGCACTGGAAGTCGCTGAATTCTATTATGGTCACTTTTGCGGTTGGGCTGCCAAGTACTGGGCTGTTTCCGGCTGTTGGCGGGTGAAGGTATCTCCCTGCGCCTCCTGCTGCGCCGGCTTTAATCAGGTAGGATCCTGCGATTTGGTCTAACGCGGATGCTACTTGGGCGTAGTTGGCTGCTTTGGTTACGTTGGGGCCGAATATGTATGTGGGTATGGCGTTTATGTTGTATTTTTGTATTAGGGCTTGGCCTTCTGCGCTGTTCCATTCTACTTGTCGGACGTTTATTGTTGGGAATATTTGTTGTCTGGTGACTGATATTACTTGGCTTGGGTCGCATGTTGTGCAGTTGCTGTCTGTGACTATTATGAAGTCGATTGGGGGGTCGTTGGTGGTGGTTGTTGTTCCGTTGTCTTGTACGCCGAGTTTTTTGTTTATTACAGTCTGGAATGCGGTGTAGGGTTGTGCTCCGACGACTAGTTCGCCGTTGACGAGGAAGCTTGGTGTTCCTGAGACGCCTGCTTGTGTGCCTGCGGCTACGTCTGCTTGTACGGCGGATGCGTATTTGCCTGTGTCGAGGCAGCTGTTGAATTTAGCGGTGTCGAGGCCGACGTCTGCTGCGTATTTTTTGAGTGAGGTGGTGTCGAGTGCGTTTTGGTTGGTGAATAGTTTGTCGTGGTATTCCCAGAATTTGCCTTGTTCTTTGGCGCATTCAGCGGCTTCTGCCGCTTTTTGTGCGTATTGGTGGAAGCTTAGTGGGAAGTTGTGGAATTCTAGTTTTACTTTTCCTGTGTCTATGTAGTTGGTTTTGATTGATGGGAATGTTTGTGTTTCGAAGGCGCCGCAGTATGGGCATTGGAAGTCGGTGAATATTACGATGGTCACGGGTGCGTTTGCGTTGCCTAGCACTGGTGCGCTTCCTGCGGTTGATGTTCCTGTTGAGGGTGTTGGGGTCGTTGCTGGGACTGCAGGTATGGTTGTTGTGGGTATTATTGTGTTTGCGGGAGATGTTCCTTGGCGCATGTAAACGATGGCTCCTGCGACAAGTACGAGGACTAGGAATATTGCGACTGCTTTCCATGGGTCGGATTCCTCCTCTTTTTTCTTGGCTTTGGGGGCTTCATCGTCTTCTGACGGTTCTGCCGCGTGTTTTTTCGCCTTGGCGGCGCTTTTGTGAGCTGGGCGTTGGACTGCTTTTTCCTCAACTGGAGTTGATTCTTTGGCAGCCGTTTCCTCTGGCTCGGCGGTGTATTTTCTTTTTCGACCCCGCTTGCCTTTGGCTGGAGCCGCAGATGCGGTGTTTTCCATTTGCGTTTCTGTTTCCGTCTCAACGGAATCTGGTAGTATTTCCATTTTAGTTGGTACCTTTTCAGCCATTCTTTCGTTAGCTTGATTTTTGATGGTTAAATTGAGATGAATTGAGCACTGGTAATTAAAAATAGATGCTTTACCGTCTCACAACATAAAACTAATTTTTTATGGCACACACATTCGATTTTTGTATTATCACGCTGTTTTGCTGGGGGATTGGAATCCCCCTGAATTTGAAAAATATAAAAAAATAGGGAACTAATTTTTTGCCTTATCCTCCTCGCGTTTATCTGCGTGGGGGGCGGTGCTTGGCGAAACATTCGCGGCAGTACACCGGTCGTCCAGCTGTTGGCTGGAATGGGACCTGAGTCTGAATGCCGCAGTCGCTACATACGACGTCGAACATCTTTCTCGGTCCTCGGTCATCTCGGAAACCCATTGCTCTCACCTCTTTCTTTTTTACTGGCGCGAGAACGGACGACTTATACTATTCTCTAGAAAGAGAAACGCTCCGTCAAACCTATTCCTTTTGCCAACACACTCCCATATGGAGTGCGCATAGTAGTTTACTGATGGGGAGCTTAAATAGGCGTTTTTCCCCGGCTTTAGAGAAAATCGTTAAGCGTCGGGTTGCTTCTGCGCTTCCTGCAGATAACGTTGAACCCGCAGTAACGTTGTTTTGCCTGCGGGCACCTTAGGCATCGACCGTCTATTTTTCCGTTGGAAAGAAGCGCCTCGCATGTTTTGTCGAATCTTTGCGAGACGGAGTCTGCGTCTACGTCAGCGTACACTGTGAGGACGTTTTCGACAGAATTGCCAAAGCGGATTGTTGCTGTGGATTCGCCGCCGTAATTGTCGGTTAACCCTATTTCAGATTCCTGCATTTCCTTTACGGGTTGGGGGGAGTTGTTTTCCGGGTTTTCCCCCCTTAACCGTATCTCTACGGCGGTCGTGATGTATGATGGGTCTACGACGTCTATTTGCGTGTAGGATGCGGCGGCCGCAAGTATGTCTGATATGAGCTTTTTTTGTATGTGGAGTTGGTATATGTCGTCGGTGAAGACGTGGGGTAGGCCTTCTTCTCCGTATAGTCTGGTTCTTGTTTTGCGTTCTGTGATTTGGATTTTTCCGTTGTTTATTGTGATTAGGTCTGGTATGCCCCATATGGGGCGGGTGGGGCTGAAGTAGGGTAGTTCGGTGAGTGTTGGCGTTTCTTTTGTTAGTGCTGCGTTTATGAGGTTTAGGGAGTTGATTAGTGCTGCTTCTTCTGGGGGTGCTTCTTCTTTTGGCGTGGTGTCTAGTGTTTGGTGTATGCGTGTTCCTTCTTGGCTTTCTGGTGTTTCTATGCGGGCTGGTCGGTGTCCTTCTAGGATGTATCTTGCGTAGTTTGGGCAGTACATTGAGTTTTTGAGGCGGCTTACGCTTAGGTAGTTGTGGGGGTTTAGGTTTAGGTAGGCTTTTTTGAGTTCTTTTTCTATTTCGGTGAGGGTTTGGTTGTAGGGCGGGTTTTTTGTCTGTGCCTGCATGTATTGCCTCATGGTTGCCCTCCTTGTGCGTATTTTTTTAGTATTATGAATGCGAGTGCGGCTAGGAATGCGAATCCGACTAGTATTCGGACTAGGCGTTGTTGTTCTTCGTCGCTCATCGTTAATGAATTTTGCGGCTGGGCTAAAATGCGGTCGGTTGCTTGCAGGCTACAGTTTTTCAGGGTCTTGTCCTGCTGCGAGTATGCTGCATGCGTTGATTAGGCGTAGTTTTAGGGTTTTTCCTTTCGCGGATAGTTCGGGGCTTTCTACGCCGGGGTTCACGTACACTAGGCCTACTTTTTTTTCCGCTATCTGGTCGAGCGCTAATACGGCGGCGGATGGCGGCAGGTATAGTGTGGCAACGTCTACGTTTACGGGGATTTCGGATATGCTTTTGTAGCAGCGTATGCCTTCTATTTCGTTTTCTTTGGGGTTTACGGGGTATACAGAATGGCCGGCCGCAATCCAGGCGCGTACTGCTTTGTTTCCGTATTTTTTCCTGTCTGCGCTTGCGCCTATGACCGCGACGT
The DNA here is from genome assembly GCA_902384455.1 of uncultured archaeon. Lineage (GTDB taxonomy): Archaea > Altiarchaeota > Altiarchaeia > IMC4 > SCGC-AAA252-I15 > CABMCB01. The sequence goes on from CABMCB010000094.1 coordinate 53,495, forward strand.
TCATTCGGCTAGTTCTTCTTCTATTGCTTGCCGGTCGAATCCTACTATTATTTTCCCGTTTATGTCCAGTACGGGGACGCCCATTTGACCGCTTTTCTCGAACATTTCGGTCGCCCCTTTTTCGTCGGACGAGACGTCCACTTCCTTGTAGGCGACTTTCTTCTGTTTCAGAAGATCACGTGCTTTATGACACCACGGGCACGAAGGCGTCGCATAAATAGTTATTTGAATGTTTTTTGCCATTTCACCACCCTTGCTTAGGGATTGGAACGAGGGGATTTAAATGGCGGGACTATTTTTTCTTCTTTATCGTTTCCGTAAGCGCCAAAAGGCCTTTGAGTATTTCCGTCGGAGTCGGGGGGTTGCCGGGTATTTTAGCGTCCACGGGGAGTATTTTGTCGGCTCCGCCGAGGACGGCGTATGAGTCTTTGAATATGCCTCCGTCGCATGCGTCGTCTCCGACTGCGATTACGAATTTGGGGTTTGGCATCGCATCGTAAGTTTTTTTGGCGGCAATAGCCATGTTATGGGTGATGGGGCCTGTGACAACCAGGACGTCGGCGTGCCGCGGGGAGGCGACGAATGTTATGCCGAACCGTTCGACGTCGTAGTAGGGTGTTGTAAGGTTTACGAGCTCTATTTCAGGGGAGTTGTCGCTTCCTGTGTCCAGTTCGCGGAGGGCTAGGCTTCTCCCGAAGATGGCGTCTACTTCCTTTCGCAGCTTGATTCCGACGGCATCAAATTCTTCGTCTGTGAACGTGAAGTTTTTTGTCGACTTTGGTGTAACTATGTTTTTGAGTGGGTTCGCCATTGTTTTTTCCTCACAGGTCCGTTCCCGCGTACGACAGGTTCAGGCTTTTATTGATTAAGGGGAAATCGGGCACGATGTTGCCCAAAACCGCATGCTCTATGGCCTGCCAGTTGCAAAACGACGCCGTCCGCACTTTGTAGCGGTCGATGCGACCGTCTTTTATTCGCACCCAATGCAGGTTTTGGCCTCTTGGCGCTTCTATTAGGGATAGTGCGCTGCCGTCTGCGGGCTTGAGCGTAGTGTGGATGGCTTTGTTTTCGGGTATCCTGCAGATTAGTTTTTGTATTATGGCGGAGGAGTCATGTATTTCCGCCGCTTTGACTTCGAACCTAGACAGGACGTCGCCTTCTTCCCTCGTCCGCTTTTGCAGGTGCAGCTTGGGGTAGAGGCCGTAGGGGTGGTCTATTCGGGTGTCTACTTGTGCGCCTGATGCGCGGGCGGCTGGTCCGGTTATGTTAAGGGGTTCGATAAGCTCTTTTTTGATTACGCCCGTGCGCTCCAGGCGGTCTATGACTGATGTGGATGAGCGGATTGCGTTTACCGCTTCAGTGAATTTGCCGGAGAATTCCTCGAGGTAGTCTGAGAATTCGGTGAGCGATTCGTCGGGGATGTTTTTTGTGAGGCCGCCTGTTGTGATTATGTCGCGTAGGAAGCGGGAGCCGGTTAGTTTTTGGTTTTGTTGTAGTGTTTGTTCGCGTAGGATGAAGAAGGGGCTTGCGCCTGCTGGGTATGCGACGTCTATTATCATTCCGGCCATGTCGCCAAGGTGGGAGTAGATGCGTTCTGTTTCCAGCAGTATTGTTCGTATGTGCCATGCTCTTTCGGGTGCGTTTGTGTCGGTTATTTTTTCTATGGCGTTGCAGTAGGCGGTTGTGTTTGCGGCGGTTTCGTCGCCGCTTATGGCTTGGGCTATTTTGACGGATTCTTGTGGTGTTTTTCCTTCGGCTAGTTTTTCTATGCCTCGGTGTTTGTAGAACATCCGGATTTCGAGGTTGAATATTGTTTCGCCTATTACGCTGAATCTGAAGTGGCCTGGTTCTATTATGCCTGCGTGTACTGGGCCGACGGGTATTTGGTATACTCCTTCTCCGTGTACTTGTTTGAAGGGGTATTCGTCGGCTGCGTTGTTTTTTGTGTTTGTTGTTATTGGTCCGTTTTTGATTGTTTTTAGTAGGGGGTGGAAGTCGTTGGGGTATGTTTCGTGTAGGAATAGGCGGCGGATGTCGAATGCGTTTTTGAATTTGATGCCGAATCCGTCTGTGATTTCTCGTTCGTACCAGCAGGCGGCGGGGAATGTTTCGGCTATTGATTGGGCTGTTGTGTTTTTTAGTGGTATTTGGATTGTGAGGGTGTGTGGTTGGTGGCGTCGTTCGAAGACGTAGTGTAATGTGAATCCTTTTTTTGTGTCGGTTTCTTGTGTGCAGAATAGGGCTATTAGGATGAAGCCTTTTTGAGCGATGGCTGGAAGCGTCTCTTCCATCTCTTCTTCGCTGAGGGTTATGGCGATTTCTTGGCTGCGTCCGTCGGTGGCCAATTCGGCTTTTTTGTTGCCGAATATGCCGTTCAGTTCTGCTCGTAGTTCGTCCATTTGTTTACACCCCCACGTCGGCGACGATGCGCGTTAGTAACGAAGTAAGCCATGCGGGGAAGTATATTCCCAGCACGAATATGAGTATGAGCAATGCTACAATAGGCATTTCCATGCCTATGTGCACCTGGTATTTCTTTGATGAAGCGACGTTTTTCTCCTCTATCTGAGAGAACATTTTGGTGAGCACAAGGGCGAATGATGACGCTGCCGCAACCAGCAGTATGAGTAGGATAAGCAGGAGTCCTGTGGATGCGTTCCCCGCCTGCAGCAGGATGGACAGCTTGGACATGAATATCATGAATGGCGGCATTCCAGCTATTGCGGCGCTGCCAAGCATCATGCCCAATGATGCGAGGGGTTGCAGCTTAAGCGCATTCTCCATTTTTTCCACGCGGTTGCTTTGGTACTGCTGGTGGAGTATTCCCGCTGAGAAGAATAGCAGCGCCTTTGTGAGCGCGTGAGCTAGGACGTGGTAGAGGACCCAGAATAGGGCTATTGGAGTGCCTATGCCTATGCCCACCAGCATTATGCCCATATGTTCTATGCTGGAGAAAGCGATGAGTTTCTTGAGGTTTCTCTGCGTTAGCATGCTGAATGCCGCAATGAAAATGCTGAGCATGCCGAAAAATAGGAGTATCTTGGTGAAGGGGATTATTGCTGGCGTTTGCCTTACTATGGCCGTAAGCCGCAGTATCCCGTAGACGCCTATGTTGAGTAGTACCGCAGAGAGCACGGCGCTTATCGCAGATGGGGCTCGTGAGTGGGCGTGCGGAAGCCAGGTGTGGAATGGGGCTATCCCGGATTTGGCGGCAAACCCTATGAAAACAAAGACGGCGGCGGCCGCAAGTAGTGTGGGAGGGAACTCTTTGGCGTGCGCTGTGATGTCGCTTAGGTTTAGTGTTCCTGCGGCAAGCGTGTGCTGCGTAAGCGCGAAAAAGAGTATGATGCCGATGAACGAGAAGAGCATTGCAATCGACGTTACAAATATGTATTTGAGGGAGGCGTCGATGTTCTTGGTGGAGTTGAGGATGGCGATAAGCAGCGCGGAAACGAATGTAGTCAGCTCCGCGAAAATCCAAAAGAGCGCCAGATTGTTTGAGGAAAACACAAGAACAGTCAGCAGCATCAGTATGTTGTATGCGATGTAGAACACCTGCATGTCCCTTTTGTCGAGCTCCTGATGCTGTATCATCCCCTTTATGTACCCCTTCAGGTACACGGCCGCAAGTAGGAACACCGTTCCCGCAATCAGTATTTCGTAAGCGGCTAGGTGGTCTATTAGGAGGTCTTTGTTTTCTAGGTAAGTGAGGGGTAGGTTTCCTTGGAAGGCGATAATCGCCGTTATCATCGCTCCCGCGGCGTTCATAACGGTCAGGATGTTCATTATCCGGTGCGACCTCGCAACGGACACTACCGAGGAGACCAGCAGACTGAAAACCACGTAGTATATGAGTATCATCTTAATCCTCCTCCTTAGACCACCCGTGGAAAGGGTGAAGCCGCATATGGAATTCCTCGATGCTCGAGTCTATGCCTATAGTGAGTATCAACGCAAGCAGCACAAGGATGAACAGGTCAATCATAATCAAAACCTCCACGATGAAAGGAAGCTCGGCCAAAAATAAACTGAAAAGTAGGACGCCGTTCTCCATCACCAAGTACCCGATGATTTTGGTGACAAGCTTCTTGCGGCTGACAGCCACCATCATGCCCATTAACGTAAGCGAGACGCCGAATACTGCGCCAAGGTAAAATAGGTTGCTTAAGGCCAGTTCACGGATGATCTCGGAAAAAGCCGTATAGACCAGCAGGATGAGTATTATGGTGGCAACCAAAGAGCGCGCAGGAGTGAAATAATGAAACTCAAGGTCCCGTTTTATGCGCATCTCCCTCTGAATGCTGCGCATTACGTACGGAATCAGTATGACCTTGCTTATGAGAGTTAGAGCGGCAAGGTACAGAAGAACCGAACTTCCATCCAACAGGTAAAGGAATACGGCCGCAAGCACCAGAAGGAATGACTGTGCGGCATATGTGGAGACTAGCGAGAATAGGTCTCGTCTGGTGACGACTAATGCGCCTGTGATGAACGTGAGTGCTAGAAGTACTTTAATCCATTCTGTTAGTAGCAGCGGGTCGATCATTTGAAGACCTCCAGGAATAGTGTGAGGACTGAAAAGAAGAATGCGGTCATGAACACGTTAGGCAGGTTGAATAGGCGCAATTTGGCTATTGACGACTCGACGACTCCTATGGCGAACGCAAGCACAGCGCCCTTAACAAGGAAGCTTAATGCGCCGACTGCTATTCCCACGAGCGTCGCATCTGAGGATAGGCCCCATGGTACGAGGAGGTTTATGAATATACCCATTAGTAGGGTCTGTTTTACTGCGTGGGAAAGTTCCATGAGAGCAAGGTCGCTGCCGGATAGTTCCAGAATCATGGCTTCATGTATCATGGTGAGCTCAAGGTGTGTTTCGGGGTTGTCTACAGGTATCCGCGCAGTTTCCGTGATTAGGACGATAAACAGTGGAATAGAGATTAGGATAAATGCGGGGTCCATGAAGAAGCCGGTTCCTGCCGTCGCCCTAAACATCTCATGGAAGTTGGTGGTATGCAGTATGAACGCAAGCGCGGTGAAAACCATGACGGTAATCGGCTCTATTACCGCGGAGATGCTCATCTCCCGTGAGCTTCCCATCCCCCCGAATGTGCTTCCTGCGTCCAAACCCGCAAGAGCCATGAAAAACCGCGCGAGCGCCAGCAGGTACAGGAACAGTATGACGTTTCCTATGCCGTCGACAGGCGAAGGAACGAAAGCGAGGGGCACGAAAAGTGCGGCAACTACCATCGCTATTATGCTAACGTAAGGTGTTGCCCGCATAATCCACGACGCGTTTGAGGAGTACACCCGCTCTTTCCTCATCAATTTCGCAATGCTATAGTACTGCTGAAGAAGCGGCGGACCCCTGCGCCTTTGGGCGTACGCCTTGACCTTCTTTATGAGCCCCATGAACAGCGGAGAAACCAATAAAGCCACCGCCACGTTCACTATACAGTATAGTACGAAGGAGCCGGTCACAGGTACCACCCCAAAAGAACCAGTAACGCCACGACCGCTATGAAGCCGTAGTTAATGTACGAATCGAGGTTGCCGTTCTGCAGCGCCGAAACCGAACGCGAAATGCCGCCCGCCATCTTAGCAACAGGCATGTAAAGGTACTCCTCAAAAAACTTCATCAGGTGAATCTCTGCATATCCCCCCTTGAAAATAACCTGCTTATTATCGAAGAACGTCCTATCACTGACTTTCTTAGTCTGGTAAACAGGCTTGAATATGGTGACAATAGGCTCGGAAAACCCTGACGCCGTATACTCCATCTTACTGTTCTGCGAAAGCAGCCCGCACCCCCACGTCTCGCTAACACGACTTCTGCGAACGGACAACGTAAAGACCGCAATATACACTGCCGCATAAACCAAAAGCAAAAGCAAACCAACCAAAAGAAGATTCGGGATAAGAAGCGGATAACCTAACCACGACAAAAGCGGCGCGGAAAAGACACCGAGAAAAACGCACAAAAAGGCAAGAAAACCAGGACCAACCAACATCAGAAACGGCACCTCCTTCGACTTCTGCGCCTCCTCAGACCTCGGAACCGCAAGGAACATGACACCGAACGCCTTAACGAAACACGCGGCAGCAAGCGCGCTGGTTAATGCGAAAACGGAGAGGCACATCATCAGCGACAACTGAAGCATCGGGTGGTTCTGCAGCGCGTAAGACTGAAGAAGCACCTGGAATATCATCAATTCGCTTACAAATCCATTGAAAGGAGGCAACGCCGATATGGACACCGCACCCACAAGGAAGAATAACGCAGTATACGGCATACGCTTAATCAAGCCTCCCATTTCCTCTATGTTCTGCGTCTTTACTGCGCTTACGACCGAACCCGCAGTGAGGAACAGGAGGCTCTTGAACAGCGCGTGATTGAGGGTGTGGAATAGGGCGCCTATGAGGCTGAGGAACGCCAGGTCCGCAAGCCCGTAATGCAGGAAGATAGGATACAAACCAAATCCTATAAGAATTATGCCGACGTTCTCTATGCTGTGGTACGCAAGAAGCCGCTTGATATCATGCTCCTTGAGGGCGTATATCACGCCCAAAATGGCGGACGTAGTACCTACGACTAAGATGATGATGCCCCACCAGGGGTTGGGCGGCAGGACATATAGGACGAACCGCATCAGACCGTATATCGCCACCTTTATCATTACGCCGGACATTAAGGCGGATATGTTTGAGGGGCTGGCGGGGTGCGCGTAAGGCAACCACTTGTGGAAAGGTATGACTCCCGCTTTAATCCCGAATCCCACAAGCAACGCCAAGAATACGGCGGCCGCAGACCCAGTCGCGATTTCAACGGCCGTTATGCTAAGTGATCCGCTTGCGCGGTATAGCAGGGAGAATGCGATTATTAGGAAGACTGTGCTTAACTGCGTCATTGCGAAGTAGAATATTCCTGCTTTTCTTGTTTCCGGCTTCTCGTACTCGAACATCACAAGGAAGAAGGATGAAAGCGACATGAGCTCCCAGAAGAATAGGAATGAAAAGGTGTTTTCTGACGCCACTACGAGGACCATGGAGAGTATGAAAACGTTCATTAGGGAGGCCAGCACGTTTTTGCGGCGCACGTGCCTGCCGTGTTCCACATACTGGATGGAGTATACCGCCACCGCCAGCGAGACTACGGATATTACGAGGATGAAGAATGAGGCAAGCCGGTCTACTGCGAATGACAACGCCAGCGACGGCGCAAGGGAATAAGCGGCGAAATAAGTCTCCTGATTCGCATATATTGTTGCCGAAGAGAAGGATAGAAACAGAAGGGACGATACTACAGTAAGCAGAAAAGAAATCCGCCTAACAGACCTGCCCAGACGCAAAGAAAAAAGAAGCGGCAACAGAGAGCCGACGAGGGAGAACGCCACACCACCGCAGAACAATGAAGACGTAAGCATCTTAGTCGCCTTTGGATTTCATAACGCAATTTCTAGCGTTCTTATTCATCCCCCCTCTTTAAGAACATTCATTCAATGACCAAAAAAAGCGTCATCCGCCAAACATCAGAATGCCCGGCTTGAATATTAGTATGAGGCCGAGAAGCAGCATTAGTGTGCCGCCGATTAGTTTTCCTATTTTTCCTTCTTTCGCATCTAGTTTGCGGCTGCGCAACGTATATACCGCTATGCTAAAGACGAGAAGGTCATCCAGCATGTAGAAGAAGATGTATAGGCTCAAGTAAGCGTAGTACATTGGAGCGGAGAGGTTGTTTAAAGTCAATACTCTAGTGTAAATGGCGGGAAACCCGGCCGTGCACGCAAGCTCCACTAGGTTGACGGCGAACGCCAAAACTATTGTGCCGGCGATTGTCGCAGGCAACGCTCCCTCGTGGACTATACTGCGCATCCGCTTGAATATGCCTGGTTTGACGCTTTCAGGTATCGTAAGCGACGGACCCTTCTTGAACCAAAACACGTCCTTAAGGTTTATGAGGCCTGCTGCCACCGCGAACGCTCCTATTGCAACGCGGGTCGGGGTTGCGTAGCCCACAAACAGGAATAAATTAAGCCACGCGGCCATAAACAGGAAGTAGCTTATGCCGGAAGCCAAAATGAATATCCCGCCTACGAGGAACATCTTTCTTCGGCTTCTTGTGTACACTAAAAGCGCAAGAAGGAAAGTCAACACCCACATAGCGCAGGGGTTAAATCCGTCCAAAAGGCCGACGGCCATTGTGAAGGCGGGCAAGCTGACTGTGAGAGGGTCTACTTCGCCAAGGCCAGGAACCAGCATGATGTTTGAAACGTTTTCCGGCTGAACCAACTCCAGTTTCATGGAGGAATTAGTAAGTTTGAGGTATGGGCTGAGGCAGCCGTATTTTATGCAGAATTTTACTTTGTTTTCAATTCTCTGCCCTGAAACAAACGTGTTGCCGTAGCCGGCAAAGTATGTGTCGCCTATGAAGTTTGCCGGCACTCCGCCGGGTTTCTCGCCGTATGCGTCCGTGAAATTCAGAAGCAGAGGCACAAATTCAGGATTCGTCTCTAAGTCGTAATAATCAAACGTGACCTGAGGATAACGGACTAAAAGTTCAGACATGAACTCTTTCTCCGCCTGACAGTGAGGGCAACTTGTGCGCCCGAAAACAACCAACGTGACGTTGTACTCCGGCTGCCCCACATCATCCGCTGAAACAGGCAGAAGAAGGAGAAAGACGGAGAATAGTATGATTGCCGCCTTGAAACTCAAATATGACGCCATATCAGCGGTCCTAAACTTCGTAACCTAATTCCCGCGTAAGCTCCTCATACCTATTGCGGATAGTAATCTCGGTCACACCCGACAGCTTCTCAGCAATCTCCTTCTGAGTGTAACGCTCACGAGTAAGCTTCCCAGCCAAATAAATAGCAGCAGCCGCAACACCAGTAGGACCGCGGCCCGACGTAATACCCTTCTCGCGGGCCCGCTGAATTATTTCCATAGCCTTCGCCTCAGTCTCCCCGCTTATTCCCAACTCGCTAGCGAACTTAGGAACATAATCCATGGGAGTCGCAACAGGCATCTTAAGGCCGAGTTTGCGGCAGCAGAAGCGGTAACTTTTTCCGATGTCCTTCTTGCTTTTGCCGGTCGCCTCGGAAAGCTCGTCCAGCGTCTTAGGCTGCCCGTGCTTCCGGGTTACGAAATATACGATTGCGGCAACAACACTCTCTATGCTGCGCCCCCGCGTCAGCCCCTGATTGACGGCTTTGCGGTAAATCATGGCGCACTCCTCCTTTATGTTGTTGTTTATGGAAAGGAAACTGCAGACTCGGTCCAACTCCGGAAGCGCAATAGAAAGGTTCCTGTGGACGCTGTCGCTCATGCGGCTGCGCCGCTGCCACTTACGCAGACGATACAACTGAGCCTTCCTCTCCGGCTGAATGTTACCCCCGCGAATGTCGCGATCATAACGGTCGATTTCAGTGGTAAGACCTTTGTTAAGCTTAGCGAACTTGACTGGGCCGCCGGTGCGGCTTCTTTTGGCGGTCTGCTCCTGATCGAACGCCCGCCACTCCGGACCGCTGTCGATAAGATTTTCCTCAATAACGGTGCCGCATGCTTTGCAGACTATTTCAGCGTGCTTGCGGTCCGTGAACAAGTTTCCGCTGCCGCATTCAGGGCAGACCTTTATTTCTTCTCCGGGGGTAGACTCAGGTTTTTCCCCCTTCACCATTTGCATTGATTTAACTGTCATCTTAGAACCGTGTAAAAGGCAGAATGAAGAGTATATTGCTTCTTTACCGCTTAAAAAAGAGGCAGTATTCAAAAAGTTACCTGATTTCGGCCGGATTCTTATTCTTTAGCATTTTTTAAGGGGGGAACATAAAGAGTGGATGACAGTTTTTGTAGGCACTCACATGAAAAAAATCTATTTAGGATTAATGGTTTTCACCTTGGCCCTGTTTGCTTTCAACGCATCCGGAGCAGGACAGAACGGGCAAGACAACCGCCCTGACGCTCAAGTCGTCCCATACAAAGGGAACGAGATTAAGAACTACAGCCTGTTTGACTGCGGCAACACCACAGACAAGAAGGAGGAATTAAAGTGCAAAACATCTGCACGGATAAGAGAGGATGAAGGAAACAAAAGCAGATTTACCGGAATCAACTGCTCAAACATAACTGGAGTAGGAGACCGAATAAGATGCCGCATCAAAACGCAAGTAAACGAAAAAACAAACAAAAGCGAATGCGCCGAGCAAACAGGAGAAAACCAGACTCAATGCGAACAAAAATACCAGAAAACCAAAGACTGCTGGAAGAAAAACCTAACTGACGACCGCATATCATGCATAAAAGAAAAACTAAACGCCACAGACTTCCAAGAGCGCAAACAAGAATGCATGAACAAAACAGAACAAGAACGCGGACAATGCATAGCAGACCTAAAACGCGCGGCCTACGACGCAGTGCTACTTAGGTTTGAAAACATCGAAGACCGCATACAAACCCTCCAAAACAAAAGCCTGCTCACAACGGCAGAAGCCGATGAATACACCGCCCAAATAGAAGAACAAAAAATCGCGTTCAACCAATCCAAAAACCTGGACGGACTATTAGAAGCCATCCACACCGTCAGAGACATATGGCAAGAAATCATACAAACAGCCAAAAACCACAAAAAGGAGGCCGAACAATGAAACCCGCGTTTATACTGCTTATGATGGCATTCGCAGTCGCTTTGTCAGGCTGCTTGGGAACAGACGAGACATCCACGACCACTGCTCCATCAACAGTAGAGCAGACGTATGTCACAACCACTTTAGCGGCGCAGTCTGCCACAACAACTACAGTAATTCAACCACCGATAGAGGTTAGTACGACCGCCACAACAATAGACCTCGGCGTTGACTTAAACGACGGCTTAGACGGCGCAATAAAGGACGTCCAGGACGTAAACTCTTAGTGAGTATTCTGACCGCGTTTGCAGCAGCCTAATCTAAGTAAGCTTTTATCTACAGCAGGGAAATGAGTATTGTGGAAGCCCTTAAGCTGATTAGTTTAGGCCTTTTATGCGGGTTCCTGAGTGCCACATTGGGCATTGGAGGGGGGGTTATTCTGGTGCCTGCGCTTGTTTTCCTTTTGGGTTACCACATGAAAAAAGCAGTCTCTACGTCTCTTTCCACTATTATTCCCACGACTCTTGTCGCACTTCTTACCCACTATTTGATACAAGGAGGACATTTCCAATTTCTCCTTGCCGCATTAATCACATTAGGCGCCCTTTTTGGCGCAAAGTTCGGAGCACAACTGGTCCACCAGATAAGCACACACCGCCTAACAAGATTATTCTCGCTGCTTTTGATTGTTACCGGACTCAAGCTCGCAGGAGCACTAAGCGTATCAGCAGACACCGGCACAGTAAGCACTACGCCGCCGCTGCTTGTCTCATTGGGCCTGGCAACAGGCACATTATCCGCGCTATTTGGGGTAGGTGGCGGCGTAATAGTAGTACCTGCGTTAAACATGCTCTTCGGATTGCCCCTTAAGGACGCCATGACTATTTCCCTCCTTGTTATACTTCCTACGGCGTGCGCGGGCGTTTTCTTCCACAGAAAATTCAATAACGTGGATTCTGGGGCTCTTAAAACGCTTGTTCCGGCAGCCGCTTTAGGGGCAGTCATAGGCACTTTTGTTTCACCGCACATTCCCGCAGACGCGCTAAAACAGATTCTCGGATTCTTCCTCGTCTTGACCGCAACCTTGATGATAGTACAGCACAAAATCAAAAGTAAAACCCCGACAGTTGCGTAGCGACTAGCATTCTTATCCTTGTACAACGGGGTATTTTTATGGCGAATCCGACGACATTGCCAGCGGTACAGCAGATGAAGGGGGACGCGCTCGGAATCCGCGGGCAACAGGCCATGCAACAGCTTGATGAGGCTTTAGGGCAGTTGGATCCAGGCAAACTTAGAGAATACGGGATTCCAACAGGATATCTAATCGGCGCAGAAAGGGAGCTGGCAAGGAGGCCTCTCGCGCAGTTGGACAGGCTTAAGGATGCGCGGCGCGGTTTGGAGGAACGGTGCGACCGCCTTTCTTTACAGTTTATTAAACCGACCGGCGAGTACAGTTTTGCAAATTACGGATTTGACACGGCGAATTATACGGGGGGAGAAAACATTGAAGACAGAGTCGTCCAGGTGGATGGAAAGCTTCAAACCATTTTCGTGGGAAGAACCGGCACCAACTCCCCATACAACTACAGAGACATCGGTAAGGCAGTTTACGACATAGCCGAACTTAGGATACAACAGGACAGGGAGAAAAAAGGCTGGCTAAGCAAACCCGTAAGCCCCGCAGAATCTGAACTAGGCGCAAGAGAAGCGCACATTATCGTCGAACACAAAGTCCTAGACCAAATTGAGGCAGACCCGGCACTACTTACTCAAGTTGGAAGAGCCATAAAAACATCCAGAGACACCGGAAAACCCTTTAGACAAATCTGGGCGGCACTTCAAGAAAAACAGGCGTAAAAACTTATTTTTCGGTGGACGCCCACTCTACAGATTGAAACGGTGGACGCCCACCTAACCCCCTTCTGAGCAAAAAGCAGACATCTACGCCTTACCCCACCTTCTTCCAGTCGGCCGGAAGCAGATTGTATGGGTCATAGGCGTATTTCTTCTCTTTATGCCCGTCAAAGGGATTCCCCTTTATACCCGAAGGTATACAGTCATAGACCACTTTCCCGTTCACCTCCTACACGGGACAATGCCCGGATGGCGCTATTTCCCTGTCGCCTGGGAGGCGGAGTTATGTAATACTCCGCCCCCGCATACCCGCGAATTTTCTTATTGGCGACTTTCATCTTACCATCGATTCTATATTACTCCGGATGGCATATATACTTTCCCGACATAGAATATATTTATATATATAGACTCTTTATTTGTATATAGAAGAGGTTTGATTATGGACACAAGAAAAGTACAAATCACCGGAGGAGCATCCTACATGATAACACTCCCAAAAGAATGGATACAATCACTCAACATAAAGAAAAACGACACACTAGGACTCGTAATACAACCAGACAAAACACTAACAATAACACCATACACAACAACAGAACACACCCAAAAAACAAAAAAACTCGACGCCGACACAATAACCAACCCCGCCTACCTATACCGCTACCTAATAGGCAGCTACATCGCAGGCTACAACAACATAGAAATAAAATCACAAAAAAAACTCACACCACCCATAAAAAACGCAATAAGAACATTCACAAGAACCGCAATAGGCCAAGAAATAGTCGAAGAAACCGAGAACCGCATACTCATAAAAGACCTACTTAACCCCAAAGAAATGCCCGTAGAAAACACGCTCAAAAGATTCTACCTCATCGTAAAAGGCATGCATGAAGACGCAATCAACTCCCTAGGAACATACGACAAACAACTCTCAGAAGACGTCATAAAACAAGAAAACGAAACAAACAGACTACACTGGCTAATAGCCCGACACCTCAACCTAATAATGAACGACACAACACTCGCCACAACCATGAACACCACAACATGGACCGCCAACAGCTACTACAGAGTAAGCATGAACCTAGAACACATAGGAGACCACGCAGTAATCATCGCCAAAAACAACGTTGAAATAAAAGAAAAAAAAATAGACGAAAAAACCCTAACAGACATAAAAAACGCAAGCAAACAAGCAATCACAATACTAAACGAAAGCATGGAATCACTCTTCAAAAAAGACATCAACACAGCACAAAAAAACATGGACCTAATGGAAAAACTACAAACACAATGCCAACAAATACACACAAGACTACAACACCAAAAAAACCCCACAACAGTACAACTAAGCTACATAACCACAAGCATAGAAAGAACAGGAGAATTCTCAAAAAACATATCAGAACAAATGATAGACTACCTAGTCTAAAAGAAAACTAAAAAGGAAGTTCGTCATCCGACGCATCAGAACATTTTCTGGCCTCAAACACACCTTCAAAAATATTTTGCTTACCATTTGAAGCTACTGGAGTCTTCGTTATTTTTCTTCCCGCGTACGCTACGAAAACAAGGAAGGCTAGTGCAGAAGCGCCTAATACGCCTGAAGTGAGCAGTCGGTTCCCTCCCACTGCGCGACCGGATATAATAGGTGTGTCAACTGGTGAATCCGAATATTCGGCGCCTGTTTCCGCAGTTGCGTTCACCTCTTCGTCGTAAGATGGTGCCGGTGGCAGAGGTACTGTTGAATCTACGGTAGATTTGTTCTTTTTTTCTGTGACGTTGGATTTTACGGTTTTTTTCTCCCCGCTTTTAGACACGTTTGACGTGGGTTTTACTTCTCGGAGGGTGGTTGAAGTAGCTGTTGTAACTTCGGGGGTGGTGGTAGGGGAACTGTCTTGGTTTTCTTCTTGTGTCTCATTGTGGACTGGTGTAGGCACGTCTTGAACCGATGTTTCAGGGAGTGTTTCAGTTGGGTGATTTTTTCGTCCGGGAGTTCCGCCTTCAAATCCGCTTTCTATCCACTGGTTGTCGTCTGTTTTTTCTAGGCTGCGGTTGTTCCCGTTTCCGCCGTCTTCTGGGCTGTATGTGGTTTCGTCTGTTTGTGTTCCGTCTGGCGTGAGAATCCGCAGGGTTTTTCCGGTGTTTGGTAGTCCGCCGTTGGTGAGCGAGTTGTCTTCGGTTGTGAAGTGCGGCACGTAAGGTGGGAAGGAGAGCGACGTGTCTTTGTCTGTGATTATGGCAAAGCCGCCAGGTGGCACAAGTGGGAACGAACCGGTTTGTATTTCCAGAGTATCTTCGCCTTTGTCGTCTGCAATGCGCCAGCCGGTTAGGTCTACGTATCTGTCGCCGGTGTTTATGAGTTCTATGTATTCAGTGCGGTAGTCATCGCCAGGTGGGTTGTACATGATTTCGTTGAAGGCTATGTCAGCGTAGATTGTTGTTGACGTTATTGAGGTGGCGGAGGTAGTTGATGTTGAGGAGGTCGTGGTGGTGGATGTTGAGGTCGTGGTTGATGTGGAGGATGTTGTAGTTGAGGAGGTAGTAGATGTCGTTGACGGTAATGAAGTAGTAGTTGAGGACGTTGTAGTTATCGGCAGGGTTGTCGTTGTTGATGTTGTGCTTGTTATTGTCGTGGTGGGTTGAGTTGTGGATGTTATCGACGTGGTTGTGGTGGGTTGTACGGTAGTTGTTGTGGTTGTGTATGTCGTTGTTGTTGACGTGGCAGTTGTGGAGGAGGTGGTTGTTGTCTGAATTGTTGTGGTCGATGTTTTGGTTGTGGTTGTTGTCGTGGAGGTTGTTTGTGTTGTCGACGTCGTCGTTGTGGGTTGCGTTGTTGTCGGGATTGTTGGGGTTGTGGTCGTTGTTGTGTCCAGCAAGGTTGTTGTGGTTGTCGTAGTTGAGGTTGTGGAAGTTGTTGTGGATGTTATGGTTGACGATGTTATCGTGGAGGTTGTTATGGTAGTTGTGGATGTGGCGGTAGTTGAGGATGTTGTTGTCGTTATGGAGTATGTGGTTGTTGTAAAGGATTCTGTTGTGGATGTTTCTGTTGGTGTCGTTGCGGTTGTTGATGTGATTGTTTGAGTTGAGGTTGTGGTTGTTGTTGATTCGGTAGTTGTGGTTGTCGCTTCTTGCGAGAGGCTTGTGGTTGAGGTTATGGCCGTCTGTTCCGTTGTTGTGGTGGATTCGACTTTTGTTGTCGTTGTATAGTCGGTGGTTGATGTTGTGGCGGGTTCATCCTCTGTTAGGGTTGATGTTGTCGTGGGGTCTATTTGGGTTGAGGTGGTTGGGGTTTCTGTTGTTGAGGTTGTAGTGGACGTGTCTATTGTGGAGGTTGTTGTGGATTCCGGTTGGGATGTTGTGGGGGGTATTTCAGCGGTTGAGGTGGTGGTGGATTCTATTAGTGTTGATGTTGTTGTGGTGTGCTCTTCTGGCTTTGTTGGAGTTGTCGGGTCTGTTGCTGTCGTTGTCGAAGTGGGTTCTTTTGTGGAGGCTGCCGTTTCGGTCGTTGTGGTAGCCGGCTCTGGGATGGAAGTCGTCGTTGTTGGATTTGGTATGGTGGTCGTCGTGGATTCGGTAGTTGAAGTTGGGGTGGACGTTTCCGTTGTTGACGTCGTTGTTTCTATTGTTGGGGTTGGCTTGGTTGTCGACGTTTCATCTAAAACCGTTGATGTTGTTGTAGTAGACTCGATTGCGGGGGGGGTTATTGTGGAAGTGGAGGATTCTGTCGTTGTGGTCGTTGATTCTGCGATAGAAGTCGTCGTGGCCGAGTCCGGTAGTGTGGTTGTCGTGGATTCCGTGGTTGACGTTGTGGTTTCGATTGTTGTTGGGGGTTCGACTGTCGACGTCGTGGTGGTAGTGGTTTCGGTGGTAGTTGTTGTTTTCTGCGTCGTTTGTTCTTCGGGAGTTATGCTGTTTCTTTTTCCGGGAGTGCCGCTCTCCGTGTTTGATTCGCCCCAGTTTTCCTCTTCGTCTCCCGCCGACATATTTTTCTTTTCCAGACTCTTGTTGTTTCCGTTCCCGCCCCATGAATTTCTGTATGTAAGATTCGCTTTGACGCTTCCGTTTTCCTCCAGCGCAAGAGGCTCTCCAGTGTTGCTTAAGCTGTCCCAACTAGAGTCTAACAGTATCCCGTTGTATTGCTGGTAGTCTGTGATGAACTTCACCGGGTCGTCTGTAATAACCGCGTATTCTCCGGGAAGTAGAGTATCGTACTGTATCGGCTCCAACTTGTGCTTTACTCCGCCTTCCAGAAGCCGCCAAGCCGAGACGTTGACGCTTTCATTGCCGAAATTCAGCACCTCAACCCACTCGCGCCCCGAATCCGAGCCTGCCGGATTGTACATTACCTCCGTGAAAATCAAAGAGGCGCTTGTGAGGGTAGGGTACATTAAGCATAACAACAACGCCACAACTAAACCCAACAAGCCCCCCCTCATTTTCATGCCACCGTAATCTGACCGTTGACTAACTTCAGCGTCCTATACTGGCCAGTTCCCTGGTCTAGAATCTGGAATTCCCGGACTCGCACGATAGTGTTGTTACTCGCGTCAATGTTTCCGCGCACGGTCACATTCCCGTTCACGTCTAACCGCGAAACCGGAGTTGTCGTTCCCACGCCGACGTTGCCGTTGTATATTGTCAGGCGTTCCGCCCCCATCTGGATGAAGCTTATGTCGTCGTCCATATCGTTGTTGTTTGCGAGAACCAACTTAGTGTTTTCCCCACCCTCTGAATAGTATTTCAAGTAAGCATCGTCCCCCGAACCGCCCCACGCATTGTCCTTGAAGTTCAATCCATAACCTGCGGCAGGCTCAATCCACCCGCCTGAGACACTCAATTTCTGACTTGGCGATGCTGTTCCCACTCCAACATTACCGTTCTTAAGGGTAACAGTCCGCGCCCAACCGGACGTTGGATTACTGCGGTTGTACGCGTTATTTGTCCACAAGTTTCCGCCGTAAGAATCTGCAGCCACCGCAAAAGCCATGCCACCGTTGCTTGCTACAATATCCCCAACAACGTCAACAGTCTTGCCGGGAGTCATTGTTCCCACACCTAAACTACCGTTAACTACGACGTTACCCCCAGCCGGACTTAAAAACAGGTTGCCCTCTTGGGTGGTAATCGTCCCTTCAGCAGCCGCGTAAACCGCTAAAGCCGCCAACACCAGTCCAATACACAGTTGCTTTTTTTTCATGTTTTTCACTTTTTATCCTATCGTTTTTGTTCACCTCAGAATAGCCCTATTCCCCCGGCCCCCGGATCCTTTAGCGGAACCGGCGGCGCATAATCTTCTATCAAGCCGTCTTGAGTTGAAGTGAAAACCAATGTCCCGTAGTCAAGACTCAAGACGTTGTTGAGAACAAGTTTGCCAAAGACTGGGATAGACGGATCTTCGCATACGGTATTCACGTTTATCCGCCAGTCTCCTGCCGCAGGCGGACTGCTCCCCAAGCAAGCCGACTGCGCGACATACTGCTTGTTGTAGTCAACTATGAAAGCCGACGGTCGAGTAACGTGGATTATGTATCCTCTGCCGGGTGTTAGTTCAGTCAGGTTTTGTGTTTCTTGTGGGGGCTTTTTTGGGTCGAATGTGACGGAGCAGTTGGGTCCGACTCCGCAGTCGTCTTTCTGCCATTGGATTATGTCGTATGCTCCGTCGAAGTCCGGTCCGAAGTTTGTTGCGTTGCCGTCGTGCAAGGAGGACAAAACGGAGTCTCTGAAAGGTTTGATTGGGCGAGCGTATTTTCCGGGGTAGCCTATCCAATACCAACCTGCGGCTGAAAAGTTGATCACCGTTGTCGTTGGCTCATATCCCAAAACCTTCATCGTACTGGGCTTATTGACCCACAATGAGAAGCCGGTTTTCTCGGAAACCTTATTGAAACCCTGACTTATCCACGAGGGAACAGTAGGATTGAACGACGCCAGAGTCGCGGAAGAATCCGCAATCGGCCCAATTGTGAAGTCGTATGAGCCGTCGAAGCCGGGTCCGAAGTCGGTTGCGTTTCCTGTGTGGAGGCTTTTGAAGAATGAGTCGCCAAACGGCTTGAAGCTTGTGTTTAGTGGTATCAGCGGGATTGAGATGTATTTCCATCCGGTAGTGTTGAATTGTATCACGAATTCCTTTACTCGCAGGTCTTTGATTTCTATTGTTTTGTTTTGGCTCCAGACGCCCCAGTTGCCTTTTGCGTCTTGCGCGCGGACTCTGTATGTGACGTTTCCTAAAGATTTGTTTTGCGTTTGCAGCAGGGGTATTTGGCTCGCGTAAGTCGTCTTGTTTTTGGCGTATTCCTCGATTTCGTAGGCGCTTATTCCGCTTCCGTCTGAAGAAGGCATCCACACTAACGTGACGTTGTATCCATCAACGAATCCACCAATGATTTCGGGGGTCGTCGGCGGTTTCATCAGGACTGCGCCCGCGTCCGAGACGGCACTTAACGCGTATTCTGGCGTGTTGTCTGCGTCTGCCGCCTGAACCCGCACGTAAAGATGCTCGCCTTCATGGGCTTCGGGAGCTTCTATTGCCGCCGTCCATAAGCCGCCTGCTTTCGCGAGTTTTTCTATGCCGTCGAATTTGCTTTGCGACACGTCGCTTGCGTTCCACCGGTACAATACGCGCGGCAGGTCCTGCGTCTCCTGTATTCCCTTAGTATCGTTGAATGTTGCGGCGATAATAAAGTTTCCGCCCGCATCAGCATCTCCAAAGGATAAGACGGTAATGTTCGGCGGACTTACGTCGTCGTCGCCTATTTTGTATCCGCCACCGGGGTCGTCGTAGGGACTCCACTGGTACCCCCACCATGAATCGTAAGTGCGAATCCTCCAGTAGACTTTTTTGCCTTCGCATTCCTCTGAGAGCAGGAAGTTGGCGGGAGTCTTCCAGTTGTAGGGGCAGCTTCCAACGCAGTAATTGGACAAATCCACCCAACCGGTCCTGTGTAAGTCATCTACGCTTGTGTCTTGGCACCTGTAGAATAATCGCGCCTTTGTGACACTTGAGGGTAGTTTGAGGCCTATGAAGTAGGGTTGCGATGAGTTTGTTGGTGGGCGGTCTTCGATTGTGTCGAATTCAATCCACGTCGGCGGGTGAACTGGGATTTCAAGTATTTTATTTTTGTGTTCGTCCACCGCCCAGTCGTCGATTGTCACGTTGAGTTTTATGTACTGCGCTTTTTCTCCGTCGCCTACCTTACAGTTCGTCAGATTGTATACGTCTACGTGGTTTACGTCGACGTATTCATAGTCTCCTGCAGTGATTGCGCCTATGTGTTGGTATTGGGCTAATGTTTTTCTGACGCAGGGCCCTGCAGTCCACACCTCAACGCTCACGTCTCCTCCGCTCTTTGCCCCCGTGTTCTCAATTTTCAGCGTGAAGTCGACTTCCTCGCCGGGGTTTACGTTGCCGTCTTCCGGATTGTATCCTTCAGGTATAGCGTATGTTCCCCGCGCCTGCGCCGTCAACTCCAAATCAACAGCCTCAAAAAAAGGAGCAACAGAAACATTCACCCAAACAGGATTACTAAACGCAACAAAACCACCACCCCCAACCAAAACAACACGAAGATAATATGACTCATTAGTTGACAATGAAAATGGCAACACTTTACTCCCTTGTAGAGGTATATTCTGATATTCTTGCCATACAATTTCTTCAACTGGAAGAGCATCTAACTCCCTCTTTTTTCCTTTGAATACAGTGATACTACTCACGTTCCCAAACTCTGCCGTAGTATTCCACGTAAGTACAACCGTTGGTGTTCTGCCGTTTGGTATGTTTAATGTGTCTCCCATCCCCACGCCATCTGCCGTCAATGTGACTGCCGGTCCGTCTGTCATATAACATCGGCCATTCTGGAGCGCGTCGTATATGCTCGACGGGTTGTTTGCGGCACGACAGCAGGTGCGGACGCGACCGAAAGAGGATGTGTTGTCGCTGCTTTCTCCAGTGATTATTCTTCGCCGTAGAATGTTGAAGTCTCCGTGTGAGTCCGTCCCACCTATTGCATTGATGTGGCGGCTGAGATTTTCAGTTAGGAGGGTGCGCCATTTTTCGAGGACGAGGTCGCGGCTTTTTACGTTTTCAGTTGTGCGACCGTTCCAGAGTTGGATTCCCGCATAGTTAGGGAGGGTGTAGTCTTCGGATACATAATCTCCTATGTTTAGTTCGCCGTCGTTGAGGAACGTATATGGCATCGACGCAATCCACATGTCTGCTGCGGATTTGTTGATTCCCGCGAGTCGCGCGTATATAGGACCCAATCGCCCGCTAATTAGAAACAGATCTGAGCTGTTATTAGTTGGCGAAGATTGCCTAAATTCCAGTGGGTGTGCGTAGTAGGAGAATGCGCCGCTTTGCTTCAGGCTTGATAGCAGTAGGTAGAGGGGTAGAGTGCATGTTTGATTGAATGTTCCATGTTCGTCTGGAATACAATTTTTTTCTCCAAAGCTGTCGCCGTCTCCGTATATTGCTTCTGTGTAGTTTTCCATCCGGTAGCCAAGTAGATGAACATACTTTCCTGCGCTGTTTTCCGCGCTGATTTCCTCTCCAACGAGGCATCTTACGCCGCCCTTGCCGTTGACGGCGGCGCATTCCTGCTTGAGATTCCCCCATTTACCGAGTTCCGGCGGATTTTGACTGTCGAGGTCGAAGCTGTGGTCTGTAACGGCAAACCAGTCTAACCCTATAAGTTGCGCGGCTTCAGCTGAAGCGTTTATAGTATTCCCCACTTCGGCGTAGTTGTCGGTGTATATAGTATGGAAGTGCGTATCGCCGCAGATGTAGCCGGGAATTGAGGGTATCCCATTTCCGTAGTGAACAGAAAGGGGATAATGCTCTTCAACATTGTTCCATAGTGTTGCAAGGGTTCCGTTGATTATGGAGCCGTTACCACTCAAAGTTCCTATACGGGACTGACCGGATAAGATGACTGTGAAAGAATAGATGCCTAAGGTATTGTCTAATTTTAGCTCTGAACGTTTAACGTATACGGTCGTCATCCACGTTCTTTGTTGAATAAACGCCGGGAGAACGCCGTTGAGGAAAGTCGATAGAAGGTTTCCGTTTCCGTCATAAAGTAGAAGTTGTGTGCCGTTGTTGTTTGCATCAAACACTGAAATGGAAGTTAGGTTAAGGAACTCAGTTCTTCCGAATTCGCTTGACGTTTTAACTACGATGCTGACTGGCATTAATTCTACGTTGGGTTGTATTCTCCACGGCGCATCCGCGACCGCATACCACGAAGCAAAATTGCTGCTGTAAGCTGTTGCTTCCTGCGTGGCCCACAGAGCCGACCCGAAGGCTAGCGCTAAAGCTAACCAATTTTGTTCCTTCATTTGCGTCCTCCCGCGGACTAAACAAACTGGTGTAGTATCTCTACGTCATCCACCGTGCCCACAGTGGTCGAATCAATATACTTCCCAGTGTTTGTTTTAAGTTTGAGTGTGATATTGAAAGGATGTCTGCTTGAATACTGGATAGAATAGGGTACTGTTGCTAATGCACATGGATCATCCGGCCCGCCCGCCCTATTAATATTCCAAAGAGAATCATTCACATACGCCTCTAGAGTCTGAAACCCTCGCCCCGTCACATTCACCGCAAAAACGTGAGAATAAACCTTTTCGTCGCCCTGTAATTCATAAGCAGGATAACGCCGCACTACTACACTCGTTATTTTCCCTTCCGCCGGACACTGTGAGTAGGGATCCACATTGGGCCCGTAGTTTACTGTGAACTTGTCCAAAACTTTGTCGCCGTCTCGCAACTCCACAGTAATCGGATACGTGAGGCTGGTGTTGGCGACGCGAATGCGATAAGAAGTGGTGATTGTATTAGAGAATTCTACGTTGACTACGTCAGGCTTTAAACTAAGGGTTTCTGAACGTAAGCCCCAATATTGAATCGACTCATCCCCAATAAAACCAGACGCCCAATTTGAACCATACGGTAAACCACGCAACTTAAACTGCAGACCATTAATCCATATTTCGTAGGGTACTTTACCATGACTAGCTCCAAGCACACCCTCCCCCACAGCAAAACTAATTATTGCGCCTCCTTCCTGTACTTGAGGATCACCGAACTTTACGTATTCACCCAAACAACCAGAAGATGCTAGAACAACAACCAAGCTTACCGTCAAGACCGCCGTCAATTCCTTGCCACCACGTAATTGTTTCATCGCATCTATCCCTTCAGTTTATTTAGTATTGCTTTTGATTAAGCCGCTAACTAAAGCAGCCGAACCCGACCAGACTCCCGCACCCAACGCAAAGTTGCTGTTGTATGCTGTCGCATTCTGCGCGGCCCCCACAGCCAGTCCGAAGGCTAGCGCTAACGCTAACCAAGTTTGTTCCTTCATTTAGGTGTCCTCCCGCGGACTTTCTTTAGTTCAGGGGTTCGATTTCCTCCTCGGTTCTTGCGCCCACGACAACCGAGTCAATCAACCTCCCTGAAGGCGTTTTTAAAGTGAGATTAAAACTGAAAGGAAGAGTTCCAAAGTAATTCATAGAGTATGTTAAGTTCGCCCATTCACAGGGATTATCAGGTGGACTTGCTGGCGAAATCAAGTAATAACGAGAATCGAGGTATCCCTCCAAACGCCTAAACCCTTGACCATACGTATTGACAAAAAAAACAACTGAATACTCACTACCATTTTCTCCAATAGCATACCCCCGATACCTCTTCAATTTCACGCCCGTTATTTTTCCTTCCGCGGGGCATTCCAGGTACGGATTCACGTCCGGCCCGTAGTTTAACGTGAACTTATCCAACACTCTATCGCCGTCCCGCAACTCTACAGTAACTGGATACGTTAGTGTTGTGTTGGCGACGCGAAGCCGGTACGATGTGACTGTGTGTCGCCATAGATTTACATTAATTGTGTCGTGTTCAGCATACAATTCAGGATAAGACTGAGTACACCAGTAGTCAACCGCTTCTTTTTCTAGGTTGCCTTGCGCCCAGTAGGATCCAGGAGGACATCCTTCAGAAATCCAACGTCGCCCATTTAACCATACTTCCAACGACAAATCTTCACTGCTGTACCAATACCTTTGGTCTATCGCGTAGCTGATTATTGAACCCCCCTCTTGCACTTGCGGATCACCAAACTTAACGTACTCACCCAAGCAGCCAGAAGACGATAAAACAACAACTAAACTCACCGCTAAAATCACCGCCAACACCCTACCGCACCGTAAACGTTTCATCGCATCCATCCCTTCAGTTAAATTACTTTGTTCATGCCGTAAATTGTACTTTAGTATTACTTTTGATTAAGTCGCTGACTACTACCGCAGCCAAATTCAGCCGGACTTCAACCCCCGGCTGTATTCTCCACGGCGCATCCGCGACCGCATACCACGAAGCAAAATTGCTGCTGTAAGCTGTTGCTTCCTGCGTGGCCCACAGAGCCGACCCGAAGGCTAGCGCTAACGCTAACCAAAGTTTAAGTTCCATCGTGTCCTCCCGCGGACTATTTAGTTCAGGGGTTCGATTTCCTCCTCGGTCTTTGCGCCCACAACAACCGAGTCAATCAAACGCCCAGTCTGTGTTTTTAACGTGAGATTAAACGTGAACGGAAGAGTCCCAAAATAATTCATTGGGTACGTTAAGTTCGCCCAGTCACAAGGATTATCAGGCGGATTAGCCGGCGAAATCAAGGAGTAGCGAGTATCAAGATAGCCCTCCAAATTCCTAAACCCTCGACCATACGTATTAGCAAACAAAACAACAGAATACTCACTACCATTTTCACCAATAGCATAACCCCTATATCGCTTCAATTTAACGTCTGTTATTTTTCCGTCTGCGGGGCACTGCGGGTACGGGTTTACGTTGGGCCCGTAGTTTAGTGTGAATTTGTCTAAGATTTTGTCGCCTTCGCGCAATTCCACGTTAATCGGGTATTTGACGCTGGTGTTTGCGATTCTAATGCGGAATGATGTTGTGATTACGTTGGAGAATTCTACGTTCACTATGTCCGGTTCAAGACTCACGCTTTGACCCCAAACAGCCCAATAATCCACAGGCTCTTCTCCAAGTTTGCCAGTCGCCCAGTAGGAGCCGGGCGGAAAAACACTACAACTCCACCTTCTACCGTCAATCCAAACTTCCCACGGCACATTACCTTTCCCGCCACCCAACACACGCTCCTCCACCGCAAAACTAATTATCTGCCCCCCCTCCTGAACCTGCGGGTCAACAAAACGAACATACTCAACAAAAAACAACCAGTAAAAACCAACAACAAACAAACCCAAAATTATCAAGAAAACTAAACACAACCCCGCCACCACCCGCCATTTACTTTTCATTGTATCCATCATCGTCCTCCCGCGGACTTATGTTGTTTTTTCTGTTTCGGACACAGCGCCCACTGTGACCGAATCTATTGGTTTACCTGTTTTAGTTTTTACTGTGAGTGTAATCGGCATTTTCAATGATTCGTTAGTATACACAAGACGATAAGGAATCGTTTGAATCACACAAGGATCAGACGGAGAAACATAATCAGGAAGACGATACTCACTCCAATAAACTCCATCAACAAAAGGCTCAGAACCATCAATACCCACCCCAGTCAAATTAAAAGACAACGTCCACACCTCCATAGGCCGCCCATCAAGAACATACTGACCCTCAGACTGCCGCAATATAACACCGCTAGTTTTTCCTTCCGCCTGGCATTGCGGGTACGGGTTTATGTCTGGCCCGTAGTTTACTGTTTTTTGTCCTACAGATTTTCCTTTATACTTGACTTCCACTGTAAGAGGGTAAGTGAAATTGAAATCTGATACCCTAAGCAGATAATGAACCTTCCGCAAATACACAATATTTATGTTGATTGTATCATGCTCCGCCTGCAACCCCGGATACTCCACGTTATTAGGCATCAAACCCACCTGACGCCCATTAACCCACACCTCCCACGGAAAATCAAAACGCTGACTCCAAACCCGATCTTCCACAACAAAAGACACCACACCACCCCCCTCAACCACATCAACACCACCCAAACGAACATACTCAGAAAAAAACAACTCGTACACGCCAAGAGAAAACAAACAAAAAAATACAATAAACGTTAAACCCAATAGGATGGCGTATTTATGGTTGTAGTGTGAGGTATTTTTTAGGCCTCTTTGGTTTCTGGTTGTCCTCCCGCGGACTCCGGATGTGAGGCTTAGGGTCGGGGTGATGGGGGGATGGCGCCCACTGTCCTCCTCCCGGCCCGGTTTCGGTTGGACGTTCATGTTTTCAGTATTATTTTGACTGCGAGGGCGGTTATGAATACTGTTGTGTTGAAAAGTATGTATGTGTTTGTTTTCTGGTTCATTCCAGGTCCCTCAGCGGTTTTGCTTTTAGTTCTCCGTCTTCTGTTTTCAGGCGGAGTATGTCGCGGTGTTTTAGGCTTAATGCGAGGATGACTTCGCGGGGCACGTAAATTCGCCCCGCTCCGTTGTCTTCCAAGTATATTTTGCCTATCTCAATCATTTGTCTGCTGCCTCCTTGAGGGTTTGGATTACGACGCTGTTTGGGAAGACGGCGACTCCTGCGCGGAGGTTGCGTCCGTCCTCGCTTTTCCCCAAGAAGACTGTGTGTTTGTATGCTGGTTTGACGCCTTCTGCGCCGCGCTTCTCCAGTGCTACGTTGTCTAATGCTGCCGTTATCAGGGAGGCGCGGGCGGCCACCGCTTCGAATACTCGCGCCGACATGCGGCTTTCGTTCATTAGGTCGTATTTTGTTTTTCCTATGGTTACCGTTTTCGATTCAGTTTTGGTCATATTCAACCACCTTGTTAGTTACCGGGCAGAAAAACTATAAAAAAAGATATGCTAGAATGTATATGTATGAAGTTACACTTTTGTGGGGTTAACGTTATGAAAACCCTGTTTTTGGCGGCGCAGATTCGTTTATTTTGTTTGCCAGGTCATTAGGTTTCCTTCTTGTTCGTGGGGTATTTTTCTTGGTAGTAGTAGGCCTGTTCTGGAGAATTCTGTGTGGTGTAGGCTTAGTGTTGCGGGTAGTATGCCGGCGTATATTTCGTCTTTTTGGTCTGGGTTTTGGTCTGCGTCGTTTAGTAGGCGAGTGATTTCTGTTTGTTCTTGTGGGTTGTCTAGTTGCCATTTTAGTCGTGTTAGGCGGGCTAGTGTGTATGGGCTTGTGGGGTAGGATTGTATTAGGTGTGCTTCTTTTTTTTGGGTTGCGTTGGCGATTGTTTGCGCTAGTGCCATTGTTGTGCGGGTTAGGAATGCGGACCATCCTTGTTGTTGGTAGGGTGTTTGGGTTTGGGTGTAGTGTATTTCCCATGTTTTGGCGCTTCCTAGGTTTAGGGTTTGGTATGCGACTTGGGTTTCGTGTCCTTTTGTGCGTGTGGGGTTTGTGTCTGTTATTTCTAGCATTATTCCTGCGCCGCCCCATACGGCTGTGTGTTCGTCGCCTGTGTCTGCGTCTGCTGGTCGGGTTATTTTGAGTGTGTATCCGTCTTGGAGGGGTATTGTCCAGGGTTGTCCTTTGTTTCCGTCGTATGCTTTGTTTATTAGGTCGTTGGTGTTTGCGGGGTTTATTGTTTCTGCGGCTGTTTGTATTAGGCGGTCGTCGTCTTGTTGCGTGAATACGGGGTTGCTTGTGCGTGCGGGCGTTGCTTCTCCTGTAAGTAGGCGCGCTATTTTTTGGGCTGCTGCTTCTGCGGTTTTTGTAAGTAGTATGCGTTCTTCTTCTTGCATTGGCCGGTGGGCTTTCCAGCTTATTTGGGGGTCTGCGGTGCGTATTTGGTGTTTTTGGGTGTCGAATGGGGTGAAGTTTATGCAGGCTAGGTCTTGGTCTCCTTGGGCTAGGAACATTCGGAAGGGGGGTATGCCTGCTTTTGGCGTGATGTCTATGCGGTATTCGACGTCCAAGTGTATTGTTGCTTTGCGGTTTAGTTCGGCTATTGTTTGAGCGCGGTTTGGGTATTGGTTGGTTCTTGCTCGCCAGTAGCGTCTTATGTCTCGTCCGAAGTCGTATATTCCTTCTCTGTTGTCGGGTAGTGCGTCTAGGATTCGTTTGGTTACTGGGTCTATCTGGAGGGTTTCTGGGGGCGCGGGTGTTTCGCCGGGTTTGTGTTGTATGGGGTCGGGTTGGTTGACTAGCATTGTTATTAACCTGCGTTGGGAGTTAATTAATTCGGCTTTTGTGCTGTGAAGTATATGTCGGCGTGTATGTGTGTTCCGCCGTGTGTGTGGTTTACTAGGTCTTCGGTGATTTCGACTTCAGTCATTCCCGCCAGCATTTCCCTTATTTCTTTTTTTGTGAAGTATTTTCCTTCGCTGCCTCTTGTGCCTTTTGGCCCGAATTTTTCGTCTTTTTCGCTTGGAACTGAGTGGACTAGCAGTCCCCCGGGCTTAAGCACCCTCATCATCTCGTCGAACGCCTTTTTCCTTTCGGTGCTGGTGAATATGTGGAATATGAAGAATCCGTATACTGCGTCATATGAGGCGTCTTTGAATGGTAGGTTTAGAAGCGACCCCAATCGTAAGTCTGCTTTGGGGAAGAGTTTTTTTCCCAGACGCAACGCCTCCTCGGAGGCGTCTATTCCAACCGCCTCAAAGCCTTCCCGCCGGAAGTATTCCACGTCCCGGCCGTATGCGCAGCCGACCTCAAGGATTCCGCAGGCTTTTTTCTTTTTGAACAATTCTGCGGCTTTGACTGCGGCGGGGCTTGGTTCTATGCCCCATACTGCGCCTTCTTGTTTGAAGCGGTGGTTCCAGAGTTTTGCCGAGTCGTCTTCCATTAGTTGAATGTGGCTATTGGAAGGCTTATGAGGTTCCATCCTCCGAACATGATTGTGCGGTAGGTTATTGCTTGCAGGCAGTTTACGCATTGGATTGTTCTGGAGCCCGTGTCTTCTTGCGCGGTGTTGTCTGCTGTTGCTCGTAGCGTGAATGTTATGTTTCCGTTGTCTGTTGCGCCTGCTGCGGGTTGTATGTTTAGTGTGCCTGTGATTTGTGCGCCTGCTGCCAGTGTTCCGCCCGATATTATTGCGCTTCCTGTTCCGTCTTGGTAGGATAGGGAGTTGGAGGGGGTTGTGGTTATGGCGAGGCGTAGGTTGCTGGTGGATGCTGTTTGGGCGTCTCCTATGTTTGTGAGGCGGTATTGGACTGCGGCTGTGGTTCCGCCGTTTATTGCTGCGGGGACGCTTATTATTTCCAGGTTGAGCACAGGCTGGTTTTTGACTTCGATTGTTCCTGTGGGGCTTCCTGTTGCGGGGTTTATTGTGTCGCCGCCTGTTGAGCTTCCGCGTACTTCGATGATTATTACGCTTCCGTCGTATGTTCCTGTTGTTGTGGGTTGTATTTCGAATGTTGCGGTGCCAGAGCATGAGGGTAGTGTCTTGTAGTTTATGTCGTAGTTGTCGCGGACTCCCCATCCGGAGGGTATGCTTGTGACTTTTGCTTGGCAGTTTGTGACTGAGACGCCGGAGGGACTTGAGTAGGTGAATCCTATTTGAGTGTAGAGGTCTTTGCTGTAGGGGCTTGTTTCAGTGAAAGCTACGTTGCTGATGCTCATGCTGTATGTGGCCGCGTACGCTGTCTGGGCGATGAAGGCGGTTAGTATTAGCGCCGCCCAAGCCGTCTTGGTTGTTTTGTTCATTTTATGGTCCTCCTCCGGTTGCGTCTCTGTCGCAGGCGTTGTCTGCGAAGGACCAGGTGCATAATGCTCCTGGGCCGGGTGTTTGGTCGCAGATGCTTTGTTGGGTTATTATGTTGCAGCTTGCGCATTGGTTGTGGCCTGGGTCCCAGAAGCATGGGGGGTCGGCTGCGTTGCATGCGCCTTGCGTTGCGTATGTTGTGCAGTCTACTGGGTCGCCGGTTGGGTTACATTCGCTTAGTCCGCCGTCCCACGCGCATAGGCCGTGGCTGTTGTCGCATACGTTTTGGACTATGATGCTGTTGCATGCGTCTGGGTTGCCTCCGCCTCCTCCGCTGAATGCTATTCTCATGCACTTGTTTTTGTCGGCGTCCCAGTTGCATTCGGGTAGGTGGCTGCAGGAGCTTTCGTCTTGTATCATGTTGCAGCTTAGGCATTTGTCGCCTTCGGGTGTTCCTGTGACCCATAGGCAGGGTGGGTTGGCGTTTGTGCAGTCGCTTTGGTTTTTGAGGTCGCGGCAGTATACGGGGTTGGGGTTGGGTTGGCAGGTGCTTAGTCCGGCGTTCCAGCTGCATAGTCCGGGTGGGTTGGATGCGCATACCGTGTTGTTGGCGACTCCTTCGCAGGCTTCAACTTGAGGTCCTTCGCCGCCTCCGCCCCCGCCGCCTTTGCCTCTGAAGTCGAACCAGATGCTGCTTTCTTCGCTGTCTCCTGCGTCTTCTTGTATTAGGATGCGGACTTCGTAGCCGAATCCTTCGTACCAGCTTGTGTTGTCTGTGAGGGCGATTAGCAGGAACATTAGGCCGTCGCTGTCTAGGCGGTTGTCGTCGATTGTTATGCCGTCGTAGTGGACTGAGACGTTTATGTCGCTGTAGTTGGCGAGGTCTGTTTCCTGCCATCGGCCGCCTATTACGCCGAACATTGATATGCCTGTGACGTTTACTGTGCCGGATATGGGTTGTCCGTTGAAGTCTCTGACGCGTATTCCTACTGTGAGGTTGCTTCTTGTGGTTAGGGATTGGCCCCACCATCCTTGGTATCTTTCTAGTAGGTGTACGGGTTCGCTTGTGTTTGCGTCCCATATTTCGTAGCCGCTTTGGGTGAATAGCGCGCCTGATGCGTTTCTGTATGGCAGGTTCATGAAGTTCCAGGTTCCTATGTTGCCTTGGGCTTCTGCCATGAGTCCTGCTTCGTCTGTTTGGCTTCCGGATGTGGGGTTTTGGTCTGTGCAGTTCATTCCTTCCCCGCCTCCTTCGCATTCGCGGTCGAATCGTATCATGTTGCTGTCGTCGTCTCCTCGTATCATGCCTTGTTGGGCGGGTTCGTCTTGGCCGCGTTCTTCTGCGTAGAGGATGAATGTTACGTTTCTGCCGCTGTTGTTGTTTAGGGGTGTGGGCCATGCTGTTTCTGGGGCGATGCTGCGTTTGTATTGTCCGTTTACTGAGCGGGGTATTCCTAGTGTTTTGGTTGGGTTTTGGGCTATGACTACGCCGTCGTTTTGGCTTAGGTAGCTTAGGTAGTAGTTGGTGCCGTCGAAGTTGGTTAGGTTGCCGTACTGGCGGCCTTCGTTTGGTGTGAGTATGGTGTCGTTGGATAGGTAGATGGATGTTAGTGTTACGTCGCTTTGGCTTTCGTTTCCGTCTATGGCGACTGCGTTGTATAGGGTTCCGCTTACGTTTATTTTGCATAGGAGTTTTTGGTAGTTTTCGTTTGTGTAGTGGTCTTGGGTTTCGGCGGGTAGTCCGCTTACGTTGTAGCCTAGGGTTACCATGCCGTTTGTTAGGGTTACGCTTGCGTTTACTGAGTTGTCGCCGTTTACTCCTCCGAATGTTATTTTGACTCCGCGTCGTTCCTGGGTTGGTTGTCCGGGGTTGAGCCACATTTCGTCGGCGCCGCATCCTCTGCAGGTGGTTTCGTTTATTAGGAATCTTGCGGTCTGTTCGGTGTTGTTGGACTCGGACAGAGTGACTAAGTACGCCTGATACTGTTTCTCTTCAGCGAGGTTGAATGTGGTCCAGCCGTAATCCAGTGGGCTTATGTAGAGGACGTTTAGGATTATTGTGTCGTTGAGCCAGCTGTTGTAGACTCCTATGTCTTCGCCTTGGTGTTTTCCTGAGGTACCTGTGAAGTTGCTTGTGGCGCTCGTGTAGAACACGGGGTCTGCTGGGTTTGTCGTGTCTATTGCGTACCAAAGGTTCCTCCAGCTTGCGTAAGTAACCAGGTAGCTGCCGCTTGGGCCGACAAGCGCGCCTTGGTTTGGGTCGACTTTTATGTTGGAGTGTATTGTGTCGTTGTATTTCGTCTGAAGGTCGAATGTGATTTGATACATTGTGCCGGTCCACGTGGCGTTGAATATAGTCAGGTTTACTTCCGCTTCGCCTCCGGGGCAGCCTTGTTGGGCGCACCAGTCTTGGGTGTTGGCGTCGCCTCTAACTTGGATTACTCCAGTCTCGTTTGGTATTCCGGATGCGTCTAAGGCTACTGCCTTCTGGGCTGTGCTTAGGTTGAGGTCGTCGTCTATGTAGAGGTTTGTGGGCAGTCCGCCTGTGTCGTTTATGAACATGTAGGCGTTGGTGTTCACGCCTTCCCTGCGTATGCCAGTGTCGTAGCAGACTTGGTATAAGCCGTTTGTTGGGCCGCCGCATCCTGTGGCTGCGCCTGCTCCTTTGGTTATTATTGCGGTGTTTGTTTGGGCGGCTTCGAATACCGTCTGGCATCCGTCTGGGCGGCATATGATGCCTTTGAATGTGTATGTTATGTTTTCCTGTGGGTCTTGTATTTGGCCGTCTGGGAATTGCCGTTCTCTTGTTAGCACCACGTCTCCTTGGGAGTAGGCTGCGGCGCCTGAGTAGTTGCCTGCGGCGGCTTTTATGAAGAGGTGTTGGATGTTTTGGTTGTAGAGGGCTGTGTAGCTGTCGTAAATCATGGAGGGGCCGAAGTCGTTGCTTAAGTATCCGGTGAAGTTGGCTTCGGGTAGGTCGGCGAGTATTTGTTCGAGTAGTGTGCCGTTTGTGTTTATCCATTCGGTTTGGGTTCCGCGGCTTTCCCACCATGTTAGCCGGCAGCTTGTTGCGTTGAAGTCTGTGAAGGCGGGGATTTTTATTACGTTTTTGAATAGTTCTGTTCGGCTGTCGAATGCGCGTACTTGTAGGAAAGGTGCCTCCCAGGGTTCAGGCACTTCTGTGATTGTTCCGTTGGGGTCTGTAGCCCTGTATAGGACTCGGAAGCTTCCGGGCACTGCTATGTTGACTGTGAGGAAGCCCATTCCGTCGTCTCCGACAACTGCAGGCCACCATGTGTAGTTGTTTGGGTCTAGCGGTTGGAATGTGCGGTCGTTGACTATTTCTGCGACGGTTATGTTTAGGTTTCTGGTGCGGCTGTATATTGGGATTGTGATGTTGCTTTGTTTGCGGTGCGTCCCAAGCCAGTTGTCTCTGCCGCTTTCGTTGAATGCGAATAGGACGTCGAAGAAGTCTCCTTTGATTAGGTAGAGTGTTTTGCCTGCGTAGTTAAGGTTTGCTCCGTTGCCGCCTATTATTATCGGAGTTTCCGCGGTGAAGTCTAAGTCGAGGTTGGTGTCGACGAGGGCGGTGTCGTAGACTCCCGACGTGTGCGGGTCCATGAGTACGAATGGGATTCCGTAGCTTGCTCTGTTTTGGCCGCGGTCTATTTCGCCGTCGTGATTGAAGTCTACGTCTACGAAGTCTTCGCCTATTGTTCCTATGCGCAGTACGCCGGATAGCGTTACGTTTCCGCTCGTGTTTACGCGTAGGTCGCGGAGTTCCCAGGTATTGGCGAATATGACTGGGGCTAGTGTGACGCTGTCGCGTTGTATTTTGGATATGCGGAACTTTGCGCCTGAGGAGTCTGTTATTGTGTCTCCGACTGAAAGCGGGGTCAGGCTTCCGTTAGTGAGGTCGGCGTCGTTTTGGGCTACGTATACGCGCGCTGAACTTACTGACTCCCAGCTGACTGGTCCGACGATTAGGTTGAATCCGCGCAGTACGGTGAGGTTTCCTGATGTGTTGTAGTAGCTGTAGAATTGGTTTAGTGCGACCTCTTCGTCGTGGTTTCTGACCTGAAGTATTTCAGCCCTTACGCCGGTCTTGTTTATTAGGCCGCAGCTGTAGTTGCTGCTTATTACGGGGTATGGGCAGCCTCCTGGGTATTGGTCGTAGAATCTGTTGCCTCTTTGTTCGTCGTAGTAGTAGAGTTTGTAGGAGGATGTTGTGTTGTAGTCTTGGCTCCATGTCTGTAGTATGTTGGCTAGGCCGTATGTGAATGATCTTAGGCTGAACCATTGGCTGTAGATTACGTTTCCTGGTTGTCCGTCTCCGAATGTGACGTTGAATCGTAGTTGTAGTACGTATTCTCCTTTGTTTAGTCCTGCGTTGGATAGTGTTGCGGTTAGTACGCGGCTTGCGTTGACGTCGTTTTCCCATGTGAGGTTGATTATGTTTTCGGGGTGGGGTATTGTTTGGTCGCCTTCTTTTCCTCCGCCGCCCATCTTGAGCAGGCGCACCAGCGACGCGTCTGTTACGTTTGACGATGGGTCTGCGCTTACGCGGAAGCGCAGTGATTCGCCTGGCGAGAACACTGGTTCTCCTCTAAGAAGGAATTCCACGTCTATGTTGAATGGGGAGACTGAGAAGTGGTTGAATCCTGACGCCATCCTGCCTTGCGCGTCTTCGCCGACAGCCTCAATATCGTATTCTCCACCTAACGATGCGGCTTGCAGTATGAATGAGCTGACGTTGACGTTCCCGTACTGCGGGATTAAGCACCACGCTACGTTTGTTATGTTGGGAGTGAGCGACCGGAATACGGGTTCGCCGTTGAGGTTTGTGAACTGGAACAGCTGGGACTGGTCTAGGCGGGGTGTGGCTTGTACTATGCCTCCTCCGGCTTCGAATCCTACTATGGCGAACGCCTGGCTTCCCACCACCTTTATGGGGCCGCCGCCTCCGTCTTTGCCTCCTGCGTTTAGGGGTGTGCAGTTGCCTCCGGTTCGTTCTACTGCGAATACGGTCAGGTAGAAGTCTTGTATTTTGAAGAATCCTCGTCCGTAGTCAATGTTTCCGTCGGCGTCTCTTACGCGGATGGATACGTCGTATTCTCCTACGGTCAGGTTTTCTGTGGGGTCTATTGTTACGTTGGCGCGGCCGTCGCTTCCTGTTGTTGCTCTTATTGCGGTGTAGTTGAATGTTCTGCTGGTTCTTTGGTGGCGTATTTCTTGTATGTATACGTCTACGTTGCTTGCTGGGCCGCGTGGGCCTCTGACTTCTATGGTTAGGTTTATGCTGTCTCCGGGTGCGAAGTAGTCGAATCCGGCGTTTGAGTTGGGGTATCCGCGTATGTCGTATCTTTTGATTTCAAATCCTCCGCCTCCTATGCCGGTTGTGGGGGTGGAGTTTATTGTTGTTGTGATGCGGTATCTTAGGGAGTGGAAGCTTGTTGTTGTGTTTGGTAGTTGTATCCAGAGGATGGTTGTGTTTTCTTGTCCTATTGTGGTTGTTTGCCAGCCCCATGCTGTGACTGCGTCGAGTATGTTTGTTCCTTGGGCGAATAGTTCTTGCGGTTCGATGTTTTGGATGTTTTCGGGGGATACTTCGTTTCCGGTCTGTAGGTCTTTTACTGTTATTTTGAGGGTGACGTTTGATGAGGGGGGGAATTGCGGGCGGAATGTGTTTGACGTTAGGTCCCATGGTTGCGCGTATGTTTCTAGGTTTTGTATTAGCAGTTTTGAGCGTGCTTCTGTTGTTTCTCCGTTTAGGTTTAGTGTGGCGTGAAGGGCGTATTCTCCGGGTGTCGCTGGCGCCCAAGGCAGCCACGCCATGCATTGGCTTTCAAACGGCTGGGGGATTAGCGCTGTGGGGGCTTTGGAGTCGACCGTCTGTTTGACGTTGTCGAAGCCGCCTATGATTCCGGGTGCTGAGCTGTAGTTTGCAAGCAAAGTCCCTGAAGAGTCCGTTATTTCAAGGCTGATTAGGGATTGGTTGCAGACGTTTACGTCGTCGCTCACGTTTTCGTCTATGGGCAGGAGGTCTTGAGGATCCAGGTTTTTGGCTATGTCGCCTTTGACCCCGAAGTTTGTGGCAAGCAGAGTTATGAATCCTTCCGCGTTTGGCGGAAACGCTCCGAAGTCGGGTTCAGGGTTACCCGGGAGGAACCGGATAGGCTGCATCTGGAGCTCAAATGATTTGACGGTGATTGAACGCCCGATTACTCGCTCTTCAACGCCGTCGTTCACGAGAGTAACAACCACATCCCAGCGGCCTGTGCTGTTCAGACTGAACAGGGGGGTAAGGTTTGTTGTGAGCCCTATTATGTATTGGTTTGTGGAGTTGCTCCAGAATAGGCCGTCTGCGTCTGTGCCGTTGTATGTCCATGTTTGGGTGAGGATTGATGATGGGTTGTATATGTCGAATGTTATTGTTGTTATGTTGTCGGCGTCTGTGGTTAGTCCTGCTGCGAGGGGGGAGTTGATTTGGAAGTCGAATCGGTCGCGGCGCATTAGTGGGTCTCCGACAAGTAGCATTGCGTTCCAGGATGGTTGTAGGTTGAATGTTTCTGCTGCGAGGTTGTTTGCGATTAGGGTGTAGCTTCCTGCGGCGTATGTTCCTGTTTGGAGTACTGCTTCGTTTGATAGTCCGTCTGCTCCTGTTTGGTCTTCTATGTGTGTGTCGTTTTTGACGTCGGTTTCTTGGTAGCTTCCGTTTGGTTGTTGTAGGCGGAGTATGAGGCTTGTTATGTTTGTTGATGTTGGGGCTCCGCTTTGTGTGAACACTGCGAGGGTTATGTTGTCTCCGGTGGTGTAGGGGCGGTCTCCTGGGCCGGGTGGCATCGCCAGTACTACGCCGTTGTTCCATATGTGGGCTATCCGGTATGGTGCTGTTTCGTTTAGGTTTTGGCAGCGGACTGCGGTGTCGTCTATTGTGCGGCGTAGTTTGGTTGTTGCGTCTGATGTTTCGTTTAATATTGGGTCGTTGTCGAAGTAGGCTTTGTTGTATTCTCCGGGTGCTGTTGGGTCTCCGACCCATACGTAGAGTGTTCCTGTGGTTTCGCCGTCGCCGTCTAGGTCGCAGCCGAACGATGCTTCGCTTATGCTTCCGTTGTGTAGTGTGCCGCTTAGGGTTGTGTTTTCTCCGCCTACGGGGAATCCTGCGGCAACGTTCCATGTGTCGTTTGTGTTTATTGTTATTGTGCGGGCTGCTCCGTCTGGGTTGGTTTCCAATAGGAGTATGCGCATGTAGTAGTCTTCTATGATTGTGAATTCGTGCGTGATGTTTTTGGCGCCGTCATCCAACTCCATAGTCCATGTTCCTGCGGACGTGAAGTTGTCTCCCGTGTAGGAGAGCGTTGAGGAGGTGTTGAGTGATACTGTTTCTACTGGGGGGTTGCCGGCTAATCCTCCTGCTGGGAGGTAGAAGCGGATTTGAACTGGCGTATCGTCTTGGGTTGCTGCGACGTTCACCAGTAAGGTTTCGCCGGTCCTGAGGAAGCTGGGGCCGGTGACTGAGGTTATGGTGCCGTTTAGTGGGCCATATCCGAATCCTAATGCGGATGAGCCTTGGCCTGAGGCTTTTGCCTGTGCGCCGCTTCCTCCTGCGGCAAGTAGTAGACCGACGATGAGTGCGGTCGCAAACGGGGGTATTGTCCTTTCGGGGTGTTTCGCCGATAATTTAGAAGGAGGCATCACGAGTCATCTCCGTGATTACTTACATCGAGATGCTTAAAAGTGAGGGCTGTTTTTTTCTTGCGGTAGGAAGAAGGTATTTGGGGAGTTTTGGGAGTCGGCTGGTATATTTATATTACTGTATGTTACTATAGTGTCTGCTATGCCTTCTTTGAAGAAGCAGTCTGGTTCGGGTCTTGCTGGCTCGGCGGGTTTGATTCGTTATTTTGACGTTGACGAAGGCGGGCCCAAGTTGGATCCTAAGTTGATTATAGCTATCATCAGCGCTTTGATTTTGTTGGAGTTGCTGTCGAAGGTCCTGGTTTAATTTTGTTTTTTATTCGATTACAGGCGGGAATTTGAAGTTTAGGGTTGTTTCTCCGTCTGGTTGTCTTTCGACGTTGATTGTTCCGCCTAAGTCTCTTATTGTTGTTCCTGCGTTTCGTAGTATTCGGATTAGTTGTTCTCTGCTTGTTTGGGGGTTTATTGCATTTTCATATCGGTCTGTCGCTGTTGGGTGTTGGTATTGTGTTCCTGAGGTTTCTCCTCGTCGGGCTTCTGCTTCTATGAGTATGTCGTTGAATGCTGCGTCAGGTATTTGCTCTGCGTTCCACCCGCGGTAGTTGACTGAAATTAGGGGTCCGTCTTCGGGGTTTGTTAGGGTGAATGCGAGGCGCCCTCCTTTTTGGACGCCCAGGAAACCGTTGTCGGATATTAGTGGCTTGATTATTACTTCGGATATGGCTCTTTCGTTGTCGTCTGTTGGTGCTAATCCAGCCAAAACTTCTGTTTCCGGATATTTTACTTCGAGTTCTATGCCGAACATCTGCCTTATTGAGTCTTGCCCTCTGGCTAGTGCCGCAACTTTTTTAGTCAACTCCAACACCATTCCTTTTATTTGAGGGTTTACAGGCAGAGTGATTTTAAATCTTGTTCCGTGGTCTTGCGGGTCGACCGAGCTTTCTATTCCTATTGTTCCCCCGTGCGCTTCGATGAGGCTTTTGGATATGTCCAACCCCAGTCCTTGACCGCCCTTAGCCGTATCTCCTGCTTCATCTACTTGGGCGCCTCGAGTGAATATCCCGCCTATTTGGTCGGCTGGTATTCCGCGGCCTGTGTCTGCGACTATTATTTCCACTGCAGGAGGGTCGCCTTCTTTTCGTCTTGCCGACACCGTAACCGTGTTTGCTTGCACTTCGCCGCTTTCGCTGACTGCAGGGAACTTGAATGCGTTGCCTACGAGGTTTATTAACACACGACCGAGTTTCACGGGGTCTGCGTTTACGACCGCGTCTTCTTCGCATTGTGTTTCCAGAGCTTTTTCAGGCCCTTGTGATGGGTTGGATTTTTGGCGGACGGCGGTTTCCGTTTGGATTGTGGCTGCGACTGCGTTGAGTGTTTGGGGTATGAACTCGGCTAGTTGCAGGCGTTTGGGTTGAACCAGTATTCCCCTTGCTTTTATTTCGGCGCCTTGGTCCGTTATCACTCCCTCAAGACGCCCCATTTCAAAGTCTAATATTTCGAAGGTACTGAGGTCTAATAGTGCTGTATGTAGCAGACTGCTGAATATCGGGTTTTCTGCTGCAACTAGAAGCGCCTCCGCTTTTCGTACGTTCTCCAAATCCTCGGGGGACGCTGCCGCCTTATTCTGCGCGACATACGTCGTGACTAATCCTAAAAACTCCGGAACATCGGTTCGTTTTTTGCGGACTTCTGCGAGTACTTGAGGGGGAGTCCCTATTTCACGCAGCGCTTGTCGGCTTCTTCGCGCAGTATGCGCAGAAAATCCGCCTATTGTAGCTACCGGATTCCTTACGTCATGGGCCAAACGGTCAGCTAACACGGACATCAAAGCCTCTTGGAGGAGTATTTGCTGGTGTTCCTGCGCGTTGTGCAGCGCAGTAGACGCATCTTTAGACAGGCCCGTCAGGAACTCAGTGTCTTCCCTGTCCCAATCCTGCTTATTGGATACTAGTAATGCGCCTATGGTTATCGTACTTATTTCTCCGGTTTGTCTGTTTCGCACTCTGCGGGTTATTGGAAACGTGCCCATAGAGAATATTCCCCACTTCTCGTCTTTGCTGTGGTCTACGCGCGGGTCTGCGGCGTAAGCGTCCTTCCCTAAGACGACAGGTTGCCCAGTCTGAAGAACCTCCTGGACTATGAGGTCAGTTAATACGTCGCTTCTTACCGCCTGCATCTGAGCGTCAGTCCACCCATTTTCACCTGCGCCAGGCGCCCTGAAAACTGCGCTATCTACACTAATGCCTCTTCTTGTTTGTTTTGTTGTGATAAGCAGTCCTTTAGGGGAATCCTCGTCTTGGCCGGTCCATAGTCCGGCAAGTAGCACTGCGCCGTTGCATACGTCGCCTTGGACTGTTTCGACGTCTATTCCCTCTCCGACTAGGGAGACGTCGTCTCTTATCCTCTCAAGAAGCTTCGCCTGAGTCTTGTCTTCAACCCTAAGTAATACGCCTATTCTGTTGTCCGTCTGCCCCTCGTAAATAGGGTAGTACGTTAGGTTTTGGTGGACGTTCATGCCCAATGCAGTAAGGAGTTCCTGGCGTCTTGGCGAAAAATACTCCATATCGTACTCATGGATAACTTCAATTGAGGGGTCTGACATTATGCGCCTGAAGTTTGCAGTCCGCCTTACGCCTTCGTCGCCTGTGACCACGTCAGTGTAGGGGATGTAGACTTCTTCAGGTTGGGTCTCAGGGTTTCGTCCCCACTTCCTAAGCTGCTCTCCTCCGTAATATACGACAATCCAGTCACTATGCTCCACGTCATCGGGCCTAGTTGGAGCAAGCGCAATATAACCTGTCCTAACGTCAAGCCTCCGCGTATTAATGTTCCCTAAAACCCTGTAAACGGAAGCGGCAGCAGGCTCATCAAGAGGCTGCCCCCTTTTTTCCATAGTCTCCAACACTTTCGCGTAGAGCGCCCGAGATTCAGGAGAAAGCTGAGGTTGACCTTCGCCGGGTTGATATGGG
Organism: uncultured archaeon; assembly: GCA_902384455.1. GTDB lineage: Archaea > Altiarchaeota > Altiarchaeia > IMC4 > SCGC-AAA252-I15 > CABMCB01. Next base: position 93,296 of record CABMCB010000094.1, read on the forward strand.
CCTGGAAGCCCGCTTTCATGGCCTTCTACAGGCTTGAGAATCATGTATTAAAGTGGGTTTTTGAAGCATAAAATCAGTCAAACCCCCCTTTTTTATGCTCAAATGCCTCCGTAGTATACGGTGGACTAGGCTGGGGGGCTGATCCTCTCCTGTTGCCCCAAACGGATCTTTTGGGGGGGCTGAAGTCTGCGGGGCGGCGTCCAAAACCGCCTTGAAGTCTAAGGTCGGACGGTGACTTCTCGTCCCGCTGGATTGTCCGCCGTTGGAATCGGGTCAGGCCCTGACGGGAGCAGCCCTAACAGCAGCGGACGATGCTTGCGGGGTCACGGGGAAAAGAATGGCCTTAGGTTCCCTTCAGGGCAGTTAGGTCGTCCACCTGCGGACGTGTCCGCCACCTATCTTTTAGGTCTCAGATGGGCGGTTTGAGATGTTTTTAAGTTGCGACAGCACTAATAGTGTTATATGAATTCTATTGTCAGCTCTGCTATCCAACATGGAACACAAGATAAGAAGCTTGGGGAATTCGACGATACTGAAAAGCTTAAGATCGTCATACTAGGCGCTGGAGGCGGCGGAAACAACACCATTAACCGGCTGCACCGCGCGGGCATAACTGGGGCTCAGCTTGTCGCAGTCAACACGGACAAAGTCGACCTTATGAAGAAGCTCCCCAACCAAGGAATCACCAAAATACTCATCGGCGCCAAACTTACCCGAGGACTGGGCGCAGGCGGATTCCCCGAGATAGGGGAGAAGGCCGCTGAAGCCAGCCGCCATGAGCTTGAGGAGGTTTTGGCTGGAACTCACATGCTCTTTTTGACTGCCGGGATGGGAGGAGGAACCGGCACAGGAAGCGCACCGGTGATTGCTCAGATAGCCAAGGAGGCGGGCGCAATAGTCATCGCAATGGTGACTTTCCCGTTTGAGCTTGAAAGAAGCCGCTTGGACAAGGCGCGCGAAGGAATCGACAAGCTTAGGGAGGCGGCAGACACCGTCGTCATAATCGACAACAACAAGCTCGTCCAGTACGTGCCCAACCTGCCTTTGGACAAGGCGTTTATGGTAGCAGATGAAGTGGTGACAAGAAGCGTCAAAGGAATTACCGAGACGATTATGGAGCCGTCACTCATCAACCTCGACTTCGCAGACATCAAAGCGGTGCTCGGAGGAGGAGGCGTCGCAGTAATTTCCGTCGGAGAAGGCGCAGGCCCCAACCGCGTTGAGGAGGCCGTTAAGAACACCATCAGCCACCCGCTTTTGGAAGTCGACTACAAGGGTGCGACCGGCGCGCTCATCCACATTACCGGAGGCAACGACATGACTTTAGGTGAGGCGAACCGCATAGGTGAGATGATTACGTCGGAGTTGGATCCTAAGTCGAGCGTCATGTGGGGTGCCCGCGTGAACCCGAATGTGAGCGAGCACTTGGACGTGATTGCGATTATTACTGGAGTACATAGCCCAAACATCCTTGGCGCAAGCTCAGGGAAGCCTAGGCGGAAATCCGACGACTCCGCAAGCATGTACAGCAAGGACATCGACGAGCTCAACATTAAAGGGCTATAAAGTACGTCAAACAAATTTAGGGGGCCTTTTTTCGGCTCCCGCCCAATCTTTTTTTGTTGTTGCTTAGTTTAGAGGTCGTATTCGTCTGTGCGGGATTGGACGCTGCGTGTTTCATAGCGTATTACGTGGATTCTTTTAGGGTTCCGGTGGACTGTTATGCTTGATGTGTTTTCTCCGCGGGGGAAATTGGGGTCTGGGGGACGAGCGTCTTCGACTCCTTCCGGCTTAATCCACGGGCTTGGCGGCGTAATCCAGTCTACGGCGCGAAGCTTAAGTCCCTTTTTGAAGAAGGGGGTAAGTTCGTGCAGGATTCGAGGGAGTATTTCTGCGGAGTCTCTCCCGTTTCCTTTCACGAGCGCAAGTTCGACTTTGTTTATGCCGCCCGCTTCATCGCCTACTTCGTATGTGAATTCGAGCAGGCGTGCTGACGGCTGGGCATGCGCTAAGGCCAGAAGGTCGTCTGCCATGTATGCTGCGTAGAAGCAGCTTGTTGCGAAATCAGACGATACGCTTGGCATGTTTCTGGCTATGATGGCTTCGCTGGAGTGAACATTTAATCCGGCTGCGACCGCTTCAGACCCCTCAAGGCGACTTAGTTCTATGAACCGGTGTAGGTCTGAGCTTACAGGGGAGTAAGTTGTTCCGGAAGGTATCTGCCAGACTTTGACAGACGGTTTTTCCAGGCGTATTTCGCCGTGGACCGTCACTTGATCAAGTAAGTCTATGCGGCGCGGGTCAGGCAAAATATCAAGGGGTATGTCTTGTCCTAAAACGTTTATGTACTGCATTCTTTGCTTTGGCGGCGTTCCTGGCACGTCGATTGACCGGGCGAAATGCAGCGCTCGCTCTGAGAATGCGAGTTCGGCGTTTAAAGCCGCCTCCTCGAGTGTTGCGTCGGGAAGCGTTATTCCGTTTGTTTGGCGTTGCCGAGATAATGCTTGGCGGAGTTCGTCCGGCTTGGTTTGAGGCGTTATGCGCATTTTATAGGTCGTATTCGTTTCTCGGGGAGGTGTTGGATTCGTATTGGTAGCGGATGACGTGGACTCTTTTTGGGTTTTGGTGTACTGTTATGTTGCAGTAGTTTTCTCCGCGGGGGAAATTTGGGTCTGGAGGACGCGCGTCTTCGACTCCTTCCGGCTTTTTCCATTCTGCAGGAGGTGTTGTCCAGTCAACTGCCCGCAGTACAAGTCCTGCTTCAAAAAGCGGTCCGAGCTCTTGCATTAAGCGGGGGAGAGTCCTGCGGCTGTCGCTTCCGTTTCCTTTCACTAATACAAGTTCTACTTTGCTTAATCCTCCTGCTTCCGCCCCCACCTTTTCGGTTAGCTGCCTTATGCTGGAGGATGTTGGGGCGTGAGTGAGGGCTATCGGGTCGTCTGTTAGGTATGCGGCATAGAAGCAGGTGGACGCAAATTCCGAGGCTAAGTAGGGCACGTTTCTGGCTATTACAGCATATCCAGATTTAACTGACTCCGCCGCTTCGACTGCCTCCGAGCCTTCTTTTAACCCCAACGGCGTGAATCGGGGTTGTTCATCGTATCTTAAGACTTCTAAATAGGTTACTCCGGTAGGCATTTTCCAGACGGTAGCTTGGGGTTTCACAAAGCGCAGTTCTTTTTGAACTGCCAGTTGGTCCACAAGGTCATACTGGCGGGGTGCTGGAAGTAGGTTTGTGTCTATTTCTCTGCCTGCAGCAGAAGCCATGACAAGTATATCTTCTCTTTCGGCCGGAATCATTGACTGTGAGATATGTAGTGCTTTGGCTGAGAATGCGAGTTCGGCGTCTAATGCCACCTGTTCGCGTGTTGCGTCAGGCAGTGTTATGCCGTATATGCGGCGTTGCTGAGAAAGGGCTTCCCTGAGTTCTTCAGGGCGCACCTGAGGCGTTATGCGCATGAGTTAATTACGGGAATCCTAAGGCAAAATACGTTCAATCCTTTATTCCCAGTAGAATCCGCATGAAATCGCGGCCTTCCCTTAGGCCCAGTGACCCTTTTGCGCAGGCTTCTTCAGAGTATTCCGGCAGATTGTCTCCTTTTGTTTTTGGGTTGTAGATTATGAAGGGTACTGGGTCGCGGTTGTGTGTTTTTAGCGGTATGGGTGTTGCGTGGTCTGGTAGTATTCCTATTGCGAATTCTTCGCCGGATTTCTCAAGCGCAAAGAGTATGGGCGCGACGACTTTGGCGTCTAAGTCTTCTATGGCTTTGATTTTCTTTTTTACGTCTCCTTCGTGGCCTGCTTCGTCGGGTGCTTCTATGTGTACGCAGGCGAAGTTGCCTTTTTCGAGTGCTGATAATGCCGCCTCTACTTTTCCCTCGTAGTTTGTGTCGAGGTATCCTGTTGCTCCGGGCACGTCTGGGACGGACAGTTCGGTTAGGCGGCCTATTCCTTTGAGTAGGTCTACTGCGGAGATTATGCTTCCTGTTAGGCCGTATTTTTGTTTGAAGGATTGTAGGTTGGGTTTTTTTCCGCTGCCCCATAGCCATATCATGTTGGCTGGTTTTTTTCCGGCTTTGGTTCTGGCGGCGTTTATGGGGTCGTCTTTTAGGATTTCGTTTGAGCGTTCCATTATTTGCCGCAGGAATTGAGATGTTTTTGCGCCTTCTGGTTTTGTTGCGGTGGGCCAGTTGTCTTTTATTTGTTTGCCGACTATGTCGTGGGGCGGTTTGCATTGGATGGCATCGGACCATTTGCTTCTTAGAACCATTATGTGCCTGTATCCAACACCCGGATGAAACTCCGCGCCCATCTGCCCCAACTCCTTTTGAAGCCGCCGTATTATTTTTGCTCCCTCTTCGGAATTGATGTGGCCTGCGTTGAAGTCTATTATGGCGCCGTCTTTCTCAGTGATTAGGTTGCACCTGAACGCGACGTCGTTGGGCCCCATATTTATTCCCATGCTCGCCGCCTCAATTGGCGCGCGGCCGCTGTATGATTTGCTTAGGTCGTAGCCCAGTAGTGATAGGTGGGCTGCGTCGCTTCCTGCGGGGAATCTTTCGTCTGAGACCGTCTTAAGTAGGCCGCATCTCCCTGTTTTTGCGAGTTTGTTTAGCGCGGGTTTTTTGGCGGCTTGTAGGGGTGTTTTGCCTTTTAGCTGTTTTAGCGGCATGTCGCTCATGCCGTCGCCGATTATTATGACGTATTTCATTTGTGGTTGATTTTATCCTAGAGAGTGGAAATTAAATAGGGAAGGTATTTTGGTGTGAAGATTAGGCCTTTTGAGTTGGGGGATGCGAAGGATATTGCGCGTCTTCATACTTCTGAGAAGGGTTGGTTTGAGGAGGATTATGTTAGTGAGGAGTTTGTTGATGCTGCAAGCAGGCGGCTTGATTTCCAGTTTTTTGTGGCAATAGACTTGGACGGCAGGTTTGCGGGTTTTGTGGGGGCGCTTTTTTACGACTCAGTAGGCAGGGCTGAAGTGGGTCCTATTGCGGTTGAGCCTTATGCGCGCGGTAAGGGTGTTGGTGGGGAGCTTCTTGAGTCGATGGTTGAGTTCCTTAGGGGTAAGGGCATTAGGAGGGTTGCTGCTCTTGTGAAGGCGGGCAACAAGGAGGCTCTTCGTTTTTTTGAGTATCACGGCTTCCACAATGAGGCGTTGCTGGGCAGTTACACCAGGAGGGGGGAGGACGTGGCGCAGCTTGTCAGGTTTATCTGATTTTGTTATCTGCCGACTTCTATTATCGTCCGGGCTATTTGGCGCCAGCTGTATTTTAGCGCCGTATTCCTTACTCGGACCCTGTCTTTTTTTGCGGCTTCAATTATGCTTTCCGCCAGTTTCTTGGGTTTTCCGACTGGAGTCAGTATTCCCGCATCGTAAGTTACTATTTCAGGTATTCCGCCGACTGGAGTTGCCACCACGGGGCAGCCGCATGCCATTGCCTCAAGTAGGGTGAGTGGCGTTCCTTCGGAGCGCGATGGCAGGCAGAATACGTCACAGATGTTGTAGTATGCGGGGAGGTTTTCGTGGCTTATTTTTCCTGCGTACTTAATCCGCGGGACCTCCTTCACTTCGTCGCCTCCTACGGCGATCAGCGAATACTCTTGAGGCAGGTAATTTAGCGCGTCGACCAGGTCCGCGAATCCCTTGGACTTGGTTAGGCGGCCTACGAACAGGATTTTTTTTGCGGTTTCTTGGGTTCTTTTTTTGGGTTTGAATTGTTCTGTGTCTACGCCGGGGTATATGACGTGCATCTTGCTTTCGTTTTCGATTTTTGTGAGGAATTTTTTCAGCCTTTCGTTTATGCACACTATCCGTTCTGTGAGTATCAGGTCCAGCACTTCGAATGCGGCGTCCACGTATGTGAACGGGCTGAAGTATGCTTTTTTGTCGGTGAAGAACCTTTGGAGCCCGCTTCCGTGGAATATGGATACGACCCTCTTTGTTTTTGTTATGAGGCGCAGTGAATGGCTGTTTGAGATTACTAGGTCGTATGAGCTTAGGTCGTGGGATGTCAGGCAGAATCTGAGCGTCGTCCATGTGAGTGAGAGGTGGCCGCCGATTTTCTTTTTGGGGGATATTACGTCTATTTTGTGGCCGTCTTTTTTGAGTGCGTTTGTTAGTTCTTTGATGTAGAGTTCTACTCCGCCTACGTTTTGGTCTGGGTCTGATGCTGTGAGTATTGCTATGTTCATTTCTTTGTTGTTTTTTGGTATGTTTCTTTGAGTTTTTTGGAGAGTGTTTTCCAGTCGTATTTTTCTTCTGCGAGTTTTCTGGCTGCGTACGCCCTTTTTGCCGCGTGCTCAGGGTCTTCGTAGATTTTTTTGAGGGTTTGAGCCATTTCGTCTGGTTTTCCGACTGTCACGACGTATCCTGCCCCGTCGAGTATGTGTTTTATTTCGCCTACGTCTGTTGCGACGATTGGTTTGCCTGATGCCATGTATTCGAATAGTTTTACGTTGCTTTGGTATCTTATTCCGGGCAGGTTCATGAAGGGTATTACGAGGGCGTCTGTTTCCGCTATGATTTGGGGCAGTTTTTGGTGCGGCTGCATTCCCTTGAACTCAAAGATTTTTGCGAGCCCTTTTTCTTCGACTATGCGTTTGAGTTCCTCTTCTTTTTCTCCGCCTCCGACTATGACGCATTTGGCGTTTGGGAGGTCTTTTTTCAGCGCCGCGGCGGCGTCAACCAGAGGGAGTATGTGGTCTATCTTTTTTAGCATACCCATGTAGAGAAACGTGAATCTGCTATGGCGTATTATGCGCGGCTTGAATTCCCGAGTGTTTACGCCGTTTGTGAGGTAAACGCATTTTTTGTGGTATCTAGCCGGGATTTTTTCCTCAAGGATCAGCCGGTTAGAATAAAGTATCGAGTCGGACAGCGCCATTGCGGCTTTGGCCAAAAATGTAGTCAACTGTATTTTGAGCCAGTTTTCCTTGTTGTCGGAGAGAGTGTCCGGGTCCCATTCGTCGCAGTCGAAGACGATTTTCCCGCCGAAAAACGTTTTGTATGCCAAGGCCGGCGGCAGAGTGAAGAGGTGGGGTTTGAGTACGTGAATTATGTCGGGCCTGAATTCCCGCATCTTCTTCATGGTTCTAAGCCACCAACTCAGAATATTGCCAAACGACTTCTTTTGCAGCGGGAAGTAAAACCATTTTTCAGTGGAAGAAACCCCGTACCTGTCTTCATAAGGCAGCACCAGGAGGACTTCGTCGTCCAGATTTTTCAGCAGATTGTATACTCTGCTTGTGCTGGCTCCTGCAGTCGAAAACGGGGATATTGCTAAAATTTTCATTGCACCTGTACGCACTGAGGGTTTCCTGGAACGCACACGTACCTCGTGTTGCCGTGGGACCTGTCGCACGAATCCACGCGCTCAGGAGCCGTAAGCCACTTGCAAGTTCCATTCACACACCGCGGCTTCAAAATCTCGCGGACGACATTGTTGTTGACGCAGATGTAGGGCCCGTAATGGTCCACTCCGCAGTCCAATGGAGAATTGCATTGAAGGCAGGGTTCGCAAGGCCCTCCGCAGTCAACCTCTTCTTCCCCGTGGTTCATTTCGCCGTCAAAGCACGAGAGGAAACAGGACGGACAAGGTCCTCCGCAGTCAATCCACGTCTCATTGAAGTCCCATACGCCGTTTGAGCACTTCTCCAAAGTCGAGTTCACGTCATTGTAAGACTCTGCCAACAGCGTGGCGGTTGTAGTTGATGATGAGGGAGTTATGTTCAACGTGGGTATGAGAGGGTTCTGGCGTAAGGCGGACGACTCATCCGCCTTCTTCTTTATCGGCTCAACCACTTTGGAGACAAATATTGAATCCCCTTTGGGGTCTTCCAGGGTGCTTGCGAAACTTGAGACGTAGATTCCCACGACGAGTATTATACTTAACGTAGCAAATACGAGGCCGTAGTTGAATGCTCTGCTTGTGGACGAGGGCATGTTGTTTAATGAGTCGCGTGCCCACCTTAAACTCGCCTTCCCTGCCATGATGAATGCCGTTTTCGTTTGTTTACTGCGCCGTTACAACATTAATAGGTTTCCGCTAATACTAAATAATATATAGTGCGGAAAGAAGGATGGAAAAACGTCATACGCTCATTTTTTTTGCTCTGGTCGCCTTAGCGCTTGCTTCGTCTGCTTCAGCAGAGATACTGGGGGTTACGACCAACAAGCATGAAGTGCGCGTCGGAGGCACGCTTTACGTCGAAGTTACGGTTGGAGGGGACGAGTCCTGCGGGAGCGACGTCGAGTTTTACATGGACAACGACACCAAAGCTTTCAGCATAAAGCGCCCTGCCTGCGAGACAAGCGTGCAATCAACCAACTGGGATTGGGCGATTAAGGACCTCGACTGCGGCACCCACGTCGCCCGCGTCATACTGAAGAGGAACGGAGAAATCTTAGGTAAGGCGGAGGCGACATTCGACGTAGGAAACCCCCCGACGTTCATCATCACTCCGGAACAGCCGACTGTAGGCAAAGACGTTTTCATCACATTCAACGACAGAACAAACGGCTCGACGATATCAGACGTCAAGGCGAACATATACGACAAGACGGCAAGAACACGAGCAGACTACATCACAAATGACAAAGGAACAATCGACTACATGCCGTCTTCATACGGAGACTACGAAATAACAATAACCGACCGCCAATACTGCGGAAGAATCGCATTCGAAGCCAAACGCAAAACAATAGTCATAGGACCCCAACCAAAAACACCCATCACCGGGGAATTGACTTCAATCATAGTGCCTCAGGGAGTGGGCGTAAAAGTACTCAAAAAAGACGGCAGCCTATACAAAAACCTCTTCACCCCAAACTCAGGAGAAGTCAACTTCACAGTTGAAAACGCAGGCGAATACACAATCACCGTAGGCGACCTATCCACACAATACTGGCCGGTCAAATTAGACCTTACCGTATCAGACAAGCCAACCCCGGAAGTTGCCGCATGGCCCAACCTTGCCGTCGGAGGCCGCACAGTCAATATTTCTGTGGGGGATAGAGGGCAGCCTCTTGGAGGCGCGGCTGTGACTGTGACTAAGCCGGACGGCGACGTTAAACAGTTCACCACCAAGGAGGACGGCGTTATATTGTTCGAAGATACATTGGTCGCAGGCAACTACTCCGTACTCGTATCTAAAGACAGGTACTTGAATGCCACAAGTCAGTTTACTGTGGTGCACATGATGTACGCTCAACTGACGCCCGACAAGCCGCAAACTGGAGACAGCATAACAGTGAGGGCAGTTGATGAGAGAAACACTTTGGTTTCGGGCGCGACGGTCGACGTGGACGGAAAAAGCGGTCTGACAGATGCAAACGGCGCTCACACGTTCAACCTCGATGAAGTCGGCCTTTATAATATTAGTGTGAGTAAGGACGGTTATGTTCCCACTGACTTGAATGTGCTTGTGGGCGACGAGCTTTCCATTAGTCTTTCCAGAAGCGATGCTGAGATAGGGACGGTAGTGGAGGCTGCGGTTTTCAATCACCTTGGCAGTCCGGTTGACGCTAACATAGTGGTTTCGTCCCCCTCGGGGGATGCTCAGGAGAAATACGCTTCGGGGGTACAGTATAATCCCCGCGAAGACGGAAACCACTCTTTCACCGCCGAAAAAGAAGGTTACGTTTCCGCAAACGCGCAACTGCGCGCCTTCCGGCATCCTGTTGAAGCGTCCATAAGCCTCGTCTACGACTTCCTTGTGGTGAACGTCACAAGCCACGGTTATCCTGCTGCCGGCATCCCAGTTGCTATCCAGCTGCCTCAAGGCGGCGCAACAGTCATGTTTTCCACAAACAAAAGCGGGCAGGCAGGCGTCGAGATGACCGCCGCCGGACCTGTCTCAGTCACAGTAAACCCCGGAGGAAGCAACAGAGTTTACGCATCCACCAAAGCGGACGCCAACGTGGAAAAAAGCTACAGCTTAGGCCTTCTTGTTCCGCCCGTTGTGCTTATCGCCGCCGTCGCGCTTTCACTCATCGTGCTTACTAGAGTCTTTAAGATGAGGAGGAAGAGGCAGAAGGGCGGGAAAGTGGTTTCAGGGATTTACAAGCACGGCGAAGTAAGCTCTCTGGCCAGAACGCGAGAGAGAACTGCCGCAGACAAACCTAAAGCAGCGGCAGCATCATGGCCTGAAACCGAAGAGAAGGCCAGCAGCGCATCCAGAGGAAAAGAAGGCGAAACAAGCCCCCCGCGCAGAGGGCTTATGAAGCTTAAGGATTCCTGAATCGGCAGAAGTTTATATAGCGGCGTCATTAATTTAGTATTATGCTCTCCCCCAACAGACGCATAATTGGACTGTCGCTTCTGACACTAATCACAATAACACTGATTGCCTCGCTGGCTTCTGCCGCCTACGACACCGGCGGCATACAAATAGACCTCAATGACACAAGGCTCACGGCAGGAGACGACTTCACACTCCAAATAGAGTTCCAGGACCCGGAATACAACGACTCACGAAGAGTGGAAGTTCTGGTGGAGATAGACGGAACCCAAGTCCACCTACAAGACCACACAGTCAACTTCATTGAAGGCCAGAAATACCAGTTGAACATAAGCAGCAGCAGCTTCCGCGACGAAAAAGACGACAACGTTTTTGAATCGATGCTGATGAAATACGAATGCGACACCAGCCACACGATTTCAGTCGAAGTCGATGACCAAGTGGACACCGCAACAGACGAGCTCACATACAAGGTTGACGGCGAAGACTTCAAGACAATCACGATAACCCCCAGCGTACCCAACCTCAAAGACAACACAGTAGTCTACGTCTCAGACTACCGCGACAGAGACTTTAGCGGAGTAGACGTCCGATGGACGTGGGTAAGCGACACCAACGGAGACACGGACAACGCATGGGACATAGCAGACAAATACAGAACAGTCAGAACCAGCAGCGGCGGCGAAACATCAACAAACTTCGGCACCAGATTCGGAACAGACGCAAGAGGCAAATACCAGCTTGACGTATACACCGCAGGCTACTGCCTCAACACCAAAACAGTCGACGTAGACAGCGAAATCGCATACGTAGGCCCCAACCCTTCGGTGCCCAAGGTGGGTGAGCAGTTCACAATCCGCGTCACAAGCAAGGAGGGAAGCAGCGCAGTTTCTGGCATACAAGTCAAAGTCGGAAGCAACCAAGCTCTCACAGACGCCAACGGATACGCCCGCTTCACAATCAACTCGCCCGGAGACTACGACCTAGTAATAGGCGCCACAGGAGACTACTCCAACACACCTATTCTTGGGACGATCACCGTGGCAGCCAAAGGCGGACTGGCGATAGCAATAAGCAACAACAAACCCAACATAGGCGAAGCCGTCACTTTGACTGTGACAGGACCAGACGGAGCAGTAATGCCAAGCGCCGCAGTTGCGCTTGCAGCCCCCGACGGAAGCGGTGGAACATACACCACAACAACAGCAGGAACAGTCTCCTACACGCCAACCCAAAGCGGAACATACAGAATAACCGCGTCCAAATCAGGGTACACCAACGGCACCGCAACATTCTCCACCCAAAACACATTCAAAGTCACAATAGACAACCCAAGCGCATGGATAATAGGAGCACAAGTATCAGTGACCGTACTTTCCTACGCAAACCAGCCAGTCCAAGACGCGGCAGTAATGATAAAAGACACCACAACAAGCGCAACAACAGACCTAAACGGCCGCGCCATAATTTCGCTTCCTAAGGCGGGCGACGTTCAGGTGCTGGTTAGGAAGGCGACTTATCAGGATGCCACTGTAACTCAGCGCGTTCAATGCAACCTGCAGGCGACTGCGACTCCGAGTTCTTTGGACGTCGGAGACCAAAGCATCATCACAGTCTTAAACGACGCCAACAAACCCGTTGCCGCAGACCTTAGGGTGACAAGCCCAGACGGCAGCGAAGTAGTGGCAAAAAGCGACTACACCCTGACCACCGACAAGGAAGGAGAATACCGCATAGACGCAAGCCTGGCCGGATGCCAGCAGTCCACTGTTACTGTCACAGCCCGCAGGCAACCTCTAACCTTAACCACCGAAGTCCAAGACGACAAACTTTTGGTGACGGCCTTAAGCAACACTAAGGTGGCAGCTGGGGTTTCCCTGAGGATTTCCTCTCCGGCAGGCACTAAGACGGTCATCACAAACAATAGGGGAGAGGCTACAGTAGACCTTGCTGAAAACGGAAACTACACGGTGACGTCTGCGGACTCCCGCTACATTCCGGCTACGACCACATTCGAGAAGGAGTCGTCGGCGCTCGGAAGGTACTGGTGGATAATCATCGTCCTGGGCGTTGCGATAGTCATAGTGGCTGTGGTGGCGCTCGCAGTGATGCAGGCGTACAAGAAGGTCAACCGAAGAAGAAGGCCCCCGCACGTGCTTGACATAAAAGACGAAGACACGCACCTCAACCCGTAAAGGTTGAAGTAACTCTAGCCGCCCCTAAAGGGGCGGCCAACCATTTTTTATTTGGAGTGACCGGGTTCAGCATTAAAAAGCCCGTTTGACCATACTTCTTAGCACGTATGGTTCTGGTGACAGTAAACGCGTTGGGCGCCTTCGCCATAAAGAAAGGCAGGGTCATTGAGCAGCGGCTCTTTCCCACAGATGAAGCCCGAGTAGTAGGCGACGAGATAACACCAGAGGAAGACGAACTCATACAGCTTCTCATCAAAACAGGCAACAAAGAAATTGAGACTTCAGACCCGCGCAGATACCGCAGCAAAGGATACGACGCAACATTTAAGTCCTCCAACGAATTCTTGGACGCCTACGAAGTCGCAAATAAAGTAGGTATCCCCCCGCAGGAAGTCGAAAAAAGGATTCAGGCAGTAAACACCGCTTTAACGCGCATGCGCCTTACTCAAGTCGGCCGCGACCAGCTTGTGATTCAGGCTGTGGCCGCGATAGACGACATTGATGAGGTGGGTAACCGTCTTGTTGAGCGTCTGCGCGAGTGGTACAGCCTGCATTTTCCCGAACTGAATTATTTGGCGACTAAGCACAGCGTCTATGCGCGCATAGTCCGCGACACGGGACTGCGCGAGGATTACGTTAAGGAGAAGCTCCCTTACGACGCGGAATTCGTCAGCGACATAATAAAGGCGAGCAAAGACTCAGTCGGCGGAACGTTCACGAAGCAGGATGCGGAAGCAGCCCAAAAACTCACTGAACCGTTACTTGCCGTCTGGAAAACGCGCGACGACATAGAAAAATACCTCACAGAACTGATGCAGGAGGTGGCGCCAAACCTTTCGGCGGTAGTCGGACCCATAATAGCCGCACGCCTAATTCAGATAGCAGGCGGACTGGAAAACCTCTCCCGCATGCCCGCAAGCACAATACAGATACTTGGTGCTGAAGACGCGTTCTTCCGCTTCCTAAAGACTGGGCAGAGACCGCCCAAGCACGGAATCATTTTCGCGCACCCTGACATAAGAAGCAAACCGAAGGTGGCTCGCGGGCGGCTCGCAAGGACGCTTGCAGCCAAGGCGACGACCGCGGCGAAGACGGATTACTTCAAGGGGGGCTTCATAGGAGACCGCCTGACAGACGAGTTCAAAAAACGAGTGAAGTCGCTCTCCTGACCGTTTATTTAAGAGGCCGCGGATAATTATTCTCCAATTATGAAGAGGTTTTGTTCTGCATTCCTGATTGCCGCAGTAATTTTGCCTCTGCTTGCGCCCTGCGTTTCGGCCGCCGTAAGCGACCGTTTTGATTATCCGGTTCGGTATGAGTTTTCCGGGATGACTTTTGCAGTGATTTATAACGGCACTAAGACGCCGGAGGAGAATTGGCTTGAGAGCCATCTTCAGGGGCATGCGGTCTTCAAGTCGAACACTACGTCCACTTCGGAGCTTCAGTCGTATAACGCTGTTTTTGAGACGAGGCCTCTTTTGGGGGCAAGCAAGATAACGGAGCTTAGCGGCAACGTCAACCTTATTTTAATCGGTCAGGCAGTCCTTGACTTCAACGCTTCTTTGTGGGGCATTGACTCAATGAGCCAGAATAATGCCAGCGAAAACAACACTTTCGTTGTCGCCTCAGACAGCGGGCCTACGCGGGGTTATCCTGAGAACAGCACCCCGACTATTGGAGTGAACGGGGTCTACGAGTTTTCGGGCGATAATTTCACGGCTCATCTTGTGGACATAAACACGAGCGCCGCGATATTGGGGAGCTACAGTTACGGCAGCGGCAAAACGGTGCTGATTGGAACCAACGTAAGCGTCTATCACACAGGCCGCATAATGGATAAGGCGGTTTATTGGATGGCGGACAGGACGCCTTACGCTCCCTTAAACAGCTGGTACTGCTTTAACGGCGCCTCGGATAAGGAGGGCTGCAGCCGGATTGTGGTGGTCATAGACAATCCCTCTAACGTCACGCATCAGGAAAACAGCACTTATTATCTGCCGGCGATAACTTTCGGGGACACTGAGGTTCACCGGATAGAGCTGTCTGAGCTGACGACGGCCAACCTGACTCCGGTTAGGGCTGTTGTTGTTACACAGCAGAATCATCTGGGGGCCATTAGGGATTGGCTTACAGGCAACAACAAAAGCATATTCTATATTTACGGCGCAGTGCAGGACCTCGCTTACACGCCTTATGAGGGAGCATCTACTGGGCCGTTAAACATCACCAACACCACGAGAGGTCTTGCGACGGTCACCCGCAGTCTGCCGCAGGACATGACGTGGGGTTACCCCGTTGGGGCTCAGATAGCGACACAGAAGGACGGATTGCATTACATCGCAACAGCCCCCGGTTTTACCGCGCTTCTTACGGGCGAAGACGGAGTGTTTCTTACGGCTAACGACGCCGGCAACTACAGGATAGCGGCCTTCGGATACGACCCGTACCAAAGCGATTTGCAGAAGTGCACTCCAGACGGATACCACGGCTGGATAATACTGCATAGGGGCCTTGATTGGCTTCAGAACCGCCTTAATTTGACTGCTCCTGCGCAGAAGCCGATTATTGTGGCCGCCTACAGCAATGACTTTTTGCATCAGTGTCCTTTGGGCAGCAGTTCGCCGTCTGAGAAGGCGCTTGTGGACCACATGCAGAGTGCTTACTCTGGTGAAGTTGCGACGGTGGACCTGTCGCTGATTAACATAACCAACTATACGGGCGTGAACCTTGTCGTAGTCACCACCGCCTACACTATGACGTCCAAGATTCCTTTGTGGACTGGCGCCAACATAAGCATGCTTTATGTCCATGACGGAGTGAACGAGACAAGCACTCCGTATTACGGCGGCACCGTCACCGCAGTAGAGTACGTGAATTACGCGACTGTAAGCAACGGCGAAGGAGGCTATCCGACTTACGGCTATCCGGTGAACGTACAGGTTTATACGCAGTACAACGGAACCCAATATTATTCTTCCGTATCTGGCTACACGACTTTGGCGAGGGGCGCTGACGTCCTGCTGTCGGTAAAAGGCACTTCTCCGCGGGTTGGAGTTTACGGATTCGACCCTAACGGAGCCAACCTAAGCTTATGCTACGGCTACCACGGCTGGAAACTCCTTGACAGGACAGTGGATTACCTAATGTATGACCTGACGATAGTGGGGGTCACAGGAAAAAGAATCGTCGTCCCATTCTACTCCATCAACGCAAACGACACCTCGACTTACACGTGCGCCACAGACCAAGACTACCTCATATACCAGAGGATTTCAAACAAAAGCTACGCCCAAAACAACATCAGCCGCATAGACATATCAGTCCTAAACGCCAGCGACTACACGCGCACCCAGATGATGGCCGTAGGATACCCGACTGCGGCAAAAAGCATGGTCTCTTCGTGGAGAAACGCCGGCCGAGGCATACTGTTTGTTAGGGGGGCGGTTTATGACGCAATTGGGACTGTTGGCGCGGGAAGCTATTCGTTTGACGCTAACAACTCGGGTTACGCCAACATTTCACTGGCAAGCTCAGACAAACTCACTTACGGCTACCCTGAAAGCGGGTACATACCCATTGATTTTGGCAGCAGCCCCGCGACGTTCACGATACTTGGCACCGCAACGCTCGTGACAAACGAACAAGGCGCTGGGCTTGTGGCAAGCGGAACGGGCGTAGGCAGGGTTGTCGCTTTCGGATTCAACCTCACTGACACGTTCGGAACGTGCGACGCCTATCATGGATGGAAGCTTTTCGACAGGAGCGTCGAGTGGATTTTAGGCATACTTTCGGTGCCGCGCCTAAACGTCCAGAACCTAGGCCTCGTCGTAGTGAAAGACTCAAACTCCACCTGCATGTCCGACGAGGAAAAAGCGATACAGGCTCGCCTAAACTACACCATGAACATGAGTTCAAGAGGCATCCTAAACACCACTGTGATAGAGGTAAGCGTCTTGGGCTCAAGCAGCTACGCCAACGCCGAAGCAATAGTAATACCCGACGACGCAGCAAACGCCACAGGCAACTACCACATGAGCCTCATCGCAGGAGACACCTACGACTCCGCCAAAGTAGGAGTCCTAATGTTCAAAGAAGGGCTAGCCAAAGCCAAAATACAATCAGGAGCAGGAAACTGCGACTTCAGCAACGTCAGCGGAAGATTCTACGGCCGCATAACAACAAGCAACGTCAACAACAAAGACATGGTTTATCCGCCCTACGGCTACCCATACAACGCTAAGATACAGATTCAAGGTGAATCAGACAACGCCTGCTACTGGCAGAATCCAAGCCCCCCGTACGTAGGATTCCTCAAGACAGACGGAAGCCTCTACGACATGGTGGGAGTAGTTAGGGAACAAAGCGGAGGAAACGAAAAGATGGTGCTGCTAGGATTCACCCCATACAAAGCGTGGATGGCCGGCACGCTCGAATCAGACGCAGACTACCACCACGCATACAAACTCTTCGACAGAAGCATATACTGGATAACAGGCGACTCACCCAAACCAACAAAAACACTCGACAACACAATCGTCGTCTACAACAGCCTATCGCTCACGCAAGGAGAAAGCACCCTAGTAAACTGGAGCAGAAACTACTTCGGCGCAAAAGCCACGTCATACATCGACGTGGGAGACAGCCTCACCGCAGACAGCTGCGGAGCAGAAAGAATGACGTTCCTCAAACGCGGCCTAATAAGCGGAATAGCAGACCGATGGAACAACCTCGGCCGCGGACTCACCTTCCTTGGCGAAAGCGTCTACGACAGCAAGCCGTCTGTGGCGGTCATAACCGACGTGAACTACCTCGGCGCAGAATACGGCATGGACACCCCAATTTACGCTCAAAGCATATCGCCCCACGCAATCACCAACTACCTCACAGTAGGAAACTCCGAGAACGTGTCCAACAAAGGCATAGGAGTCTACGCCTTCTACGTCAACACCACAATAGCAGACCAAATAGCCAACCACACCAACTGGAACGGCGCAGGCAATATGGAAATTCTCGTAGCAGTCAGAAACCAAACGGGCTCGGCCGGAGCAGTATCCGTGCTCGCATTCGAACCGGAAAACGCCTCCACTATAGGCCAAAACTGGACTAAGAACGCCATGTTGTGGGTTCACCCGTTCGACAACGTTTCTCCGACTTATTTGGGCACCGCGGCGGTTCCGTCTTCATACAGCAACGCGTCGGCGTTCTCCATAATCGCCAACTTCACGGATGACCGAAACTGGAGCGTCTACAACGTGTGGATAAACTACACCGTAGACTACGTCACATGGTTCGTCAGGAACCTCACCCAAAACGTCCGCCCCGACGTCTACGGATGCAGCATCGACCCAAACATGAACTACTGGAACGCCTCATTGGGGCCGTACCCCGCCTACAACTTCATAGTTTATTATGCGGCGGCAGTGGACACTGCGGGTAATTCTGCCAGTGGGCCGTTGAAGTATTACGGTTATACTGATTCTACTGCTCCGCAGGTGTTGGACGTCCGTTTTACGCCGTATCAACCCAACAGCACAAGCAACATTTCCATCCTTTGGAGGACCAGCGAGTATTCCAACGGAACAGTGTACTACAGGCAGAGGGGAGGCGGTTCTTGGACTACGCTGAATAATAACGACATCGTAATAAACCATACGATTTCCGTAGGAAGCTTCTCAAACGGCACTTATGAGTACGGCGTAATGAGCTGCGATTTGTCAGGCAACTGCAGAAACGACGCAAACAACGGCAACTTCTACCTCTTCTGCGTCAACCCCGGATGCGAAACGCGGGCGCCAAACATCACAGGACACTCGCCTCCAAACGGCACCGCATACGCCCCGCCAGTACCCAACTTCTACATGAACGTCACAACAAACGAATGGGCGTGGTGCAGGTACAGCGGAGGGTCAGACAAAGCCTACGCCAACATGACCTTAGACTTCAACACATCAGACGGCATAGCCCACAACGCCACGATCACATTCTACGAAAACTCAAGCACCAACACGTACTACATCAGATGCCGCGACATGTACAGCAACACAATGAACTCAAGCTACGTAGTCTACTACGAAAAAGACGGCACCCCCCCGGTAATCGCACTACTCACACCTGAAAACCAAACGAACTACACCGGCGGAAAAATCGTCTTCACATACCAACCCTTCGACAACGTCAACATAAGCCGCTGCACCCTATACACCACGCGCACAGGAAGCTGGCAGCCCGAATACACCCAAACAAACATCACAGTAGGCGCCACAAACAACTTCACACTAACCCACGTCTGCAGCGGCACATTCAGATGGAACATACTGTGCTACGACACAGTAAACAACAGCGCATTCGCCCCACACAACCTAACACTTTCCGTAAACAGCACACTACCCATATTCACATTAGGATGCCAACTGGAAAGCGGATGCGCAACCCACGGAGGAGGAGGACCCGCAGAATTCGACTGGCCGCTCGGACTGCGCCCGTACAACGGCCGAATGTACATTGTGGACTACAACAACAATCGGATTAAGGTGTACAATACCAACGGCGACTACGTCACCACATTCGGCACAGAAGACTGCGGCGGATCCCCAGCAAACGGCGCATTCTGCCAGCCGCACGCGGTAAGCATAGTGACAAACACCACGACGGCGCGCATACTCGCAGCCGACAACATAAACAACCGAGTACAACACTGGACGACACTAAGCACCCCAACGTTCGTGGAAAACGTGGGCATAAACCGCCCCGCAGGCATCGCGTCAATGCAAGGGAAATACTTCGTGGCCTCAAGCAGCACAGACACAATCACAACATACAACTTCAGCACAGGCGTCACAATCAACACGTTCGGAAGCGGCATAGTAGACATCAACTGCTTCGGCTCGCCTAAACCCGCAGGAATGTACGTATCAGGCACAAGCCTGTACCTCGCCAACCGCTGCGACAACACAGTTGAAGTTTTCTTCACAACAGGAGGAGCCCACCTATCCACGTTAGGAGGATACGGAACAAACCAAAGCCACTTCATAGAACCCACCGACGTATACGTGGACGCACAAGGCCTGCTCTACGTCGCAGACACAGAAAACCACCGCATCCAAATATTCAACGCAACAACCCTCGAATACGTCTACACCCTGGGAACAAACTTCTACGGCGGAGGAAGCGACTTTTCCGGCCTCTTCAAGTATCCGCGAGGTGTGGCAGCCGACGAAAGCGGCAACGTCTGGGTGTCGGACACTCAAAACAACAGGATTCAAGTATTCAACCTATGCTACTCCGACTTCACGACTCCGCCGGAAAACAACACCGTAACATACCACCCGACACTGCGCGCCGGCTGGAACCTCATAAGCATACCAATCGCCTTATAGAGGGAGTAACATTCCGTATTTATTAACGGAGGAATATGTATAACCGAGGGGCATAGAATGGCAGAAAAACACTCTTCTGAAAAAGAAACAACCGCCAAGGCGGACAAAAAAGGCGACACAACACTCCAGTGGATCGTAATCGCAGGAGTCCTGATAGTAGGAATAATACTGCTGGTATACTTCTCAAACAGAGCCCCACCTGCCCCGCCCGTAACCACAACAACCGTCGCAGTCAAACCCACGACCACAACAGTCAAAGCAGCTCCAAAGCCGACAACCACAATATTCGGAACTAAAAAGCCCGCAGACATACTCAAAGAAGTTCAGAACCTCCAAGGAGCCGACGCCGCCTGGTGCAAAAAAGGCACCTCCTCAAGCAAAGCAGGAAACCTCACAATACTCGGAATAGTAACATACAAAGGCAAAACAATGTGCCATGAAATCCTAAGACACAACCAAGGCACAAGCGAAAGCTGGTTCAGCCAAGACAGAGGCCTAATATACACCAACCACTACCTACCGAAC
Organism: uncultured archaeon; assembly: GCA_902384455.1. Taxonomy (GTDB): domain Archaea; phylum Altiarchaeota; class Altiarchaeia; order IMC4; family SCGC-AAA252-I15; genus CABMCB01. The sequence goes on from CABMCB010000094.1 coordinate 113,634, forward strand.
GGAACGCTGCTTTTCTCGGTAGTGGAAGAAGGCAAATGCCAGAAGACGTACACAGCGCAGGGAGTCCTGCAGAAAGACAGCTGCGTATCATTCAAGGCAACTGCTACGAAGTAGGGATAGAAAGCGCACACGGCTTGGGCTGTGTCCGTCAGAAGCTACCCTTATCGTCACTAATCAGAGTGGGTCGCTCTCATCACCCGGACGGTAAGATAGAGGACGACGCCGTAAATTAACGAAACAAGCAGACATGTCCGTCAGAAGCTACCCTTATCCTCACGTAATCAGTCTACTTCGCTATCATCACTCGGACAAATAGACATAGGAAACCAACGGAATAATATGCGACAAGCAAACGGAATTAAAAAAGAAGCGCAACGAGTAAAGTAACTGGTATGCAAATGCCGTTTCGCAGGGTTGCCTTGACGTTAATTCTATTTTCGGCGCTAACCAACAGCGTTAACGCAGTAAACTGCGGGGGCACCACATCATGCGGGTGCACCGACACCGTAACGTCAGACTATAACCTGACCTCCAATTTGAAGTGCGCGCCATTTGCTTTCACTATCGGCTCCGACAACATCACAATAGACTGCCAAGGCCACAACGTGAGCGGATTCGGATTCGGCAACGGCTTTCTGGTATCTGGCCGTTTTGGAGTTGGGATTAGGAATTGCTCGATACGGGATTTCTCGAATGCGCTTCATTTGTACAACTCAAGCGTGATAGTGGTTAGCAATAACTCTTTCATTGGAGATGACGTCGGCGTTTTCCTTAATTACTCAAGGAACAGTACTGTGGCGGATAATACGGCGTTAAATTGCGTTCAGGCGGCAGTGTACTTGCTTAATTCGACCGGCAACAACGTGACGGCAAACAACATGAGCACGAATAGTACGTGGGCGTCTTCGTCTTCAGGGGTTTACCTGCGCAATTCCAACTTCAACGAAGTGAGCGAAAATACCGTGCAGCACCTTCAGTACGGCGTTTACCTCCTTAACTCCGCAGGTAATGCCGTGAGAAACAACACCCTCATGAACTACTCAGACTATTACCCAACTTACGGCATTTTCCTTTCAAACTCGGCCAACAACACCGTACTCTGGAACACCCTCCTCTCAGTGAGCACTGGCATTTTCCTCGCCACCTCGAACAACAACACTGTAGGAAACAACATCGTCAGACTAGAGTATGGTTACGGCACCCCCCGGACATGGACAGGTATAGATGTGGCGGGCTCAAGATTCAACGCCCTTGTTTTGAATAGAGTAAACTTGAGCGGCGACGGCATCATATTCAGGGACGGCTCAAGCAACAACACCGCTAGGGAAAACACACTTTACTCGAGTGGTTACGGACTCCACGTCCTCGGCGCAGTAAACAACACCGTAGAGAACAACACTTTCCGGTGGAATTACGTCGGGATTTACGTTGAGAACTCTAGCCGCAACAGAATCGCGGCCAACGTCGTTGAAAACTCCTCTACGGACGGACTCCGCTTTGCCGATTATATAAGCGAGGGGGCAAGCAACAACAACGTGGCAGACGACAACAGGCTTTGCTATAATGGGTATGCTGGAGGGTACTACGACTTATATAACGGAGGGACAAATTCAGGAAGCGGCAACACCTGCAATAGGACATTCAACTGGAACGACACCGGAACAGTAGGATGCCGGCACCTGTGCGGAGCAACGATACTCGTGTGGAATCAGCGCTTAACAGGCGGCTGGAACCTTGTTGACCTCCCGATTATCATTTAATCCTACGGGAGGGATTAGACTCCAACGTAGGATACGTTGAGGGTGTATGGGTTAGGCAGCAAAAGCCCGGAGTTTAAGTGGACGATAGCCCAGTATCGGGCTTCCGTGAGGTTTTGGAGGACCAACGTCTTTTGAGTCAGACTTGTGGTGTTCCCAGTTTTTAGGATTCCCCCGCCCGGAGACGCAAGATAAAGCTCGATGTCGTTCACTCCACCCCACGTTAAGGCTAAAGACAATGAAGTCGCATTTGGGTTGTAAAGGAGATAGTAGACGTAGTCTCCGATTGTTCTCTCGTTCACATAAGCGTCATTTACCGTCCCGTTAATCAAACCTGCGCCGATAAGAGGCACAGTCGCCACGATTGGGACGCGCAACGTCCTGTTAGAATGGTGGACCACCAAAATACCGCCGTAAACGAAAGGCGCCTGACCCAAAGGCGCAATAAGAGTAAAAGGCGCTGAAACATCACCTCCCGCAGGAAGCGACACGTTACCAGGAAGCGTAAAATAAGAAGAAGACATAACCACGTCGTTCTCAATGTTGGACAAATTCTCGGCCTCAAACCATACGTATGTCGAATCGTTTCCGTGGTTGATTAAAGAAACGTTTACTGTGAGGGGTGTTCCGGGAATCAATTCGGTTTCCAATCTGTCGGTGCCGTTGATTGAAACGTCAACGGTCTCGGTCAGCGCGTTGTATATGTTTACTTCTCCAGCTCCTGCCTCAAATGTTTTGGCGTCAATCTTTGAGGCTGTATGCATTAGGCGGCTCTTAAAGTCGCGGGCAGACAAATTAGGCATGCCCTCCTTAAGTAAAGCGGCAACACCTGAAACGTGGGGAGTGGCCATGCTGGTGCCGTCGAACGTGAGGTAGGGAAAAACTGAATGGACGTATGTGCTTGTTATCCTAAATCCTGGGGCAGAAACATCCGGGTCAAGGCGGCCGAATGCGCTCGGTCCTCTGCTGCTGAATGCGGTTATTGTGTCGTCTTCTTGCTCTATGGTGCCTCTGTCGTCTGAGGCGCCGACGGTTATTACGTCCGGGTTGTCGCCGGGTGATGCGACTGTGCCTGTGCCGGGTCCGGCGTTGGCTGCGGCCACAACCGGAACTACGCCGTATTCTACTGCTTCTCCTGCCGCTTGGGCCATTGGGTCGTCTGCGCCGTCGTTGGTTATGTTTGGCGGCAAGCCGCCTACGCTCATGCTGAGCACGTCAGCGCCTGCGCCTACTGCCCAGTCTATGCCGGCTATGATATTAGAAACTGAGCCGGTGCCTGAGGAATCAAAAACTTTGACTGCAAGAAGCCGAGCGTCAGGAGCCACACCCAAAAGAGTGCCTTTGGCGGCCACTATGCCGGCGCAGTGGGTTCCGTGTCCGTTGTCGTCCATGGGGTCGGGGTTGGCGTAGCTGACAAGATTTACTCCGTCCACTACCTTGCATGTTGTTCCCAAGCACCCTCCTAAGTCTGGGTGGAGGTAGTCTATTCCGGTGTCTATTATTGCGACGGTTACATTTTTGCCTGTGACGCTTAGGTTGCCCCATGCTGCGGAGGCTCCTGTTGAGGGAATCCTCCAGTCCTGCGTTTCATAATCTCCTACTGAGTTGATCAAACTAACATTCCGGTCGAAGTAAGCTGATTCCACGTACGGACTCTTAAGCGCCAGCCTTAAATCCGAAGCAATAAACTCCCCTGAAAGGACATTAAGGTACTTGAGCCGACGCTCAACATGAGACCCCTTGGAAAGCAGGCCTTCAACGCTGTTCTGCTCCTGCTGAATCAATGAAATACTTTGGGAGTCTAATATGCGGCCTCCTTTTGGTGTCCGGGTTGTTTTTGTTTCTTTGGGGGGGTGTAGGAAGAGTATTGCCTTGATTTTTTCGTCGTCTTGGGCGTTGTTTAATTGGGCGTTC
>CABMCB010000095.1 GCA_902384455.1 uncultured archaeon
AAGGCTCGACTTCAACTTGGCACTGACCCGCGACCGTCACGCTCTCGTGATAGCCCTTGCCATCACGAAGTTCTCGAACCTGAGCGCAGAGGTCACGGAAAATTTGTTCATCGACCACATAGTGGGGTTGTTCGAAGATGGGCAACAACAGGGCTGCAATCTTCTCAGCCCCGGTTGGCTCCATGACAGAGGGGTCTACTTCTTCTCCGCGTTGGTGGGCGGTCTCGACAGCATTGTCACGGGTACGTTTCGCCAATGATGCAGAGTTCTCGGCATCGGCGAGCATCATGAACAGGTCACGCTTGTACGGGTTGTCCTGAATCGACTTGATGAGTTCGGCGTCTCCGATAGCCTCGGCGTCCAACCCCTCATGAGTCTCAGCCGTACCGGGGTCGGTATGACGGTTGATTTGTTTGACCTCGCCGGTCTTAATCTTTTCAATGACTTCCTTGCTGGCTTCGGATGCGAGAGCCAGTTGTGCCTTTTCACGTTCTTCAAAAGGGGTGCTATTTTTCGCCGTCACGAAGTTCATGATTCTGATTGCTAACTCAGTGCGGTTCTTCGGCCACTCGGAAGTATAGACGAGCTTCAATAGTTCGTCAGTTTCCACGTCGGTCAACCGTTCGCCACCGGCGATGTGTTTACTGAATCCGAGACGGTCGAGAATCCGAGCAGCGGTGACCCGCAGACTGCCACGAACAGTCAGCGCCTTCTCAATGAGGTCAACCTCAAGGTAGACAACGGGTGTTTCGCCGTCCCACTTGTCTTCCTCGAAAACGTCGCCGGATTCCGAGTTGATGAATTCGTCAGCCAGCGGAACTTCGGCGTAATCGTAGACGAGTCCGAGCAAGTCTTCTTTCATGAGGTAGAATAGCACACTAGCCTCACGGTTCGGCTTACCTTCCCGCGTGAAATAATTCGGGCACTCCTGCTTGATGAAGCGCCAAACGGTGTCATCATTCTCTTGGTAGAAAGTACTCGGGTGACAAGGGTCGCCTTCGTGGTCAACGAATGCGGTCTCAATCAACTGCTTGCAGAAGTGACGACCCTCACCGATGATGGTCGCGTACTGGTCAGCCCGCTGGACATCCATGGCGAAGCCTGCGAAGGCTCCGGTCACGATTTGCTGACCGAGGACAGTCTCGCCAGCCGAGAATAAATTCTTGCGACGGCGGATGAAGCAGTTCTCAATCTTGTTGAAACGAGGGTCATGCACCATGTTCCACGTTGGGCCGAGAGTGGCGACCACGCCCTTCTCCTCGTCGAACAGGTAGTTGAACATCAACTGGCTGTACTGGAATTCTTCGCGGTCTACTTCGCCTTCCTCAAAACGATAGCTGTAGCTGTCGCAGTCCAGAATCCCGAGTAGTGAGCGGATACGATTTTCCATCATTGACCTTTAACCTAGAACCAACGGACGGCGAAAGCCTTGCCGGTGAGCAAAAGCCACGCCCCTCGCACACGGGAACGGAAGTTCCAATTCGGGCTAGCGAGAGGTTTTGCGATTTCCCACGACTTGCCCGTATGGGTTAAAGTGTTGGTAACGTTCTGAAGCTGTTTTACGTTTTCACAGACCATGCTCAATAATACTAGATTTTTGGAAATTGTCTTCGGGGTTCTAGGTAAGGTCGCAAGACCGGAAAACTTAAATCCACCCCTACGGAGGTAGACTGCCTATGCACCAAACGTCGTCCAGTCTAGTTCAAGAGGTACTTGTCGAAACGTAGGAAGGGTGGTGGTCAAAATCTACACAGCGCCCGGTTGAGATACCGGGCGTTCGTGTTTTTGGAGTAAGTGCCAAGCATTTTCAAACTGACGGTAAGATTCAATGACAGAATTCTTGTAACATCTAACGGATGAAGAGATGTTAATGCTCCCACAAGACGGCAACCGGTCTTTAGGGATGACCCAAAATAAATCTTCATCGACACCCCACAGGATAACGTGGGTAACTCTATCATTCAAATGACCATAATTTTGACGTTTCCGCCCGGCTTGCCAACTCCAGTAGCGAAAGGCGAAATGGTAACGTCGCCCCGTTCCATATTTCCCTCGATTGACCCCCAAATGCGACGCTTTAACCTGTAGAGCACAACCATCCGCCGTAAAAAGGTCTATCCCATCGTCAACCGCTGGAAAATGTACTCGAATCCCTCGGGTCAGTAACTCTGCGGCAACACGGTATACCCCCGCTTGTCCGAGAAGCATGTGTTGTTGAGACATGTTCTATAATACTCGATTTCGGTGGTATTATAGGGTATGCTTACCCCGCAACAGCTAAAGTGGTGTCTGAAGACGATTAGCGCGAACGCCTTTTTCATCATGGTCATGGACGCTCTGCGAAGCAATCAAGCTTTGTCTTGCATCCGTATGGCGGATGGTGAGAAGATGCTTATGGAGCAGGTATCCAAGCAAAAATTCAACGAAGTCTTAACTCCTCCCGAGGGTTATGGTCAGGACTGGATGAAGACTTACGGTGTCGAAGGCATTACGGCGGGTGAACTCAAGATGCGGTTGACGATAGCCGCCACCCAGTGTTCGCACTTCGCGCCTTCGATAACAGGAATTCACGACCCAAAGTACAACGTCTATAAGTTGTGGACAGAGCGTGAGTTCTTCGTCGATAACTTCTGGATGGAGGCGTGGACGCGGGAACAGAAAACAGACTTGTTCAAACAAGCCGGTCATGTGTTGCTTATCCACCGGAATGCATCCACGGCTGATTCCATGCAGCTTCGAGTCCAAGCTAACCTCGGTGTCAAGGTACATTACATCCCACTCAACAACTGGCGTCAGTGCCCGGAAGTCATTGAGAAGGCGCACGAAAACAAAGCCTCGCTCGTTCTCTTTAGTGGCGGCCCGGCGGGAAAATACATCGGGCCACAAATTGCGACTGAGGGCATTCGCCCCAAAATTGTTCTGGATGTCGGTCATGGGGCTGACCTGTTTACGTTCTCACATTTGCCTATCGACCGCCCCAAGGCTGAGGCGTTTCACGCTCGATGGGCGGCTGCCAACCACTAAAATCCGGGGATGTGCATCCAATGCAGGATGGGTGTCGCGTAGTGGACGATGACATCCGTGATGACCGTGATTACGATAGAGACCCCAATCGAAATCATGAAGTGGTCGGCATGTGCCTTAACATAGGATAAAATTTTGTTCATCGTAACCCACTGTGTTGGCAAACTGTGTCCTTACACCGAAGGCTCGATGGTGTAGTATATCGTAACCCGTAGAGTACCATTTCCCGCAGAGATTCCCCCGCCACCCGCCGTGGATTGAAGAACGACCGCAGCGGCGTCAATTAAGGAAAACGATGCTGCAAGTCCACCAATGTACAACTGGGATACTCGTGAGACAGTAATTGCGGAACCCATAAGTCCGTTCCAATTATCACCAAACAAACCGATAGCTCCGGTTGAGTCACCCACAAATCCAACGGTCGGATAGTTGGTTCCAGCCGTGAATGAATACGGGGTGTCTCCGTAGAAATAGTGGAACTCTCCACCTAATAGATTGATATGGTATCCCGCTGATGGAGCAGGAATCAAAGGTACCGGAGTGGTGTCAATATTCAGCAAGTCGGAAGATGAGATATCGACAACGGCTTTCAACGGTAGCATCGCCGCAGTTCCCTGATTTTGGATAGAACCATTCAAGTTGATAGTTCCCGTGAATGTCGGGGAAGCTAGAGGGGCGGCTCCAGTAACTTGACCAACGCTGTAGTCACCGGACTGTGCGGTCACGGCAGCGGCGCGACCAAAGACCGATTGAACCGGGGCACCTGATGCCGTGATATAGCCTTGACTCGTAGCAAAGGTTTCGGCTGCCGTCTGAGCCGCTGCGGCGGCACCTAAAGCAGCGTAGAAAGCCGCATAGTCGGTGCCG
>CABMCB010000096.1 GCA_902384455.1 uncultured archaeon
ACGAGACTCCTTAAGATGAGCGGACTCACCCAAATCCCCCCCATCAGTCCTAACCAAAGTAAGCTTATGCACCCGCCTAGGCTCCCCATACCTCTCAGGCGCAAAATTCCTCATAAACTCAGTGACAATACGCTGCCCACCAAACAACGCAGAAACATTACCAAACAAATCAGGAAACTCCCCGCCCTTCCCGCCCAAAGCATCCTGCTGCGCAATCGCCACCCTAAGATCACCCTTAAGCCGAGGGTCAACGCCACCAGCCTTAATGTAACTAGCAGCCCGCTCCCTCTCACCGCCAACACCAGCCTTCACCCGCGCATCACGCACAACCTCAAGCTCAGACGGAACAACACCCGCCAAATCAGGCTCCTTAACAGGCTCCATCAAACGAATAGTCTCAGCGAGACGATCCAACTCGCTCTTAGGCGTCGGCTCAAAAAGAACACCCAACAAATCCTGCTGAACCATATCCGCAATACCAACAGCAGACCTCTTCAAAGCAGCCATAGAGCACTCCTCAATTACACAATAGGAAAACGTAAATTAAATAGCGACCAAACAAAACACACAACAAAAAATTTCCAAAACTTATTAACCCCCCACACCCAATACATCAACGTCCCTTCCCAAGGGTGGTTGGTTGCAATGAACTACGTAGTGGTTACCGGAGGAGTTTTAAGCGGCCTAGGGAAGGGAGTAACCGTCGCAAGCATCGGCCGCATACTCAAAGACCGCGGATACAACGTAGCCCCAATAAAAATCGACGGATACGTCAACGTAGACCCCGGCACAATGAACCCCTACGAACACGGAGAAGTCTACGTACTCGAAGACGGAAGCGAAACAGACCTAGACCTCGGCCACTACGAACGATTCCTCAACGTAGACCTAACAGGCGAAAGCAGCATCACAACCGGACTAGTATACCAAACCGTCATCGACAAAGAACGAAGAGGAGACTACCTCGGAAAAACAGTCCAAGTAATACCCCACATAACAGACGAAATCAAAAAACGAATCAAACGCCTCAAAGACGGAATAGACGTAGTACTCATAGAAGTCGGCGGCACAGTCGGAGACATGGAAAACCGCGTATTCATAGAAGCCCTCCGACAACTAGCCCGAGAAAAAGACAACAAAGTAGTATTCGTACACCTATCCTACGTCCCAGTCATACTATCCGGAGAACAAAAAACAAAACCAACACAACACAGCGTAAAAGAACTACTCTCACTCGGAATACAACCCGACATCATAATCGGCCGAAGCGAAAAAGAACTCGCAAAAGACGCCAAACGAAAAATAGCACTCTTCTGCGGAGTAGCCGAAAACGACGTATTTTCCAACCCAGACATAGACGACATATACTGCCTGCCACTCGTCTTCAACAAACAAAACGTAGGCGACAACATAATAGAAAAACTCTGCCTCAAAACAACACCAAAAAGCTCCTCATGGGAAAAACTAATAGAAAAAATACGCGAACCCAAAGAAGAAGTCAACATCGCAGTCATAGGAAAATACACCGGCCTAATCGACGCATACCTCTCAATCAAAGAAGCATTCAAACACGCCGCAGTCGCCAACAACTGCAAAGTCAAACTCACCTGGATAGAAGCCGAAGAAATAAACGGCAACGACATATCAGACTTCGACGGCGTACTAGTACCCGGAGGATTCGGAAGCCGCGGAGTAGAAGGAAAAATAAACGCAATACAAAAAGCACGCGAAAACGAAATACCCTTCCTAGGAATATGCTTCGGAATGCAACTAGCAGTAGTAGAATACGCCAGAAACATACTCGGCCTCAAAAAAGCCGCCTCCACCGAAGAAACGCCCGACACCCCCGACCCCGTAGTAGACTTCATCCCGGAGCAAAAAACAATCTCAAAGAAAGGCGCCACAATGAGACTCGGCTCCCAAAAATGCCTCCTCAAAAAAGGAAGCATGGCAGCCAAACTATACGGAGCTGAAGAAGTCAACGAACGCCACCGCCACCGCTACGAAATCAACCCCACATACATACAACGCCTAGAAGAAGCAGGACTAGTCTTCTCAGGAAAACACTCTGAAAAAGACCTGATGGAAATAGTCGAAATAACCAACCACCCCTACTTCATGGGATGCCAATTCCACCCCGAATTCAAAAGCAGACTAGAAAAACCAGCACCACTATTCGTAGGCCTTGTGGCAGCCGCATTAAAGAGAAAGAAAAACAAGACGACTAAGAAGTAGCTTCCTTCTGCTTCCGACCCCTCTTAGTCCTCTCGCTTTTAACGTGGTCAAGAAGACTGCGCGGAATAGTATGCTCAAACTTAACGACCTCATGAACCGGGTAAACCGTCATGTGGTGGCCGTCAAGCTTCTTAAGGAACTCCTCGAAACCGACGTTCTCCTCGGCGTTGGGGACGACTACTTTAACGATTATCTTACCGTCAAATGTGCGGAAGACTTTCTGGACCTCCTCATGCTGAGCAATCTCTTCAGCGATTTTCTTGCTTTCGGAAGGATGAGCGTCAATCATTATGATGCCAAGTTTTAGGCCTAGGTCGTGCGGGTTTATTTTGGCTGTAAATTGGTCTATTACTCCTCTTTCTACGAGGCGGTTTACTCGCGTAAATACTGTTGTGTGCGGTACACCCAGTTTCTGTCCGAGTTCCCTAAGGCTCATGCGAGCGTCAGATTGGAGGTTTTCTAGAATCTGAGTGTCAAGGTCGTCTATTTTCATAACGATGCTTTCTTGTATGGGTTTCTAATACAATTGTATAGTGTATTACCGACTTAGTATTTAAATATTATACTCAAACACTGTTTTTCTTTAAATACTGTTTTAACACATATTGTACATATAATAGCATGATTATTAAATATTGTTCGATTAAAATGAATAGAAACGTCACGGTGGTAAAACTGCCTGCACAACATGGGTCAAGGCAATAAATTGAATACTGTATAGTATATAAGCGTAAATGCCCCATACTATTCTCAATATGTCCTCTAACGTCTCTATGAACAAAGGACCGACATTAATGTCAATATTAATCATATTAATGTTTTCCGCAATAACATCCGCAATGCCGACCGTCTACAACATAGACGGCAACGTCTACGACTCAAGCGGCAACCCCCTAACAGGCGCCGTAGTATCCGCTTGGATAAACGGCACATTAAGGGCAAACTCCACCGCAACTAACCTCAGCCCAGGATACGAAAGCTACTACAACCTAGACATACAAGGAGACACCCAAGAAGCCAACAACAAAGAAACAGTAACATTCAAAGTAAACGGACGACAAGCAGAAGAAACTATCATATTCAAAATCAACGGCAACGAAGACAACTACGCCATCCACGTAACAGGAATATCCCCCCAAGCAACATCAACAACTACACTGCAAAATACAGCCACAACCAGCACCACCACGACAATCCACACGGAAAACGAAGCAACCACAACAACCAAGCTTACTCAAACAACAAAAACAACGCTCAAAAGCACCACCACAACAATACTGCCACCTACAACCCAACCAGAACCACAAACCCCACTAGAGACTACGACAACGACAACAGCAATAGAAAATACTCCCTCAACGACAGAAGAAACCGCCACCACAACAAGCACACTTAAACCCGCACAACAACCCACAACTCAAATTAACCTATGCTCAGACGGAATCCAGAACCAGGGTGAAGAAGGAATCGACTGCGCAGGACCATGCCCGAACCCCTGCGGAAACAAAGAAACAACAAAAAGCGAATCTCCCTCAAACACCAACCTGATCATAGGCATATTGTTGATAGCGGCAGTATTCTTGTTTGCCCTACTCCTGCTAGCGGTTATACTGCTTAAATTAAAGGCGCGAAAACCCCGGAAAAGATAATGATTCAAGAATTATTTAACAAACCAAAATGACTCAGAGCCAAAAACTTATGGAACAGTATTTAAATACTGGATGCTGTAATAATACACTTTATATCCAATGTGGGGGTCTCTTAAATGTTTGTCCGTAATACAGAAAGGAAAGGATACCGACTGAACCAGAAAACTTGCATCATTCTTCTGATGCTTATTCTGACGGCAACTGCCGTCAACGCCGCCGCACAAACTGCGCCGCCAAACCCAAGCGCCGACACGCAATGGACGGACCCTATGATAAACGGCGCATATGACCCAGCATCAATCTCAACAGACGAGGTAATAAAAACAGACGCCCCCTCAGACGCCGCCGCATCCGACACCCCCATAGAAAACTTCAAAACCACAGACCAGCAAGTAGACCCCCAATGCTGTAACTGCTACTACCCAGACCTAACCGTAACAGACATATGGTGGAGCCCCACATCACCCGTCAACGGAAACAGCGTAACAATAACCGCCCGAATATCAAACATACAAGCAGCAGCCAACGCATACACCGGAACATGGGGAGCAGCCCTCTTCGTCGACGGCACACTCAAAAGCACCACCCTAAATCAACCCACACTAGGACCAGGATACTACCGGGACATAACATTCCCAGCACTAACATTCTACACCGGCTCACACACAATACGAGTGGTATCAGACTACTACAACCAAGTCAGTGAATCAGACGAAAGCAACAACGAAAGAACCGAAACAATGTCGGTAGGAAGCGGACAACAACAACTAATGGTCCAAACAATAATATACAAAATAGACAACACCACCCAAAACACATTCGACCCCAAACCAACAATAACCCTCATATCCGGCAGCGGACCAACCAACCACCAAACAGGATACACAAACAACGGCGCAGGCCTATACTGGTGGTACGACAGCGGATACTACAACCTAAATTCTCAAGTCCGAATAACCGCTAAAGAACGCTTCACAACCAGCGGAAAAATATACAAACTATTCTACTACATGATAGACGGCGTCAGAACAGACATACCCGACGCAACAACAGACACGTCACTAACAATAACAATAAACCAATACCGAAGCATATGGTTCGTATACGGAGAACTCATATATCCAACAATCACCAACATAAGATTCTCCACAATCACAACAAGCGGACCCAACTACTGCTACGCAGACATATACTCCCGCAGAGGCATACCAACAGTAAACGAGGTAATCAAAGACCCCTCCAGCACAACAATAGCCTCAGGAGCAGCCCTATACAGCGGAACAGCCACAAACGGAGTCTACAGAAGCTCATCCTTCGCGGCAGCCCAATGCGGAACATACACATGCCAAGTAACGGCCACCGCATACGGCCTAACAACAACTCAAACAGGCAGCACGTCAGTAAACTCCTGCAGTAAGCCGGATCTTACTGTCACAGACATTTATTGGGTGCCATCAAGTCCTGTAGCCGGCAGTTCGGTCACAATCTACTTTAAAGTAAAGAACATTGGAAACGCCGTAGCATGGAGAAACGACAATCAAGGCTCAGGCTTCCTACACAACTTCTACCTGAACGGGGCAATAACCAGCTCTCCCTGGCAGGGAACTGCCATGAACCCAGGAGATGAAGTGGCATACACAGCCCACACGTTTACTCCGGCGTCTGCCGCAACATACACGCTAATGGTCGTTGCTGACGCAACACAACGCATTGACGAATCCGACGAAAGCAACAACGCCCGAACCGAGAGTATGACCGTTGGAACTCCTGGTGCACCCGACCTAATAGTCGAAGACATATGGTGGAACCCGGCGTCACCTGTTGTAGGAAATTGGGTTCAAATATCTGCTCGAGTCAGAAACCAAGGTACTGCAGCTTCCGGTGTATGGAGCGTAGCTAACTATATCAATGGTAACTTAGATGTCGCAGGCAACAACTACCAGAGTCTTGCCGCAGGCGCCTATCAAGACGTAAGCTTCGGCTCACGTCAATACAACACAGGCGGAACTTACAACGTCCATGTTATTGCTGATTACCTAAACCAAGTTGTAGAATCCAATGAAAACAACAACGACCGTACCGAGTATATGATTGTAGGCAGCCCTCCAAGCGGTTTGACAATATCCATCAACAGCGGTGCAACTTACGCGACTTCACCATCAGTCACCTTATCGCTTTACGCTTACGGCGCAACAGAATGCCACTATAACAACGACGGGGGCGTCTGGAGCGCATGGGAACCTTACACAACAACTAAAGCGTGGACATTAAACAGCGGAGACGGCACACACACAGTAGGATACATCTGCAGAAACTCGGCAGGAGAAACCTCAGCAGTCTACGACTCAATAATACTAGACACAGGGGCGCCATACGGTCTGACCATCCTGATTAACGGCGGAGCAGCATACACAACCTCGACTTCAGCCACCTTAACGTTGAATGCTTTCGGAGCCAGCGAGTGCCGTTACAACAACGAAGGCGGCGCATGGAGCGCTTGGAGTGCGTACACCACAAGTAAGGCTTGGACTCTAACCGCAGGCGACGGAACCAAAACCGTCGGCTACCATTGAAAAGACGGAGCAGGAAACTTGGCCATACCAGCGTACGACACGATAATCCTCGATACTCAAGCCCCAACTGGTCAGTCTATTCTAATTAATGGAGGAGCTACATACACGACGTCAACGTCTGTTACTTTGACTCTTTCCGCGACAGGCGCAACTGAATGCCGGTACAACAACAACGGAGGCACTTGGACAGCTTATTCTGCTTACGTCACAAGTAAAGCGTGGACGCTGACAAGCGGAGACGGAACCAAGACGGTCGGCTACCAGTGTAAGGATGCTGCTGGGAACGAGGCTTCCCCCGTATACGACAGCATAATACTACAAACCCCAACAACCACAACTACCACAACGACTACCACTACAACTATAACTTCCACCACATCAACTATCCCGCTTCCGGGCGGACAATGCCTAATAGCATCAGTCCCTGCAGTCGGCACCTCAGGAACAGCCCGCGTAGGCTGCCCCACAGGATACGTCATAATGGGCGGCGGATGGAAAGATTACTGGGGCACAGGAGCCGGCGACGGAAACAACGACATATCACGACCAGACGGCGACGGATGGCTCTGCCAGAAAGGCTCAGATCCTCGAACAACATGCTACGCAGTCTGCTGCAGCAGCAGCTACTATGACACCACAGTCATTACTCAAACAGGTACGATGAGCACAGGCATAACTGCCACATGCCCGACAGGCTACACCGTAGTCGGCGGAGGATACAACGACATAGTAGCAGGGAAAGACGAAGACGCAATCAAACCCTCCGGAAACGGATGGTACTGCTACGACGACCAGTCAACAACAGCCGGCTCAACATGCTACGCAGTATGCGGACGCCCAGCACAAACCAACAAACAACTAAGCTGCGTAAACGTAATGCAAGCAGGAATACAGTGGCCAAACGGCATAACAGCCTCCTGCCCAACAGGATATGTAGTAACCGGCGGCGGATTCACTGACTACTCCACCGGAAACGACGACCAAGACTCAAGCAACCCAGTAAACAACGGATGGTTCTGCCAAGAAGACTTTGATGATTCCGTCCAAACATCAGGCGAATGCCACGCAAGATGCTGCAAACTAGATACGATAACAACCACCACAACCACCACAACCACCACAACCACCACAACCACCACAACCACCACAACTACAACCACGATAACAACTACGACCTCCACTCTCCCTCTCCCAGGAGGACAATGCCTAATCGCCTCCGTTAAAAGCACAGGCACAACAGGGACAGCCCGCGTAGGCTGCCCCACAGGATACGCTATAATGGGCGGCGGATGGGGAGGCTACAGCGGCGCAGCTAACGGCGACGGAAACAACGACATATCACGGCCAGACGGCAACGGATGGCTCTGCGAAAAAGATTCCACAGGAACTGCTACATGCTACGCAGTCTGCTGCGACTCCGACTACTACAACACTACTGTAATATCGACCTCAGGTAAGATGAGCACTGGAATACTCGCATCCTGCCCCTCAGGATACACAATCGTAGGCGGAGGATACACAGATATAATACCCGGCTACGATGAAGACGTGATTCAACCGTCAGGAAACGGATGGTACTGTTACGACGACCAGTCAACAACAGCCGGCTCAACATGCTACGCAGTCTGCGCCAAACCCATCCAAAGCAACCAACAAATAAGCTGCGTCAACATAGTACAACCCGGAATACAATACCCGACCGCAGTAACAGCTTATTGCCCATCCGGTTACGTAATCACCGGCGGCGGTTTCGTTGACAACTCCGGCGGAAACGACGACCAAGACTCAAGCAACCCAGTAAACAACGGATGGACCTGCTGGGAAGACTACCAAGACTCCCCCGTTGTCTCAGGAGAATGCTA
Source organism: uncultured archaeon (assembly GCA_902384455.1). GTDB lineage: Archaea > Altiarchaeota > Altiarchaeia > IMC4 > SCGC-AAA252-I15 > CABMCB01. Next base: position 8,320 of record CABMCB010000096.1, read on the forward strand.
CGCAAGATGCTGCAAACTAAGCACGCCTACCACAACAACGACTACGACCACTACGACTACCACAACAACTACGACAACCACTACAACGACCACATCCACAACGTCAACCACCATCTATATGTGCAGCGGCGACAACGTGCGAATGAAGATAATCTACGATAGAATCTGGTACAACGGAACAGGCTACGTAACCCCCAACACTTACGTCGGAAACGGAGCGACTGCATACGCTAACAACACGTGGATTCCACTCGTAACTTCCGGCGTCGTAGTCATAGATCCGACCGTTAACACAAACGTCCCGGGAATGTCCGTCCAAAGACTATTCGACCAAGCGTCATCCAAAGGGAAAGTCATAGTAACACAATACGGATTCCGAGGAAGTTGGGACTGGGAACACGTCCTTGGTAGACTACAGCTACAAAACGGGATAATAACACAGGTAGTAAACGGTCCTTCAAACAACACTTGGGGCTTCGGACCTTATGAAAACCAAGGGGACGGTATTGCCTTGATTAACCCCGGTTCAGACGAGTTCTGGTGGACCCCTAACATAGCCAACATGACGTTCCACACGACAGTAAACACACACGCAGACACATTCATACTATACTACGACTGCGCACCAACAACCACAACTACAACTACCACAACAACGACTACGACCACAACCACCACAACCACTACCACAACAACCACGACGACCATACCACTAACAGCCCCAATCCCAACAGCCATATGGAATACAGACGGCAGCGTAACCGTAATCTGGCCACCAGTCACAGGAGCCACATCTTACGTAATCTACGCCACAAACACATGCGGCGGAAGCTACTCGGCAGTAGCATCAGTCACCACGCCAAACTGGACAGATACCACAGCATACCTATTCAATGAACGCTACTACAAAGTGGCAGCAGCCAGAGGCGCAGAAAACGTAATGTCCACATACGCAGTAGGCAAAGTAGACGTCGCCTTAACCGAAGGCTGGAACACAGTCTCCTCACCCGTAATACCAACCAACACAGGAATCAAACCATACACAACCTCAGTACTAGCCTCCTTACACAACCCCGCAAACACAGACTTCGGACCCGGATTCACAGGAAGCTACGACTTCGTAATCGGACCAGTAACAGACGGCTCCACAACACTCGGCTCATTCAACCCATACGTACCATCATGGATAGGACAAAACCTACTGAGAATAACCGAAAAAGTCAGCTTCCAAATACTCATGAACCAAGCTGACGTACTAACCTTCGTCGGAAAAGTACCCGCAACAACAAACATAACCCTACCAAACGCAGGATGGTTCTGGATCGGATACCCATCATGCAGAACACAAACAATCAAACCCTACTCCGCCTCAGTACTACACTCACTACACGACGGAACAGCAACAGACTTCGGACCAGCCTACGACGGAAACTACGACTTCCTAATCGGACCCACAACAGCCGCACAAAAAGGATACCTAGGAACATTCGACCCATTCAAACCATCATTCCTACCACAAAACCTAGAAAACATGCAACAAGGAAACGGCTACATAATCTACATGAACCACGCAGACACATTCGTAGTAAACTACGCCGGAGGCCCATAAAATGAACGCAAAAAACAACAAGTTTAGGACAACAGCATTAATCACATTTGCCTTATTGCTGGCAAGTCAAGCCGCCTCCGCGGTCTCTACTGTTCATAATTTTGACGGTAATGTTTATGATAGTACTGGTAATCCTGTTGTTGGTGCTACTGTTTTGGCGTGGGTTAATGGGACAGTGCGTGGGAGTTTTGTTACGCAAAATTTTGGTTCGG
>CABMCB010000097.1 GCA_902384455.1 uncultured archaeon
AAGCCATATATTATCTATATCCCGTTCGCTGATTTTCCAAGCAATCTTAACAGGTCTGATATTCAAAGTTTGTTATACGAAATAGACAAAGAATTTGGGGCGGTGCGGTTTACCCAAATAACAAGTGGAGCAAAATTTGCCGAACAAGAAGTTTGTGTTCGAGTTCAAGACGATAAAATAAAATTTAACGAGCTTAAAAAATTGGTGGAAGAAAAGCATCAATCTTTATTTGGAAAACAAGAAAAAAATGTTTTTGAAAATCAAGCGCAAAAACAAAAAAGCGAGCCCGTTACAAGTTTTAACGTTTCTTTAAACGACCGAAAAATTTGGGTGAATAATTATCTTATTGGTAAACCCCATGCAGTAGGAAAAAATATGAGCTTATTCGAATATATAGCAGAAAAACCTAATACAGAAATTTGGCGGAAAGAATTGCCAGATTTTCTCAAAAGTGAAATAAGTGGAAAACAATTTTCAAAAATTTTAAATGATATTGGATTTAAGGGAGAAATCTTAAAAGCATTTTTTCCAAAACGAAGTAAGACATTATTAGTTTTTCAACCAACAATAAGCCAAGACGAGCTTGTCAAAAAGGGTATACGGATGAAAGTTTTTATACAGGAACTCCAGCTGGCACACGCAAAAAACAATCCTGATTAGTTCTATTTAGTCCTATAATAAAACGAAATTTTGGCAAAGAGCCATACTTAACCCAGAGTATGGTTTTTTCGTTTCTAAAAAATTAAATCAAATTATATGACGCATACAAGAAGGGGCCCAGCAGAAAGCTCGGGCGACGACACAGACACATTTCAAAGCCACGACATAGGATTAGTGGCTTATTTGCTTTGTCAAAATTTTGAACTGGTCGGCCTGGACAAAGCAATAAAAAATAAAGTCCTTTTCATAATCAAAAAAGAGGAAGGGATAGATACCGAGATTAAAAAATACTGGGATTTCAAATCCTCTGTGGATGCCCAGAGTTATTTTAATCAAGTAAAGCGGCTAAAAAATCAAATTTTTAGCTCAAACTAATATGCTTTCGGAAGCCGCTCTGCAAGAGTTTAAAAAAATCTGGTTTGAGGAATACGGGGAAGAAATCTCGGACGAACAGGCCGCAGAGTTAGGCATAAATTTGCTTACTTATTTTGACAGCGTTTATCGCCCAGTAAAAAAAGAGTGGTTGGGAGAAATTTCGGAAAATAAAATCTCTAAATAAAATTAACTAAATTAACATTATATGGAACTATCAACTATCAAAGAGTTTGACGGTGTACTGCTCCATCCTTCGCTTGAAATAAAAAATGGAATAGCAGTTATTGGGTTTCGTTATCGTGAAAAAGCCGACGAAGAAAAAGAACTATTTGTTATTGCAAAAGAGGGAGGCATTTATTATCAAACAGATAGGCTTTTTGAGCATAATAATCAGAGATATTTTTTTGAAAAAGATAAAAGGAAGCTAATGAGAATTGAGGAGCGATGGAGTATCGCTTCGTTGAATAAATTTGTTAACGATTACTCTAATGCCAAATCAAGCAGTTTTACCAACTCCAAAAGTGTTTTTGAACAAATAAAACAAATTTATAAGAAGTATGTAGAGTTAGAGCAAGATGGGGATTATTCAATTTTAGCGGCATGGAGCATTGGGACATATTTTTTTCCTATTTTTTCGGCTTACTCGTTTCTTAACATAAAAGCTCCCAAGCGAAGCGGTAAGAGCCAATGTTTAAACCTTTTAAGTCAGCTCTGCTTTAACGCAATTAAAGCGCGCCCCACTCTCGCTGCATTGGGAGATACGGTAGATGCTTTAAGGGGCACATACTTGATTGACCAAGCAGATACATTGGAACGAAAGGGTGGCGAGGAATTGTTAGACATTCTTACCGATAGTTATAAGAAAAATGGAGGCAAAAGGAGGGTGGTAAATTTTGATAAAAAAAAGAGAGAGGTATTGGAATATGAGACATATAGCCCCAAGGTTTTTGCGTCCATAAAAGAACTCCCAGAAGACCTGCGCGATAGATGTTTTATCGTGCCGCTAATTCGAAGTCAAAGAAACTTTCCAAGCCCAGACGATGAGAATGAAGATTGGAAAGAAATCAGAGGAAACCTCTACAAGCTCCTATTAACAAATTATGATTTGGTCTCCACTTATTATTCTGTTAGAAAAATTGAATATAAGAACCAGCCAGACATTGTGGGGAGAGAATTAGAGCTTTGGTTGCCGCTTGAAGTCATATTAAAGGCGTTGGGGATGGATGAGGAAGTTGAACTGACAAAAAAGAGATTTCTCTCTCAATATGGATTTGCCGAGTATGAACCCGCAGAAATCGAAGAAGGTGTCGTAAAGGCGATATTGAACCAACTCCAAGATAAAGGCGAAACAATCTTAACACCAAAAGAGATAAGTGAAAAAATGGAGGTTGAGTTATTCCAGGCAGGAGACACCCCTAAACAACGCGGCGCCGTGGTTGGATGGGCCATCAAAAAATTTAACCTTTCATCCGAGAAAAAACCCAGAAGTAAAGAAGGGGTTAGATATTTATTTAAAAAAGAAAAGGTAGAGACAATTTATAAGAGCTATTTTAAGAAGGGTGTAGAGCATACATCCCTTACACCAGAAGTTCCGAAAAACCAAAATCAAGAACAAATATCTGAAAATACAACGATGTAAGATTGAGGTGTATATTTTATATGTGTATGTTATATTCTTGCATACTAAAATCATACACTAAACTCTTACACCTTAAATTTACTCTTAAAAAATAGTTTTGTGTAAGCGGTGTAAAAAAATAAGCATAGTCGAAATTTATTAGTCGTAATTAGGCGGAATTAGGTGGAAAAAAGTGCAAATTAGGTCAAATTAGGACACTTTCGGACACTTTTTCGGCCAGTAATAACATGGCATCAGAAGCACAAATAGAGGCCAACCAAGAAAATGGAAAGCTTGGCGGGGTAAAAACAGGGGAGGGTAAAAATATAAGCAAATATAACGCTATAAAGCACGGCATCCTTTGCCAAGAAATACTGCTCGAGGGCGAGGACGAACAATCCTTAATCGAATTGGGAGAAAAAATGCGTTCAGAATTAAAGCCAGAGACAGAAATAGAACTTTTACTGGTCGATAGAATTGTAGCAAACGCTTGGAGGCTTAAAAGGGTTTTAAGGGGAGAAAAAGAAATGATTAAAGTCAATATGAGTGAAATTTGGGTAGGTAAATCAAATTTTGGAGCGAGTTTGGCGCATGATTTTATTAAAAGCGAAACATACAATAAACTCACCCGCTACGAAACCTCAATAGAAAGGGGTATTTATAAGGCCCTGCACGAATTGCAAAGATTACAAGCGCAAAGAAAAGGCGATAATCCGCCCCTTCCAGTGGCCATTGATGTGGATATTTCAAAAGAGGAATAAAAATTGGGTTCGTTTCGCAAAAAAAGCTTGTCACAAAATACCGTGAATGATACAATTAAATCGTCGCCTAACTTATTATTGTCCCGTTTTTTATTGATACTTCGTTGCCTTTAAGGGGCATCTGCCAATGAGGTATCTTTCGGGATAACGAGTTGGGCGACCAGGTGCCCTTTTGAGTTTCATGAAAGAACAAAAAATAACAATTGAATACTTTAATTATTCAAGAAAAAGCTCGGAAGATAAGGGGAAGCAGATTTTAAGTATTCAGTCGCAATTTGATTGGGCAAAAGAGTTGGCCGTAGATATGCGCTTAAAAACCGTTGAATTTTTGAGTGAAGAAAAATCCGCAAAATCACCATACATACGCCCCGTTTTTGACGAAATGGTAAAAAAAATAAAGAGCGGTGTTGCTGCTGGAATTATCTGTTGGAAATTAGACCGCTTGGCTCGTAACCCAGAGGAAGCTGGCATAATAATTGGAATGTTGAAACGCGGTGAAATCAAACACATAGTTACTCATGAAAGAGAGTATTATCCAGGCGATAACGCAATAATCTCTTACGTTGATTTTGCAGTAGGAGACCAATATGTTAGGGATTTAAGTAAAAATGTTAAAAGGGGTTTGGATAAAAAAGCAAAATCTGGCTGGAGGCCAGGGCTGGCAACGTTAGGATATAAAAATAGTAGAACCAATCTAAAAGGAGAGCAGGTTATCTACAAAGACGAGCAGAGGTTTGACCTCGTAAAACGGGCATGGCAGATGCTTCTAACGGGCAATTACTCTGTTCCTCAAATCTATGATATAGCCACAGACGAATGGAAGCTTACGTCTCCCGCCACCAGAAAGAGGCCAGAAAGAAAATTACATTTAAGCGGTTTATACAAGATTTTTACTGACCAGTTTTATTATGGTTGGTATCAATGGAATGGAGAAATGCTTAAAGGAAATCATGAGCCAATGATTACCGAACAGGAATTTGACCGAGCTCAAGTTATTTTGGGCAGAAAAGGTAAGCCGCGCCCCAAAACCCATTTATTTGCTTATGCGGGGCTTGTAAAATGCGGGTTCTGTGGAGCCACAATTGTATTTGATGAAAAAATAAAGCACCAAATAAACGGAAACGTCCATCGGTTCAGTTATTGCCGTTGCAGTAAAAAATTTAATAAAAAGATGGGGATGCGATGTCCCGAAAAATATCTAACGCTTCAAGAATTGGAAAAACAGATTGACGAAACTATCATGAAGGTACGCATTTCCGAAAAATTTAAAACGTGGGCCATAAAATATCTACATGAGATAAGAACAGAACAGGCAAAATCTCACGAAAGCATAATTGAGGCAAAACAAAAAAGATACGATTGTGTTATAAAGCAGATTGATAACTTGCTTTTGAAATATACCTCTCCCGACAATGGCGACAACCAAATGATGACCAATGACGAATACTTAAAATTAAGAAATGCTTTATTAAAAGAGAAAAATCAGCTCGAAGCCGAGCTAAATGCTACTGGCCGAAAAATTGAAGAATGGGTTGAGCTATCTGAAAAAACTTTTAATTTCGTTCGTTATTCTCACATTTGGTTTGAGAAAGGAGACCCAAATACGAAAAGAGCCATTTTCGCTTGCCTCGGCTCGAACCTCCTCTTAAAAGATAAAAAAGTGCTTATTTCACTTAAAAAGCCCTTCCAAATTTTTGCAGAAGGACTTTTTAAAGCCCAGGGAGAATTAGATAGGTTAGAACCTCTAAAAATCCCTGTAAATAGTCGGGAATTTGAGAAATCTGTCTCAAAATTTCCACTCTTGAGCGGGTGAGCGGAGTCGAACCGCCGTCTCATCCTTGGCAAGGACGTATAATAACCACTATACGACACCCGCATTTACCAAAGGCGATGTGGTGCCGGGGAAAGGAATCGGACCTTCGACCACTGCTTTTTCAGAGCAGTGCTCTACCACTGAGCTACCCCGGCGCGCTAAGCGCGCCAATTGCCACGCTGAGCGTGGCGGCTACACTTAAAATTATTATTTTGTGGGCGCTATATCAAAGATATACCGCCACCTCTTTCGCAAAAAAATAAAATAAATTTTATTTTTTAGTTCTCTCGGTGGGCGCTATAGGACTCGAACCTATGACCCTCTCAGTGTAAATGAGATGCTCTACCAACTGAGCTAAGCGCCCGAAACCAACTTCTTTAAAAGCTGGTGCGCGGGACAGGAGTCGAACCTGCATGCCTTGCGGCGCTACCACCTCAAGGTAGTGCGTCTGCCATTTCGCCACCCGCGCATACACCAAATTATTTTGGTGTTTCTTCTACTTTTGGTGTTTCAACTGGAGTCTCTTGCGGAGCAACTTCAACTGCTTGTTCTTCAGCTGGTTTGTCTGCAATTGCTGCTGCAAACTCTTTCTTTTTTAATCTAGCCTTTTTGCCCTTGGCTGTTCTTAAATAATAAAGTTTTGCTCTTCTAACCTTTCCATGTCTGACAACTTCAAATTTTTCAACTGAAGGTGAATGAATTGGGAAAACTCTCTCAACTCCAACTCCGTCAACAACTTTTCTAACAGTTATTGTGGCAGAAATTCCCTTTCCGTGTTTTTTTGCAATAACTACACCTTCAAAAATCTGGATTCTTTCTTTATCCCCTTCTTTAATTTTTTGGTGTACTTTAATTGTATCTCCAGGTTTTAAATCTGGCAATTTCCTTTCTTGCTCTTTATTAAATTTTTCTAATAGTGTTGTCATTTTATTATTTGCTTAATTTTTCTATTACTTTTTTTAAGTCCTCTGGCAACTCCGAAACAAATTCGGTGACCTTACCATCGGGCAATTGGATTTTAAGTTTTTGTGCGTGTAGAAATTGTCTTGTTAATCCTTCCGGGATTTTTGAATTTTTAAAAGCGTATAATGTATCTCCCGCAACTGGGTGTTTTAAATAAGAAAAATGACACCGTATTTGGTGGCGTCTTCCTGTTTTTATTTGGACTTCCAGTAAAGTATAGTCTTTGAATTTTTCTAAAACTTTATACTCTGTAATTGCCTCTCTGGCAGATTCTGGGTGTCGTTCGCCTTCTGAATATGCGTGTTGCTTTCTTGGGTCTTTAGATGACCGGGCGATGAGTGTTTTAATCTCACCGTTTTGATCATTTATGACTCCTTCCACCAAACAGACATATTTCTTCTCTACCTCTCTATTTTTAAACTGTTTTTGCAAAAAAAGCAAGGCTTCAGTGCTCTTGGCCACCAAGAGCAGGCCCGAGGTGTCTTTGTCTAATCGGTGGACAATTCCATATCTTGGGGCTTCTCCAGCCTTTTTCAGTTCGGGATATTTTTCAATTAGGTAATCAATCAGAGTTTTTTCGCCACTTTTTAAAGTTTGCCCCTCTGGAAAAACCACGATTTCGGCCGGTTTATCAACCACTAAAACATCCTTGTCTTCGTAAATTATTTTTAA
>CABMCB010000098.1 GCA_902384455.1 uncultured archaeon
TGCAGATACTGACTACGAAGCCAATGGCGCTGACTATTAGTGAGAGCCACCATGCCCAGCGTTTGCCTGTCCAAAGTCACCATGCGATAAGCAAACTTGAAACTCCTATGACTACTAAGACAGCGATAACGATACTGCCGAGTGTGAAAAGCCAGAATGCGCCAGCAATTGAGTGCGTTACGTCGTGGAATATGCCGATAAAGATGCCAGAGAAAAGCGCGAGTATTAGCATCAGTAAACCCGCTAAGCCATTTAACGCTGAAAGGATTACGATGCCGAACGGTACCTTCATTTTTTTGTTCTCCTAAATCCCCGACAAAAGCAGTATTGGTGCCCCAAACAAGATGAGAAATGGCACAACCATCAATCGAAGAGGTTTGGGCATACGTGCTAATATTGGGCTACATGTTGCTTTGTCAAATAGTTTAATTACGATTCCCATTGAGTTACCCCTTATCAACCATTCAAGCGGATGTTGTATTTAAAACCTAAGTAGCATATGCTACCTATCGAAAGTATTAAAAAGAAAAACATACATACGCTTGCTTGGGTTTGGGGGGAAGTTCCCTTTACCCCCTCTCTCTTCCGAATGTTCCTGAATGGAACCCCCCTTACCCAAAACTCGCAAGGCAGGTGTATTAAAATGGCTAAAAAAGAACTCGGTTTCTTAGATGTTGTCGATATGCTTAGCTCCAACGCATGGAACAAATGGGCTAAAAAGCACGGTCACGGCAGATAGTAACAAAAAATGTTTACTAAAAGGGTTAGTACAAAATTTTTGTATAATGCTAATAAACGCCATGCGCCCATTATTTTTTCGAGTAACTATGATAAGAGAGCCGGACGGACCTATCTGCCAAGAAATCAAGGAGAACTTTAAAGAGCAACTTGATTTTATGCTCGCTAACCCAGCGATTGAATCTTTTTTTGCTTTTGGATATGTTTTTCAGTCTAAAAAAGGACCGCGAAAACTTGTTGCCGAACCTTTAGAAACAGGTAGCACCAAATCGACATACCCACTATGGGCACAAAATCCCTTCCCTGAGCACACCGTCCCCTTCGGTTACGTTCACGTACACCCAGCGGCGGATACATATAACAGCGTGCCGAGTCGAACTGATGTTGAATACGCAAAGAATGTTGGCGCAAGATACGTCTGTGTTGTACAGCCAAAAACTAAGAAAATGGTTTGCGTCGACACAGCCACAGTAATCCCCATTCAACTGCCAAAAGCATTGAATGTCAGGGCAGATGTCTACTTCAACCCCGATAAATGGGAAAGATATGAACAAGAAAGATTAGAAGAATTACCTCATTGCGTGGTAGACCTATGAAAAACTACATAGCACCATTCAGGGTTAAAAGACAAGTCGACAATAGAGGGGTCACTGTATCTTTTAAATCGAAGTCAATCAATAAACAAAAAACACAAAATCAAACTTGCCCAACTGGAATAGTCGATATTCACGGTAAATGCTTGGAAAAAATTAAAGGTATTCCAACAACACTTTTGCCTTTAGCGGCTGAAGCGAGAAAATACACAGACCCAAAAGAGTTTGCAGATAGTTTCGTGATTGACATTATGCATGGGCGCTATTGGCATATAACAAGAGACCCTAACTTCAAAATCAAAAAACAACAACCAACCGACTACAGCACAATGGCAGGCGGCATACCATCAAGTGTTGGGTTAATGGTTTCTGCCGACCCAGAATTATGGCACGAATATTTCGAAAAACGCGACTTCATAGCCGAAATTGACTTAGCACACGCAATACCAAACGAAGACTTTATAGTAGTCAATAGAGGTTTTGGGCATGAAATTTTCGTCAATAATTTGAAAGCTGTTTCAGTCAAAAATGTTATGCCTATTGAACAGGGACTTGCAGACAGTCAAAAATACAACAAAGAATTAGAGCGCGTATTGAACAGTGAAGAAGACGCTATAGATTTTTGGAGAAAAGCAAATGCATAAATCCCCACCTAAAGGCGAATTCTGTGAGCCAATAGAACCATGCGAAGTTGATACCCCTTACGGTAAAATAACAGGTAAGAAGTGCGGCATCGGCAAACTCGCCTACCACAACACCATCATAGAAAAAGCGGAAGAAATAGCAAAATCCTGCGCCCTGAAAGGAGGTCAACATGCTAATCAGTTAGGACAGGACGCCTTGAGCTTAAGCGGGTGCCCAACACAGGGGTATGGTGGAAACATCAAATTTGTCTTAAAAGCAAACGGCGACATGCAACCCATGTGCTACTATGAATGGGCAAACAACAAAAAAGTCGACAGTGGACTTGAAAAAGAAGCTCACGACGTCAAAACGCCAAACGGCGAACCAATGGGGACCAATCGGGTACGTGGAAAATACGGCGTCAACATCTCAATGTATGAAGATGAAGCTGAATTTGTCACTCAAAAAGACATCCCGCTTGACAAAAATCTCGTCAAGATTGAGTATTGGGTGCCATGGAAAATCGAAAGATACAGTTTCAATAGTCGATGTGACGGCTGTATTCCCTCTTACGCTAACGTAGATGACCGACCGATAAGCGCTCTTTTAGAGCAAATTGAGAGGGCTAATGCAGTAGCGAACAAACTTGGGGTACCTTTTGAGGTTAAAAGTTGCTTCACTGCAATGAAAGCAGGTTGGGGTAACCAATTCATACCGCTCAACAAAGAGAACCTTGAAAAACTCAGAAATGGGATACGCCCCGAGATTGTTCAGGGACCAATACCAGAGGACTGCTTATGTTAGAAAAAACAAGTGTACCTAACAAAACAATCTGCCAAGAAATCAAGGAAGCATTCAAACCAGAAATGGATTTTATGATTGATAACCCAGCAATTGAAATGATTTTTCCAGTATCATACCTACCAAGAATGAGCAGAAAAGAACCGCGCAGAATGATTGCCGGCGATATAGAGTCAGGAAACAAAAATTCAGCCACGTTCCTAAACAGATTAGACCCGTTTCCTGAAGACACCACACCTATTGCAATTGTACACACTCACCCAGCCACGGATATGCCGTTTGATTTACCAAGCCAAGCGGACATCAACACAGCATTCACAAAAGAAGTCCCTTACATTTGCGTTGTTCAAGTAGCTCCTAAAAAACTGTTATGTGTTAACGTAAAAGATACGCCAGCGTATAAAATACTAGGCACAGAGGATTTTCCACACGATGTTTTTAAGGATTCACAAACATGGGATAAAGCTCAAAAAGAAAAGCTACAAGGCATAAGCCATTGTGAGGTAGATATTTAATGAACAAAGTTTGCCCTACAGATACCTTTGAAGTCAATGGCAAATGTCACCCTGTTTATTGGCATGGTTCTGCGAGCGGAAACTTACGTGGCGGCGCTACAGGGCTACATTTAGGCACAAAAGAAGCGGCAACAATAGCGCTCGAAGCACGTATAGGCATCCCAGCGGATGGAAAAGGATGGACCGGCAACAGAGAATACGGAAAAACATTGCTCGCCGGTAAAAAGACACTGCATAAGCTGGACCCAAAAGGATTCAACGTTACCGGCTACAACGTTGAAGCACCTAAAGAGGACTATTACCCGGACAAAACGCTTTTCTACCCAGACGGCACACCCATGCCCATGACCGTTAAACCTGAAGTAGCACCATACATCATACTTGGCGAAATGACCAACACACCCTCAAACGCCTATAACGATTGGAAAGCCAATGGTTATATGAAAGCTAGTCTGAAAAAAGGCAATGCAAAAAGGGGCTTCTTTTACATAAATGAGGGGGAAGACACAGGGTCGGTCTCAGTAGTGGTGCCAAATGGCAGTCACGTTATGAGGATAGAGCTACCGTGAAGGACCTTAACAAAAGAATTGGCTCAATAAAATTCAACCAAGACATTGATGTCCAATCGGGAGATTGTGCAAATTTTGCTGAAGCACTCCGAAATCTTGTAGGTGGAACAATCGTTTGTGTCTTTGCAAATGAGGGCTATGAAGAGAATGAAGAGCCAACACATTGCGCATTGAAAATCGGTAGTGAATTGTATGACGGCTCGGGAAAAATCACTGAGCAACAGCTTTTAGCGAGAGCAAAGCTTCAGGACATCGACGCTAAGGGATATTTGAGGGAAATGCAGTATGTCGATGGTTTTGGGTATCGTGGAATTAGAGACCAAAAAAAGATACGGCGAATACAAAAAGTGTTAAGCGCCGTTGTTTAGCTCTTTTTAATCAGTACAGCGGCAAGCAACACTACAACAACCGCGCCAACCATACCTATAATCAACCATAATGGTAGGGGCAAGTTGCTTGTTGGAGCTACAGTCGGGGCTACTGTGTTTGTTGTGCTATGGTGGGTTCCACTGCTACCAACTACAGGTCCTGAGTGTGAAGTAGGTGTTGGAGTTGGTGTTGGAGTGCTGGCAGTTGGTGCGTCCTGTTGATAAACGGAGACATCATCTGCATAAATTGTTGGCGATGTCCCGAAATCACCCATATCAGTCGACATTAAATTAATGAACCTCAATTGGTGAAGGTTTGAAAAAGCTGAGAGGTTAAGACCTGTAGCGTTGCCGAGTAGCGCATTGTTTACGAATGAAGTTATGTAGCCGCTTGTATCGTTGAAATGAACGTAAGTTGTGATGTTGAGCCATTGACCGAATGAAGAGAAGTCATCGGTTCCAATGATTGTGAAGGGACCATCAAAGCGTGATTGTATTGTTATTGCGTTGCTTGCGTTTTCTAAGGTGTATGCAATAGTACGGTAGTCATCTGCGGTTGTTGTAAGTCCAATTCTTAAGAAGTCCCAAGTGCTATCACCCTCATCAGATAGCCAACCCCAAGTATCACCGTTTGCAAAATAGACGAAGGCTGTTATGCACAAATCAGTTTTGTTGTAGTCAATGCCATAGTCGGGATAGTTAAAATTAATCGCACCCCGGTTATCGTCGCCGCCCATTTTTATGCTGTTTGGTGCACTGTGAGCTTCAGTGGTTGAAACGGTAGCAAATTCATTATACCAAGTAGACGCATTTAGTCCGTCGTCAAAGTTGTCAGAGAAAAGGGTTGTTGTGGCTAAAACGGGAGAAAGTGAGGCACAAACTGAAAGTACCATGACCAACAGGGCAATTGTGACTAAGAGTTTTTGGGCAATTCGCATAAGACGTCCCGTTAAGGTGTTAACGTTAGTCCTATTTAGTGCTTATTCAAAAATCTTTTAAGCAAAAACACCAATTCTACTTTAGAGTCCCCACACCGCATGAGGAAATAACGGAAGATTGAATCATGCAGTCCCGATTCAACCGACTACGCAAAGTACAACAGGGCGTGCCGGGACCTCTTCTCTATTCAAAAATTTTTGACATCTTTTAAATAAGCCTTAGCTTGATAAGTTACTGATGTGAAAACATGGGTAACGGCAAGGTACCTGACGGCATAGCATTCATGTCTACGCTGACAATCATCATAGGCATAGCAATAATCGGGCTAGGCGTCTTTGCAACCTACTTTATGAATCTAATACGGTCCATCGCAGACATTTTCTGGGCATTTCCGACTCTCTCGCAGTATGTTGTGGTGCTCATAATCGCTTTTGGCATTGTCACAATTGTTGTAGGCGCGGGACTATACACAGGTCGAAAATGGGCATGGTACCTAATCTTCTTAGGCACATGCATCTTTATCCCCATAGGCGTCGGCACATTAAACCCCATAGCAACCTTCGTTGACATCGTAATCCTTGCATACTCACTGCGTTTAACCACGCAATTGTATTACGGGATTGAATTCCCGGTTTGGTGGTAAAAATGGCGAGACCAATTTTTGTTTCAGCAAAAGTAGCTCCCGAAGTAGAAGCAATTGAAAAGTTAGCGGGAGTATGCGAAACCATAGAATTAGACGTTTCTCCAAAAAACAAAGAGGCAATCATCGCTCGGGGAAATAACTGTAGCAACGTTGACCCTCAAACACTTAACACGAAACAGCTTGAGTTTCTTCAGGTTGTGCAGAAAAACGCCAACCTACTTGTTGTCTTAAACGTCGACAAAAAGTTTGTTTCGAGAGGACTTAGAAGTAGAGCTACAAAAGACATGTAGGCGACAGAAATGGGCAAAGACGAAGAAATGTCCACTGATGAAAAGAAGGCTGTTTGCATCGCTTTAGACAATTGGGACGGTTTTGCTTCAGACAGCCAAGAAATGCCGGACCTATCCGACTTAGTAGATAGCGGAAAAGCGAAGCTCTGCAAAGGCATAAAAATATAAATCCCATTTTCCCATTTAGCTATTGATTGTTATGGGTGGACCCGAGCAACCGTTTGAATACCGAATAAGAGACCTTTTCGAAGCATCAGGATAAATGGTCATCAACTGTGCACGGTCAAAACCGTTCGATTTGCAAGCCACAAAAGACCAAACAAGAATACCCATAGAAGTTAAGCCATATACCCATACCTATTTTGATAAAAAGAATGAGTCCCAGCGAAAACAGCATGCAAAACTGTCTGAAGAGGCTAACTTTGCATACGTTATTATCCAGCAGATGCCACCTAAGAACGGCACCCGTGGAAAGGTCAAGGTCTATTTCATGTTTCAGGGAAAGGAAATCAAGCGAGAGAGTATCCCGTATATTTATGACCGCGTGCTTACGGTGCTTAAGGGCATTATTTTGGCGACTTGAGAGATTGCGGCTTTTTTTCCACGATAGCGAAAGCCACAAACATGCACCCGGAGATTAAGAAGGGAAAATACAGGTAAAAAGTAAGGTCAGTATTAGCGATTACATGGAATTGAATCAAGGTAGCGACAGTAAAAGACCACGCTAAAAGTATAGTGGCAATTATAGCATAACGCTTTTTTGTTTTGTCCATCCTATGCTTCCCCTGACAGCTAATTGAGTTGGTTGAATTAAAAAGCTTTTTTCAAAAGTAAGTAGCAACTGCTACAAATATTTAGTCAATCATATGCAAGCATACCAAATATGCCTACTAACATACCTTAAGCACATACAAGTCACAAGCCCCAAAATTGCGATACGCAAAAGCTTTTAAGACAACTTAGCGCATAAACGCTATTGCGAGGAATAGCCATCCAAGAGGTACACCCGGTTTGGCGACGACGCCCACCTTCTCAAAATCGTTGACGTCGCCGCCAAGCCTTAAAATGTTTTAGAAAAAGAGCCTTTTAGCCGAGTGAAAACATATGAAAGTCGCAGGGTCCGACCTCGATATAAGCGGAACAGCAATTTGTCCAGCAACCAATAAAGCAGTGGGCATCAGCGTAAATGCCCAGAAAATACATTCAAATGAAAAAGTAAGCGGCACCCCTAAAAGTTGCGAAAAGTCAGGAATATGTCAAGAACAAAACAACCCAGAGTGCTTGTTGAAAACAAAAAACCTAACAACAGTTCGCGTGATAAACCCGTAAAAAGTAAAAAATGAGGTTACTTTTTACCCGGTAATGGTGCACCGTTATGTATCAATGATTTTGCTTTCTCGCATGCTTCGAAGTCGCCTCTCATTGAAACACGCGGATTGCCGCTTTCTGAGCCTTCTATGCTGACGTTGCAGACTTTGCCGTTGTGGGTAATTTCGTATTCTCCATCATTACTGCTCATAGGTAATCAACAATCAATAATGTAAGTGCTCTGCATT
This sequence comes from uncultured archaeon, assembly GCA_902384455.1. Lineage (GTDB taxonomy): Archaea > Altiarchaeota > Altiarchaeia > IMC4 > SCGC-AAA252-I15 > CABMCB01. Next base: position 7,637 of record CABMCB010000098.1, read on the forward strand.
TAAAACTTGCCATTCAAAAATTTTTGATGCCGCTTAAATATCAGGGAAAACTTAAGAAGCAATCAAGTTGGTTGAGTGTTATGCCGATAAAGTCAGATATTCTCAGCGAATTGTCTGTTGAAGAATGCGAAAATCTCGGAGGATACATGAACAGAGCCGCAGTATGCACATTCGACACACTAACACACCACGTAGAACCATCATACAAAGTAGACCAAGGCGACCCAACATGGATACCAAAAGAAGCTTTAGAAAAATTCGCAACCGCAAACTTCAGCAAAAACTTTAGCGAAATCGCTCAAGTAGAACTCAACGCAATGGGAGTTATCCCGGTTGATGGTTCAATCCATCTGCCAGACGAAAATCTTGGAAGCCGCCACGGTCGATACGGTCAACTATATCGCTACAAAA
>CABMCB010000099.1 GCA_902384455.1 uncultured archaeon
ATAGATCCATCATACAAATTAGACCAATGCTACCCCACATGGATACCGAAAGAAGCATTAGAAAAATTCGCAACAGCTAACTTCAGTAAAACCTTTGGTGAAATTGCTCAAACAGAACTCAACAGCATGGGAATTATCCCTGTAGAAGGCTCAATCCATCTGCCGGAAGAAAATCTTGGCAGTCGCAAGGGAAGATACGGACAACTTTACAGGTACAAGAAAGTTACTTTTGTGCCAATATTCTATGAGGAAGAGGGAAGGTTTAACGAAAAAAGCGTTAAACTAAGACCTATCGCAGTCGACGTCAACGTAAGAGTACCGTTGAATGTGCACCTACGTTAGACGCTTTCAAAAAAGCTTTTAAGCGTTTGCTACGTAAACTGCATCCTAGGGAATATTATGGGAAAAGACACCAATAACGTAGAAATGAATTGCACTGAGAATGAATCAGGCGACGGCGTCGTTTGTAAACTAAACATCGAAGAGAATGGTAAAAAAGCGGCGTGCGACGTATCTTTCAAGGAAGAAAACAAGGGGTTTGCCGCCAAAGTTAACTGTTCTGGCGACCCAGCATTGATGAAAAAGCTCGAAGAGAGAGCCAACAGCATGCACATTGACGTTTAACATGCTTTTTTACCCCTTTTTTATCGCACATAAATCTTTTTTACAGGAGAAAAGCTCAATTTAAGCCCCTTTTACATGTTTTTTGCAAAGTCGTATGCTTTACGACGCTTCGCAGAATTGTCAAATTAGCCACTCAAAAAGTGTTTTATTCGCTAAAAACCTATACAAATGTAAGGAAAAAACAGGGAAGGAGACAAAAAACATGGAGAAAGTAATAGAAAATCTACAAATAGGAGCATCATCGCGCTCCGAAAGAACCGTTAGAGACCGTTCAAGTGGATGCGTCTATTTAGTTGAGACTAGACGAACCCGTTTAGCCTAATCAAAGTAACAACTTATCCCCCACATCCACTCTTTTTCTTTTAAAAATCTTTTTTATGTAACTTATTAAGCGCTAAAGTCATAAGCAAAGGCATGACGCCATGGTACAAAAAGCGCAAATACCGCTTTCCCATCTACATGGGCTTCTATCTGCTCTCAAGCTACTTATGGACGCTACTATACTACTTCATTTTAGTCGACGACGGCATTATCTTCACAATCGCCGGTAACGTCATATTCATAGGCGTCATTGCTCTTATGGGCGCTTTTTGGTATTGGGTCGATAAAAAAATCACGTAGCCCCAGCCGAGTTAAGGCTTATTACTATCCTGAGTTAATTTTTTTATTCAAAATTCTTTGATACAGCTTATTAGACACTAAACGCAAACTGCATGTTAGGAAAAGTGCTCACTATGTCGAAACAATCCGTTAACGTCGCCGATATGCTCGGTAAAACTTTCGAAGCCCTAACAGTCCAATGTGCAATAGGCAAAGACACCATTGAATGCTCAGGTGAAAAAAACCCAGACTTCAACACAGGCATGCGCCCAGATTGGACCGTTAACGTCGACGGCGTCGTCATGGAAGATATTACCCGGAGCGACGCACATCTCTTTAAGTCATCGCCAAGCAGTATCTGGATTACACCGCGAGGCGGAAAGAAACTCTGCACCTTAGAACATGGCAACGGCATCGGCACTGTCGAACTCGTATGCAGTGAGAACCCAGAAGTTGTCCATCGCAATCACCGCTCTGAATGGGCAGGTAAGCCGGCATCTCAAGACAAGGACCTCAGAAAACGCAACCTACAATTCATAGGGGTCTAAAACATGAACAGCCCAAGCTATGGCAAAATCGTTGACCCAATTACCGGGAAAAAGGTAGAGGTCACACGGAACGAAAACTGGAAAATCGCCTTTGGCGCCGCATCAAAATATTGCGGTGGGTTACATCAGGGCAGAATAGAATTTACTCAATGTGTCAACCAAACTTCAGTTGGCGCATACAGAGACACCATACGCACACAGCAATTAGTTGACCTTGCACAGTTCCCTGTTGAAGATTTCATTCAGACCTCACGGTTGAAAAACGGTGCTTTCGCACTTGCCCTTGGCGAAAAAGACACACGGTCCAAACAGCAAATCGTAAAAGATGACTATATGTTAGTCATCGCCAAAAAAAGTCACCATGATACCTCGGGGACACTCTGCATAAAACGTAAGCCCGGTCGACTTGGACTTGGAAAGCTGAAGTTCAAAGAGTTAGGAAAAGGCGAGGTTAACATTGTGACTTCAGAGGGCGAAGATGTCCTCTGTGCAATGGACATCTAAAGGTTTCTTCCCATTTCTCTTCCTTATTGTAGCGTCCGCTACTTCTTTTTGGTCCAAACATCAAAAGTAGAGTGGATAGTCACATTAACCTGAGACGCATCCAACCATTTGCGATATGCCTTGTCGATTTCAACCTCATCGACAGCACCATCTAACTTCATGAAAAACTCCCTTATGAAGGTCAACATCACACAATCATTCATATCCAGTTCGTTACTGTGAAGCTGATAGGCGATGTTTTTTCCATCTTCCTTCTCAACTTTGAAACCGGCGACAAAAGCACCCTGACCATTTGCATGACAATAAATGTAGACTAACCCGTCGCTTTTCTTTTGGCATACATAGATTAGTGACCCCTTGAATTGCCGATACTGAATTGTGTAACGTCCATTATACCACAGCCAGTACAAAGCGACGTCATGTGGTGGGTACCCACAGTTTAGCCCCAGCGCCAAATCAATCACCTGCACTATTCGCTCCCGGGTTATCAGCCAGCGCTTAAGCCATAGCAAGGGTTTTTCAATGCCCCGGTGCACTCTAAAGTTTCCTCTGTAAGCATGGGTTGTTGGGGTCTCTCTGTTGTTAGGTCCATAATTGTGCAAAAAGTCTGGGACATAGTAGGTTACTGCCCATACCGATTTGTCAGTATCATAGGTGAAGGAATACGCCGTTGTTCCCACTGTCTTTTGCTTCAGCATCTTTTGCCATCCAAGGTTAGTCTGTAAAAAATCTTTTTAAGGTTTACTCGCTTGCATGTAGCGTCCGCTACCGCTTACAATTCGCCATGCATGTAGCATCCGCTACAGTAACAAGTGCCGAGCAAGCCATCGCTAGATGTACGCTAGTTTTCACATGTTCGCGTCTAGTTTTATGCTAGTTATCTGCTAGTTTTGTGCAGTCAATGGTCAAAATTGACAAAAAAGCGATTTGTTACTGGAACCCTAAAAGCGGCTCAATTCAAGCTTATTTTGCCTTTTTTGGCTGTTTATTCTATATCATTTTAGTCAATTTTCCATAGCATCACACATATTATTTTGTTACAGGAAAAAAGGGGCTAAAAAGTGTTAAGACCAATAACCGCTAAGTGTAGGGGTAACAAAACCAGAGGGACGAACCGGCTACGAAAGAGTGTAAAATGCGTGACCCGACTGCTGAATTCATAGGCAGAGCGCCGCTCGGTTACCGAGTGGAGCTTGGGACAGCATGTAGCATAACTACTCAGTGTAAGAAGCGTAGCCAAGGGGCATCCTACCTGATTGAAAACTTTGGGGCAAGTATTCGTAAGC
>CABMCB010000100.1 GCA_902384455.1 uncultured archaeon
AAGACCACCCCACACATTTTACACATAATGTCAATAGCAAAACAGTGAAAAACAGTGTGTAGACAAGGGAAAACGTGTCTTCTGAAGTGTGGGATATTCCACGGAATAGACATGAGTTTGACATTGTATCACAACTTTGGCGAGTGTTTTATACATTGTTTGAACACACAGGTGTGTGTTTTCTTTATCTCCCCCTCTTCACCTCCTTCAACGTCTTCCATACAGTGTGGGTCGTCACAATCATCAATACAGATTGGACATGGTGTATGACCACAGATAGTACATGTGGCAGACATACATTCGTCACAGTTCTTTATCTCTTCATTGACTGTGGGATATTCCATAGAATTATCCTTGACTCGCCGTCTTGATGTTTATCTCACCTTCTGATTGTAGTGTTTGCAGTATGTCTAACACACTCCGTAGTTCATTGCCGCTTGCATCGTAGAATCTGTCACCCCTTTGAAACCCTTTAGTGAATGTAGTAAGCAATGCAATGGTTTTTGCGTAGGTATCTTCACGCTTGTCGTCTTGTTGACGCATATCGTATAGACTGGGGAAGTGATAGATTCTAGTGTTGAACGTTTTCCCCGTGCGTATGTCTGGCCCGATTGTTTCGCAGGGGGCAGTACGGCATTCTCTACACTCAACTTGTTGCATGCCGTTGTATACTCCACAGTGACAACACTTGTATCCGGGCGCTATATACTCTGAATCAATGTATGTACACATAAGTCACATCCAGTGCAAACGAAGATGCCTGTTCCGTTTTCGATTCCAGCTCTGTAGTGTATGTTTGATATGGCTCCGCAACGTGGACAATGATGATGAATGTCAAGCGTCGGTTGTACTCCTAGTTTTGCTGTACATCCGTCGCCAACTTTGGGCGGTTCGTAGTATTCCACAGAATATCTATCCTTTTAGAATCTTGTGGAGATGCCAACCGATGATAATACCAGTTGTCATCATTAGGGCGCCGAAGTAGAGTGCTTGTGCTACAGGGTTCATTCCTTTTCATCATTGTAACGGTGGTCGTGTGGCTCTTTTGCCCAATCTTCTATTGGTATACTCGAACTACACGGGTTTTCTTGTGGTAAGTTAGGTATAGGTGCCCAGTATTCAGGCTGTTCACGCGTTTCGTAGTAGTATTGATTCCCGCGTATTCCGTATGATTCGTCATACACTTTATTGTCGCCCGGTATGACGGTTCCCCCTCTGTAATGGCCAATGAGCACGTCAGACCAGTTTTTGCTGTAGAACAGAACGTCAATGTTTACTGCGGGTCGTTCTTTTGACGTTCGAGTCCACGTGTTGGTGCTGCGTTTTAGAATGAATTCTTCGTCTACCTGTTGAAGGAAGTTGTTCATCAGTTTGAGGAGTTGTCCCTTGAATTCCTCCTGTGTCATTGGGTGGTATAGCCTTTCTTGTTTCTATCCCGTGTTTCTTTAGTATCCGTGATATATATCCTTGTGAAACGCCATACAGTTCTGCAATCTCTTTTTGAGGCATATCCCCTTCGTAGAATTCGATAACAGCCGCTTCGAATTCTTCAAGGCTTTTGGATATACCTTCTGTTGAGTTGAGCCGCTTGTGTACTTGTTGGAGAAAGTTGCTTGCCATGGGTATCTAGTATTCCACAGAATATTAGCGTTTCATCCGTGAATTCCGCGAGTTTTCTGGTGGAGTGGGGAACGGTGGAGGACTTTCATTCACACTGATGTATGGGATGACTGTGTACCTCACGTTGGACAGCGTGTTCTGTTCATCTTTCCAAGTGTTGACTAGGGCGGTCATCTCTTCTTGCGTTCCTGTGTAGTCATCCCCTCCGTTTTCGCAAGCCCATTCGGATGTTACAATTCGGATGCCGTACTTCATTGGTGGTATGCTTCTTTGATAGCTTCGTTGAGCTGATTACGGAGTATCTTGTTAGGACATCCACCTTCGGCAGCAAGATAGATGCCTGTTTTGATGAGGAATCCGGCGACAGAACCTTTGAAGGTGATTGAGTCTCCTTCGCCATATGCTTCTTTGCATTCTGTGATTGCAGCGGCTACCTTGATATCTAGTAAGTCGTTGAGTTCTTTGATGTTCATGTTACTTCCAACCCTCGAAAGTGCAACCTTCTATGACAATGCGTTGGATTGTGAATAGTACTTGGTATTTACCGTCAAGGAAGTTGATATCTTTGACGCTAGCTTTTGCCCATTCAGTGTTTTCTGGCACTTGATACATTGGAGGACATGTTCCGGATTGCCAACGCATAGGCACACTTGAGCATATGAGATATTCGTCGATTAGAACTTGGTGAATGGGGCCGGGGTCTAGTAGGTTGTGAATGTGTTCAAACGTTTTTTGATGGTTTTCTGTAATCTGTTCAAGAAGACCTTTTGCTCCTTTATTCCGTGGAATACGTGCGCACCATTCACGGTGTTTGCCATCTGTACTACCACAATTGCAGAACATTAGAACGGGTCCTTACACTCTTTGCCATCCTGTAGGAACATGAATGTGATATCTGTTCCGTCGTTGGCAACGTGAACGGCTCGACCTTGTTTCTGTGCAAGCCAGTTGTGTGTTTTGGCCATCATCTCTTGGAACACTTGTTCACGCATTCCCTCATTGAATCCGCCTGGGTGTGCTAGTGCAAGCATTGTGTGCCCAAGGATTCGTTTGAATATGGGATGAATAGGAGAGTTGTCAACCCCTGGTGGCATTGTAGCCCGTTTTGCAAGTTGTGTTCCAGTTATCTTTTTGGCGTCATCTCTCCAGGCATCCAATACACTTTTAGCTTTCTTTTTAGGCATCGGTTTATCTTTCTTCGTTTTGCGCCGCCGTTTTATCTCAGGTTCGTCGGCAATAGATGTTGTAGTGTCAATGACTACTGGTCGTGTGTCGAGAATTTTTATCGTTCGAATGACCCGACCTTGTTCGTCTAGCTCCTGAATGACGCCAGCGTTCTTTCTGTGCTCAGGGTTACTGCATGCGAGCCAGTAGTAGGGCCATAGTTTGCCCTTGTCGTAGAACTGGCAGCGCGCTGTAACTGGTTCGTTACATCCTGGCATTGTTCCGATTAGACCGAACATTCCAGTGACTGGTGGACACCCTGGGAACTTGCGTACACCTGGGTAAATACCTACTGCACACTTTCCGGTCCACATGGCTCCTCTTTTGCTTGTACCCCGTATAGTACGATTAGGTCAAACTCCCCTTCAAACTCTATCTTCATAGCTTTCATAGGGGTTGCTGTAGCCATGTCGATTGGCCATATGTGGCGTGCGGTAAGCATTGTTGATAGAATGCCTAGTTTGAACCATTCCTCAATGACTGCTAGTTCAACAGGAGACTTTAGAAACGGACCTGGTATTCCAGGTGGCACTAGTTGTTCAATTGGTCCGATGCTAATCTGGTTTATGAATAGCATCTCGCGGAACCAAACAAGTATGTGTGAACATCTGAATGCCGCTGCTGGTGTGAATGATATGACGTTAGACCCTGGAGCGGGTTCTATCTTGTGTAGCACTTGTATCACTTTTGGTATTGGTGACATTGGCATTGGCATTCGTTTACTCCACTGTTCGTCATTTGGCGTCATCTGTAAGCCTTTTGCACAATTCGTTGTATCGTTCTAACTGTTTTTGGAATCGACGTACGAATCGTATCTCTTGAGGTTTCAATTCTACTTTGATTCCACTTGTTGGTTCAAAGGATACACTGTAGTCTGGATATCGTTCGTCAATCTCTATCCAGGCTGCGCGTACTTGGGTGAATTGATTGATAGTCATGCTGGACACTTGTGGAATGGGCCAGTGACTTTGACATGGCAATGTGGACAGACGTTATTCCGTGGAATATCAATCCGATGTTTCTTTGCCAAGTCACTGAGATGTTTTCTATCCATGTTCGCTTCTTTGGCAGCTTGTGTGATGTTGCCATCGTTGCGCATGAGTAGTTGTAGGACGTATTCACGTTCGAATTCGAGAACCGCGTGCGACTTGTTCTGTCTATATGAGACTGCGAAGTCGAACACGTGTTTGACGTTTACATTGAGCATTGTATCTCCTAACTTAGTGCATGTTCTCTGGTGTGTATCCGTATCTCGCCGTCTGCTTGTTCGTGGCTCACACTTTCTACGGTTAGTGTGACGGTTGTCTTGTAGAGTGTCCACGGTCCGTTTTCTGATATGGTTGAACATTCTACGAACGTAACGTCCCTGGGACCAATGGGTCCTCTATTGAACGTCATGATGTATGATTCGATGATATCCGCAAGTGAACAACTTCCACTTGTTTCACATTGCGCGACTGAGTTTGGTTGACGGTAGGCTCGTATCCACATTGTATTCCGTCCGTCCCTTCGGGCGTTCTTAGGCGTCCGAATGTCGTTGCTTTGGTGTATCTATTCGCCCCGTTTTCTCGTGTCGTTCCTTTACTTTATCGAAGCATTCTTGTGAGCACACGATAGCTCCGATTGGCTTTACTCCAATGATGTAGAACCAACCTGCCGAATCGGGTTCGTCAGGCATTGGTTTTTCGCACACAATGCAGCATTCTGGCGCAATTTCGAGGCCGTCTATTATTGTATTCTTCATGGCATCAGTTCTTTATGAGTATGTCGTCCCCTCGCCGTTGCGTTTTATGTTCTTTGATGAACTGTGGACATACTGGATTCTCATGGTAGAACTTATGATTCACGTTGTCAGTGTAGACAACCTTGCCGCAATGAGGACAGGCAGTCTTTACCCACGCAGGGTTAGGTGAGAAGATAGGTTCTTTGCCTGACGTGCTACCGTAGGTGAACCCGTGTTGAATCATGCCTTCATTGGCCTGATTGGTGTTGCAGGCTATGAGGAGCAGACTAGCTATGCTTAGCCACTTGTGAATCATAGTATACCCTTAGTTTGCGAATCTCGTCACATTCTCGTTTTACTATATAGCGAACGGCGTCAACGAGTGGCGCAGATTCTCCACAAGTTCTACAGTTGATGAAAGCGACTCCGATAGGATTGAGGTGAATTGCATCACAATCGCCAAAGGCGTATTCATGGATATGTGTTGGCTTTAGTATCTCGTTTACTTCCGTTCGTATCTCGGTCAATTCCATCTTTTTGAGTTGACTGGTAGGAACGATAAGCTTCCTGCAGTGGCAATGCAGGTTGGTGCAGTATCCTAACCTTGAGTGGAACTTTGCTGGATGTCCGCATTCACAACGGATAATATTCTGTGGAATACCTAGGACTTGCGGTGTTGGGTCTTCTATTGACCCATCTTGGTGTCGTATAACAATATGGTATTGTTCTTCTGTTTTCCTCCCCTTCCACAGAAGTGTTTGCGTGACTGTGTCAAGTAATTGTGCGAGCCTTATCCACTCTTCTTGAACGTAGGGTGGCAGGTCTTTCCAGTTTCCGTTGAAGTCGTCAACGCATCCGTTGCGGAAGTGGACTTTCTTGATAGGAGACATTAGTCCCCTAACAACTTGAGCTTTCATACTCTTTACTGGGTAATCATTATCCATATCTATTCCTCCCGGTGTATCGTTATGAGTCTCGGAGTCGCACCGCGTTGCATGGTGATAGGGTTTAGGGCTTGTCTTTATCTGGTGTGTTATTTAGAAATTCGTGGTACTCGTCAGAAGTTAGAGGGACTAGATTGCCCATTACTTCATATATTACTTCTGCTAGGGGTATAGATTGGGCGTTACTTAGCTCGCGTAAGACCTTGGCGTGAATTCCAGTTAGTCTTATGTCAATTGAGGTTGTGCGGTCGATGAATTGTATCATGTCACCCTCGATTATTCCGTGCACCTCTTCAGGTGTTCCTAGGCGTCCGAATACGTTTCGAATATTCTTGTTGGTATTCGAATCCCTGGCGGTGCAAGTCTTCGAGTTTTGGGGCTAGCACTTCCCATGCTTGTTCATGTTTTTGGAACTGTGGTTGCATTGCAGCAATGCGACCGATGCACAACGCTAGGATTGCAGTAGCTTGTGTTGGCTCGAATCGACTTTGGAGGTCGAGTAGTAGCATCTCACAGGCGGCGTGTACGCGTTGCATTCCATGTATCATGATTGAAGTCCTCGAATTATGAGGGCGATTGCTACTATACCCCACATTATCGCTGAGCTCAGCCAAAGGTATGCTATGAGTTTCATAGTATCTTGTTCGCCTTTCGCCAATCCTCAAGTGGAACGAGTGAGCAACGAACTTCCATAGGGTCAATATTGACCTTACCTTCGTCGTCGTAGGCTGTCATAGCGTCCGCATGTTCCCAATCTTCGTGATTGGGACATTCGTACCATTGCATCTTATTGGGTGCAGTGGCGATGTGTGTTGCTGTAATACCACCGTGATTCTGTAAATGACAAGTGGTACATTGTGCAAACAGTGTAGTGTCAACGACTGCCATGATTCTTTTCATCCTGTGGAGTACGCGGAAAGCGGGATGGTCCACAACAGGGGCAGAAGATGTATATGCAACCACGGTGTGTACTTTCGTCGGTTGCATACCATCCCTTTGGTAAGGCCTCGTGGATGACTAATTGTTCGCCATATCGAGTAGCGTTCTTGATTAGCTCAGTTGTACATCGACAGACGAAACATGAAACACGTTCAGGTATAGGCATAGTTACCCCCGAGTATTCCGCGGAATACTGCATTGCTTACGCCGTTTGCGGCTGAGATGTTTATGCCCGTTGACGTGTTTGGATAGAGGAATACCGGGTTCAGCAGGCTCTACCTTTTCAGGTTGTGGCGGCGCCTTTGGTTCAGGCGGCTTGATTGGTTCAGGCTCGGGCACACGGTAGTCATTGTTGCATCCGACCCCTGTTAGTGCCGCCATGAGAAGTATTAGACGTCCCGTTCTGTGTGGAGGTATCATAAACTAACCCCTACCCTTGAAGCAATCGCCCAACACTTCCCATAGTGAGTTGAACCGTTTGACTTGTTCGCCTTCACTCACTTGTTCGTGACTAGCTTGCTGTGTTTCCTCGCGGCTGATGTAACGTCTCATGTGAACCTCGCCATTAGATGGCAGGCATTCAAGCTTGATATTGAATGAGCCGTCAGTGTTCATCATGCCGGTACCGATTCGTTTGAAGTAACATGTACGGTTATGTTGGGTTACTTCGTAAGCAATCCAAACGTTATGCATGGCTATGAACACCCGCATTCACACTTTGAACACTGTTCATGGTTGCCAGCTATGCAGTTTTCACACAGTTGAAGACCACTGTGGTCTATCGCCATGTGTTCGTTTTGGTCTTCGTTCACCCCTTCTGGCACAATCGCTTGACGCACGAGGTTCGTTAGGTTCCTAGTGCCTTCTAGATAGGTCTTGAAGCACAGTAGGACGTCATTGAACATGCTGGTGGGTATTGTGGGCGTTCCTGCTAGTGTCTCAATGAGTGAATCGATTGATGCAACGATGTCTTTGCGTGTCTCTAGTTCAGTAGTGAGCAGGGTCCACATTGCAGGTTCGGCAGTACGCTTCGTTTCAATCTGCTCTTGTAGTCTGCTAATGGCTTGGCCAGCGTCCCATTTACTGAACGGTACAGGCCAAGGTCCCTCGCGGGATACCTCTTGACCGAGTTTTTCTGCGAGGTCGCAGAATATAGTTTTCTGTTTGTCGGTTGCAGGTTCGTCCATGAATCCGAATCCTTCAACGGGAAACTTCTCATGCTCCATGGTAGTTACCTGCCGGTGCTTGAGTTTGAGTGTTCGACCACTCCATGAGTTCCATGATTGAGGTTCCCCCGAGTGTGTGGCCAGGGTTGTTCACTATGAAGTCAGCCGTTAGTTCATCAAGAGCCTTGTGAAGCTTTTCATGTCTTTTGGCGTGTGCGTTAGTATCCATTGTGTGTATCCTTGTGAGTTATTCCGTGGAATAGTATCCTTCGTGTATCGTAAAGTGTTTGACGTTTTCTAGTGCTTCAATGCGTCCTTTCGCCATTGGAATCAACCAATGTAGGTTTGGCATGACTGGAGGCATGGTTTCGCGGTAAGTGTTTAGTGGGTACCAGCCAACTGGTTCGTCAGGCTGACTTATTAGCTTATAGTCGGCAGACTGCGCAACTGCCGAAACATACCAGAACACTTCCCACGGTTTATCATCGGTCTTTCCAATGAGTGTGGCAAAGCATCGCCAGTAGTCGATTCTTATTCCGGTTTCTTCGGCAAACTCACGAGACATTGCTTGTTCCGGGGTTTCACCGGGTTCAATGTGTCCTCCAATGCCGTTGAGTTTGCCCTTTTGCCAATTGGGTCTAGCCTTGCGCACTAATAGAACCCTAGTGCGCAAGTCTGCAAACAAGAATCCCGCAACGTAGCGGGTCATCAATCGTCCCTATGTTGGCACGAATGAATAGCTAGATGACCGCAATCAGGGCACATTGCGGGAACACTGGGCGGCGCTCCTTTGATAGCGTCCGACAGGTCTTTGCACCCGTTCATGTAGTCGCGAACGGCTAGCAAGGTCTGCTCGACCGTTTGCACGAACATGTCTTGTGGTATCTTGCATTCGATGATATCGTTGACGAGGATAATCAGCTCTTTTCGTGCCGATTCTTCGTCAATGAGTAACGCTTGTACAAGGTCCGTTGACTTTACCGTGTCGTCATCCTTCCCTTTGCTGCGTTGAGTGTCGGGCGCCTTTTCAAACTGTCGTTCTGCCATTGTATCCTCGTTTCACCCCTTCGGGTGTTCCTAAATGTCCGGTATCAGTGGTTGTGAGTATTCCGCGGAATATAGCTTAGCGACGGCCAACGATAGGTTTCCACTCATGACTAGCAGTGTCGTAGTATATCTTACCTTCCATGAGTTGAATGACTAGTACACCTTCTTTGGCCGCTAAGTACAGACCTGCATTACTGACAGCACTTTCACACAGTAGACGTGAGTGTACGCGTGCTAGCACAAGGTTATCTTGGCTAAACGCGAGGCATATTTGCCGCATATGTTCAACGGCTATCTTTTCGTTACATTCTGCTGTGATATCTGCTGGAGTGTGAAGGGTAACTAGTGCCATGGTATCCTCGCATTGGTATCTGGTATCCTGTTTGACTGTCCTAGTGGACGTATTCGGACGCTTAGGAACACCTGTAGGGGTGCGTGCGAATACGCCCTAACGACGGTCAAGCGGCTTTTGAGGCCACATTGGCCCAAGAGTTACCGAAGAATCGTTTGATTCGCGAACCGATACGCTTGACAGACTTGTACATGCGTTCGGTTGGCTCGTCAGTTTCGCCTTGGTTGAATTCTTGAGCAAAGTCCCATAGCGTGCGTTCGCAGCTTTCTACGTCTGCTGCTAGGCACTTGACGACAGTGGAAGCATTGGGTTCCGTGCCGGAGAGTACTGTGATGGTCAGTTTGACGGTCTTGTCGGCCTCGGTGCGGCTAAGTGTGACGCGCCAGGGACGTGAGGTCGGGGAGAAACCACAAGCGGGTGTAGCGGCCAGCTCAGTAGCCTTTACGCTAACCTTCATGCGTTTCAATGTCTTTTCTAATTCGGTTGCTGCCATGATTCTATCCTTGAAGGGTTACGGACGCGTTACAGCCCGCTAACCCAATGGGGCTAGCGGACATGTAACAGACTAGGGTTAGTTCGCCGAGGGGTGGTCACTTTTGCGTTCAACACCCCTTGCCCCCTTGGTAACCTCTTTATCGAACGCTTCTTGTGCCGCGTCGCCTAGCTCAATGAGCCGTTCTTGGTTGTCATCCTTGCCGCAGTCGATAGGGTAACCCTTCTTCTTTGGCCCAATGACCCGGTTCCAGTCCAGTGAACCATTGTCCAATACGCCGGCTCGAACCATGCAACCCATTAGGGCCGCGGTTTCCTTGACGTTCTCCAGTATCTTGTCCTTCTCAGTTGGAGCCGCGTCACTGTCACCTTGTGCGGGTGCTGGCCTGACCAAACGGATGTAACGGGCCGTTATCTCCTCGGGAGTACTCTTTAGCTCGGCCAGGGCGCGCATTTCAGGCTCGGTCAATTCAGTCTTGCTTTCGCCGGCCTTGAGTTCAAACACGCCATCTTTCGTCTGGATGGCCGCAATGGGCTTGTTGTCGCGCCAATGCTCTAGAACTGGCAACGGCAGCCCGCCGACCTTGAGCAACTTACTTACCCAACCTTGAGTAATGCCAAGTGCGTCCGCAATGCTGACTTGGTTCATGCCGCCAACAGTGGCTAATTCACGCGCAAGGAATACCATGTCTGGCGCCTTGAGGTCCTTACGTTGGACGTTCTCAATGCCGTTGAGAATACGGAATTCGATGATTGTCTTGACTTCCCTAACCTCGGCTAGGATTGTGCCGGGCGGAAGGTTTGGCACCTTTGCTTTCTTGGCATGTAGGTTAGATATTGCTCGGAAGCGCCGAAAGCCGACAACTACTTCGTACGGCTGGTCAACCTTCTTGCCGGACAATGACTTGCCGTTGGTATTCCGTAGAATAATGTTGGTTATCTGGCCATTAGTTCCAATGTTCGCTTGGAACCCCTCGAAACCGGCAGACTCCGTGTCGGCCATGTCCTCAATGTTTCGTTTAGACCGCGAATTGAGGTCATAGTCGGCATATATCTTGCTAAGGTCAACGGGTTGGCTGAGTGCGGTTGCTGCATTCTGTTGTGTTGCTGACATAGGGGTAACTTTACCTTTCGATGTATGGCTTACCATTGTGGCGTATCCTTATCTGCCACTTGATAGGATAGTATCCCATGAGTGGCGGTTACTGTCAACTAAGTTAGACGTAGTAAAGTGAAGCTTATTCTATGGAATCTGAGTCGTCAAGTTGGCAAGCTTCAATAGCCTGCCTTTCGCTCGCATACGGGCCGTTTGCAGGTCCGTCGGGTAAACAACCCGGGAAACAAGGCCAATAGTACCAACCCGGTTCGTTTAGTTCATCCGATAGGTCGGGTCGTTCACGTGATAGCTTGGCCGTCCGTTCGTCAACGTAGAACACTTCCGCGTTAGGTAGTGCGTGCGGGTCGGCTGCCCTTGCGGGATTAGAGTGCAAGTACATGTTTCGTATATCCTTGTAGTGAAGTAGGGGTTAGTACCCACATTGGGTAGCGTCTACCGTTTGCCCTAGTAGGGAAGATGTACACAATGTGGGCATAGTGGCGCACACGGACCTCCCCGGTCAGCTGAACGATTGGCATTGGAATAATATTCATCGATTGAAGCATCCTAGCTCGAATAGACTAACTGCCCTATCAGTACCGCGGGCCACAATAATGTGGTCTAAGAACGGCAGGCCGATACTGCGAGCGGCTTGTAGTAATGATTCCGTTAGGACTATATCTTCGGCCGAGGGTTTGGGGTCGCCGCTAGGGTGATTGTGTCCCACAATGAAGCCACTTGCACCGCTAACTAACGCGCTCCGTAGTATGTCCCTGGCCATTAGCGCGCAACCATGCTGCCCACCCTTGGCAGCTGTTTCGCTACCAATCAGCCGGTTTCGCCCGTCTAAGAACAGGATAACGAACAATTCAACCGGACTGTCTTTAGTTAGAAACTGAAGGGCCGCTTTAGCCTGTTCAAAGGATGACAGGTCGGCCGTTTCGGCTGGTAACTTGACGTATCCGTCCCGGACGAACCGGCAAGTGTAGGTAGGTATCTTGTATGTAGGTGGCTTCATTGGATTATCGCTTATCGAAAGGGCAGCCCCAATTGAGTGCAACGCGGGGTAGTTGGCGGTCGGTTACCAGTGCGTCAACCATGTTGTTCCAAGTTTCGGCTCGTAGGGGGTAGTCAGCACTACCCCCTTGCGCCCGTTCGGTTTCGCGTATCTTTGGCATAACATCTGACCGAAAGCACTTAGTGAATTCTGCCTTATTCATCATGGTTGTAACCTATTATACGCTTTAGACGGGCTAACCTTCCCTTTTATTCCGTGGAATATTTAGCGGGGAGCGGTTTGACAATCGTAGGTGTCAAGTGGGAAGGTTCCGCCGCCAATACACCAGCAAGCCGGCGGCTTGCCGTTGCAGTCGTAGGCCTGACTAGTGTCGTCAAGGTAAAGTTGAAAGGTTGCCGTGCTAGTGGTCTTTACTCCGATGCTAGCCCGGTCCGTAGGGGTGCAAGTGGCCTGGCCAATGGTAACGGCAACCGGTTCGCTACCAGCGTCCACAGTGTCGGTTGAATCGGTTGGTTGAATCATAGGTCCGCAAGCTGACAAGCTAATGAGGGTTGCTAACATACATAGGGTTTTCATAGGGGTATCAGTATCCTTTCCTGACACCCCTACCCCGGCCCTAGTGAAAGGGTGCGGGGAGGGATATAATGTCGGCTAAAGTCTTACAGGTACTTTTCATTGACCATATAGTCGGTCGAAACTACTTTCCCCCGTTTGAACACTGCTGTTTTCTCTGCTACTTCAGTCCCGCAGTCGGACCATATGACCGTTTGAGACTGTTTAGAGGTCATAATCCGTTTATCACGGCCGCCCTTGTTTACAGCGACAATGTATTCTTGTTGGGTTGCAATCTTCATGACTCGTCGTCCAATTCATCGTTCGAATCTTTAGGTTCTTTACACTCACAACATATTAGTTCGCCGTCGCCTAGTGTGTAGCTAGGTGTCCAGGACATACTGTCGGGGGATGTACGTACTAGTTTTCCGCAGTCACTGCAACTGCACCATTCATCCAGCCATTCGGTTTCAATTCCGAGCTTGTCAAACAGCCGGCCGACTATCTCGGGTGTCTTACTAAGTGTTGTGTGTGTGGCACCTTCCCACTTAGTAATAGCATTCCAGTTACCAGTAGCTATTATCCCACACTGGGGGTCGGTATAACCCGGTTCAGCATAACCATTGAAGTGTAATTGTAGACTGTCAACGAACGACCTAAGCTGCCAGTTTTTGGTCTTTTGGACCTCATATTCAACGAACCGGATAATTCGGGCGACCTTATTAGCTAGCTTTTCCCGGGCTGCCCTTGACGGGCCTTCGGCATTAGCTACTAGCCGGTCGTATACCTCGCGAGCCGATTCGTCTAGCCGGTCCGGGTCTTGCGATTGAACGCCCAGCCCGGGCTTATAGCCAAGCTTGATTAGCCGGCCAAAGTATGCGTATTCTTTAGAGAATTGGCCGGCATGGTATAGGCTGGCAAACATGTAATATGCATCGCAGATAGCGGAACGGTCTAGCATGGGGTAACCTCTTATCCTGTTATACGCTTTAGACGGGCTAACCTTCCCTTTTATTCCGTGGAATGTTTGGCAATTAGTGCCAATATTAGGGGCTCGGCCAGTACTTTGGCGGCCGTTGCACGTTCGCCGGGTGTTCGCCCGCCAGTTTCGACTTCTACATGCATACTGTAATTGCGTTCGTCTTCCGGCCGATAGACCGCGAACTTAGTTATACAGTTAGAGCCGTACTTCCGTTTGGCCTTTACACCGCCGTTGTAACGTTCAATCGATAGTGTTTTGAGTTTGAGTGACACGATAAAAACCTCGTTTAGAGAGTGTTTGGTTCTTATTCGGGCGGCTAATCAGTCTTAGCCGGCCTCAAAGTCTCAAACTATTCTACGGAATAATTAGGCGGAACCTTCCCTATTATCTATTATGTCCCGTTTTAGTAAAGATGCTACTTCGGCCCACACTTTAGATTCTTCTAGGTCGTTTGCCCGTTCAGTTTCTGACCGTGGTACCCGTGCGCCGTTCATGGTTATGCATGCTTGCCCGGCCGCGAACTTAGCGGATAGCCGGGCCTTGCCGTTGGCAAACTCGACTAATCGTGCAGCCCCTTCACATCTTGCCCCAAAAGTCTTAGCAAACTCTAGGGCGGCTTTAGGCTCGGTATAGCCGTCTATACCCGTCCAGGCTACGTGGCCCTGTTCGTCCAGATACATACCGGCCGCAATTTCGGTATAGGTGCTAGCGTGCGGCTTGTTCCAGACCTTGCGGGTCGGATGCTCAGTTTGACTGACGAACCGATAACCGTGCTTAGGGTGGCCTTCTATCCAAACCCTACGCCGGCACCTAAGGGTCCGGCCGTACGGGTAGTCGTTTATCATGTACGCGGTTTCCTGACTAGTGTGTCTGTATAACGGTTGCATGGTGTATCCTTTAGTGAGTGTTTGCCGTCTAGGTGCCGGTTAGTCCTACAGTCCGGGGGGCTGTAACCCATAATAAGGAAACTAAGGTCGGTTAGCTTGGCGCTACCATCCCCCTAGCTTGTCGCTAGGTGCTTGCTTCTATATACGGCCGGGTCCGGGGAAACTTTACCTTTTATTATTCCGTAGAATAAGTTAGGCTAGCCGACCCGGTATACTAGAAACCAACCCGCCGGTCAAACTAGGCTGGGGTATCATGGCCAGCTGGTCGGCAAACCTACGTAGCTGGTCGGCCTCTAGGTCGTTCAAGTTATGCTCGCTGATATACTGTTCAACAAGCTGGCCGGTTGTTGGCCGGTGCCTAGGTTGGCTTGTGACCGACACTAGGGTAGTTTGCCTACATATACGGTCAGCATGGGTTACTTTGAATTTCCGTTGCATGCTTCTATATACGACCAGCCTGGGCGAAACCTTACCCCCTTTTATTCCGTGGCATAAAGAACGGCTGGCTGGTTGAAGGTGGGAGGGTATCTTACATGTAGGCTACGCGCGCGCGCGTATAGCACACAGATACCTACATGTAAGTAAAATACCTACACGTATAGAAGTAGGTATGCGTAGGTCCGTGTAAGTATAGGTAAGTTATTCTTCCCATGCGTCGCAGTCGGTCAAGTCTCCCCCGTCGGGCTGTTCACTTTCTTCTATCGACTGTTGTAACAGTATAAGCGCCTCGGGTGACAGTATGCCTTTATCGTAGGGTAGGCTTTCGAGGCCGTCTAACTTGCGTAGTGTGAGCCGTCCACCTTCCCCTATCTTAGCCTCACGTTTAGGCAATGGGCTGAACGTCATATCTATCGGTCTACTTATCCAACGTCCGTAATTGTCGGAACGCTTATAGGTGAATGCGCCAGGTTTACCACTACGGGTTATGCTTGTTTTTATTCCACGGAATAGGCTAAGGTTCTGTATCTGAATCCCTGGTTGGCCATTCTCATAGGCCTCAATGATGGCTTTCCAGTTGTTCCAAACGGCAGCACGTCCTAAACCGCGCGCTCGTATTCGTTTGATGTCTTTATCCGTAGGATTCATTGGAAAGTAGATGCCAGGGCGCGCAAGAAACATCCCGTTAGGTACCGCTTTCTCTTCCCAACCTCCAAGCGGCTTGTTGACGAGCCATTGATTACCTTGCCTTTTGAATAATTCTGGCGATTCCGCAACGTCTTTAGGGTCTGGTTCGGGGCATATGAGCCAATTAGTTCCCGTGTCGAGCGGCTTTGGCAATGTTATCTTTTCAAGTGTCGCAATGCCATCAGTAGCGACCATAAGCAGATTGTCAAGGTCGCGGTGTGCAGCCATGGCTTCGAGCACTTGAGCACGGCATCCGCTAGTAATAAGGCCAGCCCACATCCAAGAATGGAAAGTACCAGGCTTTCCTCCGATAGTTTGCGCAGTTTTGCCATAGTTTGAATTCATTCCCAGCTTGATTACAATGCCAGGACCTTCTTTGCCAATCTGGATTCGAAGTGTATAGTACTTCGGAATATCTTTGAAGGGTTGGCAGTCACAATCACAGTGATAAAGCCAGGCTTCTTGAAAACACACATTGTCAAACAGTTTTTCACCAGCAAAATATTCTTCACGCCATACCCAACCACCCCCACTACTTTCTGGAAAGGCAATGCTGCCATTACTCATTCGAAACGGAAAGGGCGCCCATGGTCGTTTGACTATGGGCTCATTGAGTGTGTAACGAACGATAGCTGTTCGCGCGTGGTGAATTGCCTGTCTGTCTGTTGTGTGTTCCCATCGACCGTGAATCAGACAGGGAAGGAAAGCTAGTTGGTAGACATAAGCAGAAGAGATGTCTTGTCCAAAGACTATATCACGGATAGGTCCAATGCGACCTAGCTCAAAACGGCCGCCAAAGAATGCACACCGTTGAACATACTCTACATCTTCTGGGGTAGGATTATCAGCACGCGCTTTCTTGACATGCTCTTTGATGTTCATCACAAGCATCATTGCTTCAGCGCTAGAACCTGCGCCGAAGTAGTTCTTGAGCGGGATGCCCGCCTTTATATGAGCATCAGTGAGTTTGCGTGCAAGGGTGGCCATGTACTTGCACTCGTCAAAACAGTACTCTTCAATGTGTTCATCATCAAGTTGGTCAAAGTTTGACCGTTGGTCTTTCATCTCCTTCATGCGGTCGAGGACTACTTTGCGCTCATCCTTAGATACATCGTCAGGTACCTTCCAATCTTCGAGTGCAACAGTGAACTTACCTTGAAAGAACTTCCAAACATCATGAATGATTGTAGGTTGCCCCCATTTGTAACCCACAGTTGGACCGCCTGTGTTAGGGTCCACTACTATGTGTTTTCCTTCAATCTTCTTGATTGTGAATCGTCCGTTTATCCAATTGAGACAATACTGTGGGTTTGCACTAGGCCAGTAAACAGGTACAATAACCTCTTGTTTGCCTTGCATGCGCCGTCGCAATTCAGGGCGGACTAACTTGTACAGCGTGGGGTCGTCAATGTCTTCTAGAATCTTCGTGAGGTCATAACCAAACGAGTATGAAAAGAGTTTAGTGTTATCTTTATGGGGTATTGACAGAATGAAGTCTAAACATTGTTTAGTGCGCAGCCCTTTTGGATTCTCTATCTTATACTTGCGACCAAACTCGTCGGCTGCACAGAGTAATGTGTACCTATGTTTCCCTGGCCAAGGGCCATGGTGTTCAGTTTTGCCTTCTCCGTCAATGCCAACGAAGGTCGTAGAGAAGGCATCCTTGACTTTGATACGTGGGCCGCGGTGTGCATGGTGTGGAGCATTGCATTGTGTGCAGAACTGCTCATTGCCCTTGTACGCGTGTTGTATCTTCATCGTTACATTCCGTGGAATATCTTTTGAGTATCACTGAACGGCGAGTAGACAGAATAAGATAAAGGCGTTCCGCTTCTTTTACTCTAACTGGGCAATATCCGAAAGGTAGCACTATGATTGGCTTGCCATCAGGTGCTAACTTGGAGTCAAGATATAACTCTTTCATGCGCCTGGCGCCTTTCTCCAGTTTTCAAAGACAACATTCTTTTCGTCTTTAGGCAATGGCAATTCTTGAATATAGACACATTGGAGGTTAGTACGGTCTTTTGCAAAAGCCGAACGCAAAAGGCTGCTCTTGGCAGCCTTCTCGTCTTCTCCGTACACAATGACCTCGTGTTGTATGAGTATCATATATCTTTTTTGAACAGAGCGTCTCGTATCTCCTTCAGTTTTCTTCGGTGTGATTGGCCCGGAGAATGTATGGGGATGGTTATTCTTTGGCTTGTGATTGTTACTGTGTGGTGTGGACATGGTAATGGGTATCCGCATATGATGCCAGGGACATCACGGTCTGGTTGGTTACAGGTGAGTACTTTAGTTTTCATCAGCTTTACGTTCCTTAGCTAGCCGGCGAAGTATGTGCCACACTTCATTGAGTGGCACGTCTGAAAGGCCAGCCACTTTAGTCCAGAAGTACGAGCCGGTAAAGAATCCGACTGCAAAAGTGAACAGTATATTGTATGTTGTCATGCAACCTCTGGACTGAAGTAGAGTGTATAGAGTTCGCGTGCAGTAGCGTCATATTCAGGGTCTTCTGCCATCTCTTCAATCATTTGGTCAATGTCTGATAGGTCTCGCGCAAGTGCTAGGCGGTCACGAATCAATTGACCCATACCAACGCCATGATGTTTATCAAACTTAGGTGTAGCCGTTGGTTCAGGTAATGGTCGGTCTTCTAACATTGCTACACGACGACTGTAGAAGTCAACTTGTATCTTGGCAAAGGCTTGGTCGGCAGCATCTTTGACCTTAGGATAGTCTTCGGCACGGTCAGCAATGCCGCCCATAATGTGCATTCGCAACCCTGCAGGGATTGCATAAGCGCCGACCTCTTCACCTAGTCGTTTGAGTGAACGTTCAGATATGGGCGGTTGTTCAATAATTGCACGTTGCCGCCGTGTTTCCCAACCTTTCTTAGCGGCCTGTGACCGTTTTTGACGTCGCGTCTTTGCTGAAACAGGTTTTGGAGCCTTTAGCGGCTTTATTCCACGGAATACCGGAGTAGCTTTAGCGGCTGCCTTTTTACGCTTAGCACGTTCAATGTCCGCCTTAGCGACAGAAACTCGCTTACCGGTACGCTTGTCAATGGCATAGCGTCGGTCTAGCGAGTCTTTTCGGATAGTGTATCGTGTCGGAGAAGGCTTCTTCTTAGCCTTCACAGGCGCTGTCCGCGAGGTTTTTGGCTTCTTGCCCCCCTTGACAGTGCGCGACTTTTTTGCTATCCTACTCATAACATTGTGAGTGATGTGGCGTATTGGGTGAGCCTGCCATTCTCCTCAGACGTCGAACGGCCCCAAGTGCTTCAACACAAGGGGCCGTCCCTTTTTCGGGTCTACTCTTTCAGCTCAATGACAGGCTTGTCACTGACCCTCGCCTTGACCTCCCACATGTCACCGTTCTTCACAGTGACCTTGTTACCGGTCCAGTGTAGGATGATAAAGTGCCCCTTCTTTCCCTTGAGCGCATTGATTGCGCCCGACCCTGAAATGCCAATGCGGTTGCCAATCTCCACATCTTTGACGAAGTCTTTATTCTGTTCGTCACGTCCCGTATATTTGGTTCCGGGAACAATACCTGTGGCTTCACAGGCAAACCAAAGACGTTCTTTTCCGCGATTGTCTTTCCACGGAATAATGTCGTGGAGAATGCCAACGAACGTCGCAGTCATTGGAAACACTTCGCCAGTCTTCTTGTTGAGCCGAGGAACCATAAGGAACCCTTCGGGCCGTACGAAGTCTGGTGCAAGGTCAACCAGTTTGACGTTCTTTGGAACCATCCTCATGAGTTCTGCCATGAGGGCGGCATCGTCATCTTCACCTTCCCACTCGTCTGTCGCTTCTAGAGTGGGATTCTCTTGTGCGTTATCATCATCCGCATGAAAAGCAGCAGTTTCGGCGGCATTGGGGTCGTTGTCTTTATTCTTCTTTCCAGACATTGGTATCCATTCTTTCTTTTTGCGGTTCATTCCGCGGAATGTGCACGGGGAGATAATCCTCCCCATTGTGCAGATTCCAATCATAACATAATATTCTCAGGCTGTCAATCCCCCTAAACAACGATAAGGATACGTTTTAATGAGACGAACAGAGATGCAGTTCCGCACACGGTCAAAGTTGATAAAGACTCGGGAAGGGCATGCATTGACTTTCGGTTTTAGGCTGGGGCCACTCGCAGTATTCATCATTGCTAATATGCCAGAGAAAGACGGTAACCAAGATGGCCCATTGGTTTACGTCAAGATGGACTTACGCGTGAACGATGACTGGCAGTATTCCACGGAATCATCGCCAGGTAATCACGAATGAACTGTATACACTGTGGGAAACCGTTACTCGACGGTAAGTACCGGTGTGTGAATCCAAAATGTAGAATGTGGAACATCGCATCCACTGTGAGTATGGATGACAGCATTGTTCCACTAGGCGGCAAGGATACTAAGCCCGTCGAACGTGTAAAGATAGGCATTGCTGATAAATGCTTCGGCGGCGCTATGGAAAAAGGCGCCGTCATTGGCAAAGGCATCGCCAAACTAGCCGTCGTTCTTATGGGTGGAGATCCCGGGGCTGGAAAAACCACATTGTGCCTGCAGATATCCAACGAGTTCGC
Organism: uncultured archaeon; assembly: GCA_902384455.1. GTDB lineage: Archaea > Altiarchaeota > Altiarchaeia > IMC4 > SCGC-AAA252-I15 > CABMCB01. Next base: position 19,752 of record CABMCB010000100.1, read on the forward strand.
TCGTACGTTCAAACGTAAGGTGTTGTACATCGCTAATGAACAACATTATACAGAATTGAACGATACCGCAATGCGGCTTGACTTGGCCGATAAAGAGCTTATCTATATCGTCAAGGCAATGGGTGGCGTGCAACATGACATCGGCGCTATGTTGCTCCAATATAAACCGTGCCTAACCATACTTGACTCAGTAACTAAATGGTCAGGCGAGGATGTCAATGAAGCTGTCACTATATGCCAACGATTGAAGGATTACACAGTTCGTTTGAACTCCCCAACCATTGTAATCAATCAAGTTACTAAGAGTGGAGACCATTCAGGCCTGAATAAGATGCAACATGCCGTCGATGCTACCATGTTGTTTGAAATTCTTGGCGAAAACCCTCAAGACCCGCGTCGTTTGCATGTTAGAAAGAACCGACACGGCCTTGCACCCATCTCAGAGTATTTTGAGATGACAGAACTAGGTGTTTTTGAGATATCTGAAGACGATGCAATGGTTAGGTTGTCAGGACCGCCTAAACCGCTGCCTTCCCTAAAAGCTGATAAAGAAAAGGGTGAAGACGAGTCGGAAAGTGACGAAGAAGAGGGTTCTGACGAAGACGAAGAAGATGACGAAAGTGAGTCTCAGGACTAGTATTCTATGGAATAATGCATTGACATACGCGCGCGCGTGTGCTATGCTTGAGGTTACATGAGTGGACTAGTACCTTGGGCTAGGGGACGTAGTGTGTATGCACAACCATCTCCCTCAATGCTAACACCCTATAGACCTGAGCCAGCACCCCTCGCTCCGACCGTCCCATCAAATTCCCTCCGAGATTGGTGGCGAGAATTGCGCGGGGAGCTTGCACAAGAAGCTCCTGGCCCAATGGAGTCTGCCGTGATAGGTCTGCGGCAAAACGCTGAGGGCGCTGCAATCGGTGCGTTACTCGCATTGATTGATACTGACCTCGGCGGGTTAGACCTAGGCGGCCGTATCCCCCTTGATTGGGCGGGTGCGGCCCTTTTTTATGCCCTAAGCATCAATGATTCGAATAAACCCGATAGTTTATCTCTAGATTATCGTGCAATGGGGCAGTCTTGCACCACAGTCGCAATGTTTCGTATGGTGCATAAGTGGAGAGACGCAAAGAAGGGTATTCCACGGAATAACCTTCAATTGACTGGAGACCCCGTCCTTGCGGCCGGGAAGTCTGCATTCTGAAAGGAAAAAGACAATGGCATCAATGACGGAATACTATGGTAGAATGAAAGGTGGCCTCAGCTCGATTGACCCGAAGGATATGGCTCAATTGAGTGAAGATTGGTTGGTTGTTGCCGGTACTGGCGCTGCCATTGGCCTGATATCAGGGGCTATCGGCGGGCTAGACAAGAAGGTTGCCGGGTTCAACGTTCCCATTGACGGACTGTTGTCAATTGGCCTTGGCGTTGCAGGTCTCCAGATGAAAGGTGATACTGGCAAGATTCTCAAGATTGCCAGCGTTGCAGCGGGCGGCTCTGCTGCCGTGCGAACCTTTGAACGATTCTTCAAGGGCGCGTTCCACGTCAAGGGCGAATTGGAAGACCTTGGCTCGGGCATGATGGGAATCTCGGGTCATCGATTCCACGGTCAGAATCAATTGCCAGGCTATGGCTATGGCGTTGGCTTTGGCGTAGGCGCGCAAGACAGACTCGTAGAGGCCGCTAAGTATCTCTAGTCGTGCATTGGCGACTTATCTACTGTCTGTTTAGTCGCCATTACCGTGTTCTAGATGAGAACGGTTGGCCGCGGTGTGCGTTTTGCCACACTGCTCTTTCGCTATTTAGTAGCGGCCCAAGCCTGAACCCAGGTCACGCTGGGGCGGGCCTTTCGGGTGTCAAGACATTCCGTGGAATAATTCCTCGGAGCGTTCAGAAAGAATGGTGGAACTATGACAATGTCAAGAGAACTGCTCATGCGCGAACCAGCGTTGGCTATGCTCATGGGTGCATTACCCCAAGGTGACCACTTTGGTCATGAACAGCCGAATCGAGTTGGGTTTGGAGACGACTATGGTTACGGTTTTGGCCTTCAGTCGGCTTTTGACCCATCAATGAATGTCGGGATGCCCGGTATGGGCTACGGCTATGGGTTTGGTTGGATACCGCAAGATGCCATGGGATACGGTTATGGTTTTGGAGCTCCTCCGGCCGGTCCGGCAGCGCCACCTCCACATCCGGCATTGATGCATCGACAAGCGATGATGCATCAACAGGCAATGGGTCACGCTGCTATACATCCTTCACACCCTGCACATCCTCAACATGCCATTCACGCCGCGGCACGTTGGGAGATGCAGAACCCAACGAGCACAATGGCTCGTTCAGCATTGTTGGACCCCAACCGTGATTCGACGGTGAAGGTGGAGCGTTACAGCTTCTCTTTCTCTCCTCCGACGAATCTCGTACTTGGTACGGCCAGCAACATCCCAACGTTCACGCAACAGCCCTCGACGACCATCAAGGGGCAACGTGTTGTGATGAATGCCCCCGTTCCAGGGTTCATCCTCATCTCTACGTTGCAGATTGCAAACGTCAATGTGCTTGTCGGTGGTACGGAAGACGCCTTCACGTACAGTGCCGGGGCGCAGGGCGTTATGTTGGACCTGCCCCGTCTCGACCCGCAAAACCGCGCAACGTCAGCCGGTGCGTACACGGGCGTGTTGCCTCCCGGTTACACGTCAGGTGCTAGTTATCAGTTCATCGTTACCCTTCAAGGTCCGGCGACACTTGCCGGTGGTTACGGTCAGTAGGCCACACTTGAAGGACTAACGGCCAATGAATATTGCTTTTGCTCTTCCGCCGCTCCTCGTGGACCCAGGTTCAAGTGAGGGGCAACGTGCGCGAGAGTGCATTAGAAAGTGTGCATTGGAAGTAGGTCGTGCAAAGATGCGCCCGCAAGGCGTAGTGTTTGGTATTGATGACGCGTTCCACCCGCGAGCATCGAAGACAGCCAACGCTATTGCCCTACGGGCGCTTCTCGACTGTTTGATTAACTTAGACGTTATTATCTTACGAGCTTATCCGAACACGCCTAAGCTTTATGAATCGGGTGTATTCTACAAGTTGATGCCCTCTGAGGCTCCTTGGGATACTACTCCGATAATGTTTCGAAGGGGTTTTACTGACTGCAAAAGTCTTGTTGCCGCTCGTATCGCTGAATTGATTATTGCTGGCAAAGTGGCGATGCCTGTGTTTCGCAACATCAAAGATGGTTGGGGGACCATGTTTCATATTCTCATATTGCACGGTAACGGGCAATGGGAATGTCCTAGTAGCATTCTTGGTATGCATGCCGCCCAAGAAGTGCCGTATTATTCCATGGCATAATGAAAGGTAGCACACAATGGCCGTAACAGTTATTCAGAATTCATGTGTCGCGGGAGCAATGGGCGGTCTAATGTCAGGCCGTTTCGTCGGTTCGTTCACAGCAACTGATTACGCAGCACTTGCTAACGCAGCGCGGGCAATTGCTGACGAATTCATCACTGAAAACACTGCAAGTGGCGCTGCAATTGCCGATGCCGACAATGCTAACGTTGGAGCTCTTGTACAATCAGTAGCTCATGCGAGCATTGTCAATTCAGGAGCTACTAGCATAACAGCTACTGACTATCCCTCTTACGGTAAGCAGATATACGCCGCAAGCAAACAAGCGCTTACCAAGCTCATCTAACCATGGCGCCATTACTGTGGGCACTTGGTGGGGCTCTTGTGATGCACTTAGTGAATCGCAAGAGTCAAGTACACCCATCGACCTCCAGTTTATTAGCTAAGCCCCCCGTACCTCCACAAGCCGCACAGATAACGCCTGCTCGTGCGGCTGTTCATGGCGAGTTGATGTCTAATTGCATTGACCCGCAAAAACTGGTACGGGGTGCTGCGCTATTTGGACATGAGGGGTTAGAACATCATGCTCAGGCACTTCTACAGAAGGCTCAGATGATTCACGACATGATGCACGGTGCTCAAAGTATCGTGGAACGTTGTCGTGCTGGTGACCAACATGCTATGGCGCTTGCTAAGGGCATTGGCGAACAAGCACGGGCTGGTAACAAGCGGGCACAAGTTTCGTCACTCTTCATTGAGGAGTATTCGAAAGCTCATCCTGCTGAACCTGCCAAAGTGGCTGCCTAAATGATACAAGATACCAATACGAGGATACCATGGCAAAAACGATATTCTGTGGAATACTTTCAGCTTTCTTAGTTTTAGCTTCATGCTCACCTACTTACAATACGACGAACGAGTTTATCACTGAATCAGACGCTGGTGACGGAGATACAATGTCCAATCTAACACGTTCGTTCTTATCAGTTATGACGACTAGCCAAAACAGACTTGGTTCGTTTGCTGGCGATAAGGTACCAAGTTTACAGATAGATGACTTGGTACCTGGTGAATACACGCTTGAGTTTCAGGTTGTTGAACCGCCTGTAGACCCTGAAGACTTTGCACTCTATGCATATATCTCGTGGAAAGTTGACGGCCAACAGATAGAACGTATCATCAATGTGTTTTCAGGGGCGGTCATTAGTGGAGTTGCGGGGGCCGTTGATGTAAAGTTACAGGACCAATCAGGTCGTGGCACTGTAACCAACTTCCTACCAAACGCAAGTGTAGTGCATGGTAGTGCAATCATAACCTTTGCTGCACCTGTTACATTATCACAGGGTCAGATTATTATCTTTCCACCCTCGCTGTCTACTCCTTTTCAACAGACCTACACAGTTGCATTAGGTGTTACTAACAGCGTGACCGTACAGATAACACAAGCTTATGCTGGCGGCACAAGCGGCCTTGTCAATTCTTTTTCAATTGCTACTTACAAGGTTGCGGCCGCCCTTTCTAAGGGCACTCGCCCAACTATTATGCAGCCTCCAACGCTGCTAACTCAAACTATCGCTCTCATTTTGGTTGCTGGTGCACCCCAATCTATTCCAATTCCTCAAGATGCAGGGGTTATATCGGTACTAGTTACAGTCATAGCTGGCGCTGGACCTCAAACCGAATCACTTAATGGTTGGGTTGACTTCCTAGATAAAGCGGGAAGTTTAGTGCTTGGTAACTTCGTGCCTAATTACTTTTCTGGTTGGTTTCCTGTGCCCGTTGGTGCTTTCACAATGAGGCTCCACAATGAAAGTACGACGGCTACATTGAGTTACGGGATTCAATGGGGCATTGAAGGATAAAGATACCATGACATCTGTTGCACAAGCTAAGTCTGAGACCATTGAGTTCCCTTGTGAAGAGTGGATTGCTACACGAACTCCACAAGGTGAGCTCATAGGAATCAATCCAGTACCAGGCAGCTGGACAATGATTAGCGGTGAGGACCGCCGACGGTTTGCTGAACGACAGATGAACGTCAAAGCCTTCTTTGCCTGCCCACGGTGCAATCAAGTAGGATTCATTCCTGAAGGTTTCAAGCCTCCTGTTACGTTAGGTGACACACGTCCGCTCGGTGAATTACATTGTCGTAAGTGTGGGTTTTACTGCAATGTCATTCTCAAAGATTGGGACAAGCGAATACTTTACTGTGCATGTTATGAAACGCGACAGGGGGACAGTCTAGAGCCGCATAAAGAATACCTTCACGCAGAAAACGAGCTAGAAGCTAAGGGATTTTTTTGGTCACAACACGGCCGTGAGGTCACGAATCTTGTTGGAATAGCTCCTGCCATTGGCTTCTTCATGGAAAAACCGGGGGATGATAGGATTCTACTCGTATGATAGTCAAACGAAGAAGGCGACGGCGAAAACCATACGCGACTAAAGGAAAGTCTTTAGTTGCTGGATTGATTCGTACCCTTGAGCAACAAGACCTGAATCAACAAGTAGAAAAGGTCGCAGACCATTTTGGGATGAGTAAGAGTGAAGTGCTCACTCAGATACTAGGACGATAAATGATAGACCCATTGAGTTTACTGATGATTGGTGGCGGTATTCTCGCGTGGCGCGAGATGAATCGCAAAGATTATGGCATTCTCACCCCGTCACGGGATGAACGTTACCGTAATGCCATGGAATATTGTCATCAACCTGAACTACTCATGCAAGAAGCAAAGCTTTTTGACGAGTTTGGGTTGAAAGCGCAAGCTGCAATGCTCAAGCGGCGCGCAGAATGGCGTGGACGTTCTGCTGAAGAGAAGCAAGCTCATGAAGAAGTCTACCAAAAGGCTCTTCATAGCTCAAAGATACCCGCTATCTTAGCGGTTGCAGACGCATTCGAAGGGTGGACTGCGACTAAGAAAGCGTCGAACTTACGCGAACACGTTCGTGTTTTGCAAGAAGCATCATTACAAGAAGCGGCCCAGAATGCTGCCGAAGCTGCCAAAAAGGGCAATGGTGCAGGAAAAGTTCCGGTCGAACCTTTCACTGGAGTTATTGATATACCACCAACAGTAGGAGATGATGATACATGACACAATCCACACCGACAGCAAGTGAAACGTCTGGACAAGTCGTTCCGACTCAGTTCAAAGCCATACTAGCGCTAACCATTCAAAAAGGGGATGACGCTGGACTTTTGGCATTCCTTCGCGGTTATGCCCTTGGCGTTAGCGCTGATGAGTTCATTGGTGCAATGAATACGCCGGGACAACGGGTAGAGTTTCTTGCCGCAATAGCAAAGACTTATCCTGAAGATTGGAAAGCGACGGTCGAAAGACTCGAAAAAGAGGGTTGACCGTCGCTCGGGCACTTTATTCCACGGAATAGAGTGCCTCATGGGGCAGCCAAACCATGCTCAATGCTCAACAAGTAGAAGCAATCTTTCGAAAGGCAATGACTTCTAAGAAAGTAGGAGCCATTCTTGAGGTTGCACGTGCTCTTGAAGCAATGCGGGTCTTCGATAAGGCCTTTTATCTCTACAATCGAGCCTATGAACTAGGCTTTGCTGTAGGCGCAATGGCGCGTGGTACGGCCATCAAAGACACGAATGGCGCAGTTATTCCGCCAGGACGTTATTGGCAAGATATCATTGGCGACCCTGCTAAGAAAGCGTGGAGTGATTGGGTCGTAAATAAGCCTGAAGTGCACGTTGAAACCACTGAAGACCATACTGATGAGAATCGGTTATTCGTTATCTTTACTATTCCTGCAACCGCAAACAACTATGGTTTGCCTGGAGTGTTCTTTCCGACCAAAGTGTTAGGGTTTCCAACAATTGCAAGTGCAAACGTTACGGGTTCACAGGATACAGTGCAACGTCCTGACCCAGTTACCAGTGCAGACGTCTTAGCACAGATGGCTAAGGCTGCTGGTCAAACAACGAAGTCATTTGGTGAAGGATTAGGCCTTACACCAACTAAACTCGCACTGATAGGCGGCGCAGCATTAGCTATCGTCGTTCTACTCAGTCGAATTGCGATGCCGATACCACGGATATAACTATTCCACAGAATAATGATATGGCTACCAAACGACGTCAAACAGTAGACCAATGGGTTCAATCAGTCACTGGTGAAGTGATTGATGGCAAAGGTTGTTCAGCAATTGCACTATTGCACTTGAAAGGTGTTGGAGGCGCTACCGAAGAAGTCACAACGAAGCCACTTGAAGGAACTGTCAACGCAAGTGAATTAGCTGACCATCTTATTGGTCGTGCCGAAGGATTCAGTCAAGACCTTGCTGGCATTCAAACCTTCAAACTCATTGCCTTCTATGGAAGCAATGAAGCTCACAATCCGTTCCATTTCACAACATCAGACGGAACGGTAATGTCTCGGTCTGAGACCATGATGTCTGCCCACGAACCCACACCAACGGGACTCTTAGGGCAGATGATGAAACACAATGAAGCTATAATGGTTCAAAACAGCCAATTAGTCACTGCTAACATGACAATGGCTAACAGCTTCATGTCTATGTGTTTCGGACCGCAAGGCGTTGTCCAACAGTCTATCCAAGCGCAACTTGAAGCCGTTTCGGTAGTCAAAGATGCCATGCTTGACATGGCTAAAGAACGTAAAGGTCTTATCATTGAAGAGGCGAAAGCTGCGCAAGACTTACAGATGCGCAAAGCCGTCATTGATATGGTTCCACAGCTCACCAATCGACTCACTGGCCGTGAAATATTCGACGAAAAGTCTAACGACGCAAAGATAGTTGAAGCACTTGCCATGAAAGTGACCCCTGAAGACCTTCAACTCTTAGTAGGTCTCGGCAAACTTACTAAAGAACAGGCTCTTATTCTCTCTGCCCGCTTCACTACCATTGTCGAAGAAAAAAAGAAGGAAGCGGAAGCCCTCACTAAGGTTCCTAGTGAGGAAAGTCAACCTAAAACAACAGCTCTTGCTACAGCGAAAGGTAATGGTGGTTTATGAATCCAATGACAGTTGCGGCAGGAGTTGCGGCTGCCGGTCTTGGTTATCTTGGTTACAAGAAGTTCGGCAAACCAACGGCGGCCAGTTATCAATCAATGAACGTTGTAGGGCCAGGGGGTGTGCCTATCAAAGTAGCAACACCAGTTCCAAATACAGTCACACAAGCTCAAATGACTGGAATTCCCGCTGCGATGTTGACACAAGGAAGCTTTTTTCCTGTTCCAACAACAGTTCCTGGTGTTGGAGTGACTTACGCTCCGCCAGGGACAATCAATGTATTACCCAATGGCGACGTTCATCAACCGGCGCCCATTGTAATTAGTCCTGGCGGCGCTTCAAGTGTTGCTATTGGTTCCGTCAAGGATGTTCAACATGCCTTGAACACATTAGGTTTCTGTAAGCCTGCTTTAGTTGAAGATGGCAAATTGGGTCCAATGACCCTCAATTGCATCAAAGCCTTTCAAAGTGCAAACAAGTTGGTTGTAGACGGCAATGCCGGTCCTGCTACTAAAGCTGCACTTTCTGCCGCACTAACCAATATGGCTGGCGGGTGGAGTCAATCAGGTGCTACGGCACAGCAAAGCACACCTAGAACAGGTGTTGCTACTACTCCAGCTGGTGTTACTGTTGACACAACAGCTGCATTGAAGATGACAGCTGTACAGGTTCAACACTCTCTAAATATTCTTGGAACGACTCCAGCCCTAGTAGAAGATGGCAAAGTCGGTCCTAGAAGCGTTGCAGCTATCAAGAGCTTTCAAACTGCTCATGGTCTCATTCCTGACGGCGTTGCAGGACCTAAAACGAAGACAGCAATCTATCTTGCAACCATAAACGCAACTCACTAACTAATATTCCACGGAATAGGAGAAGGGCAATGGCATCAAAGAAAAGGCGTAAGAAGGTTGCAAAGAAGGCTGCAAAGAAAGTCAAGCGCCGAAGAAGTGCAACCGCCCGAGTGTCAAAGCATTCACTTGGGACCGAACTTGGCCTTCTTCAAAAGATTGAGAAGAAGGTAACGCGCATCGACCGTACAGTGAACGCTGGCTTTCATCTAAAGAGGAAAGCTAAGAAAGCTGCACGGCGCCGTGGAATTGAGGCAGACTGGGAAGCTGCTGAACGCCACGGTATCGAGTAAAGTTTATCAAGTTACTATCTCGGAGGAAGCAATGGCTCAGACAGAACAGGAAACCAAAGAACAACAACCCACCAATGACAAGGTGGACCAAACTAGTGCCGACAGGGCAGCAGAACTTGACGAAACATTCAGGCAAGCTGCGCGGGATGGCACTCTTTACGAATGATTGGAGAAACCAATGGCAACACGCAAAAAGGGTACTCACCACAAGAAGACTGGCAAGAAGACACGACGCAAGAAGGCCGTTCACCACACGGGCTCTGTGAAGACACAGATTGACCACGTCATCAAGAGCCTACAGGTCATCAAAAAGCACTGCTAGTACAATGGCGAGAAAGCGCTCCAAGAAGCGCTGGATACAACGAGCCCTTCATAAACACAAGAAGGGCGCGTTGCACCGCCAGCTTGGTATCCCCGAAGGGGAGACGATTCCTATATCTCTCCTCCGGGATGCCTCCAAAGAACCGGGTTTGCTTGGACAACGAGCCCGGTTCGCGTTGAACGTCCGTAAGATTCGTGGTTCTGCAACCACTCCTAAGCGTCGTAAGCATTAGAAAAGGTGTGAGTCATGGCAAAACGAGGTCGGAAGAAAGTTCGTCGGCAGACTAAATGGCATCTTGGCGGGAAGAAAGCGACCCTCGCAAGAAAACGCGGGCATAAGCCTGTTGCATTGCTCAAGTTGTACCATTCCAGAATGGAGAAGAACTTAGGCAAGCTTGAAGGTGTAATTAGGCGACGTGAAGCGGCGGGCGAATAATATTCCATAGAATACCCTGAATGGTTCGGCAACCATTCCTCAGCGTCAGGAAAACCATGCACAACGAAACAATAGGCATCGGCTGCCAACCTATCACACTCTTTCAGGGTGAAGACTACCCACTGATTGTCATGGTTGGCAATGAAGGACAGGTTGGCTTTGGTTGGTTTGGCTCTCATATCGTTCACTCAGTGGGACACTTTGCGTCTAACGTCGTAAAGACTGCAGGCAAAGCGGTAGGAACTGTGACCAAACCTATCCAAAGTGTTACAGGAGCAATCACTAAGGAGATAGGAAAGATTCCAATCGTTGGAGGACCGCTTCACGCAGTCTTTGACGTTACCTTTCACATAGCAATGGGTCCTACCAATATGATTGTTGCTGTTGCTAGTGGGCAACGCATTGACCATGTTGTTTTGAACAACCTGAAGCAACAACTTCACGACTTCAAACAGGTTGCTCCTTACGCCCAGATGGTTATCAGTATTGTACCTGGCGTTGGACAAGGAGTCAGTGCTGCGCTTTCCGCAGGACTTGCACTGTCAGAAGGTCAACCCATTGATGCAGTCCTCAAAGCTGGACTCATTGGTGCATTACCAGGCGGACCGCTCGTCAAAGCTGCTGTGACAATGGGCGTCGAAACCATTCAACATGTTGCAAAGGGAGAGAAGCTCAACCTTCAAACCTTTGAGCACACAGCTGGTGGCATTGCAAGTAGTGCTCTTGGACTCCCCATTGCTGCAAAGAATGCACTTGTTACTGGCATTGCAATCATTGGCGGCATTGCTCACGGCAATCCCCTTGATAAAGCAGTTTCTGATGCAGCCATTCATGCATTGCCCCTTTCCGATGCAGTAAAGAAGGCTATGATAGATGCATCGGCATTGAGTCTTGACCTTGCCCACGGCAAGAAAGTTGATGCAGCATTCACAGCACACGTTACTGCACTAGCGGCCGTCCTTCCACCTACGAATCCTTTGCACGATAGCATCAAGTCGGGTCTCGATAGCACACGAAAGATTCAAGGCAAAAACGAAGATATCATGCTTGCTTCGTTACAATCAGGCCTTGCAGACACACTAGTAAGCATGGGTGCCCAACCATTGCCTGTTGCTACGAAAAACGCAATCAAGTCAGGTCTAGCCTTAGGTTCTGGCGTCGTCTACCAAAGTCACCGTGGTATACACTTAGGTAAAGTAACTGGTAAACTCGTTGAAAGTGGTGTTCAACTCTCAAAGACTTCGCCATTGTTTGCAGAAGCCAGAAAGCTTGCGGCCGCTAAAAACGCTACGAAAGGTTTCGACCTTGCAACAGGTCTTTTACAGCAACAAGTTGGTGCCTTTGATGTTGCTAAGGCTCGTGATAGTCTTGACCCTGTTCAAAAACTAGGGTTCGACATTGCATGTTCTGTTCGTGTTGGCGCCGTTGCTAATCCGAAACCACCAAACATATCGGCTGCCGCCCATGCTGGCCATGCCATAACTCTTGGTATGCAATCTTACACGCCAGAAAAGAAGGCTGTAATGATGCAAACTGTTCAATCGAATCCAAGTGCCACTGTTGGCGCAACGGTTGCTGTGAAAGAAGTCGTTGCTAACCGAGAATCAATCATCATAAAGATACTCAAGGCTTTGCACCTTCATAAGTGAGGAGGAATCATGAACGCTGAAGAATGGGCAAGGCGTTACGCGTTTACAGGCACTGACCGATATGTACCCGTTGAGAATTATCCGGGTTACTTCATGAACCTTCAAGGCAGACTAGAGCCTGAACGCGAGACAGTAACCTTTGCTGGCGGATTCTCTGCCGGTCAACTCGCGTCAACGGGGATTATTAGTTACGCCATTGTACGCTTACTCGGCGCCAGTGTACCCGGAGCTATCGCAATGGGCATAGGCAATGTACTGTGGGAAGCGGGCAGTCCTGCTATCCCTGCCGGCTGGAAGCGATACGTACTCGGTCTTTTCCGCAAACCCCACGAATAAACATCATACGATACAGGATACACCCCAAGAACGGAGATATTAGATATGTTTGGTGAAGGCGTTTCGATGCTCGACCTTATGGCTTTACTCAAAGCCATTCGTGAAAAGAATCTTGTCTTACAAGTGAAGATTATTGATAAACCGTGGGAAGACTTATCTGGCAAAGTAGTCAAAGCCATGATTGAAGCCGTTACAACGGGACTTATCAAACAATCTAGTGACATTCGACTGCGACTCTCTGAAAAGAGTGCCGCTATTCACCCCTGACCTATTCCACGGAATAATCACCAATGACATACGTTCCAGTCAATGTAGCCGCATACACTGCATCTTTTGCTGGAGCTATTGCCGGCATGGCTGTTTCTGGGTGGATTGTTGACCCAACCTCAGCAGATTATTCCAACGCAACCCTTGTAGCAGGCGCATTCGCTCAAGAATTCGATACAGTGTGGAACAATGCCACACAACTCAACAACTTAGAAATAAGTGCAATCAACTCTATCGTCCAAGAAGACTTTAGTGGGCGAGGTCCAAGCCCTTTTAGTAGCCCACAATTCCAAGACCCTACTAATTGGACAGTAGCAGCTAAAGCGTGTGCAGCCCTTGTACTTGAAAGTGACATCTTCTTTGCCAATCAAGGTATCAATCCAGGAACACCCGGGGGAGGAGGTGGATTAGCTCCTGCTGTTAATCTCATTGTCAACGTTCAGAATGGTGGCAATGACCTAACAGGGGACGGTACAGCTAGCAAACCATTCCTTACAATAAACCGTGCATGTACACTAATTCGTTCATTAGGCAATGCATCAAGTGCAATTCGTTACACTATTCTGCTTGGTTCAGGGCGATTCAATGCACAAGCCGTCACATTGACCGACTGGACCTATGTAGTAGGTGCGTCAATTGAGGGCACGCGTGTAACATTCTCATCAATCACTCTTGGACCAGAATGGACAGCGAATGTTGACCATCGTTCAGGATTCCAGAACATGACAGTTTCTGGAGGTATAACCATTGACTTCAATCCTGTATCATCAAACCAAGGCAAGGTTCGATTCGATTCAGTAGTATTCAATGACGCTTGGACATTCTTAGCCTTCAGTCCAATCAATCAGGTCTTACTAAATAATGTCTTTATGTTCGCAGGCTACAATCAAACAGGTATAAACGTTGTAGCATGGGCTAGTATTGTAGCAGCTGGTACAATAGCTATGACGTCTATCAACGACGGACGTAATATACAGACACTTGCTGCATTCATTGGAAGTGGATTACAGTGTGCAATCACAGAAACATGGACTGCAAGTGGCGGAGCAAACAGTGTAGCATCTACATTCATTGCTGGTAGCTGTAATGGCACATTGACCCTAGATGGGGCACAAGCGACCGTTGACCCAGCAAGTAGTCCAATAGCTTTTCCAGGTGGAGTAACATTACTAAATGGTGCTCCTGACCCACGTAAGAATCTTACAGGTGCTAAGGGTGGTAATGCTGCTCTTGCAAGTGTCTGTACTCAATTGGCCGCAACAGGAGCCTTCAAAGACTCTACTACCTAATTTATTCCACAGAATAGAAAGAAGTAACTATGCCATACGCACCTATCAATGTTGCTGCATACACCTCTGCTTTTGCTGGTGCCATTGCTGGCATGGCTGTTTCTGGGTGGATTGTTGACCCAACGTCAGCAGACTACAACAATGCAACCCTTGTAGCGGGCGCATTCGCTCAAGAGTTCGACACAATATGGAACAATGCTACTGCACTCAATAATCTAGAGATTGAAGCAATCACTTCAGTTGTTCAACAAGACTTTACTGGTCGAGGTCCAGGACCACTCAACAGTGCACAATTCCAAAACCCTCTCAATTGGACAGTGGCAGCCAAAGCATGTGCAGCCCTCATTCTCCAAAGCGACATCTTCTTTGCTGGCCAAGGCATCAACCCAGGTACACCCGGGGGAGGGGGACTATTACCTGTCGTTAGCGAACTAGTTTACGTCAACCAAGGGGGTTCTGACGTAACAGGTAATGGGACTGAAGAAAACCCATTCCAAACAATAGCGCATGCACAATCTACTATTCTCGATGCATCATTTGCCAAGGCATATGGCGTTCTCATTGGTCCTGGTACGTATAATGAAGCAGTGTTACTCAAAGACTCAGTATACCTCATTGGTAGCGACCCATTATTAGTGGCCTTTGGAACATCTGTTGCATTAGGTCCAACATATACAACAGTTCCTGGCGCGGCATCAGGCATAACCAATGTCGCCTGTAATTGTCCTGTTACATTAGACTTCAATGCACTAAGTTCTACATCAGCTGATGTAAACTTCCGCAATTGTTTCATTAGTGGCAATGTTCTTGCAACTGCATTCGACACTCCTGGCGGTTCAGCGTGTAACCTAAGTCTGTTCAACACACAAGTATTCGCAGACTTCGACGCCATTGGATGTCAAAACAGATGGTTCAATAGTGCTCAAACTGGCGGCGGATTGTTCCACTTAGCAAGTCAAGCTAATAACAATTCCACATTTATAGGCATTGGTGGCGGAACGGATACTAGTCTATCACTTGAAACAGTTGCTGCTGCAATAAGCACCAATATCATGAACTGCTATGCATTCAGTATGCAAGCAGGTGTTGTCACCAAGATTATAGGCGCTGGCGGAACTGTTCCAGTAGCAAATTTTGACTTTGGCTGTCTACCAGAAAACTGCACCGTACAAGCTAATGGTACTATGGACCGACAGATGCGTATCTCGCATCAGTTTCCAAACGTCTTCCCAAACCCTACAGCCATTGGCGCGGCTGGAACTACAACGATTGATATCGTTGTGCCAGCAGCACTCATTGGCACAACATCAATTGAAGTGATGCAATCACAATGTTCACCAGTAGGTTCAGGATGGGGAACCTTCATTGGTCCACACAACTGTTCGCTAACATTTACCTACGAACAAGCTGCTGGCGTGCCAACGATTCACATCAATATCTACAACCCAGGTGCAGGTTTCAACATTGCTGACATCTGTAATCTAAACTTCTTCAGTTACCTGCCACAGGTGCTGTAACTCCTATTGTAATCCACTACAGTTGTGCTATAATACCTAAATGGCTGGAGAACTTGTACGAATTGGTCCGCCGCCAGGGCAAGAAGGACATGCTGACCCCGGTAAATGGGTTGGACGCATCGCCATCTTTGAGATGGTAACGGGCACACGCATACAAGGAAAGATTCTAGCCGTTAGTGAACGTGTTATTGATACTGATAACGGGGCAATATTCGTTGAGCACATTGTTCATGCTCGATGGGTAAGTCCACAAGAAGCCAGTATTACCCGCGCTAAATATGCAGATAGTTGGACCGGGCACAGATTGCCCGGACGTTGAAGGGATATTCCATGGAATGTTTACTCTGTAGTATGTGGGCTCGAATGCCCTACGCAAAACGATACACGACACCTACAACCGCCGAACAGACTCAAGGTGCAATGATTGTGGGTTACTGGGTTGCTAGACGTGCTACTTCGGCCCCTCGAATCTGTGAAGGGCATATGGCCGTCTTAGCAATGCTCGACCGACAAGAAGAGGGACGTATTGCTGGTGAAGAAAGGCGACGGCGGCAAGCAGAAGAGGCAGCACAAGCAATACTTGCAAACCAACCGCCCGTTGAGGTTCAAAGTCAGATAAACCAACTTCAAGAACGGCAACAAGTTGTTTTGCACGGACCTCCAGTCCCGCCGCCACAACCTACTATGCAACCCATTGCAACTCCGCCCATGATAATCCCTGAGCCCGTTGCACCTCCAGTGCCCGCGCCTCAGTTCAAACTTGGACCGGGACCATTGACGAACGAAAACACTATCACGGCACACCCGCCATTACCAGTGCCTGAAAACCCAGTTGCGCCATACACTGGCATTGCCGCGCCAGGTACTGTAGCAGGCGCTTTAGAAGCTGCTACAATGCCAGCTGTTGACGGTGGCAAAGTTACCTTTCCCTGCCCCACGTGTGGCGAACATATATCCACTGGAGACGTTCACTCCTGCTAACGTCAAGAGATGGTTCTTCAACCACTCCTCAACGTCGGGGAGCAATGAAAAACCCTGGTTGACGCGCTGTCAGTCAGGGTTTTTATGTCTAGATACCGTAACACAAGGATAAGAAGATACACAATGACTGACTTACGCGAAACATTAGACCATTGTCCAGAATGCATGTCCGTTGGAGAACCAACTGACAATCGACATCAACCATGGTGTTCAAAACGTGCCACGAAGATTATGCGCTGCCCTCAATGCAAGAAAGAAGGGGAAAGCAACCGCGAAGATACTGAACTAACCTGTGCATTCTGTGGCTATCAATGGTCACTAACTATTCCACAGAATATTCCTGTGCCTCACCCCTCCGGGTGTTCCTCAGCGTCCGAACACTTCGACCACTTCTTGTTTCTCGACTTCGAAACAACGGGGGACCCTGACCAAAAGCCGCTAGAAGTTGGTTGGATGCTCACTGACCGGTTCCTTGAGCCATTGATGGAATGTCAATCTAGAGTCATTCGTCAAGACCGACTCAACATGAACGACAAGATTCTCAAGATGCACACTAAGAATGGACTACTTGACGAAGTAGTAGACTCTGTATTGAGTACTTCACTCGTGGAAAACATCATCTGTGATAGCATTCAGCCAATTGCTAGAGACAAGACTGCTCGTATCATCATAGCAGGATTCACTGTTCACTTTGACCGTGATATCATTCACCGCGACATGCCACAATTGGATAGCTGGCTCCACTATCGCCACTTTGATGTATCAACATTACGTGCCGCCTATCACCATTGGGTCGAGAAGATTCCAAGCAAACGGGACCAACATCCCCATCGAGTGAAGGCGGACGTCTTAGCAAGTTGGGAGATTGCTAGGACCTTCAAACGAATGTTCGAGCATCACATGCCCAAAGGGCTCCTTGACCAAGGGGTGATATTGTGATTCGCTTCCACGTTGTCACAGTAACTCGAAAGAGCTCAGCCGAGGTTCGAACGGTGCGTTACACCTATCCCGAAGGTGGAGAACGAAAGAGTGTTACCGTTCAAAACTCTGAATGGGAAGAAGTTGAGTTCCGCACTGAACTTGAAGAGAAACCGGTCATTCAGATTGGCAATGTTGCTGCCGATTGCATCCTCATTGGTGAGCCTATCAAGCTCATCATCAACAACCCTGACTTGTTCGGAACCTACAAGACGGGGGACATCATTGACTTCACACCGCTACCGCGGACAACAACAGTGATTCCTAGAACTGAAAACCATGATGGTTCTGGCGTGCCAGGTTACGAGCCAAAGGCCAACTAATGGACCCTGTTAGGAAAGAACGGCTCATCAGAGAACTACAATGCATCATTGACACTGATGAGCCTCCAGGAATGGCCGCGCGCGACCTTGCTCGTTCGGTCGTCTCACTAGTTCAAGACAGGTCTGGCGGGTGTGCCATTGACCTATCAGTCGAGATTGATAATCTCGCAAGAAAGTATCCAAGACATGGTTCTCCAACCATTCCTCAACGTCCCGGACAGTAATCTTCTGCCCCTCCAGGGTGCCTCCGTGTCGCTTAGACAGGCATGGAGGTCCTTGGAGGGGGCCTGTATGAAAGATGATACCATGATAAAACTCAAAGTTGCCATAGTTAGCAGAAAGACTTCAAGCATTCACCGCACTGTCAAAGGTGGAGTAGCATCCCCTGGCGCAGTATGGGAAAGCGTTGAACTAATGAACATTGAAGAGCTTGTTCCACTTGAAGAATCAATTCAAGTTGCCAACGTTTCAGGCAAAGTCTTCTTGTGCAACGAACCTGTGAAACTAATGATAAACGACCCGGCATTGTTTGGAACCTTCAAGGCAGGGGATATCGTTACACTACGGGTTATAGCCCGAACATGTGAGAAATGTGGACTTCCACGAGTAGAAATTGTTACCAATAACGACCCACGTTGCCAATGTACTGAATACCGCTCGAATGCATGACTATTCCACGGAATATCCAAGCTGACCGTCTCATCCCTTGTCCAGTATGTAATGCTGCACAAGGTAAAGGATGTAAACCTACCGGTAGACCCAAAGATGAGTTGAAGAAAAGTCATTCACACTTCGGCAGACGACTAAAACGAATACTCACACTGGGAATCCTACCAGAGGAGAAGTTTCAATGAAGTATGCGACATTCTTCGCGCCAAACCTTATGATGGCTATCAGCTTCATAGCGTTAGGCGTGTTCGTTGTTACTGGACTGCGTAGCAAGAACGAAAGGGTCTCTCGATGACACCAGAACAGTATGCCGCAAACTTTGGCGTTGATATTCCTCAAGTACCAATGCCCTCCGGTTACCGTCGTGCAACTGCGAAAGAGATTACCAAACCGGTTCTATCTTTTGCACGCATTGCACTTCAACATGCAACTCCTATTGGTAAACAGCAGGTAACGACTGTTACTCAACCAACAGGGAAGCATCAACAAGTCATGGCACTCACTGAAGTGCACTATGACAATCACCCTCCGCGACCTTCCGAAGGATATAAAGCGGCAGAAGGTCCGCCGTTCCTACATCCTGGCATCTCAATGCTTGTTCCCAAACAGCAAGCAATCAATCCTTATCGCACACAGATGCCTGGACTTCCCGAAAGTCACAATGAGTTTGCGGGCTTTGGTGCAGAACTAGAAGGACTGCGGCCAAACGAAGAAACAATCTATCGCACAACACTCTGGGCGCCAACCACTCAATCAGAAACAATCGCTCAACAAGCGCTCCAAAGTGTCAAACCTGACGCAATTCTTGAGGTTGCTCATCTCCTCAATGAACAAGGTGACCAAACCCATGCTGCTGCACTCTTTCACCGTGCACTATCATTCCATAGAATAAATTACACTTCTCCAGTTTCTACCGGGTTTGGCGTTGAATGGGGCTTCGGCATTGACTATGCTGCCGTACAACAGAAACTAAACGCCCTAGGCGCGAAACCACAGCTTGCAACCGACGGTAAATGGGGACCAATGAGCAAAGCTGCATTGGTTGCCTATCAAAAGTCTAAGGGCCTAGCTGCCGACGGCATACCGGGACCAATCACACTCGGTTCTCTAGGTCTAGGTGCAACCGTTGCTAACCAAACTAGCGTAGCGTTACCAACCACGTCTAACGTGCCGCCAGGTGAGCTTCCAGACAGAGCTACTCCACTAACGCCCACACAAGCAGTACAAGCATTGAAAGATGGCTACGCTCTAGTCACTGGCAAAGCTCCTACACCTGAGATATTAGACTTGCTCGTCGGGCAAACTGCCCTCGAAACTGGCAACTGGCAACACGGTATCCACAATTACAACTTCGGTAACAAGAAGTATTCAGGTGGCGACCGTAATTGGCAATTCTTCCGTTGCTCCGAGATTGTCAACGGCAAAGAAGTCTTCTACGACCCACCAAGCCCAGTGTGTAAATTCGCCGCCTACGGTTCTGCTGCCGAAGGTGCCGCGGCTTACATTCGTTCACTACAATCACGAGCCCATTGGTGGAACGGACTTCTAACGGGCACTCCAGAAGGCTTCGTTCAAGGGTTGACTACTGCGCCTAAATACTTCACAGCCAATCCAACCCTATATACCAAAGTGCTCAAAGAACGGGCAGGGAACTACCTCACACTCGCTCAACAGTTGGCAACACAACACGTTGCCGCTGCAACTGGGATTGGAATCGGCACCATTGGTCTTATTGCCTTGGGGATATTCCTGCTTAGGAAACCATTGGGGCTCGTGAAGGTGGCAGCATGAACTACTTTATACCAACTAGGGTAGGCAAATGAACTTTGCAGCAATCCCACTATGGGCAAAGCTGAGTGGCGTTGGTGTAGCAGCGCTAGGCCTTCTCTGGCTTGTCAAACGGACGGGGGGACACCTACTACCAGCGCCACCAGTAAACCCACGGCTCAGTGTTGTACAAGCTGCATTGAGTCAAGTAGGTTCTAACGATAGTGCCAAGTACTGGGCCGACGTCATACCAGGCACCAACATGGGTAAAGCTAGCTGGTGTGGAGGCTTTGCACTTTGGGCACTACACCAAGCAGGTCTCGCACGCAATTGGTTTTGGCAACTAGGCAAAAGGTTTCTCTTTCAACTGCCAATGACGAAAAGTCCGCAACCAGGGGATATCGCCTACTTCAATAACTACCAACATCATGCGGTTGTCGGGGCAATCATTGACCCTGTAACCGTACAGCTCATCAATGGTAACGGTACGGGTGGCAAAGTATCAGTTAGCACCACACCCATGCATTCAGTGACGGCCTTCTACTCAATTGAGCCATTACTACACGCCTAACTATTCGGACGCCTAGGAACGCCCGAAGGGGCGCTTGGAATACAACGATGAAACATCCGGAAAGCGCTAACAAGCTCGTCATTGAGATGAGAAAACTCATTGAAGTAATTAAGCAGCACGATTGGGCTATCAAAGTGCCAGAACTTGACAACCAAACCGTGCTCAGAACAGGCGATGTTCTTGGAGCGCTAGAAGTCTTCACCTTTGCCAACTTCAATGAAGGGCAACAATCAGTCATATTCAGCCGCGCACGAACTGTAACTGAACCAACAGAAAAAGAGCCGGAAACACAACGATGACTCTAGACCCTGATGTCAGACAGTACCTCGACGACTTCCGTCAAGCGGTTGAACATCGCTTTGCACTCTACGAAAAGGAACTTAGCCAATACCGTCGCCAACTTCCAAGTGTTGCCCTTGCCGAACATGCTAGTGAAACCGCTGAAACCGCATACATTGGCGTTGGAGAACTACGGGCAATGTTTGCCAACGAGCAAAAAGCGGTACGTGAACTCTTCCAAAATGAATTCGTAGAACTACGCAAGCAACAACGCAACACCATAGCCGCCCAAAACAACCGCACACGGCTTTGGGTTGCAGCGTTCGGCGCAATGGCACTCATAATAACAGGTGCCTATGGTCTCATTGACCGTTGGGCAAGTGCTAACGCTCGTGAACAGATGCGAACCGTTTGCGGTCAAGAGATTGAAAAGCGGGACATAGGGCACGATGAACGTGACCGACGAATCATTGACGAGGCAGTAAGAACTACGTTACAACAACGTGAGCTTCAAGGAGATGTTATCTGGGGCTCACATCAACGATAAGGATACCAATGTCCATACTCACTATAATTACAGATACTGTGCAAACGGGCGCTATAGGATACCTAATCGGAGCGCACATTGCACAACGCAAAACATTCAAAGCCCTCGTGAAGATACACAGAAACCCGAAGCATTGGAAAAGTGATGATTCGGACTCTGGACATGTTCACATTCTGGAACAAGGGGATGACAACTAAGCCACATTGGCAGCAACCATGGGAAAAGAGACATCGAACAGTCCGCGTTATCTGTGTTGCCTGCCTGAAAACATCACACATAACACTTTACGGTCTAACCAATGAATACAGAGACATGGTTGGACTTGAGAAGTGTGCTCACTGTGGAGAAGTCGGCAAACTGTCAACCAGTGACCTAGCAAAGACTCGAGCCAAACGAGATACCACGTTACAGATAACATTCGACTGGGACGCTGAGGAACGCCCGAAGGGGCGGGAGAAAAAGGGATGAGAGTTTTCATTGTTATAGATGGTCAACCGGTACACGGCGAGATAATCCAATGCTTGTTCTGCAATAGGGACGTCCTTATCCAAGATTGCGGTCAAGTGACACACACAATACCACTATGTCGTGACTTTCAAACGCTACGACTAGCAGCTACGTTCAGAATGATGCTAGCTGACCCAGAAAAACCTTACGCTCCAATGATGAGCTAGCTATTCCACGGAATAACATGAAGTGGATTGATAAACTGATACTAGATACCGAAAAGAGTGTGGGCGGCTTCGGGCCAATGTTTCTACTTGTGGTAATATGGACCTGCAGCTGTCTTGAACTCATGAAATGGATGGGAATAATACCATGACTCTTCAAATACAACCTGCATTCAATGGCGCCCGTGGTGTTGACACGATTCTCACGTTCAATGCTGAACGCGCCAAAACTATCAAACAAGCGGGCTTCAACTTCGTTGTTCGTTACCTAGGCAGCCTAACGAAGAATGAACGGGACATAATCACTGGCGAAGGTCTTGGCCTACTCGCTGTTACCTACTCACGACGAGCCGGCTGGATTCCAAGTGCTGACCTTGGTACCGCCGACGGAGCCCACGCAGTAATCAATGCGGACAACGCCGGTTTACTACCAGGAATGTCACTATACATTGACATTGAAGGGCCTAGCGTGCACGGTGATTGTATAAGCTACATCAATAACTGTGCAAGCAAGATGCAATCAGCTGACTTCAGAGCGGGTATGTACGTTGGCTGGGGGATACCGCTCAACTCATACCAACTTTACCATGCCCTTAGAGTAACAGGGTACTGGCACTCAGTCTCATGGGAACCGCCAGTTGATGTTCGCGGCTACCAGATGACGCAAGAATATCCACCAAACCAACACGTTGCCGGGTTACAAGTGGATAAGAATCACATTGAAACTGACGGGCGAGGGGATACGCCACACTGGTTGATTGATGTGTGATGGAAACCCAGATACCACATACACTCAATCATCACAAGTGTGAACTGTGTGACTTTGACAACTGTGACTGCCCACACTGTATTCACATAAAACGTATGCGCACTGACCCCCAGATAAAACTTTGGTGGAACAATGAAAACGTTGCAAGTGAACCCCCAGTGGACCAAAGGTAACTGTCCCGGTTGTGGGTTGACCATCTACATTGATGATGTCAACAAGAGAACCATGCATCAAGACCCACTTTGCACCTGGTACACAGACTTTTGCTCCAAAGCTAAGTGTGAAGGTAAAGTAGAACTCATAGAACACACATAATCATCAACCTGTATTCCATGGAATAAAACCAATGAAGTGCCGCTCATACATCAAACACCCTAGGTTCCGCAAAAACATAACCTCTTCACAGTTCACACCTAAACAACTAGCGGCATTCTACGGATTCCCGCCCAATACTACAGGTATTGGTAAGAAAGTTGCCGTTATCGAACTTGGCGGCGCCTACAACCAAGGTGACCTTGATACGTACTTCAAGAGCCTAGGCCTAACTGTAAAGCCTGTTGTGTTCCACTCTATCGACGGAGGGCAGAACACTTCAGACGGACCTGATGGCGCCGACGGTGAAGTCATGCTCGACCTCTGTGTCATTGGTGCAATGGCGCCAGGTGTTGAGATGCATTGCTACACAGCACCCAACACTGACCAAGGATTCCTTGACGCCATAAACCAAGCAATCACCGACAAGATGGATTGTATCAGTATCTCATGGGGCGCACCCGAAGACCAATGGAGCGGTCCCATCGTTACTGCATTCAATGCTGCCTTTCAAAAGGCTGGTGCTGCGGGTATCACGGTCACTGTTGCTGCTGGTGACAATGGTTCTACCGATGGCGAGATTGGAAACCATGTTGACTTCCCAGCAAGCTCGCCCTTCGTCCTTGCTTGTGGAGGTACCAGTGTTCTAAGCGTTTCACCTGTGAATGAAGTTGTTTGGAACGACGGAAGCGCTGGCGGTGCAACAGGTGGCGGTGTTAGCGGTGTACTAGGCTTACCCACGTGGCAATCAAAAGCAAACGTGCCTGGAGGTAGAGCTAGAGGAGTACCAGACGTAGCCGGCAATGCAGACCCAAACACTGGTTGGATTATCATGATTGACGGGCAACAATACGTCATTGGCGGTACCAGTGCCGTTGCTCCAATGTGGGCCGCTCTAGCCGCCTGCCTAAGTCAGGTTGTTGGTAACGTTGGATTCCTGAATCCCTTCCTGTATAACCAAGGGGGTTGGGCACGTGACATCGTCTCAGGAAACAATGGGACTTACACTTCACGCGTGGGTTGGGACGCATGTACTGGCAATGGCGTTCCAATTGGAACCAAATTGCTTGCAATGCTACAACCAACAGTACCACCCACGCCACCTACGCCACCCACACCGCCCAAACCAACACAACACACCATTGTTGTCACTGGCTCTATCACAGTTGACGGCAAACCCGTCACATAACATTAACCCGGTACCTCTGGCCTGCGAGCTAGGGGCTAAGTCGTACGCGCTAGGCAAGCAAGAGTCTCCCCCCCGACTCTGGGCTCCCCGAAAGTATAGAGCCGGAACTTTCTCAAGAGTGACCAATGAGGATAACTAACAAGGTGACACGCGTCGAACAATGTACCTGTGACCACACTGATTGCTCAGAAGTCAAAGATGTTGACCACAACATGGTCGCGCCAAAGGACTGGACGCAAATATCAGACCTCCTAGGAGCAAAAAACTACCACTTGTGTCCAGTGTGTTGGAAGAAACTACTGGAATTCTTCAAGAATCCAAAGGCGAAGGAGAAAGTATAATGGTAAGCTGGAAAACGACCGTAGCAGGAATCATCGCAGGAGCAATTCCAATACTTCAAACAATAAGTGGTTCACTGCAAGTTGGGGGGCACATAAACTGGTATCAGATTGCCTTCGGCCTAGCTATTATGGTGCTAGGTGTGTTCGCTAAAGACATTGGCGTTCCCCCAGCGGCACTTGCAATCATATTCACACTGTCAATCCTCAGTCCACTAACAGTTGCATGCTCAAGTGGTATCAAAAACACAATTGGCGCAACCTGCCCGGCCAATGCAGTGTGTGACCAGGTTGACTTTGGTTACGGAGTGTTCACTGCCTGTCTATCACCCAGTGATATGCCAAAGTTACAAGCTGCTGCCGCTCAAAGTAGAGCACGAATCACACAAGAAGACGCGGGAAAGTAACCCACACTTCGACACACAGTCAAGAGCCCTCGCGACACACGGTCCCGGGGGCTTCCCTGTATAAAAATCGTGACTATTCTATGGAATATCACACTCCAGGCAGAGACGTTTTCCCTTGTCTACACACTATTTTTCACTGTTTTTGCTATTGACATTATGTGTAAAGTGTGTGGGGTG
>CABMCB010000101.1 GCA_902384455.1 uncultured archaeon
CAACGCAGAAAATCCGCTCCAACTTATGACTTCATTGAGGGAGGCTATCATCAAAGCAAGAAGCAACGCCTGAAGTATCGGCACATAAACACAAATCATAGTCATACGCCAAAGACGCGACCCCAAATTCTTGGTCATGTCAAAGTAGTAAAGGAAAATGGTGATGGGAAACAGCAGACCAAACGCGGTAACAGCAACGTACCGCATAGCCAAAATGACAGGCGGAGCTATGAGGGTCGTAAGAAGAATCATTGCGGCAGGAATTATGAAGATGGTGAGAATCCAAGTAGCAGGGCAAAAGACGTAGATTATGATGACGACAGCAGCCGCAGCCAACGCCACCGCAAAAGCAGCGCCAGCACCCAGAAGAGTCGAACCGTTCACTTGCACGCCCGTGAGAATCTGAGCCACGACAACGGCGTTGATGTCCAAAAGCAACTGGAACAACATCGGAGAGGCAGACACCATCAGCATGGAAATAAGCGTATTCCTCAAACGCTTCTTAGCCAAATTCCTGCTGGCCGGACTCTCAGCGCTCCAGATGAAGTTGAACGCCGCAGACAAAATGAATATGATGTAGATGGGGTACAGGATGCCCAGTATCGCCGGCATTATTGCTTTAACTATAGGATGGACTCCTGCGCCGGTGGTAGTCCAAAAAACAGGGTTTATCGTTAGGCAAAAAATAATCGCGACCACAAAGACGTTGATGTTGCCGGCAAGCATTTCGGTGAACAGGTTACCGAACAGCTTGGCGATGTACTCGCCGCTCATCTGGAAGCAGCCTGAAGCCGCAACGACAAGAACAAGAGCGAAAAGCAAAGCTAAGTGCTTTCTCGCATTGTTGCGCCGAACCGCGGGCGGACTGGAAGACGCCGGCTTAACCACTGTTCTTTAATAATTACGCATGTATAGAAAAAAGGGTGTTTTAGAGCTAAGTTTCGTACATACCCCATATTCTGCCGCTGCTCCTGTGGACATCCGAACCCGTCCTTTCATCAGAATACTCCACAACCACAAATACCTCAAACCTGTCGCCGGCACTCCCCCTCTTAAGAGTCCCAGCCGGCAACCCAACGACAGAGTAATTGCCGTTAGTAATGACATTGTTCGGATAAAATTCAGCAGACGTCACCCCCTGCGTCACATTCAAGTAATTCAAAGTGACGTTGGCGCCAACCGTATTGAACAAGGAAAGACTCAAACTGCCGTCTTCAGAAAGAATGAAATCCGACGGCTCCACACCCCAAAAACCTATCGAACCAGGCTGAATCGTCCCGCTAAAATTAAACAAACCCCACTGCCACGCAACCACAACGGCAATCACAATCACGGCTATAGCCCAGCCGTAAGTCATCAAAAATTCAAGGCTGCTTTGTCCGCGGGCCATAATCAATACTAATTTAACGAAGCTCAATAAAAGGCGGCTACTTCCTGCGCATACCCTCAACAGCGGCATAAGCCACGGAAGTCATCGCAGGAATATCAAGCCTACCGGTGTTAATCACCAAATCATAGACGCTCAAATCACCCAAATCAATACTGTAGAACGCGCTATACCTCTTCCTCTCACTCGCCTCCCGCGCCTCCATGGCCGCACGGGCTTCCGAGACGTTCTTGTACTTTTCTCCGCGACTCAACAAACGCTTAGCCCTCACTTCAGCCGGAGCAACAAGCCAAAGCGCCAAATCAGGCTTAAGGAAATACGCGGACAAACGACCATCAACCACCGCATCACCCGCCGCCTTAGCAGCAGTCCTCTGGCGCTCATCAATCTCCTTGTCAATCTCAGGGAAAGACTCCGCCAACTTCGAGAACTCCAGGATGCTCATCCCGCGCTCGTCGGCCATCTGCCTAAGGAAGCTACCGGCGGAAACATGAGCGAAACCCAGCTTTTTAGCGAGGTTCTTGGCTAAAGTGCTCTTGCCCGAGGCAACGCTTCCGCCGACCGTCACCAGCATGGTATCACTTATTTCTCAGACTTTTTCTTTGCAGCCTTCTTTTCCCCTTTCATGGCCCGCTTAGTTTTGGCCGCAGGTTTCTCTTTTTTTGCCTGCGTTTTTTCTGTGGGCTTCTTGGGTTTTTCTTCTGTTGAGCCTTCTTTTTTCTTTGGTGGGCTCCATTTTGAGGGTGAGCGGACGTTTTTTTCCTTCCATCCGGGTGGGAGGTATTTTTCGAGCGATAGGTCGCGGTGCAACGGCAGGTTGCTTAGTTCAGGGTTGCTGATTTTGGCGTTCTGCCTTGCGGCGTACCTTATTAGCGCGTCCACTGTGTCTGCGCCAAGGTGGCCTCCGTATGGTCTGCTTATTTTCCTTTGGCTTGCAGGTAGTGCGCCTGCTTTTGCGGCTCTCTTTATTGCTACGCCGTGGAGTTTTTTCCCTGTTCGGGGGTCTGTTGCGGCTGAGGCTTTTTTTGCCCTGAAGTGTGTTACTGTTTTGCCGCCTGGTGTTTTGCGCTGGCTTTTTTTGATTGAGCGCCCGCGTAAGTTTGGTCTGACCATTGATGTTCCTCTTTGTATTATGTTAGTTTTAGTATTTTGTTTATTGGGAGGGATATTACGATGCTGGTTATGAAGTACCATGCGAACCAGCCGAACTGCATCCCCAGTAATGTTGCCACTACGCCGACTCCGTCGTAGTTTTGTTTCAGCCAGCCGAATATTACCATGAAGGGTATTATTGTGAACAGCATCGGCTTCATGTTGTCTTTCATGCTTTCCATCGTCAGTTCCATCATTTGGGATTGCGCGTGGTTGAGTTTCTTTTTGTCTCCTGCTTTGCTTGCGTCTTTTATGGCCTGCTGGTGGGCCTTAAGTTTCTCTTTGTTGAGCTTGATTTTGTCTATGTCGAGTACTGCGCGTCGTACTAGGCCGCTCATTAGCGACAGGCATGCTGATATTAGGGCTATTATGTAGCCGTCGTATGTTACGGTAATCATTGGTGAGGAACTAAAATAGATGGGGTTTATGGTTTAAATACCGACGGGTGGAAATGGTTTAAGCGTAACGGTTTTTATGTAGTAAACGTAATATGTAGGGTGATGTGATATGCCAGATGAGGATACTATTCCTGTTGAAACAGAAGTGAAGGATGCTGTGCCCCCCGTGGGTGTTGTTGAGGGGGAGGATGGGGAGATTGAGCAGGAAAGCCGTTATTTCGCTCTTTCGCCTCTTGTCCGCCTTATGAAGGAGGAGTTGGACAAAGACAAGATTATTCGAAGACGCGTCAAGGAAGGCATGCTTGAGTTTTTGGAGCAGACGGTCCGTAAGGTGACTAAGAAGATGAACGAAAGCGAGTATACGGTCGTCGAATATGAGGATTATAAGACTGCCGTAGAGCCTTATGAGCTTATTGATGACGTCGAGAAGGAGAGGGAGAGGATAGTCGCAAGTTTGGAGAAAATCAAGCAGGACTGCGACAGCTTAATCCGCGACGTCAACCGAAAATTTAAGACGTAGAAGAGTATTCCTTAGAGGTAAAACACCTGTCAGCTTAGCTTAAGCGGCAGGCAAAAACAGGTTCATCGTTCCCGCGGGAAACCCCTGTCGAAGTAGAACTGCTTGGCGGCCTCAAACTCATTGTATCCAGCCAAAGCGTTTGCCGCAGCCAAAACTCTCACTTCATCCGGTCCGAAAGCGCCGAATAACGCTTTTAGTTGCCTGTAATTGATGAATGTTTTAGGCATGTTGCCTGAGGTTCCCTCCCCCAGAACCCTCTTTATTCCCCTCTCGTCGGAGGGGTCTTCAAGATACCTTTTGACTGCTTGATGGCGGCGCCACACGAGGTTGTCTTCAGGCCCCTCGCCTTTTGGCGGATTGGCCATAAAGTGCTGCCAGCCGGGGGGTAGGGACATGTCGCCGCCCATGTCAGGCCTCAACTCCCTTTCGTATGGGACCCATCCTCTGAATCCGCGAGTGTCTTCGTCGACGTACATTGCGTTTTGAATAGTCCACCATGCTTCTTGGGGTAGGACGCTGAAGTCGACTTCCCGGCGTATATCTTTTTGAGGGTGCACGTCATGGCGGTGCTCGACCATCTTGTCAACCTGGCTTCCGCCGATAAAAGAAGCTAATGCAATCCAAATCCAATTTTTCTTCGCCCAATCCCTGAACTTTTCCCACCCAGACCTACCAGAAGTAGAAGGACGCGGCGGACTAGACGGACGATCACCTCTGGACTCCGGCGGCCTGCTGGCGGGAGCGGGAGCGGGCGGAAGTACTGTAGGAGCAGGAGGTGGCTCAGGGTCGGTGGGGTGTATTGCCGCCTCCATCAGCGGGAAGAATTCAGTCGCAGCCGCCTTCACGTATCCGCCTAAGTCTCTTGGAAGCGCCGCCGTAGGCTGCGTGGCCCTCAAGTATGCGGCGGAGTCGGGTTGTTCTCCTGTTTCCATTGCGTGTAACGCGGCGTTTCCTATTTGAACTTCATTTAGTTCCCCGACGTTTACTTGGCTTGCAGTCGCAAGAACCATCTTCATTACTGGCTGGTGTACTTGCGTGGGTGGGAGAGTGGGGTTTGCGCGGGAAAAAGCGTAGTATAAGCCGCTTTTGACTTCAGGATGCACGTCGACGTTGCCTTGGACTGCAGCATACACTTGATGCATGTGACCGGCTTGGATGTCCGGCGGCACCGTGCTTAAGTAGTCTGTGACTTGCTGCTGCGTAGGCAGAGGCCTCATCACTTCGACATCCTCTTCCGGGGGGCGGCTTCCTCTTCTTCGGGGAGGTTGCAGAGGGGATGGCGCAGTCATTTAACTTGTTATTATTGATTGAGTTATCTTGGCGGGCGCAGACTTATATTCGGCGGTACGTCAGAGGGGGCGGCTTCAATCCTTCTGACGGGGTAAGATTCATGGCCTTGTGTAGCCCAATATTTTATGGCGTCGGATTCTATAGTCAAGTCTCCTTGGTCAGCGTATATTTCTATTGCTCCTCTTGTCGCGGGGGGGTTCTGTAGATTGGCGATTTTTGAGTACCTTAATTCGTTTGTCCCCAACGTGAAGTCCACTGATAAGGAGTATCTTAGAAGGTTGCCTGCGTCGAATCCGGCTGCTGCCTGGCGGCACCGAGTTATTACTGCTTCGTCTTGAACTTTGTGGGGGTTCCCTAAGCTATCAATCAGGAATACTTCGCCGTTTGTTTCATAGCCTTGTGTGGCCAGGATTTGATAATCGTCGGAGTCAAGGGCGATTTCGTATCTTGGAAAATTGCCCGTACCGTTGGTGGCGTATTCCACTCTTGTGCCGTCCCTCAGCAGTCTAGTATGACGCCAGTAGATTCTGCCGTTTGGCTCTGTTTGTAGGGGGTTTAAATCGCCTCGGACGAACGTTGACCCGTCTACTTGAATGAAAGCTTCGTCCGTCCTGCGCCTCAAAGCTAGCATGGCGTCGTAAGTTGCAGCAGGCAGACTGTAGTAGACACCGCCGCCCTCCTCTTCATGCCGTTGTGGAACCACTTCCGTAAGAGGCTGGGCCGCATTGAGTACGTCGGTTAAATTTATGCGGGGCTTTTGAGTTACCCTAAGGGAGGGTGGAACTGGACCTAACGTTCTGTCTGAATCCGAGCCCGGAGCAGGAGCGGCAGAAGGCGGTCCTCCAGTTGTAGGCTGCGGGCCTACTGTGCGGGCTATGTCTTCGACGTAGTTGCGTACTGCTCCTACGATTAATTGTTCTCCGCCTGCGCGGTTTAATGCGATTATTGCGTGGATTGACGGGTCTTTTTCTGGCGGCAAACCGGGATGCTTTCGCTCGTAATCTTGCGCTAATGCGCCGAGTATTTTGGCGTATTCGTCGTTTTCTTGCTTTAAGTCTCCTGTTCTGGCGTCTAGCAGGCGCACGTGAAAGTGAACGTCGTTTGATGCGCCAAGTATTCGCAGAAGTTCCCTCATTTCAGGATGGCGTTCTTGGGCGGCTGCGGCTGTAGCGTCAAGCTGAGCGTATGCGTTGTCGCGCACAGACAACATGTATTTGTGCAACGCTATGTCCCTGGAGTTAACGTCTGCGCCGGTGACAGGCGGAAATGCGTTCCAGGCACCTTCAAGCCGTTGCCGAGCGGGTTCATTACCAGCGGCTGTAAAAGCTCTGTCGGCTTCCATGAAGCGCGTGCCTATGAACGTACCCACCCATACTGCCTGACCAAAATTATCAGAAACAAGCGGAGGATAACCTTTTGTCACATAATTTAGCAGCAGCCCCTGAAAGTCTAATCCTCCGTAATCTCCCAGCGCATTCAACAAAGCGACTGTCTGCCGGTGCTCTGGGAGCGCAGCGGCAGCAGCTACCGCAGGACCAACCACTTGGTCGCCGAATATGCGGGAACCCATTCTGCCGGAGGATTCTTGACCTGACGCTGAAGTGAGAGAG
This sequence comes from uncultured archaeon, assembly GCA_902384455.1. Lineage (GTDB taxonomy): Archaea > Altiarchaeota > Altiarchaeia > IMC4 > SCGC-AAA252-I15 > CABMCB01. Next base: position 6,358 of record CABMCB010000101.1, read on the forward strand.
CCCTCTATTATTCTGCCTAATGCGCCTGCTTCCTGGCATGTGATTTGAAAGTCGTCGCGTAGGAGAGTCAACGCGGAATCGACTGAACGACGTGCCATGGCCGGGAGAGGACGTAATTGCATGGGTGCAACTTCAGGATGCGAGAGACGAAGTAACTCAGCCTGCAAAATACGGGCTTGATGAGGGTTAAGATTGAAATCGTCAAGAAGTTGAACCGCAGACCCTATTTTCCTCTGCTGCATAGGCGATAGTTCTACGCCTGCTGCTTGGAGAGCCTCACCTAATTCAGCTTGTTGGGGTAACCGGACTACTTCATGTTGAACCATAATTCGCTTCACCTAAGGTTTAGCGGAAGATTCTTCCCTTACGATGGCATAGTCCCTTCCGGCAGAGTAGCTATAAAAACGTATTGAGCCGTCAGAATTTATCTGCATGCCGTTCATTTCAAGGTAGGTGGGTGAGTTAGTTCCTCGGTGATAATCAAAAAAATACGAAGGCCCGTTGAAGACCGCGTGAAGTGTTGTTCCTGTTTTTGGTTGGCCTCTAAACAACGTAGCTTTCTCGCGGCACATAAGCGCCAAACCTTCGTTTTCAACGTTGGTTTTTTCGGGGGAATACGTATAAACTGGCCCCGTTGGATCACCATCTAAACCGGCGTTAACGCGATAAACACCAGGACTACCGGACAACATCACGGAAAAGTTACGTTCCCCCCCGTCATACTCCACGAAAGTACCGTCACTAAAATTCAAACTTTGACTCCATTGAACCCTACGTATGCCCAAGTCGCTTAGAACCTGAACATTCTGACCTGGAACAAACGTGTTCACGTCAACAGACGCAAAAGCCTCATCCGCCATCCTCTTCAAAGACAACAAACCATCATAAACACTGGCAGGAAGACTATAAGTGACCTCACTCCCAACCTCACTCCTTTTGGGAACCACACCAACAAAAGGACTAGATGCCTCAACCAAAGGAGCCAACTTAACATGAGGCCTATGGTCTACTGTCTGCGGAAGGTTTAACCGTAGTTTTTCGAATGCGTCCGCCGCCACCCCATTTTGAGTTAGGAAATCGGGCGTTAAGGGGGTGGGCACTTGGGAGATGTAAGTCCCGTCAGGACGCCATTTTTTCCTTTCGCCCCCAAAAACCTCAGGATTGTAGCTGTAGCCGTGAAGATTAACTCCGTCACTAAAAAACACTGCCGTAGGGTCGGGTTCACTACTACTCCAGTTCGGCCAGTGATACATCCGCCAGTTTGCCATACCCACGTCATAGTCACACAGCAAATCAGGACGCTCACTCCAACCGTGAGTGAGAAACACTCCAAGAATCTCGCCAACTTCAACATCCACTTTCCTGCGGCCTAAGCTTAGCCCTAAGAATTTTCGGGGTTGTAGTCTTGTTTCTGTGGGCGTTTGCGGGTCTATGTAACGGAAGCTGTTTGGAACTAATTCACATCCTGCCACCATAAGTCCTGTTGCTGTGTAGGAGCCGTCTCTGTTTTCTACGCCTCTTACGTCAGCCATAAACATCGTCCATTCTTGACCCAAGAATTCGTGTCCGTGCGCTACCGCGGTGAGGGCCGTCATCTGCTGGTATATGCTGTTTGATATGTGGAAGTTTCTTTGGGTTCCGTTTGGGGCAAAAACCGGTATTGTCATGCATAATCTGTCTGCGTAATCGACGCCGAACTGCTTCCGGTATTCTGAATCTACGCGGCTCAGGTATTCATTGAGCGTCCTGGCGTTTCCGTAAAGTATTTCATTTTCCTCTTGTGGTTTGGCGCCTTCAGGAACATGAAGTAATGCCCCTCTTAGAGGGAATAATGCTGCTTCGTCAAGAAGATTAGGCACCCCGCCTGAAGCACTTAGAGGCACCGTATGCCGTTCAGTTAGCGAATCCCCTATTATCCTACTTAGTGCGCCTGCTTCCGGCCCGGCGATTTGGAAGTCGGAGATAAGCAGCGTGAGCGCTGAATTTACTGCGCGCTGCTGCATAGGCGGAAGATTAGACGCAGGCATAGGCGCAGACTCAGGATGCGCCAGACGCTCCAACTCAGCCTGCAAAACACGAGCTTGACCATGAGTAAGATTGAAATCGTCAAGAAGTTGAACCGCAGACCCAACCTTCCTCTGCTGCATAGGCAAAAGCCCGACGCCCGCCTGCTGAAGAGCAACATCAAGCTCCTGCCGCACAGGAAGCCGAAAGACTTCTTGCTGAACCATTTTAAACGGGAACTAATGTTAAGAGACAGTTATTTCAGCTGCGAACGGCCTCAGTTGGTTTACTGGGCCTGTTGCGTTTCCTTCTGTGACGGCATATGTTTCCGCGAATCTTTCGAATCTGTTGATGTCGTAAGGGTAGACTACTGGTTGGCGTCCTTCGCGGGTTTGTATCATTGTGAAGAATGGTAGTTCTGCTTGAGCGGGGAGTTGTTCGCCTCTCATCCTGAAGAGTTCGTTAACAGCCACAAGGTCTTGGTTGCTTAGTACACCCCATTGTTCGTCGTTTGCTGGGTGGGGGTGGTACGTGCCCAAGTAAACTTCGCCTTCAGCTAATCCGAAGCCTTGAGCCATCTGGAACCTAACCCTGTTTTCCTCAGCCCACACTCTTGCAGGCACCGCAACGTCTGTGACGCGGAATCCTGCTTCAGTTTGCTGCCCGACCAGTCCCACGAATAATTCTGCGACGTCGGGTGCTACCGCATTCGCCGCCGCAAGAGCGTTTATAGCATCAATCTGAGCTTTGACCGAATTAGTAAATTCAACCGGATGTCGAGGCCTGATTGGCGGAGTTATTCCCTGCTGTCCGGGGTGATACACTTCAAAAGTCAATGCCGTATTATCCGCGATTTCAGGGTTTTGCGTCCGGTAATTGACGGCTACTTCAGCGAGGTACTGCCTAATTAACCGGGTGTTTTGCTCCCCGTGTTCTTCCCCGCCTAGTATCTGGGGAATATTGATTTCGCCGTGGCGGCCAACATAAACTGGAGCTGGACCAGGAGGAGCAAGATGGGGAGCGGGACCAGGAGGAGCAAGATGGGGAGCGGGACCAGGCGGTTGTGTTGTTGGCTCCTGCCTTATGATGTCGTACCATTTTCTTTCTTCTGTGTTGTAGTATCTGATTGAGTCGTCTCTTTTAACGGATAATGTATTGTTTATGGAAAGTTCTCTAAAAGCTTGACTGTATTCTATTGGTATGGAGTCCACATCGAGTCTCGCTCGTACAGAACCGTCATCTATTCTTCCTTCATTGAATCCTGCGACTGCCGCACGGACCCGGCGAACAACGTCTTCGTCTTCAACGTCGGCTCTATTGCCGTCGGTATATGCGTATACAGGCCCGTTTGCTGAGCCGTTTGAGTCGACGGAAATGTAGCGAGGAGGCGAGTCTCTGCCGTCTAATTGGACGTTAAAATAGTTAGAGTGGGTGCCACGCATATAGCTCACAATTGTCCCGTCACTTAAGACTCTGCGTTGATTGAAGGACGCATCAAACGGCACGTCGGATTGTATTGGAACCTCCAAGTTTGGGTTGAGCATTTCAGGGGTTATTTCGGCAAACGCCTGCGTGAACCCCCCTCTTAAAGCCGCCAATGCATCGTACGTTTCAGCTGGAAGGCTGTATGTTACGGTTTCGCCGGACTCATGCCTTTCGGGGGCGACACCCACCAAGGGCTTAGCCGCCTCAACTAGGGGAGCCAAAACGACTTGATGCTTCTCGCCTGCAGTTAGGGGCACTATTGAATTTAATTCTACGGTAGGAGGTTGCTGAACTGTGCCGGGACCTGGAGGAGCTGGAGGTTGCTGCGCGACTACAGGGGGTAATGGAGTAATTCTGAATGCGTCTAAAGCACCTTCTTCTAGGGGCGCAAAGACGCCTGCTCTTTTTGGGTCTACTGCGGTGTACGCTGCGTTGAATGCTTCTGCGTTGTACCCGAAAAAGTGAGGTTGCTCTCCGTCGTGGAACGCGGTAACCCACGGGATTCCCGCCGCAGCATTCTCTGACGCCGCCTCCTGCCTTGCGCGCCTTCTAACGCGAGGACTCCAAAAAGGAATTCCTTTAGCAGCAGCATCAACAGCATTTGCCTGCGCAGTTTCCTCACAGGCACTGCGCCTCCATGTGGTAACGCGCATGTCCCAGTCGTGGGGGCTTGAAGGAGAATCACTCCAAGAGTGAGTAAGGAAAGACCCCACCGCAAAATCGCCATCAGCAACAGTCGGGGGATAAGACTGGAAATCAAAAAAGCTAAGGTTATAATTGTTTCGCTTGTATCCCAATCCGGGAACATTAAGCCAACTCACTTTGAATGAGCCGTCCTCTTCAGGAACTCCGATTAACTCGGCCGCAACAACAAGGTTTGGGTTAGGGCCGCCCTCGCCTGTCAACGCCTGCAGCGCGCGCATTTGCTGGACTGCGCTGTTTGTCAAATTAACGTTTACTGGTTGGCCGTTGGGGGCTGTGACTGGAAGCGTCATGGCTATTGCGTCTGCGCCTTCATCTCCTAATTGCGCTCTTGTGGCTGCGGCTACCGCATCAAGGTACTTGTCTACTGCTTGACCGTTGTTTATGCGCCTCTGCTGGTTTATTGCCTCAATTCTTTTCTTTTGCTTGGCGTTGGTGTCAACAGGCTCGTATTCAACCAGTTCCAAACGTGGCGTTTCTACTTGGCTTAAGTCTATTTGCGGGATTCCGCCGGCAATATGCGGGAGGTGTGCAGGTGGAGTCTGCTCTGTTCTCGCTGCCGCATTGAGTATGTGACTTAGTGCGCCTGCTTCTTGGCCGGCGATTTGGAAGTCGTCGCGAAGCAGCGTGAGCGCTGAATTTACTGCGCGCTGCTGCATGGGCGGAAGATTCGACAGAGGCATGGGCGCAGATTCGGGGTGAGCTAGTCGTTCGACTTCGGCGCTAAGATGCTGTGCTTGCTGCGGGTTAAAGTTGAATCCGCCAAGAAGCTGGACGGCAGATCCTATTTTCCTCTGCTGCATAGGTGATAGTTCTACGCCTGCTGCTTGGAGGGTCTCGCCTATTTCAGCTTGTTGGGGTAACCGGACTACTTCATGTTGAACCATTTTTATATAGCATATTGGTCGTCTACTGCTGATTTAGTTCCCGCCCAATTTGTCGGGTCTATTTTCTCCAGCATTTCTGCGACTGCAACAGCTTCGATGCGGCGCGGACCGGGGTATCCTTGAGCTTCAATTTCGGTTATACGATGCCCCAACACTCCAAGTAAATTACCTCTTAGTCCAGGGTCAACTCCCAGTGACGGGATAGGAATATCCTTCAGTCCTTCATCAAATGTGCCCCACCGCGCAACAAGCTCGTTTATTAACGCATCCGTGTCTCCCGGCGTCCTTGCCGTGTTCGCCAGTATTCCTGCCACGTCAACCGGACCAGGAGGAGCTTGGACTGGAGCGGCACCTTGTGTGGGAGCGGGTATTCGCGTAATTAAAGCATCTATTGCTTCGGGTGTTGAAGCATCTTCGCCCGCCTCACCAAGGCGCGCTACAGCAAATCTTTGAGTGCGGTCCTGCCTTAGAACCTCAACCCAATCCTGCACTGCACCATCGCGGTTTCCGCGCAAATTACGGACTACACCGCGAATATTATGGTTATAGATTAAACTAGCTCCAAAATCTATTTCCTCATCAAGACGACCTTCTACGCCAACTAAAAAGGCGTCTGCCGCTGCTGCCGCATCGCCTCCAGCTTTTCGCATAAGGACTATTGTGGGGTCTCTTCCCGTATTGTGGAGTACCCGCTCAACTTGATTGAGGGGTAGGCCGTTCATCAAACCGATCATCTGTGTTACGTCGTCTGGGTTCGTGAAGTCCATGAAGTATCCGAGGTTGCTTACCATGACGCCGCTTTGCGGATTTAAGCGGACTGCTGTTCCGTAGCAGTCTCTCTTGGTTAATGCTTCTTGGCCTGCGGGGGCGTTGGTTAGGTATACTCCGCGAACGTTCCAAGCTTCTGCGTTTTCTGGCGAGACTACTGTTGCTGCGCGCGCGAGCATCCACCTGCGAGTTCTCTCTTCTTCTACTGTTATTCCGTGGGTTTGGGCGGCAGTTGCTTCATCTCCGAGTGATAGCTGCACTAAATGAGCGGTCAGGGTACTGAGTTGGTCTCCTTGTAGGTTGCCTCCGCCAGCTACGGCTCTTATTTCGTCTTCAGTTGCGGAAGCGAACCTAACTGCAATATCGTAGATAGTCTGCGAAGACTGCGCATTTGCTTCCCCGGCTCCGAGTATTCCCTGTACATCGCCTAACAGGCCTGCAATTCTCTGCGCGTCAACCTGAACCGGAGGAGCACCAGGAGGCTGCTGAACCGGAGGAGCACCAGGAGGCTGCTGA
>CABMCB010000102.1 GCA_902384455.1 uncultured archaeon
AAACTAGGTCTCATGCTTTTGTTGCTGCTGCTGTGTATGGAGACGAGTGGTCTGATCGTCATTTGAGGGCGGCTGCTGGGGATGGGGATTCTTCAGTGAGGGCTGATGTTGCTTCTGCTTTGGCTTGTAGTCCGTCTCCTGTTGCAAGGGGGCGTTCTGAGCGGCTGCTTGGGGATGAGGCGTCTGCGGTGCGTGCTGCTGCGGCGAAGGGTGTGATTCAAAGGGATGGTTTAGCTGCTTTGCCTCGTATGGAAGCGTTTTTCGAGGAAGAGCAGCGCAGGTTTGCTGCGACTGCTTTAGTGAACGTGACCTACGGTCCTGTTGGCGGTGGGTTTTTCGTGGACGGCACTAGGCAAGCTCATATTGATGTGGTCGGCGTTTTGCATGAGGAATTCTCTAATCTACTCCATCTCCTTGACGAGGGCGGTAGGGCTTCAGTCACAAAGTTTATGGGCGCATTAAATGAGTTTGACAGTTAGAATAGAGTTGATGGCTTTTGTTGATTTGCCTATTTTATCTTCCGCCTCCACGTTTTAACGGTGAATGTTGCGGTCGTTTATAGTCGGGAGGATGTCGCTGGCTCGAACATCGCGGGGATTTTAAGGAGTGAATTCGGTTTTTCTGAGAAAAGCAAAGTCCCATTAATAGAGTATCCATCGAGTCTTCTTTATGTTGACGAGCAACCTAAAGGCGTTGATTTGGTTGTCGTCGCAAGCCGCCATAAAAGCGCGTCAGGTAAGTCGACGCTTACTACTCACGTGACAGGCAACTGGGGCACGGCGGACGCAGGAGGCAAAATAGGCGAATTGTCTATTGCGCCTGCACTATACTTACGGCAGTCGCTTCTCCTTTTGAGAAAATACGGGAAAAACCTGCCCTACGAAATAAGTTTGGAAGTAACGCACCACGGCCCCACCTCCTGGCGTATCCCCCTACTTTTCGTGGAAGTTGGGAGCACAGAAGCGCAGTGGAAAGACATGGACGCATGCAGGGTGGCGGCCAGCGTGATATCCGATTTGGTTTCGAATGAGCCGGAGAAAGTTGATTCTGCTATTGGTTTTGGGGGGCCGCATTATGCTCCTAATTTCACTGAGTGTATGGTTAATGTTGCTTTGGGTCATATTGCGCCTAAGCATGCGCTGGAGTATGTGGACGGGAAATTGGTTTCTCAGATGGTTGAGAAGACTATTCCTGCGCCGTCGTTTGCTCTGTTTGATTGGAAGGGGATGAAGGGGGAAGAGAAAGAGAGGATTATGGCGCTTCTTGGTGAGTGTGGGCTTTCTTGGAAGAAGACGAGCGATTTTAAGAGTGGGATAGTATAGCGCGGCTTATGTCTTTGCTTTCTTCCACGTGCGGCTGGTCGAATGGGTTGAGGTTTCTAAGTAGCGCGGGGTAGACTCCGTATGCGTAGTGTATGAACCCCATGTAGTATCCTGCGTGGTAGTCGTCCATCTTTTCGAGTCTGACAGTCAGATGCTGTATTCCCGCGTTTTTCGCCGCCTGCCTAACGCCTTCGTATTCAGCGTGTATCGCTTTTGTGAGGGTCAGGCCGTTTAGGTCTGCGAAAGTCAGTTTTCCGCTTATTGTTTTGGGTTTGAGGGCGTCGGGCACGGTAAGTTTTCCTCCGCCGTATGAGTCGAGGACCGTGAATAATCCGCACATGTTTTTGGGTCCGCCGAAGAACCTCTGGTTGGAGTGGTGCTGGCATTCCGGCGCCTCCATTGCAAGAAGAGTCTGGCCTCGCCCCGCTTTGCCGCTGCTTTCGTGCAATAGCTGAGTCTCAAGAGGCATGAACGCGGCGAGTTTGCGGCCGTAGTGTGGTGCGTATATTTCGGTTAGGCCGTGTGATTCGAGTAGTCGTAGGTATAGGGCGAGTGTTAGGGCTGGGTTTTGGTGTGCTTCTTTTTTTGGCGCGTTTTGTTTGTAGGCGTCTGCGAATCCTTTGGTGATTTCTTTTAGGTCTGCTCCGAGTAGTGCGGCTGGCACTAGGCCTGCTGTTGTTTGGCCGCTGTATCGTCCTCCTATGTTTTTTGGTTGGGGTAGTGTGGTCCAGCCTCGTTGTTTTGCGATTGCTGCGAGCGGTGAGCGTGGTTCTGCTGTTATTGCTATTCCGTCGTAGTTGGGCAGTGCCAGCAGCGCTTCTATTACGCCGATTGTGTTTCCGCTTTTGCTTACTGCTATTACTGCTGTTTCCTGGGGGGGTGCGGTTTTTTTGAGTTGGGATAAGTAGGTGGGGTCTATTGTGTCTACCGCGTGGAATGTTATGTCTGAGGTGAGTGCGCCTGCGTAGGCTTTGGCGGACGTTATGCTTCCTCCGTTGCCTACGACTATTAGGTGGCGGCGTCCGCTTAGTGATTTTATTGCTTCGCGGACCCATTTGAGGTCTTCTTTGGGGTTGTATGCGTGGAAGCTTGGTAGTGTTCCTTCCAGTCCCAGTGAGGCGTCTTCTTTGCTTTGGTCGAAGATGTGGCCTGCAGAAAGCTGCGTGTGTATGCGTTGTATTTCTGTGGCCCGGCGTTTTATTATGGTGTGGGGTGGGCCGATGTGGCATCCGCCAGCGTCTAGTTTAAGGGTGTTTTGCTGGCTGGTGGCCATGTTAATTCATTGTTTTAGTGATATTAGGATGCGCTGTTGGTCTTGGATGATGTTTACGTTTCCTTCTCGTGCGAGCCATCCTACGGCTAGTGCTGTGACTCGAGGGTCGTGTTGTACTCCGTCTGTTACCATCTTTAGTGGGATGGGTTTGTCTTTTTGTTTCAGTAGGTTGTATACGTCGCCTGCTGCAAATCCTATTTCGGATGTTATGTCGGTTGCCATCTTGCGTATCCCGGGTGGTGCAGTGGTGCTCTCCGGTTGTTTAAGTATGTGTGGAGGGGGTATAAATGTGGGATATTTTTGTGGAAATTATCGGACATTTCTGTCCGCTTTCGGCAGAGCCGTGTATCTTTTTCTTCCACGTCCACCGTAATCCAAGCAATGAAAAGCAACTGGCTAGTATGTATCGCCGTCGGACTGGCGTTGGGGATAGTAATCGGCGCAGAAGCCGTCGGCGTAGGGCATGACTCTTATTGCCCGCACCCGGCCTGCGTGGACAAAGCAGAAGTAACCCCCGTATTCGACAGGGAATACGCAGACAAAGCATTCCCTGAAATCAAAGGCGCAAAAGAAAGCATTCACGCAGTATTATTCGAACTGAAATACTACCCAACGCAACAAAACAGCAGCGTAAACCGCCTGGTGGACGCAATAGTTGCCGCCAAAAAACGAGGCGCCGAAGTCAAAATCGTAGTCGACGAATAAAGCCCCGAAAACAACGCACTAGAATACCTGCGGAAAAACGGCGTCGAAATAAAACTGGACGAAAACAACACAACAACCCACGCAAAACTACTCATAATAGACGGCCGCACAGTCATACTGGGAAGCACCAACTGGAGCTACTTCGCATTCGACAGAAACAGGGAGGCAAACGTGATAATAAAAGACTCTGAAACAGCAGCCGCCTACGAAAAATACTTCACTTCGGTTTGGTCCGAATTAGACGCCACTACAAATTAAGCCGAAGCTGCTCGTCTTCCGGAAACGTTTGGGGAAGCCGGATTCCAAGAACCCCGTTTATTACTCCTTGGGGTTGCTCGCCTTTTATGGCGCGGCGTAATTCGTACCTTACTTTTGCGGCATCGGAAGGGGCTCCTTCCACGTCAACAAAAGCGTTGGCGATGGCAGTAATCTCGGCCAGAGTTGTTTGCGGGGGCGTCATGTGTCTTGGCTGAGCAATGTGTCCTATGGCTGCCCTTAGTATGTATTTGCTGTATACTGCAGCGGGGGGTTCGGTTTCCAGAGCTCTTTTTATTTCCGCTTCTGTGGCCGGGGTTCTATTTGGATAGGGTGCTTCCAGGTTGTCAAGTGCTTTTTCATCGTAGCTTAGGCGCATCATCAAGGCTCGCGTCATCAATGTACTTGTTCTTGTGACGTAATCAAGTTTATCCTTGTTTCTTTCTCTTGGTTCGCTGAACATTGTTTGTCTGGCGAGGCTTCTTATGGCTTCGTCGGGATGTTGTATGTCCCCATCTAAAAGCAAGCTTCCCAGTGTAAGAAGAGATTTTTCCAGGGCATCCTCCCTGTTTAACATAGAGACGTTAATCATGGATATGGACGGTATTTCGTTGTGTTTGAAAAACATCGCATACCTTTTGCTAAACGCCGAAGTCAGGTTTTCCGTGCTTCTCACCCAGAAACTAGAGCCTTCGGGCGAATGCCCTTCATCCGAAATTCCGAATTTACGTTTAATCTCAGGCAAATCAGGACGAACTTCAGGACGGACTTCAAGACCAAGCCCCGGAAGCATCTGCTGGTCAGGATTATGCGGAGGAAGTATTCCCAACAATTCGTCGACTGCGTTTTGAAGCCGCTTTCCGCCAAGTGCCCTCGCGTTGTCATCTAAGAGAATAAGTTTGGTGTCGGGTCCGAAGTCGGCGTTGATGGCCCTAATCATGTCTGCTTTTTCGGCGGAAACTGATTTGGGGAAAATTCCGCCGTTACCATCCACTACGGCAAGCTTCAAAGCCATGTCTTTATCTGATTATTTGGAATTGTTTCCGTAAAAGAAGACGTTAAACGCTGATTTCTTTGTCGCACATTGGGATTAGGGTGCGTACGAGTTCGTCGGAGTCTTTGCTGTGCAGGTTGAGTATGATGCCTGCTACTGACGCAAGCCTTATTTTGCTTATGAGCTGGTGAGTGAATTCTTCCACGCTTCTGGGGTTGTTGTATATGAGGAAACTTGTTATGGAGTCGAGTATGACCACTTTTTTCTCGTTCTTTATTTTGGCGAGCGTCTTGTCCATGTAAAGGCTTACTTCCTCCAGGTTGCCTGGGTTGTCTATGAATATGGCGTTTGCGGGGCGCGTTTCAGGTTTCTTTCCGGCCATTGTGCTTATGCAGTCTATGAACTGTATCTCCTTGGTGGGTATGCCTTTGGATTCAAGGGTTAATGTGAGCTGCTCGTATGGTCTGCTTATGCTTACGTATAGGCATCCGTAGCCGTTTTTCTTTACGAACGTTTCTACCGCCGAAGATATCACGTCCAGGTGGTCGCCTGAGTCTGCTGAAACAACGAGTATGGATGTTGGAGATACGTCGGTCAAGCTCATGGCTATGCGTTGCGTAGGGCTGAAGGGTACGGGTTCGGGCTGGATGTTTAATGGCTGAGTCTGCGTCGGAATCTGTCTATCTCCGTGTTCGATGGCCATCTGGGCCTTTAGGTGTTTGATGAGGTTTCTTACGGTGGGGTTTAGGGAGGTTCGCATTTGGAGTGGCGCGTGTCCTGTTTGTAGTATGCGTAGGCGTCCTCCTGAGTTGTCTATGAATTCGAGGAACATGCTTAGGGCCACGCCAAGGATGAGTATCACTGCGAGTTCGAGAATCATTCCTATTGGAAGCAGGCCTACGAGTTCCGGGAAGTAGTCTTGTAGTAGTCTGTTTATGAATGCGGAGGAGGGGGATGCGTAGGGGTTGGGCATTATGTTTACGTAGGCGTAGAGTCCTATGGTGAGGAATATGACTGCTTTGATGAGTTTGCTTATGTCTATGGGGCTTGTGTGTTCTACTGCGCGGATGTCTTCGTATTTGACGTCTACGAAGCCTGATGGGAAGCGTCTTAGGACTATGATTCGTTCGTCGGTGAGTACTACCGTGTTGAATCCTACGCGGTGGGAAGAAAGTATTTGCTCTCCTTCAGGCAGGAAGTCGAGGGACTCCTGTAGTTTCTTGATTTCTGGGTCTTCTTCAGGGCAGACCGCTGCGTCTTCAGTCATTGTACGGGTTGGGGGCGTCTATACTTCGCCTGCCTTAAACATGGGGACTAGGTTTATCCCATCCTCAAGAATCTTGAGCACATACTTGTTGCGGCTGTGTTTGACCCCGCGCATTTTAATCACCTGAAGCGCCCTAAGAAGCTCGCCTTTGCGTTCGAACTCGGTTAGAAGCAATACACCGTCGCTGATGAATTCCTCGATTCCAAAGACGCTGTAGACGAATGTCTGGGGCGGAATCTCGCTTATCAGGAATGTTGTGCAGCCGGAGTAAGCAAGCTGCATGCCCAATTCGAATATGAAGTCGCGGATTTTCTCAGGCTCCTTAAGCGCCTCGCACAAAGCGGTGATGCTGTCGATTACGACGCGTTTGGCGTTGTTTTCCTCCACGACGCTCCTTATGAGGTTAAGCAGGCCTTGGACGTTCTGCATGTTTATGCCCATAAGCCGCGCGTCCTGGCTTATGTCTATGATGCGTATTTGGCCTGTGTCTATCAGTTTTTTATCGAAGAAGGTGAATCCTTCGAGGTTGCGTATGAGCTTCTCCCTTTCCTCGCTCATGCTTATGTAGATTCCTACTTCGTTGTTGTTTTTGGCGCCGTCAAAAAGTATCTGTTGAACTAGGGTTGTTTTTCCTGTGCCGCAGCTTCCCGCCACAAGTATTACGTGGCCTTTGGGTATTCCTCCGTCCAGAATCTCGTCAAGCGTTTTGATGCCTGTTTTTATGCGGTCTGCTGACATAGCGCACCACTTTCTAATTGGGTTCGGCTGTTATTAAATAACGCCAAGAAGGGTTGAGAGGGCGCTAGGAATTATTCGGGGCGCTCCGAGTATCGGGTCGCCTTTTGCGGTGACGTTGAGTATGGTTGCGCGGCGTTTTGATGCGTATTCTTCAAGCAGTTTTTTGCCGTAATCCAGTTTCTTCTTTTTGGCGGCCGGGTCTTTTTGGCCGCTGTGTGTTCCTATTTTTTCTCCGAAGTCCATTCCTGCGAGTATTATTGTGGCTGCTTTTAGTTCTCCTGTTATTCTGACTGCGCGGTCTCCGTCTGTGAATCCGCCGTAGTTTCGTGCTGGTTCTTTGGGTGCTACTTGGGTTGTGGGGTAGATGGGTGGCTTTATTTTTGGGATTATTTCTTTCATGTTTTCTGTGTTGTCTGAGTGGGCGTGTACTACGAATTTTGCCCCTCGCTTGTTGGCTTTTATGAGCGTTTCTTCCGGTCCGTCTAGGTCTGTTACTATTATGTTCGGCGTTATCCGCGCGTCGATTAGGGCGCCTGCTGCTCCGTCTGCGGCGACTGTGAGCGCGTCGGTGAGCAGGTCGTGTTTTTTGAGGACGGCGATGTCTATCTGTAGGCTGGGTCCCGCGCCGAATACGTAGGCGACTTCACCTTCGATTTCTTCCTGAAGTTCGTCCCAGTCGGGGGTTTCGGGCAGAAGCGTCAGAAGCAGGTCGCGTGCGTCGGAGTCTTTCTTAATGCTGTACCCGAATGTGTCTGAAAGCCGCCGGTAGTCCTCCTCCCATCCCATGTTATATCTTACTGAGAGGCGAATAATTAATTTGATGGGCGCAATTTTAGGCCAACATTTCATGGTGGACGACGCAGTCCTTTCGCGCATAGCGGGTTATGCCGGCGTTAAGAAAGGCGACTGCGTGCTTGAAGTCGGCGGCGGAACGGGAAACCTCACCAACAAGCTGCTTTCTTTGGGCGTCAAAGTCGTGGTAATAGAGCGCGACACCCGGATGACGGCGGCGTTGACTGAACGGTTTTTGGGCGAAAAGAATCTCACGGTAATAGAGGGGGACGCATTGAAGGTGGAGCTTCCGCAGTGCGCTAAGGTTGCGGCCAACATACCTTACGCCATCTCACGGCAACTTCTTTTGCGCCTGCTTTCGCACGGGTTCTCAACGGCAGTGCTTACGGTTCAGAAGGAGTTCGCTGAAAAGATTGCGGCAAAGCCCGGAACGCCAGAATACCGCTTCATAAGTGTTGTAACCCAGGCCTCATGTAAAGTTGAGGTGCTTGAGGCGGTGCCTGCGTCAGCGTTCAGTCCTCCGCCTTTGGTGAAGTCTTCTGTGGTGCGCTTGACGATGAAGGAAAAGCCGAGCGAAGAATGGCTTAGTTTCCTCAAAAAAGCCTTCAGCCAGAAAAACAAGAAGATAACCAAACTAGTCCCAAAAGCCCCGAAGGAACTGGCTGAATTGAGGCCGTATGATGTTTCTTCTGAGGGTTTTAAGGTTCTTTTTGGGTTTGTTTCTTCAGAAGTTTAGTAAGTCTGTTTTTAGGTTTTGGTTGGTGGATATTTACTGTGAAACGTAAGATTAAGGCTGGTGCGGGTGCTGGTGGGGAGCAGCGTGCCGGTCATCCTGAGGTGGAGGAGTTTCATCTTGGAGGTATGGAACTTCCTAAGGGTGATTTTCCCACTTCGTCGCGCGGTATTCAGATGGCTCTTAAGGCTTACTATGAGGAGGTCATGGGGGAGCCGATTGCTAGTAACACTCTTTCTTCGTTTCATAGGTTGTCTGTTGCCGCGCGTGAGATAATGGTCGCGCAGCCGGCTTTTGCGCAGGATGTGCTTGCGGTGGTAAAGTCCGATATCGATCGCGCAAGCCTCTCTCATGATGAGAAGATGGTTAGGATTGAGCTTGAGGAGAGTCCGGTGTTTGTTTTGGGTGATGTTTTTAGGCGAGGTCTTTTGTCAGGTTTAAGTAAGGTTAGGGGTAGTGGAGGGAAGCGTCTTTCGTCTGTTGGTTCGACTGATGAGGATGTTTCTTTGCGGGAGAGGTGGGTTTACGGGTTTACAATAGATTCCGGTGTGGATCTTAAGGATTTTCTGTATCGGAACGATTCTGAAAACCTGTTTTCGCTTACTGCTGAGCGGCCTCATGGTCGTCATGTGCGGATGGTTGAGATGTCGCGGGATAGGTTGCGTCGGGTGTTGGAGGGTGGCTGTGTTGTTGTGACGCGGCGTTATGAGGAGATTGAGGAGTCTAGTGTTGAGGGTGGTGTGGTTTGTGAAGCTCTAGTTAAGGATGTGCCTTCGTGCGATTTCGAGCATGTGCTAGTTCCTACTGAGCCTCTTTTTGGTTTGGTGAAGGCTCTTTCTGCCATTAACGGCGTTTCGGCTCGTTGTGCTTTGGTGGGGCGGAAGACGGTGGATCTTCAGCATTATCCTGAGGTGCTTTTGGCTGCTGGGGCGGATAATTCTATTTCCGGTGTTGTTTTGCCTGATTATGAGACGCAGTTAGGCGGTATTCTAAGGG
>CABMCB010000103.1 GCA_902384455.1 uncultured archaeon
GCTACGGAGTGTTCCGATTCAACTCCTTGCCGCAGGATTTCCTGGCGGTGCTTAAGAAGACGGACGCCTTAATTCTCAACAGGAAGGAATTCGACCACCTTAGAGGTATAGGATTCGACGCAACAACAAAAGGCAACCCCGGCATCCTGCTTGTGACTGAGGGCGCCTTAGGCTGCGCAGTACACACGAAAAACACCGAAACGCAGATTCCCGCATATCAGGCAGACGCAGTAGACCCGTCAGGCGCAGGAGACGCATTCAACGCCGGATTCATCGCAGGCCGCATCAAGGGATTCGACGTTTACGAGAGCGTTCGTATGGGCAACGCAGTAGCCGCGTTTGCCGTGGAAAAATGGGGTTGCCAGACGAACTTGCCTTCGTGGGAGGAGGCGGAACGAAGAATAAGAGGTGAAAAAACGAAATGAGTTGGTACGCAATAGACGCTTTGGACCCCGCATTCAACTACACAAAAAATATTCTGTTTAAGCCGTTCAGGCTGAACTGGTGGCTTAAAGTCGGGTTAATCGCCTGCCTGCTTGGGGCGGGCGGATTCAGAGGCAGCATGCCCAATCCGTCAGGAGAAAGCAAGTGGAATGCTACTTCGCTCACGCCTGCTGTAGTAGCCGTAGTTCTTGCGGTACTTGTCTTCGTGCTTGTTTTCACGTACATTTCCTCGGTGGCCCAATTCATGCTTCTTGACGCGGTGCTCAAAAAAGAGGACGGACTCATAGCTTCGTTCAAAAGAAACGCCGAGAAGGGCTTAAGCCTCTTTTTGTTTCAGATGGCGCTGCTTCTGGCTGCATTGGGTATTGTTGTTGCCGCAGTCGCGGCAGGAATATATGTCAGCGAAAATTACGCCAAACCAATAGGAACCGCCGCCACCATCCTCATAATACTTGCAGCACTCACTTTTTTCATCTGCTTTGTTGTGGCAATATCAGTAGTCAGCATGTTCGTTACAGACCTCGTGCTGCCGCAAATGACCCTTTTGAACAGGCCGCTTCTGACCGGGCTTCGCCGGGTGCTTTCGTCGGCGAAAAAAGAACCCTCACAATACATCGCCTACGTCCTCATGAAAATACCCCTTGGGATGGCTTCAGCAATGGTCTCTTTCCCCATAGGCATGACCGTATTCCTCATTGGACTGATTGTATTTGGGATTCCTGCAGCGGTTGTCGCCATACCCGCGTACCTGATATTCAAGGGAAGCGCAGTACTCACTTTGCTTATCGCCGTATTTGTTGTTTATGCGCTATCAGCCATCCTGATATTAGGTTACGCTTCCGTAGTCTTAACCCTACCCATCACCGTCTACTTCAGGGCGTACAGCCTCTACTTCCTTAAAGCAACAGACGCCGAAATGCCGCTTGAAATGCTTGCCGAAAAGAAAACCGTGAAGCAAAGTTTCAAAACAACAACAAGAACATTAAAGGAAACCACGCCAAAACGCAGCGGACGCCCCACATCAACCAGAAAAACAACCTCAGCAGGCACAAAGAAGACAAAACAAGCCGGACGGAAGAATTTAAGGGTCTACTGAGAAATCTAACAAAACGATGAAGGCCTACATAATCGGGGGAAGCGGATACACAGGCGGAGAACTGCTGCGCATACTACTTAACCACCCTAAGGTCTCGGACATTACAGTGACTTCACGCAAGCAAGCAGGCCAACCAGTCTCCTCAATTCACCCGCACCTGCCGGACGACATAAAATTCTCCGACTACGACAAAAACGAGGCCGTCTCATCAGACATAGTTTTCACCTGCGTGCCGCACACGACCGCAATGGACACAATACCCGAAATCGCAGGAAAAACAAAAATAGTGGACTTATCAGCAGACTACCGCCTAAAAGACGCCGCAACATACGAACGCTACTACAAAGCCAAACACAAAGACCCCCAACGCCTAACAACCGCCGTATACGGCATGCCCGAACTACACCGCGAAGAAATCAAAAAAGCAGACTTAGTCGCCAACCCCGGCTGCTTCCCAACCGCAATAATACCACCCGCAAAAGTACTCAAAGACGAATTCAAAGCCAAATACATAAACGCAGACGCAAAAACAGGAGTATCAGGAGCCGGAGCAGAACCCAAAGCCGACACACACTTCCCCACAATAAACGACAACATAATCCCATACAAAACAGTCGGCCACCAACACACTCCCGAAATACAGCAGGAAGCAGGAGCCCACATACTCTTCACGCCACACCTCGTCCCACTGACCCGCGGGATACTCGCCACGATATACGCGCTCATAGACGCAGACGCCGAAACAGTCACAAACGCGATGAAAAAAGCATACGGCAAAGAACCATTCGTGGTAGTAAGAAACACCGTACCGTCTCTGCTTGCCGTGCGCGGAAGCAACTACATACACATGGGAGGCGCAGCATCAGCCGAGGGGAGAGTCGTAATATTTTCGGCCATAGACAACCTGACTAAGGGGGCGTCAAGCCAGGCGGTTCAAAACATGAATTTGATGCTCGGATACAAGGAAACCGACGGGATAAGGCAGCTGGGTCTTAGCCCTTAGATTTTTTCACCCAACTCTTTGAGCTGACTTTCAAATTTCGCCATAAGCGCCGCGTATATTGAGTCGTTGATTTCTCCAGCCTCTTTCTTTTCCTTGAGCAATCTAATCTTCTCGTCCAGCGTATTTTTTTCCTTAATTGCGGTAGCGCGTTCCGCATCTGGCACACGTGATTTTTCTACAGGCGCATCCGCAGATTGGACCGGCGGCGTTGCGGGAGGGGGTGATATTTTTACGGGAGCGGACAATACCACTTCAGGTGCCGCAGCAACCCCTAAACGCGCCTTGTACTGCTCAATTAAATCCCAAAGCTCAGCATAAACGTCTGACTCCCCGCTCTTACTTATCTGCTTCTCAGCCAGGCGCATCCAAGGGACAAGAGACGACTTGCGGCTTGCTAGTACCGTTAAGAAATCCTTCATTGTCGTAGGACGGTGGACTCCGCCGTGCACCGCCTCCTGCCAAGGAATCCTGACGCTCTCGTCGCATATCGCCTTTATGTCAGCGCTGCTGTAGCCGTCAGTCAAATCCGCAAGCTTCCCCACGTCAACCGACCCATCATGAGGAACCTTCTTCAGATGAACTGAGAATATCGCCTCACGAGCCACCTTGTCCGGAGGGGGCAAAAGGATTTGAATCGTGAAACGGCCTGACCGCCTCAATGCAGGGTCAATGTCCCAGGGGGCGTTTGTGGACCCTATCACCAGCAGGTTTATGTTTGAGCTTTCCACTCCGTCCATTTCAGTCAGAAACTGGTTTATGACCATGCGGCTGCTTGTGGACTGCGCCGACTCCCGTCGCCCGCCAAGAGCGTCAATCTCATCGAAGAAGATTATTGCGGGGGTGTTGGCGCGCGCGTCCTCAAACTGGTTGTGAAGGTTGTCTGCGCCGACCTGAGGCTCCATGCCGATTATTTCATTGGCGTTTACCGAGTAGAAGTTCGCTCCGCACTCGCCCACCGTCGCCCGCACAATGTACGTTTTGCCGCAGCCGGGCGGACCGTAAAACAATATGCTTCCGCCGCCCTTCTTCTGGTATTCAGACGAGACATCCGGGCTCTTCAACGGGTACACTATGGCTTCGCGGATGCGCTCCTTGACTGCGTCCATCCCGGCTACGTGAGTGAAATTTATCGTCGCTGCTTCGAACGCTATTTCTTTTGCCCCCGCATGGGCGCCAAGCATTATTGGCGCCATATTCTTAGGGTGAGATACTGAAGCAGGGTGCTGGCCGGACGCCTTATTCAGCATGAGGTAGTGCTGGGCGACGGACGTCTTGCCGGCTATGTGCTCGTGGATGTAAGCAACCGGCAGGTAAACTACTTTTTCGATTTGCGCAACTGCGCCGAATGTGCTCCCGATGGTTTTGGCTATTGCTTCGGGATTGTGATGTATGCTTTGGCATTCTATTGAACCATCTGACGTATCGGAGACGACAAAGTACCTTGAGAGGTCATGACATGCGTTTGAAAACGATGGCACCCTAGAGCTTAACTTAACGTAAACCGTTGCCTGATGCTGGTATGTGTCCACCAACTGCTGATGAAGCAACGGAGCCAAATCCTCCTGCTTAAACTCCGCCACAGACGTCGTCCCGTGATCTACAAGAAACCCAAACGCCTGCTGAACCGGCTGAGGAAGCGACTCTAAAACAGACAGAAAATTTTGGGCATCTAACGAAGGTTCCTCCACAGCATGATGAAACGGCAGAAGCCCCTTCACTTTGCTTGCGTACCCCGGCCGAACAACAGTATAAATCGACTTATTGACCAAGTTGACGAAGAACCGATTCTCTTCCTCAGACTTGCCTTTAAGGCGCATAAGACGGACCGAAAGCAGAGGCACATACTCCTTCACCATCTTGACGTCCTTTCCAACGCACAATTTATTCAAAGAATCTTCGATTTCAGCAGAGACGACAAAAACAGAAACCCCGATACGATTTATTTTCATTTCTGAGTTCCGTCCCCCTCCAACTCATCAATCTTAACTTCTACCTCAATCAACTCCTTCTGATACTGCCCCACAAGCATCTTGAACGTCGCCTCATCAATCCCGCGGTTAGCGTACGTATGCCTCAACTTCTCCATATACTTAGTCAACTCATCCTTCTTCCGCTTAAGTTCAGCCACAAGCGCCGCCCTATTTTCCACAATAGTCAACCGCTCATTCAAAACAGACTGCTGCGCATCCTTCCGCTCCTTAACAGCGTCAACCTTAGAAAGCGCGGCCTCAATGTCAGACAGCATCTCCTTGTAGAAGTCGGCTTCACCACTCTCCTTAAGCTGCCGGACAGCAAGCTGAAACCAAGGATGAAGAGAATTAGCCTGATTCTTAACAACCCTCAGGAAATCATCCATCCCAGCCGGCCGCTCCTTGCCGCCGTGTAGCGCCTCAACCCACGGAATCTCCAGCGCATGGTCGCATAGGGCTTTGATGTCTGCTGAAGAGTAGCCCTCCGTTTTTTCCGCAAGAACCTCAAGGTTCAGGTCTGCGGCAACCGGCTTGTTTTTAGTGTGAATCCTGAAGATGTCCTTCCTAACTTCCGCGTCCGGAGGAGAAACATACACTTGGTTTGTGAAACGACCCGACCGCCTCAACGCCGGGTCAACGTCCCATGGAGCGTTAGTGCCCCCCACAACCATGACGCCCTCAAGCTTCTGGAAACCGTCAAGCTCCGTAAGAAACTGATTGACAAGACGCTTCTCATCTCCAACCATATCCTCCCTGCGAGGAGCCAACGCATCAATCTCGTCGAAAAACACTATTGCAGGCGCGTTCTGAGCCGCCCGCTCGAAAATGCTGTGCAAACGCATTTCGCTCTCGCCCGCCTTTGCTGAAATCACGTCAGTAATACGCACGTTGAAGAAATTCGCCTTACACTCGCCGGCAGTCGCACGAGCAAGATAAGTTTTACCGCAACCAGGCGGTCCATAAAGCAGCACACCCCCGCCAACCACCTGCCCGAACTTCTTGGCAAGCTGCGGGTTCTTCATCGGGTAAATGATGACGCGGTTAATAATCTCTTTCGCCGCAGACAAATCAGCCACGTCAGAGAAAGTAATCGGAGGAACAGCCGCCTTCTCAACGCCCCCCGCATGAGTAAGTATGTACTTCGCAAGGTCAGGGTACAAATCCACCTCACCGCTCTCCTTAATGTGCTTTTCCGCAATCCTATACCAAGCCGTAATCGAAGAACTGCGGTTATGGATCACGGAAAGGAAATCCTCCATCGAAGACTTCCTCGAAGGCTTACCCTCCAACGCCTCAGTCCACGGAACCTCCAGCGCATCATCGCAAACTGCCTTTATGTCGGCGCTGCTGTAGTCCTCCGTCAACTCGGCGAGCTTGTCGAACTTAATGTTCTCGTCTATGGGACGCTTTCGCGTATGAATTTTGAACAACTCGACCCGCGCCTCATAGTCCGGCGGAGGAATGAAGATCTGTTGGGTGAAACGTCCTGCGCGCCTAAGCGCAGGGTCAAGCGCCCATGGAATGTTGGTGCCGCCCAGCACAAGCACGTTCTCGTTAAGCGACTCAACGCCGTCCATCTCCATTAGGAACTGGTTCACGACCATCCTGGCGCTTCCTTCCTCGTCTTCGCGGCGGGCGCCCAACGCATCCACCTCATCGAAAAACAGGATTGACGGAGAAGCCTTGCTTGAGCGCATAAACGCGTCGTGAATGTTCTTGGCTGCCTCTTCCGAACCGCCGGACAGTATGTCGCTTGTGTTTATGTTGAAGAAGTTGACTCCGCATTCGCCCACCGTCGCACGAGCGATGTAAGTCTTACCGCAACCTGGGGGGCCGTAAAGGAGTATGCTTCCTCCACCCTTCTTCTGGTACTGCTTGGCAAGCTGCGGGTTCTTGAGGGGGTATATGATTGCCTCTTTTATCTTCTGCTTGACCTCTGTCATGTCGGCTACGTCGGCGAATGTTATGGTGGAAGATTCGACTGGCACGGAACCTGAGACGCCCATTTCCGTCATGAAGGATATCGGCTTAAGCTTTTCTTTTGTCGCAAACTCCCTCTTGGCCTCATGGCTGCCTTTAGCGCAGATGGGGTAAGTGTAAACCTCCGTCTGCTTTCCCTCCACCGTCTTTACCGAAAGGTTGAAGGGTAGATAGACGAGTTCTGTGAACATGGCGGCCCCGCCGTACAGATACCCAAGAACATCTATTATCCGCTCGTGACTAAACCTAATCGACTCCTTACGGTACTCGTCGTCTACGAAATCCACGACGTCCACAAACCGGTCCAGATTATAGCGGCGGTTGTCGAAGTTGGGCAGAAGCATGTTTAGCTTCACGAAAACCTTGTGGTAAATTTCCTGGTCATCCTCGACGTACAAACGATAAAAATTGAACAACTGATTGACCTCAGGCTCGTACGTGCGAACCAGCCCCTCACGCAAAAGCTCATTGATAACGCCGTGATCCAACGCCTCATAATCTATGCTGCCATACTCATAAAGCGACCCTATCACACTAAGGACAGAATCATTATAGTCCATTATTCTCGCCAAAAAATCAGACTTCACAAGATTAGGCGTCCCGCCCCAAACGCTGTTCCGGTGGGAATAATACAAGTCGCCGTTGAACATGTTGATGTAAAAATAGTTCTCCGTCTTGTCGAACGTAGTACTCTTAAAGAACTTCCCCTTCTCCACCTTGTGCGACCGAACAACCTTGAACTTGCCAACAGGATAATAACCACGGTCACCTTTACCACTCTTTACGGCCTTCAGAAAACCCTCTTCAACCTTCCTGTTTATCGCAAACGAACTCGTCTGTACCTTATTAATCTTCATGGACGCTTCCCGTATCTAAACTCGCTACGCGTAATTCCATACGAGTTGGGGGTTTTTAAGTCTCCGACCGGAATACATTATACCCAACGGGTGATGAAATTATGAATATTGCTGGAAAATCCATTGGAGAGTACATCTCCGCCATGAAGAAGACCTTAATTATTGTTGTTGTGCTACAGCTCATCAACTTTGTGATAAGCCTCATAGGAACAATAGGCGGAAAACTGCCGGTCATCGGCGCCATCGCAGGACTACTCGCAGGAATAGTCGGCCTGCTTGTCAGCCTGGCAATCGGATTAATCGAACTAGCCCTATGCGTGTACGTAGGCTACAACCTAGCGAAGAAACTCAAAGGAACACTCGTACAAGGAGCCATCGCCGGAGCAATATTCGGCCTCATAACAGGAGTTATCGGCGCAGTACTGGGAGCAATAAACAGCATACTTAACGCAATATTCGGATTCAACGCCATGGCCGCAGCCATATCGATTGTCGTAATCATAATAACCCTTGTTGCCACGCCAATAGTCGGAGCTATCGTAGGGGCAATATTGGGAGCAATCGGCGCAATTGTCGGCGGCGGAACAGGCAAAAAATAAGGCCGTTAACGGAGGACAAACTATGCCGCGGAAAAAGACGGACGACGCTAAGGAAACTGAAGAAAAGACTTCTCCCCCCGCCCAGGAAGCAAAGGAGCCTGTAAAAGAACGTGCGGCCGCAAAAAGCGGCGCTGGCAACAGCAACGTTCTTGCAGCACTGTCTTACCTTGCTATGCCGCTGGTGGGCATCATCGTCTACATAGTGTCGGAAAAAGACAAATACGCCCGCTTCCACGCCATACAATCAATACTGGTAGGAGCCGCAGCCCTGATCATATATATACCTATGATTTTCGTGTCTATGGTTTTGATGTTCATCCCAGTAGTCGGCTGGCTAATTGCCCTGATAATCTGGCTGGTCATCGGACTGGGCGGCATAGGACTGTGGATTTTACTGCTGTACAAAGCCTTCACCGGCGAAAAATACAAGCTGCCGGTGCTTGGCGACTACGCAGAAAAGTACGCGGGCTAAACAGATAATCTCGGTAAGTCGATGTTTTAATGCTATGAGAAGAGAACCAAATAGTGTTGGAGAGGAAACAAAACAGGAAGAATTTGAACCGTATGGACCATACAAAGTAGAAGTTTCAATAAAGCCAGGAGGTAGACGAATAGAAGAACAGGAAGTAGGTTCTTTTTGTAACGCACCATGTATGGACGTAGTCTCCGGCTCGAGAGGATGCTATATTTTTTGTATGAAAGTTTCCAATACTATGTTACCAGGGTATATAGGGAAGGCAACGAAAGATTTCAAGAGTGAAATTTTTTCACCTCATAAGTTAGATATATATAATTCTGTTTTAACAGATTATGAAAGAAAGTATAAACCATTTATCCTGTTTTTGATCCCAAAAAAAAGGAAGGGAAAAACTAACAAAAAAGCGATAGATGAGTTGGAAACGTATTTGATTAATAACGCAAGTGAGGTTAACCCGCGACTAAGAAACAAAAGGAAGATAAGGAAACCTAGCCGATGGGTGATAAAAGGCATTAGTTCGCAGATACATGGCGTACCAAAAAAAGAACTAAGAGAACTTAAACGCTTAATTGGTAAGGCATAGTGGTTATACGCTGCTTAATATCTAATTTCTACGAACTTGATTTTTCCGCCTTGATCGACTAAAGTCGTTGCGACTATGTTCAACGCTTGGTCCACTGCCAACTGGCTTGTTCCGGTGACCTCTATTAAAAGATTCTTTGAATCTTCAGTCACCCGCGTAAGCTCCCCGTTTATTATCGGCGGAAAAGACAACACCTGACCGACGGAATCCACTATGACGGGGTAACGGTCAAAACCCTCAAGAGTGAACGCATAATCCCTCCCCTTAGGGTGGCTCCTTAAGATGCGGGCAGGAGTCATAGACTCCGACATATCAAGAGGAACGAAAGACACACCATCCGGCGCCACCGCCTTGTAAGTGAACGGCGGCTTAACGCACGCCAAATCATGAATGCCAATAGCCACCTTAACCCTGTTGCGACCGTGCGTAGTATGAAGCTTCTCCTGAACGTTCATTATGCTCTTCAGGTGTTCGCCGCTTATTTTAACGCCTTCAACGATTCCTGCGGCTATGAAAGGGCGGATTCCATCAACAGAAGAATCCACGAGCACTGAAACCCCGGAAGGCTGGACTTTATAGTTGACTGCCCCGGATTCATACCCCACAAACCCCTTAAACGCCCTCACAAAACCCTCTACTGAAAGCATGTCCGGACGATTAGGAAAAACCTCCACCTCCATTGTTTCAGCGTCAATACGCTCCAATCCCACACCCAACATTGGTATGCGGTCGCCAAGCTCAGCAAGCGTATACTTGCCGCCAAGAAGCGACATAACCTCCCGAGTGTTAAACGACACTGTTGGCATGATTTATTTCCGAGTACTCACTAGGTATTAGGAGATGGAGAGAGGACCTAAATAATCGAGGTTTCTTATGCCGAAAATCACGCTAGAAGACGCTTTCATCGTAATACGGGACTTAGGAGCAATCTTCCACCTATTAGCCCTAGTCATGCCGGTACCCGCGCTTGCCACAATATACTTCGAACGAAACCTCCCCATAAACACAATAATCTGGGACACGTTCACAATGCTCGTCCCCGCAATAATCTTCTACCTCCTTTACCTTTTCTGCTCCGAACTAAAAATCCAACATAGCGCCCAAACAAGCCACGCAATGGTCGCAGTAGCAACAGCATGGCTCATAGTAGCCCTCGTCTGCGCAACACCATTCATACTACGAGGCCAACTCAATCCCATAGACGCCTTCTTTGAAAGCATGAGCGGATGGGCAACAAACGGATTCACCATAATACCCGACATAGAAGGCTTCCCCAAAGACCTACTACTATTCAGAAGCTGGATGCAATTCGTCGGAGGAGTGGGATTCATAGGACTAGCCCTAATCACAATAGAAGGAAACCTACCAGCACTAGAATACTACCTATCCGGCGTAGGAGGCCAGAAGATAACCCCCAGCGTACACGGCACAGTAAGAGTCATGTGGCGGATATTCCTCCTTTACGCGTTGGCCGGAATCGTCATGTTGTATATCGCAGGAATGCCGATTTTCGACGCAGTCTGCATAAGCTTCTCAGCCATCTCCACGGGAGGATTCACCCCCCACGCAGCCAACATAGCATACTACGGAAGCCATGCGATAGAGGCGGTGTTAATCCTTATGATGACGATGGGCGCCATAAGCTTTTTCGTGCACTACCAGCTTTTCCAAGGCAGATGGAAAGAGCTCTTCAGAAACCTAGAGTTCAAGTACTACATCATACTCGTATCTTGCGGATGGCTACTGATAACCCTCTTCCTAATCGAGTGGGACACCGCCACACCACAAACAATAACAACAACAGCATGGGAGGCGCTGTTCCACGTGGTATCTGCATCCACGACAACAGGATTCAGGATATCAGACATATCCAGATGGTCTGAACCAGCAAAATCCGTTTTAATGTTCCTCATGTACGTCGGAGGCGCATACGGCTCAAGCGCGGGAGGAATAAGACTCCTAAGATTCGCAGTAGTAACAGCCGCGCTACTATACACGCTTCGACGGCTGATGTACCCGAAATCCGCAGTCATAGCGCTCAAAGCGGGAGGGCGCGTCTTCACAGAAGACGAAGCATTCTTCGCACTCACATTATGCTGCGCCTACGTCATCATAGCTTTCCTGGGCGCAGTCGGACTAAGCCTGGCAGGATTCGCAAGCGGAGACTCGCTTTCCATAAGCCTCGCATCCCTTGGAGAAGTAGGACTCCAGCAAGTTCCCACGTCAGACTGGCTTGCTATGAGCGACTGGGCGAAAATGCTGATAACCCTCCTCATGTGGGTGGGCAGGATAGAAATATTCCCGCTACTTGCCATAGCTAGGATAGTCATAAGACGCAGGATATAATACGCCGCCTAAATCGCCGACTCCACAGACCCAAACCCGAAGTCAGACAGACGCCTCTGACGAAGCACGACACTTTTCTCCAGATAACTTTTCAATGGAATAGTAAGACGCTTCTGAATCTCAGACAAAGCCTCCTTCAACGTCTGGAACTTAACCGGCTCGTTCTTCATGGCCTGACGCACGTTCTCACGCACCTGCCAGACACCCAAAGGAACAACATACCCATCATAAACCTCCCTAAACACCACCACACGAGCCTGACGACGAATACCGCGAAGATGCTCAGCCACAGCAATACGCCCCGCATAATAACCGCCGCCCTCCTCAAAAGCATACGCCTTGCGCCCCCTATGGCCTTCATATTCGTGCGCAATCACCGGCTCAAACTGACCCTTAGTCCACGGAGTATTAGGAGACCACGCCTCAAACTGCTCAAACTCCCACGCGCCCGGCAACAAAAGCACTTCAAACCGGTTATCCAAATAAACGTTGCTGTGAACACTAATCTCATTGATTGACGGATAATCCTTGATTTCAGACACAATCTGCTTAGCCACCGTATCGTCAACCGCAGTTATGCTCCAACGCGTAGGCACCAACCTCTGCTTATCACGAACCCCAAACGCACCCGACGCCAAAACATTAGCAAGATAGTAAACGTCAAAATGATCGTCATAAAGAGTATGAAGCGCCTCATTCGCCGGCACCTCACCCCCAGACAAAGACTCCACCTTCCGAGGAATCTTAGGATTCTCAGTCACCCTAAGACGCTGAAGCTCACCCGAAGGACCCATCGGCTGATGAATAGGATTAAAATTCAGGCTAAGAGAAGGAGCACGCCTAAAATGAGTCTCAACGTCAGTAGGCCGCACAGACATCGCAATGTCGCGCATCTCATCCACAAACTTATTGCGCTCCTTAATCCCATGCTTCTGCTTACCCCGCACCAACTGGCTGCGAAGAGCAACAACATCAGACACACCAAGCCCATACCAACGCCCAGGATTATCAACCACATCCACACGCTCAGCATCAAGACTAGTCATAGGCCCCACAAAAACATCCGGATAACCACTATGACCGACAAACGCGCTAGTGGACGGACCGAACATAACGTCAGAAAGCCGGCTCTTCACGGACTGACGAATATCAGCCGAAGACAAAAGAGAGCAATAAGGCGCCCCGCACAGTAATCGCCCGCCCTTACAAACCAAACACATACTTCGGTTAGGGTGCATCTAAGTATTAATTTTAATACGGCCGCTTTAAGATGCGACGAGCAACAGAAAAGTAAGTACCTACCAAAAACATCCAAATCCGTAAGAGGTCTTTTGGTTATTAAAAAACAAAAGGGAAAACAACACGGATGATTGAGTGGCTCATGTTCCTGAGTATAGGCTGCGTCCTTGGCACAATATCCGGTATAACGCCAGGACTACACATAAACACAATAGCCGCAATAGGCCTTGGAGTGTACAGCGCGCTCTCGTTGAACGGCGTAGAGTACGCCGTGATTATGACGTCTATGGCGGTAACTCACGCTTTCCTTGACTTCCTCCCCTCCATCTACTTGGGCGTGCCCAATGAAGAAACCGCCTACTCAGCGCTTCCGGCCCACCGTCTTGTTTTAGAAGGCAGAGGATTGAAGGCCGTGCTTTTGACTACATACGGGGGAATTATCGGAATCATAACGTCTCTTATGCTCATACCCATCGCGCTCGTGATTCTTCCGTGGGTGCACCAAGAACTCAGGGAGGTAATGTATGCAGTCGTTGCCGTAAGCGTAGCTTACCTTGTGTTACGTGAAAAAGGAAAAAGAAAAATTGCGGCATTGACTGTATTAACCCTGTCTGGAACGCTTGGCTTACTCATGTTTAAACAGACGGCCCTCTCAAGCGCCCAAATGTTCTTCCCCGTATTTTCAGGCTTATTTGGGATGGCAAACCTAATTACGGCGCTCCCCGCCAAGACTGCACGAATACCTCAGGAGCCATACGCCCGCACCACACTAGATGGAAGTTCAATAAAAGCAGGAGTCTTAGGTTCACTAGGCGGAGCGATTGTCGGCGTGCTACCATCAATGAGCCCGGGACAAGTAGCCATCATTTTATACAGCAGATTTAAGGCCAGCACAGAGGAGTTCCTTGTTTCAATAGCGGCAATAAACACAAGCGACGCAATTTTTAGTTTCGTCTCGCTTTATGCTCTTGGCAATCCAAGAAGCGGCGTCGCAGTAGCCGTCGGAAAAGTCATCAATATGACATGGCCCGACTTACTTTTGATTGTGGGAACGGCAGCCATCACAGTGCTGCCGGCGGCGGTTATCCAAATTAAACTTGGAAGACAACTAAACAAAGTCTACGACAAAGTGCCCGAAAAAAACCTAAATTACGCGGCAATACTGCTTGTGTTAGCCCTTGTGACGTACTTTACAGGAGCATACGGCGTCTTTACCCTTGCCGTCGCCACGGCCATAGGGATACTGCCGATACAGTTAGGCATAAGCAGAACCCACCTGATGGGCATATTGGTTGTGCCCACCTTTATCCGATTTATGGGAATTACCGGATAAGCGGCTTAGAAAGATGCCTGCGCGCCCCAACATCCGCCTCATACCACCCCGGAAGCACGTCACGACGTACAGACACCTGCTTATCACCCGCCTTCTTACCACATTTCTTACACTTGAACCCCTTCCCAGACCCCGCACTAGTCATAGACTTCCCACAGCAAACAGGAGCACGCCGCACCATCTTCTCTTCCAATGATAAAACACCGATTTTCTCCAAATTAATCGTTTTGACGTACTTTCCAACACCCCCACAAATAACCACGCGGTCACCCGAACCAAGACCCTTAAGTACATCCCTCAACCTTCCGCTCTGCCTATACGCGGCCACATCTAAAGACCCTGAACCATCAGACACACCCAAAACAACATGCCCCCCAGACAACACACGCGCAGAAGACGAAACAACAACCTCCGCACACACATTATCATAAGGCAACACCTCAGACAGCTTCTTCATCCTTAAGTGAGCGTCAGTGCCCTGATTGGTGAAAAACACCTGCTTAAACTCAACAGGCTCAAACGCAGACACCATATTGTCCGCCTCTTCAACAGCTTCGCGCGATAAACCGCGTACGCCATAAAGAACCGGGTCAGGCCCATGAGGCGCAATAAGAACACGGCCAGACTCCGGATCAACGTTGCCGAAAGTATCCAACGCTAACGAATCCATGCGAATAACGCTTTCCTCGTCTATCCTCCTTTTTTTACCGCAGTTTTCAGGCGAACGATACGCCAAAAGCTCCCAAGTATGAGGCTCATCCTTTGTGAAACCCAACGCAGCAACAGCCCCCACAATACCGCGGCCGCCGTTCAAACCTATGACTTCTATTCCGGCCTTATTTGCAACTTCTTGCGCGTCGTCTATTGTGACGTGCTCGCTTACTGTGCGGCGGTAGAATTCCGTTAGGATGCGTTGACTGCTTTTTGATGTTTCTGCGAGGAATGCAACTCCGGGCTGCGTGTTTGGTGAGTGGACGTGAGCA
Source organism: uncultured archaeon (assembly GCA_902384455.1). GTDB lineage: Archaea > Altiarchaeota > Altiarchaeia > IMC4 > SCGC-AAA252-I15 > CABMCB01. The sequence goes on from CABMCB010000103.1 coordinate 14,912, forward strand.
AGCCGGCGGACTTCTGCCAGTACTGCTGCTTTCGGGTCGCCATCTAAGGTAAGAGCTAACGCCGCGTTCCCGCGTGTCTTATAGGGGATGTTGGGGTTAAGGCGGACTAAAGCAGGGTCTTGGCTACCCCCCAGTTTCTTCTGCAAAAGCGCGGCCAAGTATGTGGTGCACATGCCGTCTTTGCTGTCTGTGTCGTCTATTCCAACTCGCATACGCATAGTTTATGTGCCGTGTGCAGTTAAAATACGACGGTTAGGCAGTAAGTCAAGATTGTAAGTCATGGGTTTGACGTATTTTGTTTAAGTGACTTATTTTTGTGACTTGTTTTTTAGAAGATTTTATTAAATTTTGACTTTTGAGGTGTTTGTGAGAGTTGTGTGAGAGATATGTTTTTAAGCAGGTTTGTAGATAAGTTATTGTACGTCACGGTGACGTACTTTCTTGACGTATAATAACATGGAAAGAGGCGCATACTATCGAAAATTCGGATGGAAACTCAGCCCATTCATTAAGTCGTCTGCGATGGACATACCCATCGTAGAAAGACACGGAGAATACGCGGAAATCCAAGAATGCATAAACGGCTGGGACAGGATAATCGTGGTAACAGCACCCATAGGATACGGAAAAACAACGTTCATGAACCAGCTGATAAGAAAAAAGCCGCCCGAAATAGACTACCTCGTTTCATTCGACGCATACGAAGAACCCGAAGAAGTAATGCAGAGGATAACAAACGCACTCCCATTTTGGAAAAGATGGAACCTCTCAAAAACAGACCACACAAGCTTCGGCGGCGAACTAAGCAAAAGATTAGGAAACAAAAAAATGCTCCTAACATTTGACGAAGCACAAGACTACAAACCAGAATTATACAAATGGCTAAGGATAGTAAACGACCGCGCAGCCAACGTATTCATGGCCTTCTTCGGATTACCAGGCCTTGAAGACATAATTTCGGCCGAATCCTCTTTCAGAGACCGAAAAAGTAAGTCAATAACACTAAAGCCACTTTCTGTTGGGGAATTGGGGGGAGTGGTTGAATTACGCATCCGCTGGGCCCAAGGGACGGGAACCAAACCCTTTACCGATGAAGGCCTGCGGAGGCTCTGCGAGTCTGCTCACCACGTGCCTCGCCTCCTTTTGGATAACGGACAGAAGGTGATTGAATACTGCGCCAGAAACGACATTTTCACCATTGATGCCTCAACCGTGGAAAAAGGCCTTGGAGACTCGCCTGCAGAACAAAGGATGAAAGAGTCTACCGCTGCCGTTTTTACTGACAAAGAGGACGTTAAACAGGCAGCAGCCGAACAAAAAATGTACATTAATTTCATGGAGGAGCTTTCACCCACGCAACAGGACATAATGCGCCTCCTCTTAGAGAAGGAAAGCCTAAGCATCCCGGAGATAAGCGAGGCCCTGAACAAAGACATACGCAGCCTTGGATCGCTGATTAGGAAATTAAGAGGCCTAAATGAGGCAGAAGTTAAGCGTAAGCCGAATGTGCCTTATCCGCTTATCGTTAGGGTTGGAAAGAGTGTGCGGCTTAACAGGCGGGTGGATGTGTATGCGTTGTCTGACAACGCCAGGAGGTTGCTTGCGCGCAGTTAGTTTCATTTGGCGGGGCTGCGTCAATCCGCTTTGGCGCGCACACCAGCCCCGCCAGTTAATCATAAAAGGGTAAGATGTACACTACGGTAGTAAGGGAGGAAGTGCTTTCGATACTGAGGAGCAGAGAAGTGGCCCCGGTTGATTCAGTCATACAAGAAGCGGAAAAAAGAAACATCAACCCCCAAGAAGCTAGGAAAGCCATTCGATTACTGATGAATGGCGGCCTTGTTTATGAGCCGTCTCCAGGTATTTTGGAGTTTGTTGACTGGTAGTTTACGGGGTGTTTTACGCCCGCACAAATGTATTTATCTATGCTTATATATTAGAAAGTTTTAGTATAGTTTGAGGGAATATATGAGAAAGAAGATTATGGTCACCCTTAATGACGAACAATATACGCGTTTGTCAGCGTCTAATGAGCTGGGAGACACGGACAGTGAACGTATGAGAAACGCCTTCATCATCTACGACAACATGAAGGATTTGTTAGAAGTCATAAAGAAACTGAAAGAATAAGTTACGTTACGGCTCTGTTCGCGCAGTAATCTCTCCAGCTACGGGGGAAACAAGCATATTAGAGGCCGCTTTTACATCGCCCACCTGAGAGAGAACCCACATCAACTTCACGTAAGCCACCTCAGACAGCATATTCTCGCAATAAACGACGCCCATACTACTTAGTTTGCGCAGATTTGAGTAAACGTGAGGATGAACCCGCCCATAAAGGCACTGCGTAGTCATAGCAAGAAGCATGCCAGATTCAACAGCCCGTTCTATCCCGGGGATAATGTTGTTCTCGCTGTTTGTCGGCACATGACCCAACGCTGTGCCCTCTATCACTATACCGCGATAACCCTTATCAACAAAGTAATCTATCGCGTCCGCCGGCATGCCGGGATAAACCTTAAGCAACCCCACCTTCTCCTCAAACCCGCCCTTTACATCAGGCAGACTGTTATCACGGACCTTATGCTTGCCGTTTAAGACGTGTATTTTACCGTCGATCGTTATTCTCGCCAACGGAGCGTCGTTTATGCTCTGGAAAGCATCCCGCCTGCTTGTGTGCATCTTCCTTACATTCACCCCCCTGTGCGCAAGACACGCTCCGTCTGTCATGTTCTCATGCATAACAAGAGAAACGCCCGCAATAGGCCCCCCGGCGAACACTGCCGAACAAAACAGGTTTAGGAACGAGTCGCTGCTGCCGCGGTCGCTCGACCTCTGGCTACCGGTAAATACGACAGGCTTGCCTAGACCGGACAAGAGAAAGGACAACGCAGCAGTGCTGAAATGCATAGTATCCGTCCCATGAGTCACGATAACACCGTCCGAATCACTTAGCGCATCGACGACAGCATCCGCCATTTGAACCCATTTCTTAGGAGTCATGTCCTCAGACATAACATTCATAACAGCCTTCGCAGACAAGTTAGCATGCTCTGATATTTCAGGCACAGCAGCCACCAAATCTTCAGCAGTCACCGCCGCAGAGACACCGCCGGTTTGATAATCCACCCGCGAAGATATTGTCCCCCCCGTCGATAAAACGGCAACGGTCGGCAGTTTATTTGATGTTTTAATCGACTCTCTACGAGGGGGGGATGTAGGAACGTGGCGAGAAACCACGTCCATGCTAAGAATCCTCTTTCTGTCCACGCCCATATTGTATCCGGAACTGAGTTTCAGGGTTATGAAATCGGAAGAAAGCAGCTCCGGACGCTCCATCCACACGCCTTCAACCACTCCATCAGGCGTGACTATTTTTACTTTATCTCCTGGCAGAGGTTTATCAGACATCGTAACTTAATGAAAAGGCAGTTTGCCAGCAGTATTTTTGATTTAAGGGGATAAAAGGGAGGAGTAGACCGTAACTTCCTTTATATAGCCATCTTAACCTGTATATTAGACATGGTCAAAAAATGCGCAAGCTTCGGCACAGAAGTCCTAAAGGATTATGTGGAATTCCCGTGCCCAGCATGCGGAGAGGTCATAGTCCGCAGCAGCCCTGCCCGAGCACTCGCGGCAAAATACTCCTGCAAATGCGGATTCACAGGCCCATAACATGAACCGGCGGACTGTAGATCCCGCACACCCGGACGAAAGGGCTATAAAGGAAGTCGCCGAGGCTATTTCTAAAGGAGAACTCGCAGTATACCCGACAGACACACTGTACGGACTGGGCGGCCTAGCCACGTCCTTTAATGTAGTATCAAGGGTATTTCAGGTAAAGGGGCGAGGAGCGAATAAGCCGCTGACTGTTGCGTGCGATTCTATAGGCATGGTAGCGGAATACGCAGAGCTCTCAAACGACGATGCCGAATTTATGAAAAAACACGCAATTGAACCTTACACGTTTATCTTGCGGCGCAGAAACAACTCGTTGAAAGACGTCGCTTTAGGCGGACAAACCGTGGGTTTTAGGATTCCTGCGCACCCAGTAGCCATCGCCCTCGTGAAAGCAGTTAAATCACCCATAACCGCAACAAGCGCCAACAAAAGCGGAGCGCCCCCGACAGCAGACCCAACACAGGTGGATGAACGCGTTATTAGAGATGTTGAATGGTTTTTGGATGCGGGACGTTGCCCGGTCGGACGACCGTCTACTCTTGTAGATATGACGGAGGGTAGACGGATTCTTCGCTAGTTTTTTTGCGTAACTGCGTTGAGACCCACTTTAGGTAGTTTTTACTTCCTTTTTCTACAGGGAGTGCGTAGATGGCGGGAAGCGCATATGGATGCTCGTTTAGGAGTAGTTCCTCTATTTTTTTGTATCTGGCAGATTCGGTTTTACATAAGAGGACGTATTCTTTTTCTTCTGCTATTTTTGGGCCCCATTTGTAAACGCTTTCTGCAGGGAGGATGTTTACGCAAGAGGACAGACGTTCGCATACTAATAGTCTCGCTAGACGCCGCGCATCCTTTTTCGATGCAACAGACGTTACTACAAGCAGGTACCTCATGGAAGTATTGACAGGTGTATTTGAACTCGAGGCGGATGCAGTATGGAGGAGGTGGACAATACATCTGCTCCTGCCGCTGCATACTTCTTTGCGTTTTCGCGCGATATTCCTCCGCTGACTTCCAGGATAATTTTATTTCTGAATCCTTTCCTAGCCAGCAGACTGCTTGTTTCCTTGATCTTTTGAGGCGGCTGATTGTCGATTAGAATCAAATCAGCGCCTGCTGTAGCCGCCTCAACCGCTTGTTGGGGTGTTTCCACTTCTACGCCGATTTTCTGCGTGAAAGACGCATCCTTACATGCTTTCTCGACAGCTGCTCGGACGGAGGAGAACAACGCTATGTGATTATTTTTTAATAGAATCATGTGACTTAGAGTTAACCGATGAGGGTCCCCCCCGCCGGTGCGGACTGCTTTTTTAGACAGCGTTTTGAATCCGGGTGTTGTTTTCCGGGTGGCGGCTATTTGAATCGTTGGGTTGCCTTCTTTGGCTAAAGAACGCAGTTTGTGCGTTTCTGTGGCTATGGAACTCATTTCTATCAGGATGTTGAGTATTGTGCGCTCCAGAGTCAATATGCTGTGACTATCTCCTTTGATTTCCATTAAAATTCGTCCGGGTTTTACTTTTTCCCCGTCTTTTGCTTTGCTTACGGCTTTAAGACAGGTTAAATCTACGAGCCGCATAGCCTCTTGTATGCCGGAAACAACCAACTCAGACTGCGCGATTACATGTGCTGTGACTTGTTTGTGGGGAACCAGGTCTGATGTGGGGTCGCCTAGCGACGCGTCCTCCATCAGGTAACGCCTCAGTAGATTGTCGAGTGCGGTGTTCATTTTTTATGTGCGGCCGAAAATAGGCGGTTGTATGCTGCGTGTTTGTCGCGTGCGTGTGAGTCGAAGCGGACGAATTGCGCGTCTTTTTTGTGGCGCGTTATTTTTATCTCGCTGTGGGGCTCGAGTTCTTGTAGCACGTTGCTGTCGGCGACTAAGCAGGCTCGTTTGTTTGGTCGTATTAATCGGACTGTTATTTGCGCGGTATCTGGCACTACGATTGGGCTGTGACTTCGTAGGAAGGGGCTTATGGGGGTTATGACGAAGGCGTGTGTGTCGGGGTGTAGTATTGGTCCGCCTTGACTTAGGTTGTAGCCGGTTGAGCCTGTGGGCGTGCTTATTAGCAGGCCGTCTGCTCTTAGATTTGCGATGGGGTAGTCGTTGAGGGTTATGTAGAATTCGAGCAGGCTTGCTGATTTTTTTGGGTGTATGCTGATTTCGTTGAGGGCTGTTTTGTTTGGGGGGGTGGTTAGGCGCGTGCGTTTGTCTATTGTGTAGTTGCCGGATAGGAGGTTTTTTATTCCGTTTTCTATGTTTTTTGGGGCGAGTTCGTTTAGGTAGCCGACTCTGCCGGTGTTTATTCCTAGGATTAGGGGGTTGTTTCGTATGGATTGGAGGACAGAGAGTAATGTTCCGTCTCCTCCGACGGAGAACAGTATGTCACATTCAAGTTCTGGCAGGGGTGTTCCTTTTTTCCCTATTTTTTTTGCGGCGGTTTTTGAGAATAAGACGGTGAAATGCGGTTCAAGCAGGGCGTTTAGTGTTTTTAGGAGTTTTATGTTTTTTAGGTCTGGGTTTGTAGCTACGCCCACTGTCCGGATTTTCATGGGGCGCCGCAGTAAGGGTTTATTTTGCTGGTTGTTTGGGCGCAGCAGGCCCTTTTTGGACCAGGACGATGTCACCAACTTCTATTACGTCGGAGTATGCTATGCTTTCGTATTGGAGTATCTTCTTTACTTCATCTCCTGGCAGCACTCCGCCTTTGAATGGCCTAAGCGAGAGGCGCATTACTTCTCCTTTTTCCAGGTTTAGTATTATGTCTTCTGTTTTGCCTAAGTATGCTCCTTTTGCGGAGTAGATGTCCATCCCGTATAGTTCAGATAATCTTTTTGCCATGTTGAGTCCTCGGGGGTAAGAGTATGTAGTTTATTGGGTGGGGGATTTATAAATGTCTTTTGGCGGTGTTAATTGGTGTGTTTGTTGGTTTTAGGTTTTGTTTATGTGACACCCCCCTCACTTCCTGTATTTAGGAGGGCAGCAGGGCAGAAGAAGAAAAGAGTTTAGGCACTACAAAAAAAGGGGTTGCGCCATCCATAAAAATAAAAATTTTAGTGTACAGTTAATGTTCCGTTGCGGCCTGCGCTAACTTGCAGTTCACCGCGGTACTCTTTGACCCATCCGTTTTCTATTGTGATTTTATCTCCCGCGTTAACTTTTTCTATTTCATCGTTCCAAAGGGAGAGTTTAGCAGTTCCTGTTTTATCCTTAATAACAGCAGAAGACACCCTACCACTACCTCTGAAGGTAGTGAATTCTCTGGGATCGTCTTTACTAATCACTTCAACATCAAGTTTATCAACTGTGCTGTTCGGTTTCAAATCTGTAATGTTCATTTTGAATGCCCGTTTGTCCGAGCGTATAGATAACGTAGAAAAGAACATAAAAAAGACGCGTTTTTAAATTAGCTGGCAGTAATGAAGGAGTACATGGCTAAACACTCAGTTATTGACGTCCATATGAACGGCTCAACAACCCTCGAAGAGTGTTTAAAAAACAGCGCAGCATTGGGTTTTCAAGCCACGAATTTAGATAATGCCGCGCAGTTGCTGCGACGCATGAGTGAGGAAAACTGTACCACATTCCTAACGTTCACTGGGAACCTCATGGCAACCGGCCTGAGAGGCACGTTTATAGATTTAGTTAAAAGCGGTTTTGTTGATGTTGTTGTTACTACAGGCGGCGCGATAGACCATGACATTATACGATGTTTTGAAGAGTATCCCCTAGGTGATTTTAATCTAGACGACGTCGAACTACATAAAAAAAACATAAATCGGATAGGCAACATACTAGTACCAAACAAATGCTATGAAAGATTAGAAAAAGCGCTGCAGCCGTGGCTCCTGAAAGCATATAAAAAAAACAAAATAACAAATCCCAGAGACTTCATTCAATTGGTTGGTGAAGAACTGAAGAGAAAAGGAAAGAAGGACAGTTTCATAGTCTCTTGTTTAGATGCAGGCGTGCCCATATTCTCCCCTGGATTAATAGACTCTGCAATCGGCCTACAGATGTTTATGTTCAAACAAAATCACCGTGATTTTTCGCTGGATGTCACGGGGGACATGCAGGCGATTTTTGATTTGGTTTTTGAATCGGAAAGAACCGGCGCGTTAATTGTTGGTGGTGGAATTTCAAAGCATTATACGTTGGGTGTAAACCTCTTGCGGGGTGGTTTGGATTATAGTGTGTATGTGACAACTGCTGCGGAGTATGATGGGTCTCTTTCTGGTGCTGCACCAAAGGAGGCTAAGTCGTGGGGTAAGTTGAAGGAGCGTGGTCAATCGGCGGTTGTTTATGGTGACGCGACTATTTTACTTCCTATTTTGAGTTCGGCAGTACTCAAAAAACAATAGGACGTATGAACGTGTTTTATTACTCTTCTTCTTACGTTACACGTCCTTCTTCTCTTCTTCTTTATGGGTGTGTTTTTCTTCTTTATTTTTTCCGTCGGTCACGGCTTCTCTTATCGCTTCCACTCCGCTCATAAGCCGCGTCAGTTCAAGAGGCATGAAAACTTTTGTGGCTTTTCCTTCAGCTATTTTTTCCAATGCACCTATGTACTTAAAAGCCAGAACGTCTTCTGTCGCCTTCCCTTCATGTATCCCCTTGAAAACGCTTTGTATCGCCTCGGACTCGCCCTGAGCCAAAGTGACCTGCTTGTACCTCTCCGCGTCCGCAATCTTCCTTATGGCATGCGCGCGGCCGTCTGCGTCTAGCATGTCTGCTTGTCTTTTTCCTTCAGCTTTTAGTATTTCTGATTGACGGTATCCTTCTGCTTCTAATACGGCCGCTCTTTTGGTGCGTTCGGCTTTCATTTGCATGCCCATTGCTTCAGTTATGTCTTTTGGGGGTTCTATGTGTTCTAGTTCTACGCGGGTTATTTGTACGCCCCATCTGTTTGCGACGTCGTCTAGTTGTTGTCTTAATGCGGTGTTCATGCGTTCTCTTAGTGTGAGTGTTTCGTCTAGTGATAGGCTGCCTACTAGTTGGCGGAGGTTTGTGAGCGCTAGTTTCGCTACTGCGTCTTCGAATACGCTTACGTTGTAGACTACTTTGAATGGGTCTGTTACTCTGAAGTACACTATTGCGTCGACCATGATTTTGACGTTGTCTTTTGTTATTACGTCCTGTGGGGGTATGTCGATTAGGCTTTCTCTCATATCCACTCTCTGGATGCGTTCGGCGTACGGTAGGAGAAGTGCAAGTCCGGGTCCTGTTGCTCGGTTGTATTTTCCGAAGCGTTCTATTATTCCTCTTTCAAAAGGTCGGACGATGTATATTGATTTGTATCCGAGTAGGGCAGCTAGAAGTATAATTCCGGCACTTATTATGATGGTGGTCATGCCTCCTATGTCTATTAGTGCGGCGTCTGCCATCATTTACTCTTAGGGGGCGCAGTATTAAATTGGGTTACTCTGCTTTGTGTGTGGTGCTGCTTCTCCCGTATGTTATTTCGCAGCAGGCAGTTCTGTAGTGCCTATTTTTTTTATGGCGTCTTCCGTCCCTAAGCATAGTGCCTAAACCGTTCCTGTTTGGCGCCAACTAACACCAGAATACCGGAAGTAACCCCCCTCCATCAACGGGGAATTTAGACGTAACTGCTGCCTAAGGAACGTTTATTGCTCGTTCTCCCCCTATCCTTATCCATACCCGACCAAACAGAACCGTACTGGTCCTCAAGCTGCGCTTCAATACTCTTCGATTCCTCAACACTCTTCTTCATATGTTTTGCCTCAATTAAGAGGGCATTATCCGCCTTTGCTATGTCCCCCGCAACCCTCACAATACCCCCCAAATCCCTTAAGCGCAAACTTAACGCATTTCTTACGTCATCAATATCCTTGGCCCGCCTACGCGCCTCGTTCAAAAATACGTCAAACGCTTCTATCGTGGCGTGAGGTATCTTGCCGTCCGAGCGTATTTCCTGTGCTACGAAACGGAGTAACTGCTGCCTGTTCTCTTCAGTGTCCGGCAGAGAAACATCCAAAAGCACCTCATAACCGTTGCCGATTATCCTGCTGCGCAGGGGCGGAAGAATGTTCTCCACCCACCGGATGTTGCACGCTCCAACAAACAAGAATCTACAGGGGACATCATCAACCCTCACACTCGCGCCACTTGATTGCGGATTCCGGCCTACAATCGGGAACTTATTGTTCTGCATGGCCGTCAGAATAAAATGCTGTAGGCTGCCAAGGTGCGGGAGTTCGTCAATGAATAATATACCTTCATGTGCCTCGTGGATTGCTCCCGGAACAACGCGTAAATACGCTGGCGTGCCAATGTCCGGGTGGCTGCCGTACGGGTCATGCCGTACGTCCCCCAGCAATTCTGTTTCAGATGCGCCAGTGGCCTGAATCATTTGGGGTCTGTCAAAAGGCACTATTATGTGCGTTTTCTTCTCCCCCCCCTTAATCTCGCTGATGGAGGACGCGTGCATACGTCGAATCTTCTCCCCCTCTCGCCGGTACACGAAGTCGTTCGTTCTTTGGGTTAGCACGGCCTCTGTTGTGACGATGCTTCCATTGGGTGGCGTGTCCACAACCCATCCTCCAGCAAGATCTTCCGTGATGTACTTTGCTGTGCCGCATAGCGGGCAAATTAATTCGTCAGGGGGGCTTGCTTCCCCGCAGGTGGCGCATCTGAACCCAAGCCTTTCTGCTACGATTACCGGCACATCTAACGGCGACATAAAAAACTCTTGCCCTTCTTTTTTACTCGGTTTTTTTGGGCCGTGTCTTTCTTCAATTTCTATTGTTGGCCTGTTGGGGTTTGCCGGGTTATGAACGATAAGAATTTGTTGTCTGGGTTTGGGCAGGCGGCATGCTATTGCTTGAGCTATAAGGCTTTTGCCCGTGCCGGGGGCTCCTACTAATAAGAGATGGCGGTGCTGACTGACTGCAGTGAGTGCCTTCTCAACGGCGGTGCGTTGCCCTACAATCCTCTGTAATGGGTCCTCTGGCACCGGAACCTCTACAGTAGATGAAATTTCGTCTAGCCGCATACATAATCTAAGGGCGCGTCCTTGTTAAAAAGAAGCGTCACTTGCTTGCGAGCACTTCGCTTTCGCCGTGAAATTCCTCCGAATCGAGCGTGCCATCATGAGGTATGTCGTTTATGAACGTAATTTTCTTCACGACTATCCATAGCGGCTGGCCTCCTTTGGCGGGTTCTATTTTGGCTTCCAGTTCTGCGTCGGTCTCTTTATGGATGTTCCATTGGGGTATAAGGCTTTTCTCTGTTATGCTGCCGGTAATTACTCCGTAGCAGCTGTTTTTTTCGTTTGTTTGCTCTAATCCGACTGCTTGGAATATCAGGTTGAGTGAGTCTGCCTTTCCGATTTGTGTTCCGTTAGCCTTTATTGTGCCTGTTCCGCGGTAGACAAGCGTTCTGTCTATCATGGCGTTATGTGTTGTTGTGTGTTGGAGTGTCGTCTGTGATTACTTGTATGTTCTTCATGTTGTTTATGTCTCCGCTTTTGCTTACTCCCACTATGCATTTTACGCTGTTTAGTGCTGCGGCGTCTATTATCCGTTGTGTTACGATTCCGTCAAAAACAACGTATTTTGGCTTAATGTTGACTATCGCTGTGATTAGGTCTTTTATCTCGACTTCTTCCAGGCGTTTTAGGTTTTCGTCGAATAGGCGTGCCATAAGTTTGCCTTTGACGTCTGCTAGTTCCTTCTTTAGGGGGTCTTCGTCGTGGGTTGTTGTTTCGTTGGTTTGTTCTATGTTGGAGTTGTTTTCGCTGGGTAGTTGGTTGAGTGGGGCTTTCCTGCGGAGCGCCATAATGACTTCTTTCTTCCCTAGTTCTTCCACTTCTTTTCCGGGTGGTGCGCGGGCGACGAAATCGATGTCTGCTACTTGAGCCAGCTCCTTTAGGATTATGTCTCCTCCGCGGTCTCCGTCAACGAAGGCAATAGCTGTTTTGCTTTTGCTTATCTCTCGTATGACGCGCGGCACGTTCGTTCCTCCTACTGCGACGGCGTTCTTTATGCCGCATTTAAGGAGGTTTAAGACGTCTGCGCGTCCTTCGACTATGATGACGCTGTCTGCAGTTTCAACGCCGGGGCCTGAAGGCAGTCCCTTGTACGTTATTATCTCGGCTAGTTGAACAGACTTTCTGACTTCTTCAGTTAGGGCTTCAGTCTCCGGTATCTCTTCGTCCATCAGCTTTGTCAGGATGCTTTTTGCGCGTTCTACCATCGCCTTCCGTTTGGTGCCTCGCGCGTCTTCGACGTTGGTCACCTTTATGGTTGCGTTGCATGGTCCTACGCGGTCGACTGTTTCTACGGCGGACGCTATAATGCTTGTTTCCACCATGTCTAGGCTGCTTGGGACGATTAACGTGCCGGTGCTTTTTCCTCCTTTGGTTCTGAGGTCGACTTCTATGCGGCCGATTCGGCCTGTTTTTTGTAGGTCTCGGAGTTCTAAGTCTTCTCCTAGTAGTCCTTCGCTTTGGCCGAATATGGCCCCGACGACGTCGGGTTTTTCTACGACGCCGTCTATGTTGATTTCAGCGTATATGTTATATTTTATTGTGTCTGCGGGTGCTTTTGCCATTTTGTTTACCTTTTTGTTTGTTTTTTTGGCAACCGCAGCGGCTCACTATGTTCTGTTCACAGAATAAGGTCTTTGTTTGTTGTTCCTCTTTGTCCGTTTATCTTCCGGGTGGGTGAGGTTTTGTTGAACATTATCAAAGTTATTTCCGTGATTGTGATGATGTGAGCGCGGTGCGGTCACTCGATTTTTAATGTTTACGTTTTATATTTCGTATTTTGTACTTAAATTCTTGTTTTTTGCGTTATTTTTTGGATGATTGCAGACGCGTCTGCGTTTAGCACCAGAATCGTCTTTTTGTTTGACGTGGCGCCAGAGACTATTTCGCAGGGGCCCAAGAGCCGCGTTAGAAACGCGATTACGGCGGTGTTGGCGGCGCCTTTTATTGGGCGGGCCTTAACTTTCACGTGGATTCTTTTGTCCCACGGGCTGTATTGTGCTGTTTCGATTGCAGAGCCCGGTGTTACGCGGACGTCCACGAGGGTGCCGGTTTGGGTTTGGCGTATTGCGTCTGATATGCCCTTTTCTTTATATTGCGTTGGCTCTGATAATCTCATCCAAGACTTTTAGGAATGTCTTACTTTGCTCTTCTGTAAGAGGTTTCTTTCCTGCGTCTTCGATTCGTAGGTCGTTGGTGTCTGCGACTACTACAAGGCCTCTGCTTACGGGTACGCCAAATATCTTTTGGAGTTCGGCGTTGTCGTTTAGGTCGCTTATAATGTTGTCTAAAACGTCCATTTGAATGCCGACCCTATCTGGGTTGACACTCATATCCTTTGGAGCTGGGCTCCCAGGTGTTGATTCTGATTTGTCTGCCATAGTTCACCCCTCGTTTATCGACGAGTTTCTCTAGTTTAATACCTTTTTTTATTTGGCTATATAAACCGACTTCGCATATTATGCGACAACTTCGCCTAGCCTGTTTTGTTTGACGCCTTCTTTTATTTCTCGGGCGATGCGTTTGCCCATGTACATGACTTCGTTGTATAGTAGGTAGGCGTATGGGCTTTGGCCTATTTCTGCGTTGCATCCTGCGACTATTCGGGCGCTTATTTCGAACGCGACTACTTTGAGGTTTTCTGTGACTATTGTCTCTAGGCAGAATGGTCCGATTGCTCCTGGTTTGGCTATTTTGTGGCTTGCTTCCACTACTTTTTCTCCTATTTCGTAGATTTCCGGCAGCAGGCTTTCTCTTACTACCAGCGGGAAGTTTCCTACTACTGTGAAGCTTGGCGTTAGTTTGTTTTCTAGTTGTTCTGGGGCGGGTATTCTGCCTATTCCGTCTACGCTTGCTTCGTAGCGTTTGTCTACTCCCAGCAGTTCCACCTGTTTTTTGAGCGGGCTGTAGAAGTAGTGCGGGTAGACTGAGACTCCTATTATGTATTCTTGTATTTGGCATCTTTTGGCGTCTTCTTTTGTTGCTAGGCCGCTTTTTATTCGTCTGTCCATTTTGACGTTGAAGCTTTCTTCGCTGTCTGCTATGAAGTATCCTTTTCCTCCTCGTGCGCCTGGGAATTTTACTAGGACTAGTTGGTTTATGTCTGATGGTTTTTCGTATATTTTTGGGACGGTTAGTCCGGCGTTTTGGAGCCATTTGGTTTGTAGGTCGCGGCTTCTTTCCCATTGTAGTAACGTGCGGTTGCCTAGCATTGGCACGCAGAATTTGGTTTCTAGTTCGTCTCCTTCTATGTATGCGTTGAAGCTTCCGTGGGGTATTACGATGCTGTTTAGTTCTCTGAGGCGGTCTTGGACGTCGTCGTCTATTATTCTCTCGTATTCTTCGACGTGGATGATTTCGTCTGCTAGTCCGTAGGCTTTGTACAGTTTTTCTTCGCCTTTCTTGCAGATGCAGACTGTGGGGAATCCCTCGTCGTGCGCGCCTTTGAAGATGTTTAGTGCGCTGTGTCTGCCTATTGTTGCTATGTGTATCTTGGACTTGTTGTATTCGGTTAGTACGCTGTCTATGTCGCAGAGAAATCGGGTTTTCGGAGTTCTGCCTCCACTGACCATTACTATATATTCCTCCTGTTGCCTTTTAATACCTTCTTTTTTGTAGTCTGCGTTATGTTATTGTGGCTCCTGAGAAGGTTGTGGTGGTTGTTCCTGCGCATGATGAGGGGGCTTTTATTGGGGGTGTTGTTGCTCCCCTTGTGGCTGCAAAGAATCAGGGTTTTGTTGATGAGGTGGTTGTGGTTGATGATGGGAGTTCTGATGGGACGGCGAAGATTGCGGGGGATTTTGGGGCGCACGTGTTGTCTATGGGCGTGAATAGGGGTAAGGCGCTTGCTGTTTTGAGGGGTATTGTGTATGCTGATGAGGTGGGCGCAACTATTGTGGCGACGTCTGATGCTGATATGGGAAATCTTACGCCTGATAGCGTGTCTTCTCTTGTGTCTCCTCTCCGGGGTAATCCTGAGGTTCAGATGGTTCGCGCGTCTTACGTCCAGAAGGGCCCTCTTTTGGGTGGCTATACTGTTTTCGAGTGTCCTCTTGAGCGGTCTGGTTTTCGTGCGATACGTATGTCTGCGCTTGAGCCTTTACTGAGGGGGAATACTGCGTGGCTCCAATATTTGTCTGCCGGCTCTTTTGGTCTGGAAGTTATGTTTGAGGAGCGTATTGCTCCCTTGCCCCCAACTCTATTGAGAATAAAAGCGGGTTATCTGGGGGAACTGCGGCCTGTTGATGCTACTGCTGCTCTTAGGGGTCTGGGTTTGGTTTCCCGTGATTCTGAGGCGGTGTCTGTTTCTTTTGACCGTGCGGATGAAGAGCGTTGTGCTGTTGAGTCGTCTGATGGCGGTCGCTTTGTTTTTGTGCGGCGTAAGAAGTCTGATGTCATGGACGTTTTTTCTCCGTCCGAGCGTGATGGGTCTGTTAAGGCGTCGTTGAAGCTTGCTCATGTTGACGTAATCGATTTTTCCACTTTTTTGTGGTGGGAAGAGTGGGCTGAGAAAAGTCTGGTTGAGCAGCGTGAACGGCGTATCATAGGTATTGATGACCTAGGCTTGGTGTCTCGTCCTCCTGGCGGAGGTTCTACCTCGATGGATAAAATAAACGATGATGTTGCTCGCGCGGAGGACGTTAAAAAATGGCGTACTGAGCAGGCTCGTGAGCTTCGTAAGTCGCGTTCGACGTTGAGTTTGAGTGCGCTGGAAGTGAGCAAACAGGCAGCTGCCTCTTTCCCGCGTGCGGACGAGGTTGAAACGTTGCGTCGTGAACTTGAGGAGATGACTCGCGGTAGGGTGCGGCAGCGTAAGGCATCTACGTAGGCGCTATGTTATTACTTCGTTTAGTCTGTCTGCTTCTATTGCCCGTCTTATTTCCATCGCGGTTCTTCTTCCGCTGCTCATGGGTTTTCTCCAGAGTGCGTTGCCGTAGGGGTGGCCTACTGCCACGTGTACGTTTGTTCCTCCGCCGATTCTGGGTGCTACGTCGTATATGTGGAATTTTAAGTCTTTGTCTACGCAGGTTTGTAGGCAGAATGCGCCTATTATGCCTGGATTGTAGTATTCTTGTGTTGCTTGGACGTATTTTTCTCCGAGTTCGAATGCGGCATCAAGCAGGCTTTCTCTGAGTGTGGCGCTGTTGTGTCCGCATACGGTGTATTCTGGTATGGCTTGTTTTTCGCCGAGTGCTAGTTGTTGTGCGGCGGGTAGTCTGACGTGTCCGTCGAGGCTTGTTTCGAATCTCCAGTCTACGCCGATTAGTTCCAGCTTCTCCATCTCCTCTTCTATGGGGCTGTAGAAGAAGTCGAGGTTGAATACGGGGCCGATTATGTATCGTTCTATGCGTGCGTGGTTTAGGTCTTCTTGCGTTATGACTCCTTGTTTGAGTAGCCTTTCGCTTTTTTCTTTGTATTCTTTGTGGCTTGATGCGGTGAAGAATCCTCGTTCGAGTTTCTTTTGGGCGTGGTGAAGTTTGATTATTGAGAGTTCATTGATGTCTTTGGGGTCTGTGATTCTTTCTGGGAAGGGGAGGCCTACTTTTTCGAGTAGCCAGTAGTAGTCTCTTTTGCTTCCTCTTTCTTCTGTGGCAAGCATGTTTCTGCTTCCTACTATCGGGACTTCGAATTCGTGTTCTATCGTTTCTAGCGGTATGTAGCTGCTGAAGCTTCTGTTTGGTATGAAGAGGACGTTTTTCGCCCTCATCTTTTTTTGTTCTTGTGGTGTTGCTAGTTCGGCGTATTTGCTGTAGGTTGCGACTTCGTCTACGCAGCCGCGCACTCTTTTGTTTTCCGCCCATTGGCTTTTGAAGTAGCGGGCATATGTTGCTTCTCGGCCTTTTTGTGCGTAGAGGATTGTTTTGAATCCTTCTTCTGCGGCGCCGTCTGCTGCGTCTATGGCGCTGTGGCTTGCTAGTGCCCCGATAGTGATTTTGTTTTTGTCGTAGGCGCCGGCGATTTCCGCTATCTTCTGCCTGTCCAACATAAAGAACAAAATAGGAAAACTAGGTATTAAGTAAGTCTATGTGGGGGTTGTCGCGTTTTGTTGAGTGATTGCTGCGCGGAGTTTTTCGGCGTCCGGGTCGTTGGGGCTTAGTTGCAGAGCCGTATTGAAGTATTTTACCGCTTCCTTGGCTTTGCCGTTGTTGTAGAGTATGACTCCTATCTGCTTGTACGGCAAGGCGTACTGCGGATACTCCTTAAGCAGTATCTGATACTCGTTTAGGGCCTGTTGATCTCTGTTGGTTGTGAAATAGAGGCCTGCGAGATTTTGCCTGGCAAACCTGAGTGTGGGGTCAATTGTCAGAGCTTGTTTAAGCGCGTATTCTGCGGTCGTGTAATTGCCGGTTGTTACGAGGGCGTATCCGTAGTCTTCCCAGGCTCCGGCGTTTGTCGGGTCGATTTCGACTGATTTGGCGAGTGCCGGTAGGGCGTTGTTGTTTTGTAGGCCTAAGTAGAGCAGTCCTACGTTATGCTGTACTCCTGGTATGTCATACCCTATTTTTGCGGCTTCTTCGGCGTCTTTTTCTGCGTCGTTGGCGCGTCCTGCGTTTTTGTTGTACTCGCTTTTTCTAAGGTAGTATGTGGCCTCCATTTCCCTCACCATGTCTTCTGAGTTTTCGATGTTTTCTCCTAAGCCTCGGATTTTGTATGTGCTCCAGGGGTCGGTGGGTGTGTAGTTTTGTCCTTTTTGGATTAGCCGGTAAACAAGGCCTTCTTGTACTAGTTTGTATGCTGGCGGGATGTCTCCTGCTTTTGCCGTGTAATATACGGGGTGTCCGCTTTTCGCTTCTGCTTCCTCTCTTTCAAGGAAACGGTTTACTCTGTCGTTAAGAGGCAGTCGAGGGAAGTCGCTGCCGTAGAAGTCTGTCATTAGTCCTATGCGGTCGACTACGTGTACGTCCGGCCTGATTTTTTCGATCCCGTTTAGGTAGTACATCATGAAGACGTGGCTGTCTCCTTGTGTGAATAGCGTTGCGTTTGGCGGCAGTTGGTTTAGGATGGCTGTTTCGTAGTCTCGCGGTAGATATGTCCCCGAACGGTCGTTTTCGTTGAATCCAGACGCTAATAGCAACGTTACCGTCAATATCGCCAGCAGTATGGCGCATGCTTTTGCGGCTGTTTCACCAGTTCTTTTTCTTAATCCCGTCCTTGCTTCGTCGAGCCCTATAGCAATCCACACGGCAAGCGCAGTCAAAGCGGGTATCCCAAACGCGGTTGTTGAGAATGATACTGCGTTGAGGTACGTAGCATAGAACGTTTCGCACGCAGTAAGCAGCAGCGTGTACTCAAAGAAAAGGCGGTATTTCCTCCAGCGCATGAAGCCAAACACGGCAAGCAGGCCAGCAAACGAAAACTGAAGTACATACAGCTTCAGGAGGCCGAATACCCTAAAGACGCTTTCTGTCGCGGTGAAGTTGATGAAATGCTGGCTTCGATGCGTTTTCAACGTAATCGTCGCGATGAATCCCTCAACAGTGTCCGGCCTGTCCCAAACGTATTTTGCCCCCAACGCCGCTCTTATCGGCAGCAGGAAATACATGAGCGGGCCTATTGATGCCACAAGGACGAGACGAAGAAGTCTTGCCTTCTCTTTTATTATCCGGGGTTCGCTTTTCCACACGACGTAAAGGAAGGCCGGCGTTAGTATTGCCATTGATACGTGGTGGGCTAGTCCTAGGCCGAATGTCAGTGTTGTTGCGTATAGGAGGGTCGGGTTTTTTTCTTTTTGCCATCTGAACAGGAGGTACCCAACTAATGCCACGATATGTCCGTGTAGTGTGTATACTTCTGCTGTTGTTGGTTGGCTCCAGTTTATTGGTGTGAAGGCGTATGCGAGTCCGGCTGTTGCGGAGGGTATTGGCGCTTTTGTTATTTGTTGTGCTAGTAGGTAGACGGTGGCTGCTGTTAGTGCGGCGAATATTGCGCTCATTAGGTTTATGCGGTAGGCGACGTCTCCCACAGGTATTTGAGCGAATAAGTGGCCGATTAATGTGTATAGTGGGTATCC